>NZ_JBIVPA010000022.1:0-123072 GCF_044754405.1 Streptomyces sp. NPDC093089
CCCGGACATGGGTGGAGTCGATCACCGCCCGGGACCAGTCCAGCTGCTTCGCCGACCGCAGCTTCGTCAGCAGGACGGCATGGAGCCGGTCCCACGCGCCGGCCTCGTTCCACGCGGCGAGCCGCCGCCAGCACGTCATGCCGGACCCGAAGCCGAGCTCCTGGGGCAGGTACTCCCACTGGATGCCGGTGTGGAGCACGAAGAGGATCCCGCACAGAGCCTGCCGGTCAGGAACCCGAGGCCGCCCCGCCACCAGCTTCGGTGCCGGGACCGGCAGCAACGGCTCGATCAGCGACCACAGTTCGTCCGACACGACCCACGGTCGAGAGTTCCTCTTCCCCACGAACGGACCAACGAGCATCCAAGCCGACAGTCACCCCATTAATGACTTCTGTTAGGACCTCTTATTCCTCCCGAATGCCCCCGAGAGCCCAGCCGGATACGTCAGCCAGTCGGCCCCTCCAGCTCGGGAACGTGAACAGTCTGCCGTTCGGTCCCAGCACAGCCGCGTCACGGAGGTGAATCCACCGCGGCAGGTCATTCGGCTTCCGCACTCCCGCCTGGCGCAGTACTGCTGCAGCCTTGCGTTGGAAGCCGACGACGCCTGGCATGCCTGCGTTGGTTGCAACAGCGTCCCAGCGGTCCAGGTACTCCTCTCGGCCGATGAGCTCGCCACTGACGATGCCGCCCGGCACGTGCAGCGTGATGCTGACACTCGTCCCTCGGTTCTCCTCCGAGTCGACCATCGAGACCAGGAGGCGCAGGTCCAGGTCGAGGACCGGTTCCACGATGTCCGGGAACTCCGGATGCGCTTCGGTTCTCTGGGAAGCCTCCTCGGAATCCGGCATGGCACACCCCTCCTGTCGGGACTTCCGTACTTCCACGAGAGACGGAACGGGCCTCACCTGCAGTCTGATCGTCTGAAGGTAGCGCCCCCACGGACAACGTGCTCCGGTGTACAGCGTGCGGGCCGCGACAATTGAAGAGCCGAAGTACGTACGCGCGAGGGGGCTCCTTCAGTGAGAGGACGGAGGGGTGGAACGTCCGCGGATTGCGCGACCCACGAGCACGGCGAGCGGAACTACGACCACGACGTACGCGGCGCAGGCCGCTGCGGCCACGAAGCTGCCGGTGACGGCAAGGACGAGTCCCCCGAGCACGAGGCCGGCGGCGAGGGTCGAGAAGAACAGGCGCATGGGATGTTCAACGACTAGAGCTGCCGGGGGGCTCTGAGAGCCGCCCAGGATCTGGGGACGGGGACCCCGTCGGGGGTTCCTCCCACGACGCTGCCGACACGCCCCCTTTTGCGGCGGAACAGCACGTCGTGCTGTTCGCCCTCGTCCACATGGTCCAAGGCATCTCCCACATGGTGGCGCCCGCCCGGTGCAACGTGCGACGGCTTCCCGGGCGGGCTCTACCTCTATGTTGCGCCCTGCGCGTGACTGCTCAAGTTGAACTCGCCTTGTCGTGGGTGCTGACGGACCTTGATCCCTGCGATATGACGTCGGGGTGCGATACGCGCAGGGGGGTGGTTTCACTGCCCAGGAGCAACAGTGTCGGAGGCGGGTACGGCTGGAGGCCGCCGAGCGGTCCGAACGGGGTGACGGCAACAGGGTGATCGCGGCTGACCTTCGGGTCACCGTGCGGTCGGTGGAGCGGTGGTGCCACACCTGGCGCCAGGGAGGTTCGGATGCCTTGGAGTCGAAGGGGCCGCAGTCGCTGCCCCGGCTCGGCGAACGGCAGTTCGACCAGCTGGAGCGGGAGTTGGAGAAGGGACCGCTCGCTCACGGCTGGGAGGACCAGCGGTGGACGCTGGCGCGGATCAAAACTCTGTTCGGCCGACGGTTCCACGTCTCCTGCACCGTCCAGGGCGTATGGAAGTTGATGCGACGCAACGGCTGGTCGTGCCAGCAGCCGGTCCGCCGGGCAATCGAGCGCGACGACGGGGCGGTCGAGATGTGGAAGAAGCAGGTGTGGCCGCAGGTAAAAGCCTAGTGGCGGCGCTCGGAGCCTGGCTCGTGCTCGAGGACGAGGCTGGTGTCTCGATGACGCCGGCGCGGGCCCGCACCTGGGGACGCCGTGGCCGAACACCCATCGTTCGGGTGCGTGGCCGCTCCCGTCGGCGGGTCTCAATCGCCGCCCTGACCTGCTACAAACCCGGGGACCGGTCCCGGCTGATCTACCCGCCCAGGCTCGACGACGGCCAGGGCAGGCGGTCAGACGCGGCTTACGGAAGATCCAGTACCGGCCGCAGCTCATCGACGGCTGCCTGGCCGCGACCGGGCTGACCACTGCGTTGCCGTGATCATGTTCGACATCGGCAGGACTTGGCCGCATCAGCGGTCGCGTGGTCCGCGAGCGACGATCGGAGGAGCGTCGCCCTCTGGCAGGACGACCAGGAACCGCCAGAGGTCGTGCTCAACGTTCGCCAGTCCGATTGTCGCCGCTGACGCGAAAGCTTCGGCAGCGGGCCCCACACCCTCGGTCAGCTCGTCGATCCTTGCGTAGAACTTTGCCAGATCTGCGGAGCGGCCGTTGATCCACAAGCGAACCGTCGTCCCTGTACGAAGGGCGGCGAGCAGCTCATCGCGCATCGTGCCCGGAGTCGAATCCAGGACTCGGTCGTAAAGGCGCTCCTGGGCACAGGGCCGGGTCGGGGCCGCGTCGGCCTGCTGACGGCACCGTCGACACGACTGCAGCGCGTCGGGAACGAAAAGATGCAGATAGGCAGTGGTGTGCCGTGCCGATATGCCACACAGCGTCCCGCGCGCGCCTACCGCGTGCTCCACGCCAGGGGCCCCGTTCACCTCGCAAGCACCGAAGCGAGCCGGCTCCCGTGCTGCTGCGAACGACCAGCCATCGTTTGGGACCTCGATCACGCGGACGAGTGTGCCACAGCAGCTCAACCATCCGGTCCTGCCGCCGACATCACGAGTTCAACCTGAGTAACCGACCGCAGTTCGGAAGGCTGGTCCCTCGATCAGGTGACTCGGGGACGAGCGCCCTCATCGGGGCCGAAACCGGCCCGCGGCATCCGGGCGCAGACAGGTGGGCTGCGCATCCGTGAGATCGCTCCGCAGTGGCCGCGGGGCGGGCTTGCGGTGAGAACCGTGCTTTCGTCCCGGCCGGCACGGGGCCGGGACCCGCGCGTCCGCGAGCCCCGGCCCGGAGATTCCTCAGGCGAAGGTGAACCAGTTCACGTTGACGAAGTCGGCGGGCTGGCCGCTGTCGAAGGTCAGGTAGACGTCGTGGGTGCCGGTGGTCCGGCCGATGTCGGCGGGTACGGTGCGCCAGGCCTGCCAGCCTCCGGTGTTGGCGACGGCGAAGCTGCCGACCGGGGTTGCCGTGGGGCTGCCGAGGCGGACCTGGACCAGGCCGCTGACGCCGGCGGCGGCCCCGGACGCGACGCGGGCGTTGAAGCGGGTGGCGCCGGTGGCGCCGAAGGCGACGGACGAGAACTTGAGCCAGTCGCCGTTGGACAGGTGGCCGACGTCGGATCCCCCGCCGCTGTCGGAGCACGCTTCGACCTGGGCCCCCGACTGGGCGTTGAACGCCTCGGCCTGGATGGTGGCGAAGGCGCTGACCCCGCCGCCCGTGGCGGTGGCGGTCGGCGTCGGGCTCGGCGTACCGCCGCCGGCCGTTCCGCCGACGGTGATGGTCCAGCGGCCGGGGCTGCCGGACTGCACCTTGCCCTCGAAGTCGACGCCGGCCGGGTGCACGTCGTCGTACGGGAAGGCGTACCCGAGGTGGTCGGGGGTCGTGGCGTGCAGGATGCGGGCGTAGTGGTTGGTGCGGGGCCGGGTGTAGAAGGCGGCAGGGTTCTCGGCGGTCGGCTGGTGGGGGTTGTCCAGCAGGGTGGTGCGGTTGAACGCGGCGGCGAGCCGTGCGCTGAGGTTGCCCATCAGGTCGTT
Source organism: Streptomyces sp. NPDC093089 (assembly GCF_044754405.1). NCBI lineage: Bacteria > Bacillati > Actinomycetota > Actinomycetes > Kitasatosporales > Streptomycetaceae > Streptomyces > Streptomyces sp. NPDC093089. The sequence goes on from NZ_JBIVPA010000022.1 coordinate 3,912, forward strand.
GCCCGTGGTGAAGGGCGCGTCGCTGCACGAGAAGATCGACAGGGTCGACGGCTTGGCGAAGCTGCCGGCCCCGGGGAACGTGAGGGTGTCGCCGTTGACGCGGCCGGTGAGCGTTCCCCAGGTGAACTGGGTGTCGATGCGCAGGTCGGTGGAGCGGTACTTGTTCCACACCTCGTCGACGTAACCGTCGAAGTAGCCCCGGAACAGGGCGTTGTTGCCGCGGATCGCCAGGTTGGGGCTGAGCACGCGCAGGTCGCCCCCGCCCTTGCTGACGATGAGCCGGCTCCAGTCGCTGCCGTCGGCTGCGGACTGGGCGCGCAGCGCCGCGGCGACCCGGGACAGCCCGTCGGAAGGCAGCCCGCGCACCGTCTGGGTGCCCTGGCCGGTCTCCAGTTGGAAGGCGATCGGCAGCGAGACCATGTCGACGAACGTGATGTTCGCGTACAACTGGTCGGCGTTGAAGGTGAATTCGCAGAAGTCGTGGTGGACGTTCGCGTTGGGGTCGGTGGGGTTGCTCACCGACGGCAGGGCCAGCCCGCCGCCCCGGTTCATCAGGAAGGTGAGCTTCGCGCCGACGGAGAAGTAGATGCGGCCGCTGTACAGCCGAGGGAGCGTGACCCTGCGCGCCCCGGCACCGGACGCGTTGAGAGCGATGGCGCAGTCGGCCCCGAGCGGGGTCTGGTCGTTGGCCGGGGCCGGCGGGTGGTACAGGGTGGAGCCGTTGGCCTGGATGAAGGCCCAGTTGCCACCGGCCGCCGGGTCGCGGCCGAGCACGTAGGCGTACACCGTGTTGTTGCCGGTGGTGTTGACCAGGTCGAGGGGGAGCGTGGGCGTGGTGGCAGCGTTCGCGCCGGCCTCGAGCCAAGTGGCCACGGCGGGGACCGCCACGGCCAGGCCCGCGGTCGCGGCGAGGAGTTTTCTGCGGGACATCGTTCGCTGGTGGCGTGCCGTCACGGTGGGGGGTCCGTTCTGAGTGAGGTCGGGTCGGGGAGCGATGGGATGCGGGGATGCGGGGACGCAGGAGGAAGGGGGAGAGGACGGGAGGGGAGGGCCCGTCCGGTGGGACGGGCCGGTCAGCCGATCGTCCACTTCTGGTTGGCGGAGCCGGTGCAGGTCCAGGTCTGGAGGCGGGTGCCGTCGGCCGAGGAGTTGCCCTTGGCGTCCAGGCACTTGTTCGCGCCGACGTTGGTGAAGTCGTGGGCGGCGGTGTACGTCCACTTCTGGGCGTTGGTGCCGTTGCAGGTGTAGAGCTGGACGACCGCGCCGTCCGCGGTGGAGCCGCCCGCCACGTCCAGGCACTTGCCGAGGGCGCGGACGGTGCCGTCGCCGCCGACGGTCCACTGCTGGGCGGCGTTGCCGGTGCAGTTGTGCAGCTGGATGGGGGTGCGGTCGGCGCTGGAGGCGCCGGCGACGTCGACGCACATGCCGCCGATGCCGCGGATCGGGCGTGCGGCGGGCGCGCTGCCGGAGGAGGAGGCGCGGACGTAGTCGACGGTCATCGTCTGCGGGAACGCCGTGGAACCGTCCGGGCTGCCGGGCCAGTCGCCGCCGACCGCGAGGTTGAGGATGATGAAGAACGGGTGGTCGAAGACCCACTTCTTGCCGCCGGTGTCGGCCGGGGTGAGGGTCTTGTACGCGGTGCCGTCCACCGACCAGACGATGGAGCTGGGGCTCCAGTCGACGGCGAACACGTGGAAGTCGTCGGCGAAGGCGCGGCCGCCGGGCAGGCTGTACGCGGAGCCGAGTCCGCCCGCCCCCGAGTAGCCGGGACCGTGCACCGTGCCGTGCACGGTGTTGGGCTCGCGGCCGATGTTCTCCATGATGTCGATCTCACCGCTGTTGGGCCAGCCCACGGTGCCGAGGTCGTTGCCGAGCATCCAGAACGCCGGCCAGACTCCCTGGCCCCGCGGGATCTTGATGCGGGCCTCGAAGCGGCCGTACGCCTGGGTGAAGGTCCGGGCGGTGTTCAGCCGGGCCGAGGTGTACTGACACTGCCCGTACCAGCAGCCGAGGCCGGCGTCGGTGTTCTTCCGCGCCGTGATGACCAGGTGGCCCTGGCCGTCGAGCGCGGCGTTGGAAGTGCTGTTGGTGTAGTACTGCAGCTCGTGGTTGCCGAAGCCCGAACCACCGCTCTCCAATGTCCACTTGGCGGCGTCGGGCGCACGGCCGGCCGCGCCGTCGAACTCGTCGGACCACGTCTGCGCGGCGACCGCGGCACCGGCCCGTGGGGCGACCGAGCCGCTGAAGGAGATGAGGACCGCCGCGACGAGGGCGGCGGTGAGGACGAGCACCACGCCGCCGAAGGACCAGCGTCGTGCGCGATGAGCAGCAGCCATGGGCGTACTCCCTTGTCTGGGGGATGGGGAACGAGGGTGACAGGGCAGGTCGAACCGTGCGCTCTTCGCCTGAGAGCGCTCTCAGTCGTGACGAGATGGCACCCGCGGGCAGTGAGTATTACGGAGGAGTAACTGCCATGGCAACGTCGGAGGTTAGTTCTTACATGCCTCTGAACTGCGGTTTTCTCCAGCAGTCCGTGACTTAACGCTCCCTTAAGGCTGGCTTGAGGGAGCGCGGGAGCTTGGAACGGGGCACTCGGAGTCACCCCGCAGCCGCGCACCCGAGCCGACGAACTGGTGGTACGCACGGCTGGTGACGGTGTCGACGGCGGAGCCGGAGGCGTGGGGGAGCCGCACCGCAGGTCCTCCCGAGCGCTTGCGCCCGGAAGGACCCGTTCGCTGTCGCGGGCTCAGGCGGTGTGCAGCCGCAGGCCGTACCGGCCGAGGATCTCGTTGATCGGCTGGAACCACGTCTCGCCGCCGGAGGAGCAGTTGCCCCAGCCGCCCGAGGTGACACCCTGGGCCTGGTCACCGCTGAGGAACGAGCCGCCGGAGTCGCCGCCCTCGGCGCAGACGCTGGTCTTGGTCATCTGGTACACGGCACCCTGGCTGTAGTTGACCGTCTCGTTCTTGGCCAGGACCGTGCCGCAGCGCCAGTGCGTGGTCGAGCCGGAGCGGCAGATCGAGGAACCCACCGGGGCCTCGGCCGAGCCGCGGACGAGCTGGTCGGGGATGGTGCCCCAGCCGAGCACCACGGGCACGGTCCACCAACCGCTGTGGATCGAAACGTACGCGTAGTCGTCGCCCGGGAACGACGAGCCCTGGAAAGTGCCCATCGCGGAGCCGTCCCAGCCGCGCACCGCCGCGCCGGCCCGACCGCAGTGCCCGGCCGTCACGAAGCCCCCGTACACGGAGAAGCCGATCGAACAGCGGACGTTGCCCGTGTAGTACGGGTCGCCGCCGACCGTGCCGGCCGCGTACGTACGGGGAGCCTGCTCCGTCTCGGCGACGGTGACGGGGCCGCCGGCCCGGGCCCGGTCCACGAAGGACCGCACGGCGGGGTTCTGCCGCTCGGAACGCACGACGTCGACCACCACGCTGTTGGTCCTCGGATCGACGTGCCAGCCGGCCACTCCGGCGGGTGCGCGCAGCGTGTCCAGGCGCGCCTTGGCGCGGTCCAGCGCGGCCGCGCTGTGCCGGACCAGCCGCGTGTCGGCGCCCAGCGCCCGGACCTCCGCCTCCTCGGCCCGGTCGGTCACGGCGACGACCAGCCGGCCGCTCGCCGCATCGAACCACGAACCGCCATAGGCCGCGCCGACGCTCTGACGAGCGGCCTTCTCCACCGCGACGGCGGCCTTCTCGGCGCTCAGTCGTTCCTCGGCCTCGGCGGCGGTGAGCCCGAGGTCCCTGCTCATGGCGTCGAGCAGTCCGGCCGAGGCGGACGGCGCGGCCGACCGCTCCGGAAGCGGGGCCGCGCCCGCCGCGCCGGCCTGGGCAGCGCCCAGACCGACTGTCAGAAGCAGGGCGGCGATGGCGGCGCGCAGGGGGGTGGTGCGTTTCACGGTACCTCCTGATGCGGGGGGCTTGAGAGCGCTCTCAGTGAGGCGCCGGCGTCACGGTAACCGGCCTTGCTTGTCAGGTCCATACCAACTTTCGGCCGTCACGACGGCCGGTTCCCGCCCCCACCCGCGGGCACGACGAAGTCCCGGAGCACGATCCCGCGCTCGCGGTCCGGGGGGTTCCGGGGCCGCACGGTCATCCCGCACGGCACCGTAGACGTCGCCCTACGGCTTTCCGGCTGCGCGCGGCGCGGCCACCTCCTCAGAGGAAAACGCCTCGTCGAAGGCGTGCGCCCCGTCGACCGAACCCTTCCAGACGTCGATGCTCCCGCCGCCCCACTCGGCGCGGCCGACCGCGAACGGGCCGGTGCTCACATCAGCCCGTCCCGGGAGCGCTGTGGCGGCCAGGACGCCGTCGACGTACGGCCGGATCTCGTTCGTCGCCGCGTCCCGGACACCCGCCATGTGGTACCAGTGCCCCAGTTCGGAGGCGGCGCTTCCTCGGACGGGGAGATCTCGCGGCCGAGCAGTGGGCAGTGCTGGAGCCGTTGTTGCCGAAGGGTGCGAGGGTGGGCCGGTCGCCCGTCTGGCCGCGGCGGCAGTTGATCGACGGTGTGCGGTTCCGTGTGCGGACCGATGTGCCGTGGCGGGACGTGCCCGTCGAGTACGGACCGTGGAGCCGGGTCTACGACTTGTTCCGCCGGTGGCAGCGGAACGGCACCTGGCGGCGGATCCTCACTCGGCTTCACTCCCTGGCCGACATGAGAGGCGCGATCGTCTGGGACCTGAGCGTCGACTCCACGGCCTGCCGCGCTCACCAGCATGCGGCCGGGGCCCGCATGCGGGGTGGCCTGCAGAAGGAACTGCCGGGCGGTGTGTTCACCGAGCCCGGGGATCACGGGTTGGGAAGGTCGCGCGGCGGGTTCACCACCAAGTTGCACTTGGTGGTCGAGCAGGGCCAGAAGCTCCTGTCGATCGTGATCCCGGCAGGGCAGCGCGGCGATTCGCCGCAGTTCGAGCCCGTGCTGGAGAGGGGTCCGTGTACCCCGCCTCGGGCCGGGCCGGCCGCGCGTCCGCCCCAGCCGGGTCCGCGCGGACAAGGCGTACGCCTCCTGCAAGAACCGCGCCTACCTGCGCCGCCGCGGCAGTCGCGGCACCATCTCGGGCATAGCGGATATGGCGGACAGGGCAGAAAGGGCGAACAGGCCGACCAGGCGCGCAACCGCAAGAAGCGCGGCTCCCGCAGTGGCCGCCCGCCCGGGTTCGACGCCGAGGACTGCAAGGCTCGGCATGCCGTCGAGTACGGCATCAACCGTCTCGAAAGGAACCGGGCCGTGGCCGCGAGATGCGACAAGCCCGCGGGCCGCCACGAGGCCGCTGTCCTCGTGGCGGCCATCAATGAATGGCTGACGGCTCATTCAGGGATGACGGGCGGACCTCCGTGGACGTCCGGGCGGTTCAGGCGTTGATGGCATGTTCGACGAACTGGCCGCAGGCGCGGAACCCCAGGCGGCGGTATACGGGCTCGCCGTCGGCCGATGCCTGCAGGACCGCGATGCGGTGGTCTCGCTCGCGGGCTGTGTGGAGGGCCGTGAGCGTGATGGCTCCGCCGTAGCCGCGCCGGCGGTGGGCGGCCGGCGTGAAGATGTTGTAGATGCCGGCGACTCCCGCGTGGTGGAACACCTCGGCGGAGCAGACCGGACGGTTCTCCACGTAAGGGCTGTCCCGTAAATGATCTCCGAGTCTCCTCGGGCAGGCTTGGTGGTCGTGTAGCCCGCTGGCCTATCCGGCGAGGGCGAGGTTGTGCATCCGGGCGATGCCGAGCATGGCGTGGTGGACGCCGTCGCCTTTGAGGCGGCAGTCGCGAAGGATCTTCCACGTCTTCATGCGGGCGAAGATATGCTCGACACGAGCCAGGACCTGCTTGTGGGACTTGTTGTGTTGCTCTTTCCAGTCGGGTAGTTCGCTCTGCCCGCGCCCGCGGCGGTGCGGGATGACCAGTCCGGTGCCCGGGTAGCCGCCGTCGGCAATCGTGAGGGTCCTGCCGACGGCGGCTTTGGCCCCTGATTCTTCCCATGCCTTGCAGTCGTTGCGGTTCCCGGCGAGCGGCCGGCCGACTACGACGACCAGGCGGGTGTCGGCGTCGATGACGACCTGGTGGTTGGTGGAGTACCGGTAGTTCTTCGATCGCTCGGCGATGGCGTGGTCGCGGATGGGGACCAGGGTGCCGTCGACGATGAGCACGGCGTCCTTGGTGAACCGCTTGCGGGGCTGGAGGGCGACCATCGGCCCGAGGTGGTCGATGATCCGGTCCGCCGCCGACTTCGAGACCCCGAACAGCGGCGCGAGCTGCCGCATCGTGAGGTTCGTGCGCCAGTAAGCCGCGACCAGCAGGGCCCGGTCCTCCAGTGGAAGACTCCACGGCCGGCCCTTGCGGACCACGTCCGCACCCTCGCGCCGCAGAACCGTCACCAGCTTCCCGAAGGCTCGTGGGCTGAGCTCGGTAAACGGGGCTATCCAGGACGGATCCGACGCCGTGATCACACCAGCCACAAACAGATCGTCGCATCATGCCTGCTGACCACGGCGCGTCTGTCCGTCGCCTCGGTCACCTGCCAGGCACGGACTCCCCGAGTACCTCCGCACCGACCTGCCGCGCCAACCACTCCGCTCGGGGGAGATCCCCGAACTTGGACAGGTGCACGAACACCGTGTGCTCATCGGCGGGAAGCTCCCCGTCAATGTCGAGGCTGTTGAACACCACTTGGACTGCCTCGTACTTCGCATACGCCTCAAGATCGAGTTCCGGCACGTCTGGCCAGCTGCCGTCCCAGTAAATCGACGCGGGGCCACGGCCCAGGGCCTGGACGAAGAGATCCTCCAGCTCATCACCCACCGTCGCCTCGGCGTCCACGCGGAACGGCAGCAACGTCACGAGCCCATATGAATCCCTGGGCAACGTGTCCGCCCGGTACTCATGAGTCCACTCATATGAGTCGAACGGCATGCCTTGTGCGTTGTAGACAGCCTTTGGCAGCACCCCCACCATCCTCCACACGTCCTCGGCCGTTTGCAGCTCAGCGGTTAGCTCGACAACCGAATCCCGCTTCTCCATCAGCGAGCACAGACGCCGTGCCAGCGTGAGCGTGTCCGCTGCGCTGGCACTCCTGAAGAGCGGGTACGCCCTTGAGTCACCCATGATCGCCACGATGTCACACCCGCCGACACTGGCCCCAGGTGCGTGGTGCAGAAGTACGCGAGGGTAGCCCTCGGCCGTAGTTACGGGACAGCCTTTAGCAAGATCATTCTCGCCGAGATTTCCTGCACTCAACCATTCACACCCACTGTTAGAGGCCACCCTTCGTCGTAGGCCCTGCGCGATTGCCGCTGCCGCTGCCGCTGCCGGTGTCGACTGTGACAGCGATGCCTCATCGGGGTCCTTTTTCTGCTCTGGGGTTCTGGCGCGGTCGATGGCTATGTCAACTGGATCAAGGCGCTCAAGCGCGAGATGTTCGGCTGTGCGGTCTTTGAGCTTCTTCGGAAGCATGTCCTCGTGTCGTGCTGGTGCCGAGGCTTGTCGGTTGATCGTGAGGGCTTCCCGAGACGGCTGTGTTCAGCAGTCGGATGTCGTACGCGGTCCAGCAATCGGAGATTTCGATGCCGACCTCGCTGCCGCAGTGGGCGCACAGCAGGTTCGGTCCGTTGAGCCCGTCCCGCCGACAACACCCGTAAAGCCGAGACGGGTCCGTGTGGGGCCGCAGGAGCACACCATCCAGGGGGTTGATCACCCGGGTGGCACTCGGTCCAGCGGGACCGTACGGGTCTGGGGCACCGGAAAAGAAACCGGCAGGCACTGTCGACGGACCGTATGTGTAGTGCTCCCGGCCCCGTACGGACGGCAGCGGCTTCCACTCACATTGCCCCAACGGAATTCGACAAGGGAGCAGCACACGACCGACACCTGAACACGACCAGCACCCCTGGCACCCTGGCACCTCTCCCGTTTCGAACCGCGTTCCTTGTCGTCATCCAACCCCCGCGCGCCTGGTGGAGGCCGGGCAGGGCACTGCCTACCGGCATGTGTGCGCAGTCGTCCTGGAGGGTGATCTCCTCCGTTTCGCCGGGCGCCGGGGTCGCCGAGGGGCGAGGTCGATGTGGTGAAGGGCGCGCGGGAGTGTGCGAGACCCTGAGCCCTCGCCAACTTGAAGTCGCAGGTCAAAGGGCTGGTGTGACCGGTGCTCAGGGTGCTCACGCTGGTCATGGGCGGCTGTCTGCGCAGTAGATCGTCCGTCAGCGGTTGGTTGCCGGTTTTCCGGTGCTCGAAATCGGTGGCGGACGTGCGCTTCCCGACCAGTGACAGGCGTGACTCCGACGCCGTGGTGTTCGGCCGCAGAGCCTCCTCAAAAACCCGTTGGCGGAACCACGGCAGCCACTGCTATGTTCTCGGAGGCCGTGCAAGAGAGCGAGGAGGTGGTACCCGTGAACGTATCGACATGGGTGCTCCCCTCCGGGGTCACGGTCGGGCGGTAGGTCGTCCGGGAGCGCCGTTCCATGGCACTCCCGAAAGGCATGACCGTGCAATTCACTTCTGAACAGCGTCTCGACGACGCTGTCCTTGAGCGCGAATTCACCCTCGGCGAGATCCCCGGCATCCTGTGGACGCCCGGATCTGCATCCACATCCGCACCGGCGCCGCTGATCCTGCTCAGCCCCCCTCCTCTCGGGCTGCGCAAGATGTACCCCCGGCTGCTGGCCCGGGCCCGGCACTCCGCGGCGGACGGCTTCGCCACGGCCACCATCGAGCTCCCCGGAAGCGGCGACCGGCCCCGTTTGCCCGCAGCCGAGCAGGCCGTCGCCGACCTGCGCCGGGCTATGGAGGCCGGCGAGCCGGTCAGCGACGAGATCATCGACGCCCTTGTCCTCCCCCTGGTCGACAAGGCGGTCCCGGAATGGCAGGCCGCCCTGGACGCCCTCCTGTCGCTGCCCGAGATCGGCGGCCCGGTCGGGTACTCGGGGGGAGTGATCTCCATCGGGACTCGGCTGGCGGTGGTCGAGCCGCGTATCTCGGCCGCTGTTCTGTTCGCCGGGAGTTTCGTCCCTCGCGCCATGTTCGAGGAGGCCCGCCAGGTCACCATCCCTCTGCACGTCCTGCTGCAGTGGGACGACGAAGGGAACGACCGGCAGGCGGCCCTGGACCTGTTCGACGCCTTCGGCTCCAAGGAGAAGACGCTGCACGCCAATATGGGCGGGCACACCGGCGTTCCGCAGTTCGCGGGGGACGCCGCGGCCCAGTTCTTCACCCGACACCTGAAGTGACGCCGGGCCGTCAGGCCACCAGCAGACGGTAGCCGTGTTGGCCAGGATGCTGCTCATCTAGGGACGGGTCCCAGCCCCCTCGGCTCCCTACACCACGGGCCCCTGCCAGACTCTTGGCAGGGACCCGTGCTGCCCGAAGCCATGAATTGCTCGACGTCCGCAGAGCTTCGAGTGCTGTCCCAACCCGTGTACAGGCGCTGTCGGCTCGTGAACAAAGCCACTCGATCACACCCTTTTCCGGAAAGCCCCACCAATAGGCTTCTACGATCTGTGCATGCTGGATCCCGAGCTGCTGGTACGGATCACCGCGCGGCGCGCGGAACTGGACGAACTCGAATGATCAAACAACGGGTTCAGGACACTGCCCCTGACCTGCTGGAACTCCACGGAGTCGGACCGGACTCGGCCGCGGCGCTCCTGGTCGCGGCCGGGGACGACCCGGAGCGCTTCTCCAGCGAGGCGTCCTTCGCCGCACTGTGCGGAGTGAGCCCGGTCGAACGGTCGTCCGGCAAGAGTCAGCGGCGTCGGCTGAACCGCGGTGGCGACCGCCAGGCCAATGCAGCTCTCTTCCGCATCGCCCTTACTCGGCTTCGCGACCACCCCGAGACGCGTGCCTACCTTGCGCGACGGACCGCGGAAGGTCGAACCAGAAGAGAGATCATCAGATGCCTCAAGCGGTATCTCGCCCGGCAGATCTTCAAGATCATCAGCACTTCGATGGCGACCAGGGCAACTTGACGAACATAGAGGCGTCAAGCACCGCAGCCACGGCCTGCACTTCCTCGCCCTGACCGACGAGAGCAGCCGCCTGATCTGGATCTCCGCCGCCCGGCCCGGCCGCACCCACGACAACACCGCCGCCCGCCACGACCACATCCTGGCCCACCTACGCGCCGCCGGCCTCGGCGCTCTGGCCGGCCTCGGCTTCCGCGGCCTGGACAACGACATCCGCGACCCCGTGATCATCACCGGCTACACCGCCAGCCGCACCCACAAACTCACCGCCGGTCAGAAGGAAGCCAACCGCGTCCTCGCCGTCGGACGCGCACCGGTCGAGCGCGGCTTCGCCCACCTCAAGAACTGGCGGATCCTCACCAAACTCCGTACCGATCCCGCCCACGCCACCCAACTCCTGCGTGCTCTGCTCGTCCTGACGAACCTCGAAGTCGACCGCTAACGGACGATCTTGTCCGCAGACTTCCGCCCGCGACCAGCACGAGCACCACGAGAACCGATCACACCAGCCCTTTGACATGCGACTTCAAGTTGGCGAGGGCTCCCTGCACTGCACTGCACTGCACTGCACTGCACACAGGCACGCGTGGTGGCGATGGACGAGTGTGGGCAGAGGAGGACCCGGGCGCGCCCGCCAACTCGTGGTCCCCGCGGGGGAGGGTGTGTGCTGGGAGCATGGCGGGCATGACCACTGATCATCCCGCCAAGCGAGGCGGTGCCGGTCGTGACTGGTTCGCTGCGTTCTCTGATCGGGCGTCGAACGTCACCAGCTCCCCGTTCTTCTACGTGCTGTGCGTGCTCCTGGTCTTCGGCACGATCGCCCTGCACCTCGTGCACCCGCCGCTGTCCTGGCTGATCTTCGCCGGAGACCTCATGACGTCGGTCAACCTTCTACTGCTGGCTTTGCTGAAGAACGCCGAACGGCGTGACACGCACGCCGTTCAGCGCAAGCTGGACGCGATTGCCGCGGCGCTGCTGGAGCAGCGCGAGGGCACGAGCCAGGAGGCGGCTGATGAACTGCGGCGCGCCATCCGTTTGGATGAGCGGCAGTGAGGATCGAGGCCCGGTGATCCAGCTCTGGGTACGGGGCGGCGGGGTGCAGACCCGTGGCACGTGCTTACGCAGCTTGCCTGCTCTGCCGAACATCACCGAGCAGGCGGGTGCGCAGAGATCGGTGGATGCGTCGAGACGCATCGACACGACCTGGATGTCGTCGGGACTGTGCAGGACGGCGCGAGCGGACGACCTGTCCGTCGAGGGAGCGGCACAGCCACGCGAATGCACTGCGCACCGGCTGCCCTGTGCAGGCCGAGCACCTGCTGTACGGGCTCGATCAACGGGTGGAGCAGGATAGGTGGGGGCGGCATGGGGGAACGTGAGCGCCGGGCCTTGCTGAAACGTCGCCTGAACGTCACGTCCTGGGCTCGACTCCTGGATACGGCTCGGCGTCAGAACGAGCAGAGCAATCGTCAATACTTGTGGCTGACTGCTTGAACAGCCGGCTGGGTTGATGCCCCGGAGGATGTCGCTTGCCTTTGATCTGGAGATCGTCAGAGTCTGGAGCGGTGAAGATGAGACGGGCGCCGTGTTGTCGACTGCGAGGAGTACTACGTGTTGGGTGAGGCGGAGTATGAGCGCCTCCTGACGGACTCTGAGGCAGCTCGTTCGCTCGTCGAGGCCGGCCGTCGCCACCGGCACGACGACCTGCTGATGCAGAAAGTCGGGCTGGACAGCTACGGGTCGATGGCGCGCGTGCGCGAGATCGGAGTCATGCTGATCCCCTCCGAAGCCAGGAGCCTGCTCGTGGCGTATTTCGCCGAGCATCCGCCGGCGATCTCGGGCGAGCTGTACATCGCGCCGGAGTGGTACGAGGACGCCGTGGACTACCTGCCGGTCTGGGGTGCGCGGGAGTTCCTCGTCGACGGCCGGGAGGCGTTCGGCCGGTGGGACAACCTCGCGATCTTCATCGACAAGCGCACCGGCGAAGTCCGCGAGGACTGGCACACGCCGAACTTCGGCAAGATCAAGGCGATGACGCCCATCGCCGTTCCCGAATGAGCGAAGGGGACCGGTCCATGCTCGACGCGGCCACCGAACGGTTCGTCGACCGGGTTCGCGCGCTGCCGGCCGAGTCGCTCGCCACGGCCTTCGAACCGACCACCGGGGCAGACGTCCGGTCGGCGCGCCGGGCGAGTCGTCCGGCTTGCTGCTGCGGCGCACGCCGGTCCGAGGAAGGCGCGCATGACGGCATTCAGGAGTTCTGCCCCGATCACCTCCGACCCCGACGAGAACCGGCTGGTCGCGGTCGGCCGCGCCCTGTTCGCCACACTCGCGGACGACCCGGTGCTGAGCTTCGTCGAGCTCCCCGACGGCCTCGGCGTCTGCCTGGTGCACGCCGCCCGCGGCGGCGGAAAGATCTACGTCGCGCCCGACGAGACGGCCCTCTTCGTAGGTTCGGCGGTGGACTTCGAGGCCGGCCTCGAAGCGTTCTGGGGCTGCGTGCGCACGCCGCTCGAGACGTCCGTCATCGATCGCGGGGGAGCGGACACCTGATCGGTGAGAGACCGCCCGCAGGGACCCAGGCCGCCGACTTGCCCCGTGCTCTCCCGAGGCCCGACGCGGACTCGGCCACCAGCTCGCCCGGCAGGCGGCGCCAGGACAGTCGCGGAACGGATCACGGCGGAAGCGCCACGGTGACTTCGGCTCCATCGCGTTCTGAAGCGATCAGCTAGGAGTTCGGTCCGGCAGGGTCACACCCGAGGTGGTGAAGGGCGCGGTGAGGGTCGCGTACTGGCCGACGGTCAGCGTTTCGCGCTTCCACACCGTCTGCGCGGTGAGCACGGTCCGGGAGATCGCCGCGCGCAGCCCGCCGGAGCGGTAACTCGACAGTTCTTCGGCGCGTGCGGCGAAGGCGTCGCGCACCCGCTTGTTCAGTGCGCTGAACTGCGACGCGGAGAGTTTCGGTACGACAGAGTGGTCGTACGCGCCCGAAGCCACCGCTGTGGCGGTGGCGTGCCGGATCTCGTCCAGAACCTCCGCCGTCAGCCCCGACGCCTCAGCGACGAAAGCCGCCACCTCAGGTGGAATCGTGGACATGCGGCCCCCTGGAATCCGGCGCGGGAACACCGATCGCGCAAGCCGCCCGACCGAGGTGACAACACTATAAAGAGCTGTGGTTCGGGTGACGCGTGATCAGGCAGCGGCGGCCTGTGCGCGCTCGACCAGGACGCCGTCTTCGACCAGGACGCCGTCTTCGAACGCGGCGCCCGCGCGGACCAGGGCGACGAGGTGGGCTCCGGTGACCGCGCGCCAGCGGGCCTGGGCGGACTCGACGAGCTTGAACACCATGGCGAGGGCTGCGGCCGGGCTGCCGGCGCCGCGGGTGACCTTGCTGCGGAGCTTGACCGTGGAGAAGGTCGACTCGATCGGGTTCGTGGTCCGCAGGTGGATCCAGTGCTCGGCCGGGAAGCCGTAGAACGCCAGCAGTTCCTCCCAGTCTTCGGCGATCTTCGCGACGGCCTTGGGGAACTTGGTGCCGTAGGTCTTCGCGAACGCCTCGATCGCCTTCTCGGCGTGCGCGCGGTCCTCGGCGTTGTCGATCTCCTGCATCGCCCTCGTCGCGCTCGGCTGCGCGGACTTCGGCAGGGCGTTCGTGACATTCCGGCCCTTGTGGACCCGGCACCGCTGATGGCGGGCAGCCGGAACACCTCCGCCAGTGCCTTCCACAACCCCATCGCGCCGTCGCCGACGACCAGCTCGGGATCGCGCATGCCCCGGCGGCGACAGTCGCGCAGCAGGTCGGCCCACGACTCGGCCGACTCACGCAGCCCCTCGGCCAGCGCGATCAGCTCCTTCGTGCCGTCCAGGCGCACACCCATCAGCACCAGGACGCAGGAGCGCGCCTGCCCGAGTCGAACCTTGGGGTGCACTCCGTCCGCCCACACGTACACGTAGTCGGACTCAGCGAGGTCGCGCTGCTGGAAGGCGGCGTGGCCGTTCTGCCGCTGCCTCGTCAGCCGGGTCATGGTGGCCGGCGACAGTCCGGCCGCCGAGCCGAGGAACTGTTCCAGCGCGGGCACGAAGTCCCCCGAGGACAGCCCATACAGGTAGAGCAGCGGCAGCGCCTTGCTGGATCACTGCGTCGGCGTGGCTCCGGGGGCCGGCATGGAGTGGACGGTGGTGCTTCGGGCACGCCCCTTTCGGCACAGTGCTGAGTGTCTGCCATGAGGCGGCGGCGGTGAGGCCCCTGCGGGAGGATGTCGCCGATGAGCGGTAGGTTCGGGATGGTGTGCCGGTAATGGCTGCAGGCAGGTCACCCAGCGGGTGCAACAGCCGGCGAACGTGCGGACCCCCGAATCGTGCTGCCTGCGCGCGCAGGTCAGTCATGTCGACACACTGCTGGGCGCCGCCGACATCCTGTCGCCACATGTACGACCACGGAACCCGCGCCCCGACCGCCGCCTGCCTCCGCCCGGCCGGGGCCGGCGCAGGACCCGTGTCGTACCTCCGTGGTAGTCATGCCTCATGAGTCAGTTCCGCGATTTCAACCTCAAGCTGCTCGTCATCGAGGAGCTCATGTACGGCCCCGAGCCGCTCCTCCCGGTCTACGACCTGTCGACACGGCTGGCTGAGCGGGGGATCGGCGACCCCGCGTCCTACGCCTTGGCAAATGGCCTCCATGCGGAGGTGCTGCCGGAGTCCCGGGCCCACTTCGAGTCTCTGGAGATCCCGGCCGAGCTGCTCGCCCGAGTGGAGGAGCTGTGCTTCGACGCAGGGGCGGACGTCTTTCGGCATTGCGCCCCCGCTTGGGACGGTGAGGACGACCTGTTCGACGTTCGCTCGCTCGACGACCTCGCCCTGCTGCCGAACCTGCGGGAGGTGACGTTCGTGGAGGACGGCGTCCTGGCGGTGCCGGAGGCAGCGGAGATCTTCGCCGCGTCCGGCATCGACACCGACTGATCCCCGGCCCTCGTTCGTCGCCCGCCACCACGGCCGGGGCCTCAGGGCCCCGGCCGGTGAAGGCCGCGTACCGCCAGGAAGGGCTCCGTGAACGCGCAGGGAAGCGCAGCGTCCTGCGGGCGCGAAGCCCGAGGATGCCGCCGAGCGGGTCGGTCATGTGGAGCACGACCTGCAGCCGGTGCGGAAGACCACGTCGAGGACCGCCGCACGAACGGCCAAAGAAGGTACGGCGGTGAACACCGCTGTAGAGCAGCGCATCAGCTGCCTCGCGCAGCAGCGCGGCCCGGCTGCGCGATGCAGCGAACGTGCCATCGCCTGCCGGGCCGCGCTTCAGCTCGCCGCGGTCTGCATCTGAACCAGACGCTGACCGGCGGCGTCGATCACGGGGTCGTGAGGGTCGGGTTCTTGACGACCTTCGCGCAGATCGCGTACGCCTTCAGCTTGCCCGGGTTGCTGGTGTCGGAGTTCGTCGCGAACGCCCACCAGCTCTCCCCGGCGATGGGGATGCTCGCGCCGAGCTGGTAGCGGTCGGCGTAGGAGTTCCCTGCGGTCACCACGGCGCCGCCGCCGGTCCGGGTCTCGCCAGCCGGGCACTCCGCCACCGCCGCCGCGCGGCCCGGGTACCCGCCGCTGGCGACCGGGATGGTCACCTCCGCGCTCTCCACCACGCGCACCACATCGTCGGCCGCCGCAACGCCGGCCGGCATGAACGCCATCGCCGCGGCAGCGGCCGCGACAAGAGACTTCTTCAGCACAGGGATTCGCTTTCACTCGATCAGGAACGGAAAGCCCGCACACCTTCACGGGCCGACCTCAGATCTACCGGTGTGCGTCTCTTCAGCCTGCTCGACCGCGCCCGGCAGCCCGAGGGTTCACTGCCGAAACGATCATGCTTAGCGCAAACAGTCCTGCCCTGTGTGACCGCTGAGCTCGCCGGGGCCGGATGCCGCCCTCGCGAACGTCTGCGACCGCTCCGGCGCGACGACCGCGGCCCTCACCTTGATGCGCCTCGACGACCGGATCGTCCCGGACAACGCCGACGACACCCACGACTTCGACCTTGAGACCGAACCCGCCGTCGCGCGCGACAGGAGAAAGGGAGGAAGGGGAGGGAGGGGAGGGAGGGGAGGGAGGGGAGGGAGGGGAGGGAGGGGATGGCAAGGGCAAGGAGCGGTGAGCCGGCAGGTATGCGCGGATACAACCTCCCCGCCCTCCCGCTCTCCGGACCTGCACACCTCAACTCGCTGGCACCCCCACCATCCAATCCCCACGGGCGGGGGCACAGTCCTGGCCGGTCGCGGTGATTCCCGCCCCCCGGCGACGGCCTGACCGGCACGCGTCACACCCCGCGGACCGAATCTTCCCTCCCTGTCCAGCCGGTGGCTGCCACCGCATCCCGCGCGATGTCCACGACGCGCCTGGCATCGGTGGCCACCCGCACGGTCCCCGCCACCGCCCGCCGGTCCAGGAGTCGCGCGGTGCGGACGCTGCGGGCCCACTCCTCCTCCAGTCCCGAGCCGAGCTCCCGGCCCGTCAGCCGCTGACGGGTGGTGGCGTCGGACGCGGTGAGCAGCACGCGCACGATCCGTACGCCGGTGCCCATGGACCGCTGGAACATGCCGGTGGCCTCGGGGAGCACGCTGGCGGTGTTCGTGTAGATCAGGTGCCGGTAGCCCCGGTGGGAGAAGTTCGCCCATACGGCCGTCAGATTGACCTCGGTGATCGCCGAGCGGTCGGGGTCGCCTGCCGGGGCGGGGTGCACCTGCCCCATGAAGTCGCCGTCGACGATGGCGTGGGGGATGGCCTCGGCGCGCAGCAGCGCCGAGACCTCCCAGCCCACGGTCGTCTTGCCGACCCCTGCCCGCCCGCCGATGAGGAGTACTTCCGCGTCGTCCATGCGGGCAGGGTGTCAGCGCTCTACGGCGTCCCGCGATCCGGTATCGGGCGGCCGTGCGCTGTCCGGGCCGGGGAGTACGAGGAAACGGAACGCCGTCGTGTCGTCAGATGCCGCAGCTGGACGCCGACCAGAAGCGGGCGTCGCGGTGGTCGACGTGGGCGTGGTCGCTGTGTCCGGGGTAGCCGGGGCCGAGGATCCCGTTGAAGCCGTGGTTACGGGCCTGCTGGGCCAGCGTGCACAGTGAGTGGGGTCCGGCACCCAGGTCGGCCGCGTCTCCGTAGAGGTGGCGGCTCGAGGTGGCGCCGCCGGCGGCGTCGTTGCAGGCCTGGCTGCGGAAGCCGCTGGTGACGCGGATGCTCTGGTCGCCGAGGGCGTGCCGCAGGGCCTCCAGCTTCCACATCGTGCGCAGGGCGTTGGACTTGGCGGTGGCCGCGCTGACGGCGCCGCCGGCCCAGGTGGTGTTGCAGTTGTTGAGTTCGGCGTAGGAGAAGTGGAGGGGGGTGCAGTCGTCGTCCTGGAGCGCGTAGATCTTGCTGAAGGTCGCGGGTCCCGCGACACCGTCGGAGGCCAGACCGTAGGCGGCCTGGAAGCGCTTGACGGCGGCCGCCGTTGCGGGACCGTAGGAGCCGTCGATCGCCAGCACCCCGCCGTATCCGGGATATCCGGCCACGCGGATCTGCAGCGCCGTGACGTCTGAGCCGGAGGCGCCCTGGGACAGGGTGCGCGACCAGGTGTAGCAGCCGTCGGCCTGGGCGGTGCCGGCGGTGGCGACCACCCCACCCAACGAAGCAGTCATGATCATGACAAGCGAGAGAAGTAGGCGAAACGGCAGGGAACGCAGCGGGCGTCTAGACATCGATCCTCCATGGCCTCACGAATCAGAGGTGACCCAGGAGTGAGGGTCCCCCCGAGACTGACGGCCCGGTCGACGCGCGTCAACCACGCCGGAGCGACCGTCATTTGTTGAGCCAATGACGCCCGGACGAACAGGAGGCCGCCCCTGCCCCACCGTGGCGGTGGACCCGCGCAGCACGGGCGTCAGCGGGCGCCAGGGCATGAACCCCCACAGCGCCGCCCACCACCTCTCGCCCCGCACCACGCCCCGACACCACTTCCAGGGCACGCCCCCGACGGCAGCCGTCCGCGACCCCCGCCATCCCCTTCTCGACGCCGGGCGGAAGGTCCTGCCCGAACGACGCCTCAGCGGTGGAAGTCGAGGCATCTGCGTATCTGCTCCTGCGGGTGGCCGGCTCCACGCCGAACAGCTCCACACCGCGGCCCCTGACGGCCTCGTCCGCCGTCTCCAGTGGTCCCCGCGCGTGGTCGGCGTCCACCTTCCCAAGTCCGCAAGCCGACGCCCGGTCATCACCCTCGCCCTCCCGATCGCCCTCGCCTTCGTGCTCGTGGGCGAGGCGTCCGGCGCGCAGCGTCGCCGCGAGCAGTACGGCAGGCAGGATCGGTGGCCGGTACGTCGACCACCTCACGTACGTATCGGTACACGGTCGCGATGCCGATGCCGATGCCGAACCAGGCGGCGAGCCGCATGTATGCGTTCCCACATCGGAGGTGGGCACGGACGAGCAGGGCCTGATGGCCGACGGGCAGGCGGCGCCCCGGATCCCGATCCCTCGCAGCCGGGCACGCGGCCGTGCAGCCAGGGAGCGCAGGGTGTGGCTGGACAGACTCGATACCAGCCCGACTGTCGGCCGCCTCACATCCGTCACCGGCCTGCCCCGCCCAGGCCCTGCCCCCCGCTCAGGCCCTGCCCCCCCGCTCAGGCCCTGCCCCCCGCCCAGGCCCTGACACCCCCTCGTCCGGCTCCGCGCCCGCCCCGGTGACCCGGTCGGTCCCGCCCACACCGACGCAGGACGGCTCGGCAGCTTCATTGCCGTCAGCCCCGACCCCCGCACCACCCGGGCCCGTGGCGACCAACTGCTGGGCGACACGGACATCCACGTCGAACCGCAGCCCGCCTGGGTATTTGGTCCATCTCCCCGTGATGCTCCTCTGCCGGCATGGACCGGGTCCATGTAGCGTCAGGGGGATGGGATGGACTTCGACGAGAACGAACCGCAGTCTGTTCGAGAGGGGCGCTTCGCCGCAGAGCGGGCCGAACGCAGAGAGGCACGTAAGGCTGCGTCGCTCGACTCGCGGGGAGCCCACCTCGGCGTGGCCATCGTGGCCATCGCCCTGGTCTTCTTCGGCTGGAACGGGAAGCTGGTCGTTCTGGGCATCGGGGTGGGAGTTTTTCTGCTCTGGTTCTCCGCAGTCCTCGCGTGGGCCTACGCCGACGGGGGCCACGGCCGACCTGCACTCCAGCGCGCGTACAACCTCACTTTCGGATGGGGAGACGGGTTCTGAGCACCGAAATCGAACCAGGGGAGTGATGTGACGTTCGAGGCGTTGAGGTGCGCTCTTGCCCGGGATGGTTCCATCAGCGGTCCCGCCGCCTTGGCTGCTCTGCTGTCGGGCGCGCGGTGGAAGGTCCCTTCGAATACGGCCTCGGCCCGCACGTTGTGGGCGATCTGGTGCGACCGGCTGGACATGCTGGTGGAGACCGGAGAATCTGATCCGGGTCTGCTGGAGAGTCTGGCTCAGGCCGTGGACGGGCTCCACGATGTAGGGGACGCACGGGTGTGCATGGCCACGGTCGTCGACCCGCCACGCCGGTTTCACGTCTACCTCTCAGAAGACCTCGCCCACTGTGCCGGGGTGTGGGAGGGCCGCGTGAACGAGCAGGCTCCCCGAGCGGCGACCTGAACCGAGGCGGCCAGGTCTTCCTGAGTACCTGATCCTGATCCATTCATGAGAACCGTGGTCGGGTGGGAATTTTGGTGAGGGCTCGGTTAGGGCCTTGAGTTGGCCGCATCGCCTTCCGGTTCAGGGGCGTTTGCGTGAGTGGCTGACGGTCCTCGGGCTCGGAGTGAGGGTGCCTGACCCAGCGGCCCCTGGGCTACAGGGCGGCGTGCGGGGCGACGACGCCGGTAATGCGCCGGCGGATCTTGGCGAGTTTGTCGCGGATGACCGCGAGCTCGTATGCCTGGAGCTCGGCGGGATCGGAGCGGAACTTGCAGCCGTCCGCCGTCCGCCGTCCGCTTTCGTCCAGATCAGTGGTGGCCAGCGGTGTTCCGTGATGGTGTCCCGCAGGCATGCCGGGCCTGAGCGGGCTTGTGAGGTTGCGAGTTCGCTGGATCTGACCAGTTGCCTGAAGGCCAGCCCGGCGGGCCGTGCCTCGAAGAGCACGAACCGCAGGGTGTCTGAGTGCCGCTGGGCTGCCTGCCGGGGACCGGTGCCGGGGCATCCCATTACTCGCCTTGCAGCATGCGGGCCAGTTCGCCGTCGACGTCGACCTTGTCGGTGTCCACGGCCGTCTCGATCCAGTCGAGCGTCGCCCGTACCCGGGCGACGTTCTCGTGGACGATCACCTTCTCGTCGTCGGACAACTGCCGGTCCCGTAGTCACGTAGTGCTGTCGAGCGCCTCAGCAACGGCGGGCTTTGAGGCGGTGAGGATGGGCCAGCAGTCCAGCAGCTGCTCTCTCGGCTCCCGCGAGGCGAGGTACTACACAGAGGGGCGGACGCGGTCCGCAGGGGCCGGCTGTGGAGTCTTCCGCTGGAGGAGCGGGCCCTGCTGATTGCGGCCTACTGGCGCACGAACCTGACCATGCGCCAGCTCGTTCCGCTGTTCGAGGTGTCCAAGTCGACGGCGGACCAAATCATCGACCACCTCGGGCCGATGCTCGCCCTCCAGCCCCGCAAGCGGTTCGCCAAGGACAGCGTGCTGATCGTGGACGGCACCCTGGTCCCCATCCGGGACCACACCATCGCCGAGCGGTCGAAGAACTACAGGTACTCCACCAACCACCAGGTCGTCATCGACGCCGACACCCGCCTGGTCGTCGTGGTCGGCCGGCCTCTGCCCGGGAACCGCAACGACTGCAAGGCATGGGAGGAATCCGGCGCCAAGGCCGCCGTCGGCAACACCGTCACGATCGCCGACGGCGGCTATCCGGGCACCGGACTCGTCATCCCGCACCGCCGGCGGCGCGGCCAGGCCGAACTGCCGGACTGGAAAGAAGACCACAACAAGTCCCACAAGCAGGTCCGGGCCCGCGTCGACCACGTCTTCGCCCGCATGAAGACCTGGAAGATCCTCCGCGACTGCCGCCTCAAGGGCGACGGCGTCCACCACGCCATGCTCGGCATCGCCCGGATGCACAACCTCGCCCTCGCCGGATAGACCAGGGGATCACACCGCAACCAACGATGCCCGGGACGACTTGGAGATCATTTACGGGACAGCCCTTAGGCGAGCCCGTCAGCCACTCCTTGCAGATCGCAAAAGCATCCCCGCGCTGGGCCTGTCTCCTCTGGCCGTCCATCGTTAACCCCGTCCTCGTGTCCAGTACCGAGTTCCACCCTGCCCAGCACTGCCTTCCAGTGAGGAGAGTTCGTCTCGCCGACGCCCTCCGGCTCTCAACACCAAGGCCCTTGTGCGCGGCTGGTGGCACCCGAGGCACGGCGCTGTGAGGACACCGGTCGATTCAGCGGAAGCGACAGATGTTCGCCCTTGCCCTGTTTCAGCTGCCAGCCTTTCAACAGGAGTTCATCGAAAGAGCAGCGCGGTGCACCAGAGTCCGTCAAGCCTGTGGGCGGCCTGACGTAGCCAGGTCGCAGTGCCTGCCCGGCTCCGGCAACCCCAGTCGCGGCCGAAATCTTGGGTGCGACCCCAGGAGAGCCGAGCCGGCCTGCCATGGGCAGCCCAGTGAGGTTCGCCCAACAGTCGAACCTGCCATTGAGAAAGGTCGGTCACTGTGTCTCAGCCCAGCGGAACCCCCGGCCCTTCGCCGACCCGACGCGGCGAACATTCCACGCTTCTCGATCTTCTACAGGGTGTTCATGAGGCGCACGAAGGCTTGCCGCAGCCTTGGAACCCCGGGCAGGCAAACACAGCGCCCATGCGGACCAGACCGCACTAACGATTGCTCAGAACCCTCCCCGGAGACCAGCAGTACGGGGAGGTCGCCCGCCTTGTCGCAAAGGAAAACCGCATGTCGCAGCCGCACGAGCCCTGGTACAAACACGGACCGCAGCCTTGGCCTGTGCCGGACAATCCGTACGCGCCCGAGGGGTACGGTCCACCAGAGCCCCCCTCACGTCGCCGCCGGTGGCCGTTGCTTGCCGTGATCCTCGCGCTGCTACTGCTCTTCGGCGCTGGCGCGTACGTTTTCGGCGAGCGCTCCGGAGCGGATCGCGCCCGAGCGGGGAGCGACGCCCCGAAGGACGCGGCGCCGAAGACCATGCCACCCCCGAAGGGGACTGCCAGCCCCTCCCCGTCACCCTCCCGCATCCCCACCACCGCCGAGATCGCGCGGCAGCGCCGGTCCGGCGAGGCCGCTGCCTGGATCGTCGACGACCGCACCGACCTGCCCCGCCGTAACATCCCGACCAAGGACCTATGGATCGTTGGCGACACCGCCGTCCAGGCCGTCTACAAACGTGTCGTCGCCCACCGGCTCAGCGACGGAGCCCAGTTGTGGAGCGCCGACCTCCCGACCCCCGTCTGTGAGACCCCGGTCAACACGACCCCCGACGGCAAGGTCGTCATCGTCCTGCAGAACGTCGAGGCATGGACCGGCGCCCGTTGCAACCAGCTGCGGATGATCGACCTGCGCACCGGGAAGGCAGGCTGGCACAAGCAGCTGACCGAGACGGGCGCGGGGGACGGCACCATCATGGTGGACAGCGCGATCAGCGGCGGCACCGTCGCGATCGTCCAGAGCATGAAGGCCGCCGCGTACCAGGTCGCCGACGGGAAGAAGCTGTACGACATCCCCATGGAGAACCCCGGGAAGTGCTACCCCGGCAGAGTGGCCGGCGGCAGCCGGCTGCTGGTGGTCGCCGACTGCGCGATCACCTCGATGGAGAAGGCGTACGACCAGGTTCGGGAGATCGACCTGGTTACGGGCAAGGTCCGCTGGCGCTACCGGACGGAGCCGGGGCGGAGGATCGGCCAGGTGCTCTCCGTCTCACCGGCCGTGATCACCACCGCGCACCGGGAGACGCATGCCGAGGACTGGCGGGTCGTCGCCCTCGATCCCGGCGGCAAGGTCCGCAGGACCATCGATCCCCGGCCGCAGGGGTTCAAGCACTGCGGAGACTCCATCGACACCAGTGGCAACGCCCAGTCGTGCCGTGAGGCCGTCGTCGGCGGGGGGCTCGTGCTGCTGGGCGGAACCGACCGCGTCGGCGCCTACGACCTCGCCACCGGGAAACTGGTCTGGGGCGTGAAGAACGAGGGGACCTCGTACGGCTACTACCCCTTGCGCGTCGGACCGGGCAGGACGGGAATCGTCTACCAGCTGGGCACGAGCGGTCGGGCCGGACGAGTCTTCCGGGCAGGCCCCGGTGGCGTGAACACGATCACGGACGTGCTGCGGCTCCCCGCATCCACCGCGAGGGCGGAGTTCGGGATGGGGGTCGTCGGGCGGAACGCCTACGTGGGGAACCGGCTCGTCATCACTCCCTCCGGCCTGAGCGGCGACGACGCCAGGCATGAGCCCCGCATGCTCTCCTTCGCCCCCTGAGGGCAGGGCGCAGGCGCTCCTCGGCAAGCTGCCGCGGAGCACCTGCGCAAGTGCTGTCAGCGGTCACGCTTTTCCTTACTACCCACATGATCAACGTCATGTAATTCCCCACCCGCACGGTCACGCTTCCCCACGGGGATGGCGGTTGTGAGGGGGTACCCAACGGCAGGGAAGGCCCAACCTCGTCCCTCCCCGCCGTTCACATGGACAACGAGTCGACCGGCGGCCATGGGTAGCCCAGTTGCTCGGCATCATGCGAACCTCCCCAGACTTCGGCGGTGGCGCGGGGATCGCCTGCGGTCAGCCGCGCTTCAAGGCGCTCGGCTTGGTCCGATGGGGCGTCCACGGAGACCGGGAGGGTCATCCCGAACTGCAGCCAGGGCAGATCTCCATCGGCCCGGTTACGGGGATGCATCAGGACGACGTGGATCCGATCGGGTTCCTTGCGGGAGGCCCAGACGCCTTCCAACTCGCAGTCCCACCTGACGAGCCAGTCCCCGCGTCCCCTCAGCCCCGCCTCAAGCAACCGCGCAACCGCTCCTGCCGGCCACTCCCAACTGCGGTCCTCTCCAGCTCGCAGGACCTCGGCCTCGTACTGACCTGCGGCGAACCGAAGCTCCGGCAGAGCGAAGTCCTGATCGGCCGGGTCGCGCCAGCCTGCCCAGACAACATGATCCCCCATACGCGTGACCGTCATGTACAGCGCGCCACAGCACTCCTCCACGCCGCACCCGGACCGCGCGAGACGAACCTCATGAGGCGTCGCCGTGGCATGCAACGGCCCGTCCTGGCACAGCAGATACCTGGGCTCTACGCCCCGACACCGGGAGCCTCCCAAGCCACCGGAGACCACCTCGGCCAGGAGATCCCGGCCATTGACGATCGGGCGGACCTCCACGACGCCCTCATTGGGTGGAGGGCACGCGATGCTCAGGCTCAGAAAGTCCGGTCCCGTGGTCATCGACCGATGATCGCGGAGTTGGCTCGAAACTGTCATGCGAATTCGCGTGGTTCACGCTCGGGGCGGTAGTTCGGCCGCCTTCAGGCACACTGACCCCGGAGACCCCTCCGAAACGAGAGATGGCAGCCTGCGGTTGCTCCTGGCTCCCGTGGGATGAGACCGAAGCGGCGTACTGCTGGTGCAATGGTCTCAGCAGACCGGGCTTCGAGCGGTTCGGGCAGTCGGTCTTGCCCCGCGGCACGGTGGCCCCGGCTCGACGAGGAGTCGCCCCGTGTGCCTGGAGCGGACCGGCTCCTCCGACGAGGAGATCATCGGCGGTGGCCGTCATGCTCGTACCTCCGGACCTCAGGACTGCCGTGTGGCTTCGTGCAGTCTCTTGGCCAGGGTGTAGAAGACCGGGAAGTTCGGGATCGATGACACCGGGACGTCCATCGAGAGGAGCCGCCGGCCGTCCTCCTTGACGTGGAGACGGCCGTTGACAGGCCGCATCTCGCGAATACGGGGCCACGGCAGGGTCTGCCCCTTGAACTCCATCCCGTTCAGGCTCAGCCTGATCGTGTTGAAGATGAGTTCCCGCCCGCGCGCCACGTCTTCCAGGGCGCGGCGCAGCTGGGTTTCGCTGACCGCCTGCACGATGGCCGGTCCCCATTGTTCGGGATCGGTGAACTCCGCCCCCTGCATGTGGGCGGCGATGCCCGCGTAGCGGGAGGTGGAGGTCCTGCGGGTGTCGCCGATGGTGAGGGCCACGCCGTCCTCACCGATCAGCGTGTATACGTGGCTTGATTCGGTGACGCCGTTCTTTCGCGAGTGGAGTACGTCCTGGTGGACCCGGACGGAGTCCCACCCGAAGGCGTGGGCTTTCCCGTCGTGGGTGGTCACCACCGCGCCGTGCTGGAAGAGGTCGAGCCGCGCGTTCCTGCCGCGCCGGGCCAGCTTGATCTTTTCGATCAGCATCCAGCCGAACACCGCGTACATGAGTGAGAAGGCCAGCAGTGGTATCGAAGCGCCGAGTGCCACGGCCATCGCGATCAGCAGAGGTGTGCCTCCGCCGAGGAGGATGACGCCCCCCAGTACGTACCCGGTCCACGGCGGGCGTCTGGCCGCATAGGTGGCCTGCTTCGCTCCGAGCCATGCAGCCGTGCCTGATTCAGTCATGCTGTCCCTGCTCCCGGGGATCCCGTCGGCACCACGGTGATGTGACGGGTCCGCAACTCCGCACTCGGGTGCAACTCTTGGGCAATCCGATGCTCCGGCGCTGAAATCGGGCTGCAGGGAGCATGAATCGCGTGGTCGCACCCTCGCTGTGCCTGCCAGGAGGGTCCGCGGGGCTGGCCGACGACCGGTCACTGTTCGTGTCGCGCCACGTCGTCTCCTGGAATCGCCAGGTCAAGGGTTTGGCCGGTGGGCCGCTGGACGGTGTCTGTGGTTTCCAGTCCCTCACGTGCCATCCCGTGTTCGAGGGCATGGTCGCCGGCCCCGGGCAAGGAAAGGGCGGCCCGGAACTCCTGCTGTGCGTCGGTGTGACGGCCCGTTGCCGCGTAGGTGCTGCCGAGCCGGATGCGAACCCCCATCTCCAGCCATGTGCTCGTGTGCGGGGTGAGCGCCGAGAGCGCCTCGTGGTGGAGATCGACGGCCGAGCGCAGGTCGCCTCGGGTGTGCTCCGCGGCAGCCAGCTGCGACAGGGTCGCCGCGCGCAGCGGCAGGTCCTCGACCTCGCCGGCCAGCTCCGCGGCCCGCCTCAGCAGGCTGGTGGCCACCTCGTACCGGCCGAGCGCCAGCTCGATATCGGCCACGAAACACAGGGTGCTGCTGATCGTCCTGGGCCGGCCGTTCTTCTCCGCGAGTGCCAGAGCGGCGCTGTAGTGCCAGAGCGCCTCTTCGTGCCGCCCCAACTGGTGGTGGATGGAGCCGATGTTGCAGTGGGACACCCCCGTCAGCCAGTCGTCGGCGAGGCCGGATGCCAGCCCTACTGCCTTGTCCAGACCGGAAAGCGCCTCCTCGGTGTCCCCCAGCTGCCCCAGTACGACGCCCGTCCCGGCGATCGCGCGGGCCTCTTCTCGCAGGTCGCCCCCCGTGCGGCTGTACTGCAAGGCCTCGGCGAACCATGTTCCTGCCTGCCGGAACCGTCCCTGGTAGACATCGAGGACACCCATGCAGTTGCGCAGCGCCGCGGGCATCCGTCGATCGGTGGCGGCGTCCGCGCACGACAGCGCGATTTCCAGGACCGTACGGCACTCGTGGTGGTGACCGTGTCCGGCCAGGTGGTCGACGAGGGCTTCTGCCAGCAGACACGTGTGGTCGGCGTGATCGGTGGCGGCTGCGAAGGCCACGACGTCGACGAGCTCGCCACCCGTCGAGCCCAGCCACGCCGACGCCTCCCGCCACCCGGCGAAGGACGAACGGGCAGCGGTCGAGCTCGGGCCGGCCGAACCGGTGGCGAGTGCGGGGAAGCCGCCGGGCCCCCAGTCGCTGGCCATGCGACCCGCCGCGATGTAGAGGTGCAGAACGGCGTCGCGGTCCGCGGCGGCTTCTTCGGGAGCCTCGTCGGCCATGCGCCGCGCATGCGCCTTGACCAGATCGTGCAGCCGATATCGGCCAGGATGAGGCTGCTGCAACAGGCTGGCGTCGACCAGATCCTCCAGAACGTCCTCCGCCTCCTCGCGAGAGCCGCCCAGCATGGCGGCGAGCGTGAGCCGGTCGAAGCGGGCGGTGGGGTTCGTTCCCAACGCGCGGAAGCCACGCTGCAGTTCCGGGCCGAGCTGGTCGTACGAGACCCGGAAGGCGGCCTCCACGCTGCGATCCTCGGCCCGCAACTGCGTGAGGCCGTGCGCGTCGTCGGACATCCGGCCGGCGAGAAAGGCCAGGGTCCAGGACGGGCGGCTCTGCAGCCGGGCACTCGCGATCCGCAGTGCCAGGGGCAGGCCGCCGCACCGTTGGGCGAGTTCACGTGCCGCCTCAGGCTCTCCGCCGGCCCGCAACTCCCCGACGAGCTCGCGGAGCAGGCCGACGGAGGCGCCCGTACCCAGCGGCTCCAGAGTGAGCCGCAGGTCGGCGTCGAGGCCGGTCAGACGCTGACGGCCGACGATCAGGACCCGACTGCCCGGTCCGGCCGGCAACAGCGGGCGCACCTGTTCGGCGCTGCGTGCGTTGTCCACGACCAGCAGCAGCCGCAGGCCACTGGTGGCGGCGCGCCAGGCTGTGACGAGATCCGCCAGGACGTCCGTGTCATCTCCCGCGGCGTTGGGTCCCTGTGGCCCGTTTGCAAGGTCCGGGAGTGCGTCGTCCTCGCTGTGAACCGCACGTAGCATCCGGCGAAGGGCCCGCTGCGGGGTGACGCCCTCGTGTGCGTTGCCATGTGCGTGCAGGTCGACGAAGAGACACCCGTCGGGGTGGGCGTCGCCGAGCGCCCAGGCGGCACGCACCACCAAGGCGGTCTTGCCCACGCCCGCCGTGCCGTCGACCGTCATCACGGACACCGCGTCCGGCGACACGGGGGTGGTGAGGAGGGCGAGTTCCTTTTCGCGCCCGACCAGGCAGACGATGTCGCCGGGAAGTTCGTTGCGACGCCAAGTGCGGGCCCCGGACCGCGACCCGGCCCCCGCCCGGCCGGGGAGGGCGGTGCGATCGGACCCGGCGGGATCGTGAGGCTGGTCGGTTCCGCCGGGGAGATCGTCTCGGCCACCGGAGGCCGAGCGGCCGGGAAAGGGGTCCTGGGACCCGGTTCGCTCAGGAGCGACGGTTGCGGCTACGGCTACGGCCGAGCGCGGGCGGACGGTCCGGCCGAGCAACGGCAGATCGTCCCGTCGTAGGACGGCTTGGTGTACGCGCCGCAGCTCCTCGCCGGGTTCCACGCCCAACTCGTCGATGAGCCGACGGCGCGTCTCGGAGTAGACGGAGAGCGCCTCGGCCTGGCGGTCGCTGCCGTACAGGGCACGCATCCGCAGAGCGGCGAGCGGCTCATCGTGCGGCTGTGAGAGGGGCGTCGACAGGAGGGTGTCCAAGGCAGCCGGGTAGTCACCGAGCAACACCAGACACTCCGCCCGGTCCTGGAGCAGGGCGCGCCGCTGCAGGACCAGGCGTTGCCGTTCGGCAACAGCGAGTGGACCCGGCAGACCGGGCAAAGGCTCCCCACGGAACAGATCGAGAGCCCTGCTGCCATGATCGAGTGCGGCATCCAGGTCGCCGGCGGACTTCGCCCGCTGGGCACTCCCAGCCACTCTTGCGAGCTCGGCCGTGTCGGTCCGGGCCCTGCCGGGCATGAGGCGATAGCCGCCGTGCTGCCCACGGATAACCGACTGTTCCCCTTCAGCGCCCGGCTCGTCCAGAGCCTTGCGCAGCGCGTAGACATAGCTCGGCAGGACCCGGTGCCCCGTGCCCGGGGGAGCGGCCCCCCAGACGTCGTCCAGGAGCTGCTGGTAGGTCACGAAGTCGGGCGCGCGCAGGACCAGGGCGGCGAGCACCGCCTGCCGTCGCGCCGGGCCCAGCAGCAGCGACGCGCCGCCGCGACGGGCCCGAACCGGCCCGAGCAGATCGATCTGCAGATCACCCCCGGCATCGGCAGCACCCGTACCCGCTGAATTCACGCTCACGCCGAATCCCCATGCCCTGTGAGTCCATTGCCTGCCCGCTGCAGGAGCCCCATTGCTTCAACAGGACTTCATCAGAAAAGCAGCGTGCCACGACAGAGTCTGTCAGGCCCGTAAGAGTCGTGCAGTCAGGGAGCCGCACCTTCATCGCCCGGCGCGCACGAGCAGCGACCGATCCGACAGATCCGGCGTCAGGCCGTGTCGAACCGGCGAAGAGGTGAGGGATTTTGGGGCGTGGACGAACACAACCGAGAGCATTGGCCCCATGCGCGGGAGCAAGGATGAACACACCTGAGCCGGACGCTCGCGGAGACGCACCGGTAGATCCTCTGCCCCCCGTACGCGACGTCATAGCAAGCATCGTCGATGCCGTGCGCGCCGGTGACGACGCCCACACCGACCGCCTCCTGGACCGTTTCGTCCGAGTCGCAACCCCTGACTCCCTGTACGAATTACGTCAACAGCTCGACCACGGCGTGAGATCGAAGTAAGAGGACGCCTGGTGTGGCCGAATTTCCGCTCATGCCCCAGTAGGCGCCTCGCCGGGTTGGTGCCGCCTCCTACGGCGACCTTTCGAGGCGATGTGATTCATGTCATCTCGCCCTGTATTGCATTCATGGCAAGCCTCATTGCAAGAGGGGCTGCACAGCTGACCAAGGGGATTTCCATGACCATTTCGTTACTCGCTCGCAAGATAGGAGCGGCCCTGGCCGTGGCGGTCGCACTCACGGGCACGGCTGCCGGGCCGGTTCACGGTGCGCCGACCCAGACTGCCGACCAGGTGATGCAGGACGGACTCAACGCGGCAGTCGCTGCCGGGTACCCCGGCGCCACGGCCCTGCTCCGCAAGGACGGAGCGAGCCGGTACCTGGCAGCGGGTGTCGGCGACCGGACCGCCCGGACGCCGATGGACCCGAGGGCGCAGGTACGCATCGGGAGCAACACCAAGCCGTTCATCGGCGCCGTCACCATGATGTTGGCCGATCAGGGCCTGCTGTCGCTCGACGACACCGTGGACCGGTGGCTGCCGGGCGTGGTGACCGGGAACGGCAACGACGGAAGAAAGATCAAGATCCGCCAACTGCTGAACCACTCGTCAGGCGTACCCGAATACCTCGACAGGGTCACCACCGACGCGTACAACAACCCGAGCAAGCCGTTCCCGCCCGCACAGTTGGTACAGCTGGCCATGCAGCGAGCGCCGCTGTTCGCGCCGGGCACGAGTGTCAAGTACAGCAACACCAACTTCATTCTGCTCGGGATGGTCATCAAGTCGGTGACGGGCAACGAGCCGGCTGTCGAGGTGCAGACCCGCCTCATCGACCGTCTGGGCCTCACCGGCACGAGTTACCCCACGTCCGACCCGAAGCTGTACGGCAACCACAACCGCGGGTACGCCGTCCCTCTCTACTACTGGGGCGAGCGCCCCTACGTCGACGTCACCACCCTGAACGTCCAGTTCTCCGGCGCGGCGGGCGCGATGGTGTCCACCCTGGACGACCTGGCCGCTCTCCACGAAGCGCTGCTCGACGGCACCCTGCTCTCCCCGTCGATGCTGAATCAGCTCAAGACCCTCGTCCCCTACCCCGACCAGACCAACTTGTCCTTCGGCCTCGCCCACGAAGTGGTGAACGGCCCGGGCGCCTGCGGCAAGGTCTGGACGAAGGGCGGCGCCATCTACGGCTACTACACCGCCGTCCTCACCCGCGAGGACGGCGCCCAGGCCGCCGTCGCCACCAACCAATACAACATGGCCGGCCCTGCGGGGGCCGGAGTGACGAACCTGACCAACGCCGCCATCGACGCCCTCTGCGCCCTCTGACGGCCTTCCCGCACGCCTGACCCCACCGGGGCCCCGCCCCTTCGAAACGGCCCGTCGAATGCGCCTCGTTCGACGGGCCGTCTCTCGTCACGCGACGGCCCATCTCGAAGCGCACGGGGGACATGACCGCCACAACTTCGGCGCAAATGGCCGTAGCCGTAGCCGTAGCCGTAGCCCTTGTCGCCGTGGAGTTTGCCGGACGACGCCGACGCGGCCGACGGAGCGAGCGGATCGGTGGGATACCTCGAACCAAGGGCTCCAGGGCCTGACTGTCATGCAGGTTGACACCCGAGACCGTGAGCGAGATCGGTACACCGGTGCGGTCGCAGATCAGATGGATCTTCGACCCCTCCTTGCCGCGGTCGGTCGAGTTCGGTCCCGTCAGACGCCCCCTTTGAGGGCACGAATGCTCACCGAGTCGATCGCACATGTGGACCAGTCGAGCTGCCCGCGTGAGTCGAACTCGTCCAGGATGATCCGGTAGAGCCGGGCCCACGCCCGCGCACGGCTCCCCTGCGCGAACCGCTTGTACAGCGTTTGCCAACGAGCCCCGAAGGCCGACGGGGGCTGACGCCAGGTGCAGCCCGACGTCGCAGCGAAGACGATCGCAGCCGACGTTGCCCCAGGGCGTTCTCCACCCGCCGTCTAACCTCTCTTCTTGAGGGGGGATTGTGGAAAAGCCGATCTTGGTCGAGTCCGTCAGGTACTCCGCTGTGTGCCAGGAATGCGGTGCCGAGACAGAGTTGTGCGGTGTCCAGGCGCTGGTGGGTGAGGCGCTGCGGTGGGATGTCGAGTCGATGTGTCCGGCCTGCGGGTTCGCCCTGGCTGTTTGCGACGGTGACCTGCCGGAGGACCTGCGCGCTCGGCTGCTCTCCGAGCATGGGCGGGCAAGGTTGCAGGTAGCCCCGCAGACGCGGAACGCTGCCATCATGCGGGTGCTGCGGGCAGAGCTCTGCATCGGCCTCGACGACGTCAGGGCCGTGCTGGAGCAGGTCCTGACCGGCCGGTACTCAGGGACTCTGCCCGAGGTGGAACTCCTGGCACGGAAACTGCGGGCGTCAGGCATCGAAGCGGCCGCTTCGCGGACGGTGGAATGAGGCAGCCGCGCGGAACGACTGTGGCCAGCGAGGACACCCGGCCGCCGAGACAGGCAGGGGTAGGGGTCAGCCGGCCTTGACTGCCTGCTCGGCGCCGAATCGGGTACGGGCGAGGCGGGTAGGAGCCGGTTCCGGATTCGACCAGCGACGTGTACGGGTCCAAGGCTGTCGGCCGCAGCGGCAGCCGCTTCCTCGGCGTGGGCCGGACCGAGTCGACCGCCTTGCGGACCGCTGGATCTCTGCCGAATGCTCGCCGCGCCAACCCGGGCCTGCACGGCGAGGGCAAGTCCACTGGGCCGAGGTGTCCCCCTGCTGAGGCGTTGCCGAGGCGAACGCCGCCACCGGGGTGCCCCTCGCTCAAGGCCTGCTGCAGACCACCCCAGCGCCGCACGCACCATGGAGCAAGGTGCCATCGAATCGAAAGTGCTGTCGCGACCCTGCGTCTTCGATCCGAAGGCGCAAGTGGAAATCGGCAAAAGAATTCACCATCTCCAGCTCCGGCGCCGACCGGACGACAGGGCTGCCGCCCCGGAAACTTGCGTGACGAGGTTACGAGCTTTTGGAATGATCGCCCGGTTGTCCTGCCGTGCCCGGTTCTGGAGGAACACCACGTCCATCAGCTACGAGCTCGCTCCGGCTTGGCTGCCGTGGTCTGCCGTCGATCCCGGCCTCGTCACCTGGTGCGGGGAAGGAAGCCGTTCCTCGGACCTCGCTCGAGGCCGCCGATTGCTCGCGGCGCTGGCTCAGTTGCGCACAGACGCTTCCCGTAAGTGCCCCTTGACGGGCCATACCCCAGGTTCACTTTCCTGCCTGCCACGCCGTACCCGCAGCATTGAGCTGTGCTGTCCTCCGGCACGCGGCGGCGAGCGCGGGCGCCCAAACGGGGCCACTGCCGCACGCAGATCACGAGTCGTCACATGGACGGCCCAACCCGCCCCGGTCGGGCGCCACAGCAGCGCCCGCGACCACCCCAACGACCGATCATCGACCGCGCGTGACTACATCGCCCTTCCCCTTCGACTACGGCCGCGTCCGCCCGGACCCGCACCTCCCTGCGCCGGAGTACGCGCCCGGCCACCACGCTAAACGCCTCCACGAACATCCTCGCGCCGCCGACCGCCGCCACTGCCCGAGGCTCACCCCAGTACGCCCGAGGACGCGGTCGCCATCGAGCACGCCCACGCGATGACGGGCTGGCATGGCGTTGCCCCCCCCCGCACGAGTGGTATGCCCGGGCCGTCCTGCCCGTGTGGTGAGCCTTGCCGTGCTTGCCTCGTGCTTCGGCTGGAACACCAGGTGGGCGGTTGGGCGGGCAGGCCTGGCGACCGTACTCAGAGCCAAGGGGCCCTTGTCGGATTCAACTCCTACAAGGGCCCCTTGGAGGTGCGGACTACAGGATCGGCGTCTGAGAATTCTGCGGATGCCGGCGTCGCCGGAGTTCGAGGAGCCTTCGCGTTCCGTCGACGGCCAGGCATGTTCCGGCGAGGACAGCGAAGATCGAGAAGGGGGACGGGAGGACATCTGCCAGGTAGAGACCGAGCAGGACCGCGCCTACGGCAATGGCTCCGCAGGCAGTCCATCTGTTCAAGGTTGCTCCTGTGGCTGTTTTGCGGCGGAGGGTCAGCTAATGCCTGTCGCCCGAGGGTACTTGGGCCGACAACGCGGCATCGAGTGTGGGCAACCCGCAGATCCCGACGTCGCAGAGCGGCATGGGCGGCCCCATGAGCGGCTTTTCTGATGCCTGGCCCTGGGCGCTGACTTGCTGTCCAGCCCGTGCTGCCCTCCACGATCGACGGCGAACCTTTGCCGACCTTCAGTGGGTCTGTGTCGGGGGGCGGGCGTAGCGAAGCGGTGTTCCGCAGGGGGGTGTTCTGGCCGGGCGTCCCGTCTTTGGGTGGGATTCGCTCCTGGGGGGAGTGGTCGGCTTCGGGCTGCTGGTCTGTGCTGGGCAGCGGTGTGTGTCAGTGAGGAGGAGCGCCGGGTGCCGTCGAGGACGGGTGGGCCGGTGTCCAGTGCTGCAGATTCGCTGTTCCCAGGTGAGTGCAGTGGCGCTGTTGCGGCGGGGTGGTGACGTGACGTCGGTTCAGCACAGGCCGAAGGGCGGTTTCAGGCAGGCGGGACGGCCCCGTTCCCGGCGGAGTTCGCCGGGAACGGGGCCGTCCCCTGGGCACGGGACCCGCGTCACGCGGGAAGCGGCGGGGTCAGAACTGGAGCGACCAGGCGTTGATGTAGCCGGTGTCGTTGGTCCAGTTGTCGGTGGCGCGGAGCTTCCAGGAGCCGTCGGCGGACTCGGCGGAGGCGTTGACGGTGAAGGTGCCCTGGATGTTGTCGGCGCTGTCGTTGGAGTTGTAGTCCTTGAGGAGGAAGGCGGTGCCGTCGGGGGCGACCAGCTCCAGCTTCACGTCGCCGCGGTAGGTGTGGCGGATGTCGACGGTGACGGCGAGGTTCGAGGGGGCGTTGCCGGCGACTCCGGTGACCGCGAGGGGTGAGTCGACGGTGGCGTTGTCGCGGATCTGGTAGTCACCGGTGTTCTCGAACTTCTTGCCGGTGGGCGGCGGGGTGGTGCCGCCGGTGCCGGTGTAGAGGAGCTTGTCGGGGGAGCCGGTGCGGGCGTCGGTGACCTTGTCGGGCGTGGCGTCGGCGACCAGCTTGTCGCGGACCTGGGCCGGGGTCCAGGTCGGGTTGGCCGCGAGCAGGAGGGCGGCCGCGCCCGCGACGTGGGGGGCGGCCATGGAGGTGCCGCTCATCGTCTGGGAGGCGGTGTCACCGGAGTTGGAGGTGGAGACGATGCTGTCGCCGGGGGCGAAGATGTCCAGGCAGGAACCGTAGTTGGAGCCCTGGCCGTTGGACCAGCCGGTGGCCCGGGCGTCGCGGCTGTTGGTGGCGCCGACCGTGATGGCCGACGGGGTGGAGGACGGGGAGTAGGAGCACGAGTCGGCGTTGTTGTTGCCTGCCGCGACGACCCAGGTGACGCCGG
The DNA here is from genome assembly GCF_044754405.1 of Streptomyces sp. NPDC093089. NCBI lineage: Bacteria > Bacillati > Actinomycetota > Actinomycetes > Kitasatosporales > Streptomycetaceae > Streptomyces > Streptomyces sp. NPDC093089. The sequence goes on from NZ_JBIVPA010000022.1 coordinate 38,742, forward strand.
AGGCTATGGAGGCCGCGACCGCGTCGTTCACCGACTGGGTCTTTCCGCCGCCGATGCTCATGTTGGCCACGGCCGGCTTGACCGCGTTCTTGGTGACCCAGTCGATGCCGGCGAGGACCGGGGCCCAGGTGTCGCCCGAGGTGCCCTGACAGTTCAGCACGCGGACGCCGATCAGCTTGACGCCCTTCGCGACGCCGTAGGAGCTGCCTCCCACGGTGCCGGCGACGTGGGTGCCGTGTCCCTGGCAGTCGGAGGCGTTGGAGTCGTTGTCGATGAAGTCGTAGCCGCTGACCGCGCGGGTGCCGAAGTCGCGGTGGCTCATGCGGATGCCGGTGTCCACGATGTACGCGTTCACGTTGGAGGCGGTGGTCCCGTAGGTGTAGCTCTTGTCCACGGGGAGGTCGCGCTGGTCGACGCGGTCCAGGCCCCAGGAGGGCGGCGTGGGCTGGGTGTCGACCGCGTACGCCACGGCGTCGGCCTCCACGCGGGCCACGGTGGGCTCGGCGGCCAGTTCCTGGGCCTCGCTCTCCGTCATCCGGACGGCGAAGCCGCGCAGGGCGGCGGTGTAGGTGTAGCGCAGACTGCCCGCGTGCCGTTCGGCCAGGGCGCGCGCGGAGGCGGGCACGTCGGCCGAGGAGACCGAGCCCCTGAAGGTGACGATGTAGGAGCCTTCGACCGCGCCCGGTCGGTCCGCGCCGACGATGCGGTTCTCCCCGCCGCCCGGCGGTGTGGGCGCTGCCGTGGCCGCGGTGGTCGCGGAGGCCACGGCGAGCAAGGCGGCACTGGTACTGACGGCGAGCAGGCGCCGGAGGGCGCGAGCTTCGAACTCCATGACTGCTTCCTTCGTGGGAGGTGTCCGGACCTGGCTCGATGTCCGGAGGGCGGGATCCGTCGCGCCGGTGGTTCCGGGCGCGCTCCGTCAGGGGTGGGAGGGCGCGCCCGGAGGGTGGCCGCCGGTCGGCCGGGACGTCGATCCAGGTCAGGACCATGACGAGCCGTCGGCCGAAGGCGGTCGTACAGGCGCCTTTGATGGCGGCGCCCGAGACGACGGGACGAGGTGACGTGTCGTACGGAGCGGGCTCCGCGACGCACGGATCCGGTCACGCCGTACGACTGCGTGGGGTGCTGCCACCCCGTACCTCCAGCGGTTGGGGACCGTGGTGGACGGGGACGGCGCGACCGGACCGCCCAGAGCTTCGGTCACCCGGGAGGAGGCCAGCAATGCGTAGCGCTACCCAAAGAGTGGGGAGGGGGCATCGCCTCCTGTCGTCCGGCGGCGACCGTGTCGGGCCGACGGAATTCCCTGGGTAGTCACCCCCTATTGCGATGGCGGCCCTGCTGCGGGTAGACCACCTGCGGGTGGACCCACGTGCCCGGAGGGCGCCCCGGCCACCCCCGAACAGGGACGCGCGGGGAGTCCGGTCCACAGGGGACTCCGCGGCGTTCGACGGAGCCACCGGGTGAGTGGTCGGCGAAAGGCGGAGCCGTGGAGAGACGTCCCTTCGATGTGCGACACGGCGAAACGGGGTCCGAGGGGGCCGGGTTCGTCGGACGGCATGAGGAGGCACGGCGGCTTCGGAAGGCCCTGCGCGCGGGGCGGAGCGTCGTGGTCGTTCGGGGGGAGGCCGGAGCGGGGACGTCGCGGCTCGTCGACGAGGTGCTCGGCGGGGCGGAGTTCGCCGAGTGGACGCAGCTGCGCGGAACCTGCCCGGACAGCGCGGAACCGGTATCCCTGAAGGCCGTCACTTCGGCCTTGGCCCAACTGCCCTACCGGCCCGGTCCGCCGGACCGGATGCCGCCGGTCACCGGAGTCGTGGGCCTCGTCGTGCCCGAGCTGGCCGACCGGCTGCCGAGCCCGCCCGCATCGGCCGCGGACCCGGAGGTACGACGAGGACTGATGCCCCGCGCGGTGGGGACGCTGCTCGCCTCGCTCGGTGACACCGTGCTGGTCCTGGAGGACATCCACCTCGCCGACCCCGCGACTCTCCGACTGCTCGACCACCTGACGGACACGATGCCCGCCGGGCTGCGGCTGGTCGTCACCGAGGACGCCGCACCCGGGTTGCCGGTTCTCGGCGTCCGCGCCCCGGGAGGAGGGTGGTGCGAGGAGATCCGCGTACGACCCTGGACACCGGAGGAGACAGAGCAGGTCGTCCGCCTGTGGGCAGGGGGACACCCGCAGGCACGACCGGACGAGCTGCCTGAACTCGCGGCACTGGTGTACGAGCTGTCCGGCGGACTGCCCGGAACCGTCGGGGCGCTGCTCGACGACGCCGGGGAACTGCTGACGGTCGGCGGGACGGACAGGCCGCGGAACGAGCCGGCACTCACCACCGTACGAGCCGTACGAGAGGCAGGGGTGCCCGGGCGTGTGGGGCGGGAGTTCGCCCGGCGGTGCGAGCCACTCACCGAGGACGCGTGGCGGATCGTCGCCGCGGCGGCGGTCCTCGACCGGCCGGCTCCCGTCGCCGTCCTCGCCGAGGTGGCGCAGTGCCCGCCCGAGCCGGCCGAAGCTGCCGTCGACGCGTGCCTGCGGCGGTCCGTGCTGCGAGCCGAGGGGCCGTGGATCTCCTTCCGCCATCCGCTGGACCGCCGGGCCGCGCTGGCGCGGGTGCCGGGACCCCGGGTGGCACGGCTCAGCCTGCGCGCGGCCCGGATCCTGCACCGCACCGGAGACGGGCCGGTGCCGCTGGTCGACCTCGCCCGGCTGTACACGGCCGCCGGACGCGTCCGCGAGGGTCTGAGGTGCCTGGTCGTGGCCGCCGACCGCGCGGCAGCCACCGGCGACTACGCCATGGCCACCTGCCTGTACACCCGGGCGGTCGTCCAGGATCCGCGCGCCGCGGGACGGGTGAGTACCGCCGCGAAACTGGCCCGCACCGCCCAACTGGCGCGTGCCGACAAGCAGGTGGTCACCGCCGTGCGCACGGTCCTCGCCGAGGACGACCCGCCGCCGCGCCTGCGCGGCGAGATCCGGTTGCACCTGAGCGTGGTCCTGCGCAACCAGACCGGAGGGGCGCTGGACAGCCTCGAAGAGGTCGCTCGCGCCATTCCCGACCTGGAGGCGTCCGACCCGCAGACCGCCGCACGCGCCATGGCGGTCGCCGCCATCCCCTCCATCCAGGGCTGGCCCGTCGACCGGCACCGGCACTGGCTGGACCGCGGCGAGGTGCTCGCGGGGCGGGTCACCGATCCGGTCGCCCGGGCGGCCATCGCCGCCAACCGGGCCACCGCCCTGATGCTCGTGGGCGACCCACGTGCCTGGCGCGCCGCGGAGGCGCTGCGCGGACCGGCCGAATCCGCGATGGAGGCCGCGCACCACGCCCGGGGCTGGACCAACCTGGCGCACGCGGCCAGCGCGCTCGGATACGGCACGCGGGCACGGGACTTCCTCGACCGGGCCGTCGCCGGGCTCGCCGACACCAGCAGCCCCTATCTGGAAGGACTCACCCAGACCGCCCGCCTGGTCCTCGCCTGGCACGGCGGCCGCTGGGACGACCTGCACGCCGCCGCCGACCGCACCACCCGGCTCTACCAGGAGATACCGGACCTGACCGCCGAAGCGATGCTGGTGCGCGGACTGACCTCGCTCCACGTCCTCGGCGACGTTCCCCGGGCCCGCCACGACCTCGCGGAAGCCGCCCGCACCACCTGCTACGACACGGGCTTCATCCTCACCTCGTCCGCTGCGGCCACCGCCCGCATCCACCTGGAGGCCGGCCGCCCCGGGCAGGCGTGCGAGGCCGTGGAGGACGTGCTGCGCCGGATCGAACGCACCCAGGGCTGGGTATGGGCGAGCGAGGTGCTGCCCGTCACGGTGGAGGCCCTCCACGGCAGCGGCCGTACGGCGCGCGCCCGACGGCTGGTCGCCGACTTCGCGGCCGGATCCGCGAACGGCGACGCGCCCGCCGCCCACGCGGCCCTGACCGTGTGCAGAGCGCTGCTCGCGGAGGCCGCGGACCGGCCGGACGAGGCCGTCGGCCTCCTGACGGACGCGGAGGCCCAGTGGCGGCTGCTCGACCGCCCCCTCGACGCCGCCCGCGCGGCGGAGGCCCGCGGACGCTGCCTGCTCGACCTGCACGGAGAGGCCGCAGCCAGGGGCATCCAGGACGTGGTCGAGGTCTACCGGCAACTGGGCGCCCGCTGGGACGTCGCCCGCTGCCAACGACTGCTGCGCCGCCACGCCATCGTCACCACCCACCGCCGTGGCCGCCTCGGATACGGCGACCGGTTGTCCCCGCGCGAGGAGGACGTGGCCCGCCTCGTCGTCCAGGGACGCGCCAACCGGGACATAGCCGAGAGCCTGGTGCTGTCCACCCGCACCGTGGAGCATCACGTGGCGCGCATCATGCGGAAGCAGAACGCCGCGTCGAGGGGCGACATCGCTGTGCCGTGAGGGAGGTGAGAGGGGGAAGGGGGGGAGGGGCCCGGATCATGGCACCGCGTCACCGCGTCACCGCGTCACCGCGCGCATCGCCACCGCATGACGGCCGGTGGAGGGTGCTGCTTGCGGATGGACGGGTGGCCCTGAGACCTCCTGAGGCGTCGTGCACTGTCCTGACGGCGGAGGGCGCACCCGGTCCGCGTGACCAGCCGTTGATCGCGATTCCGCCGAGACCGGGCCGGAAGCGGCCGACCGGGACGATACTTGCAAGTGCGGGGTGCCATCGCCTCCACGGCGCCACAGCCGGGCAGGGGCGGGGCACGCCTTCATCGACGCATCCGAGGGGAGCCGTTCATGACCACGGCGAAGGACCTGTTCATCATCGCGGTGGACTCCGGGCAGGAGTCCACCGTCGGGCAGGGGGACCTGTCGCTCGCGCTCGCGGGCGCCGAGCTGATCGATCTCCTCGGTGCCGGGGGTGTCACCCTGGAGGGTGGCCACGTCGTGCCGGGTGAGCCGTCTGTCCCTGACGACCGGCTCCTCGGCGAGGCGGGGGCGCGGATCGTCCGGCAGACGCCGTACGAGCGCGTCGAAGACTGGTTGTGGCGTCGGGGCAGGGACCTCGCCGCCACCTACCAGACCGCGCTGGAGGTCGACGGTGAGCTGACGCAGAAGGCTGACGGCCGCCTGCCGTTCGGCGCGCGACGCGTGGAACCGGTCGATACGCCGTCCCGTCACGCGGCCGTCGACCGCTGGGAGCGGCGGGAACCCGTCCTGACCGCCCTCGCCTCGGCCGTCGGCATCGGCGACGGCCCCTCCGACGTCGAGCCGGGCCTCGATGACGAGGCGGCCACCTCTGTGATCGCCGCCGTGCACGACGCGGTCATGGAGCTGGAGGCCGTCCGCCAGAGGCGGACCATCGAGAACGCGGCCTTCGCCAACGTCTGGCGCGTGCCGTGATGCGAGTGGGGGTCCGCGGCCGAAGCCATCGATGACGGAGAGCGGCCCACCGGCTGCCCAACAGGAGTCCGAGGTGCCTGCCGATCCGAGGTGCCTACCGAACAGGGCCACTCGCCGTACAGGCGAACGCATTCCGTCCCGGGGTACCACACCACGCAGAGGGTAGGACAGCGCCGGACCAGCTATGAAATGCACCGTGGCGTGCTGGGAGTGGCGAGCGGGGCCCGCTGAGCGATCTGCGCCGAGTTCTCGTCCTCGGGCAGCAGAGAGACCACCGTGGTCGTCGTGCTCAGCGCAGCGGCTCGGCTCCGGGCGACTTCCGGCGGGCCGCCACGACGACGCCGAGCAGCAGGGTCAGGACCGCGAGGAGGACGCCCTCCACACCGCTCTGGGCGTGCAGAAGACCGCCGGCGAACGCCCCTGCGGCCAGCACGGTCACCGACACTCCGCGTCGTATGCCGGCGGGCCCGGGCCGGTCCGCCGCGAGACCGGTCAGTGTCCGCGTCATCACGGTGGTGGTCAGGTCCGGCACCCCCAGGCGGTGAACGACGGCGTTCTGCAGCCCCATCCCGCAGGCCAGCGGCACCAGGACCGCATACCGGCCCCAGCCGGCCGCCTGGGCGCCGAGCGCGAGGGCGAGCAGCAGGGCCTGGAACGCGATCAGCGGGGCGAACAGAGTCCCCGGCTCGGCCTCCCGGCGCCACGCACCGCCCGCGACAGCCCCGGCCAGAAACCCTGCCAGCGCCACCGCCGAGGCCAGGGCCGACAACTGCGCCACGCCCGACAGCGCGAACCCGAGGAAGACCACGTTGCCGGTCATGTTGGCCACGAACACCCGGCCCAGCCCGAGGAAGCTCGCCGCGTCCACCAGCCCGCTGACGAACGTCAGCACAAGCAGCAGGGGAACGAACCGCGCGTAGCGGTGCCCGTCGGGGAACAGCCCCCGCGTGACCTTCCCGTCACCACTCACCGCGGCCCCTCCCCACCGGCACGCCCCAGGCTCCTGCAGGCGGACTCGCGCCAGCAGGCGTAGGCGCCGACTTCGTTGATGACTTGCGTCCCTTTCATCTGTTCACTGGAGCAGAAGGTGGTGAGGCAGCCGGGTGTCACACGCCGGGCGGGAGCCCGCTCGACCGGCATGAGGGCTTCATGCGTGGCTCGATACGGAACCACCAGGGCCCCTTCGGTCGCCGGTGTGATGAGTGGAATCACCACGCCGACGACGAGGGGCCTGCCTCGTCACCACACCCGCTGACCGGCCCCTTTCACCCTCCGGCGCAGGATGAAAACGGCTCAGTGAAGATTGATCGGCTCTCTCAGGTGAGAGATCACGAGTAGGACGCGAGGTAGGAAGCAGATTGCTCGGCTGGCGAGAACTCGTCGAAGTACCCGGCACCCTCACAGTGCAGCAATCGCTTCAATGCCGCCTGGCCCTCTTGTGTGGAATGCCTTGAAAGATATGCCTTGGTCTGTTCCAGCCCGCCGGCACACAAAAGTTCGATGTCGATGGAGCAGTCGGCGTCCCAACTGGCCGTCTTGGCGCTCCAGATCAGCGGGACGTCATCGAGAAGGGCGGCGAGGAACAGCTGGACGCAGCACAGCCTCATCAAGATCGTGTTGCCGCGCCCCTGACTCTCGGGTTCGAGCTGGATCTGCTCGACCAGAAGCGTGCGTACCTCATCAAGACCACGCCCATCCGGCCGAAGGCCATGACGGACCAGCCACTCCTTCTCGTCCACTCGTCCTCCGGCCCGTGTCTGCTCAACCTGCGATGACACGAACCTACGCGTGATCAAACTTCGGCGGAAATCAGTCAAGATTCGCTGACGCAGGACAACCGCGAGCACGCGGTGCTGACCGGCTCCCTGGTCTGACCGCTGCCGGACGCCCTGCCAGCCGTGCCCGAGACCCCGGCGTCGAGGGCTGCGGGCTCTCGGTATTGCGGGGGCCGGTCTGTCCTCGCCAGGAGGGGCGAGCGTGGCCCGCAGCCCTGCTGTCGCGACGAGGATGCAAGCGGCTCTGCCCGCTCGGTCAGCAGCGCCTCGGTGAGCGTCTCGATGACGTCGTCGACCGCCGTCGGATTTCACGCCCCTGCGACTGCTGCATCGGCGAGTTCGCAGGCTGCGTCCGCGTGCTGCGTCACCGCCAGATCGTGCGGCTCGGGTGTGGGTTCCTGGCCCGGGGCAACGACGTCGCCGCCGGCGGGGTGATGCACGCCCGCTCCTCCCGGTCGCCATCCCCAAAGTCGAGGTGGCCATTGAGGCATCCGGCGAGAAAGCCCTGACCTGTGCAGAGGTACGTCTTGTGGAACTCGCGAGACCGCCCTACGCGCGCGTGTCACGAGGGTTCCACCAGCAGGCCCTGACTCCTGGGTCCGTCGGAGCGGCGGCCTACGGTGGAGGAGTGCCCGAGCAGTCAGCTTGCGGCCTGGATGATCAACTCCAAGGGGTGCCTGCGGAGGGTGTGGGGTGGGCGGTCAGGCGTCGGGGTCGACTTCGGGGTGCGTGAACCGCACGGGTTTGCCCAGCGACCGGGCGTAGGCGATCTCGGCTCGAGTGCTGTCTCCGATGTAGTCGCCGACTACGAGCACCTCATCAGCGAGCCGGATCTTCGATCGGTGCAGATCGTCGAGTCGAACCTTCAGCGCCTCGGCCTCGGCAGGATCGGACCGAAGTTCGTGCGGTGACTTCATGTCGCAACCCGGCTTGACGACAATCTTTCCGGCTTTGGTCTCCCGCAGATCGGCCTGGGTCATCTCGGCCATGAAGCGGGTGGAGCCGCAGATCACGACGATACGCGGGAGGCGCAGCTGCTTCTTCGCGTCGGCGAGTTTCTCCTCGGGGGTGAGCGGTTGCGCGTATGACTGGTGATGTAGTCCAAGGGGTGCCTGCGGAGACGAGAACGAGGGTGTCCAAGATCGTCTTATGGCGAACGACGTGGACATCCCCGCGACAACGCCCTATGCGGCGACCGGCGACATGCTGAAAGAGCATCCCGACTGGCGCCGTGGCACCTGCCGGTCGCCATTACGCCCCGCCTGAGCGATGCCGAACTGGTCACCCTCGCCATGATGCAGGCCATACGGACTCTCATCGGCGACAAGAACTGCCTCGGCCGTGGTTTCGAACGCGAACCGTCCGAGGGTGGAGTCCGGTTGCTGCGGCCGGCCGACTGGCCCGTAAAGGTGAACGGGAACGGTCTGGTGCAGCCCTGTTCGAGCCGCTGTGGCAGGTCATCGAATCGATCAACGAGACCTTCAAGGGGCAGCTTGACCTCGAACGGCACCGAGGGCGCACACCCGGAGGGGCATGGCCGGCGCCATGCAACGCGTCCTCGCGCTGGCCGCTGCGATCTGGCACAACGCCGCCACCGGACAAACCGTCCTACGCTCAGTGATCGCCTACGATCACTGCCCCCTTGGAACAGAGCATCTACTGCTGTGACCAGGAAGGTTCACCGGGATGGGGAGTGATGGGTTTATCCCGTCCCGTCCCGTCCCGTCCCGTACTGTTCGGGTTGTTGGCCGCCGTCAGTTCAACGTTGGGTGCCGGCGATGAGCGGAGCGCGTCGACCTTTTCGGCGAGGGCGGTGATGTCGACCGCCTGGGCGGTGTCGACGGTCAGAGAGTGCCCGCCCAGTCCGAGCGGTCCTGGGTGGGCGGCCCAGACAGCGACGCGATCACTGATCTCCTCGCGGGTGAGGCCCTGGTCGAGGTGGCCCGGATGGCGTTTGCGTGTCCGGAACCGTTCAGCGACAAGTCCGGTATCGCAGTCGCAGAACACCTCGACCAACTGGGCGTCGAGTTGCTGGAGTCGGGCGGGGGCGGTGTCGCGGTGCCACCAGTTGACGAGAACGGCTCGCCCGGCGTCGGCAGCGAGTGCGAACAGGATGTCGTCGCTGGCCCGGCTCAGTCGGTAGCGCCATGCCTGATCGCCGATGCCGAGGGAGTCGTAGAGCGATTCCAGGATCATGTCTTTGTCGATGACCGGCAGGCCGAGTTCCGCGGCAAGTCCGCGGGCCAGGGTGCTCTTGCCGCTGGCCGGCAGACCGGAGACGATCACGAATGCGTTGTCGATCACCACGTCAGTGTGTCGCAGCCCGATGTCCGGGCTGCCCGCAGGGCGAGACCGACGCTGCTTCCGGGCCTGGTCAGGCTGCTGCTCGCAGCGGTCTGCCGCCCCAACGGATGGCCCTCCGGGGCGCTTTGCGTCACCCCGCTTGAGGCAAGTGGGGCGTGGGGCATCGATGTACGGAGTCGTTTGCTCTCGCTTAGCTCGCCCAGAGGTGCAGGCCACTGACCCCTGTCGCGGCGATCGCCCCGCAGCGCCCTGCCGGCCATGCCTGTTCCAGGTCCGTGAGCATCACGCTGCGCGTGAGGTGAACATCCTTCTTCGGGGCGGGAGTTCAGCTCCTCCCCACCTCGATGCGCCGGAATCCGGCCACCCCGCAGAATGGGCGAAAACTCGCCATTGCCGTGCGCGTGTGTGCTTCAAACCGCGCTGCCGCCAACGTGAGACACCGCGAACAGGAAACCTTCACTCAGGTTCAAGGAGATCACGTAGGGCATCGGCGGCCTGTCCATCAGGCCCCCGCGATTGCATCAGCACTCTTTCGGAACCCGGCCCCGGTGCGCGGTGAAGCAGGCTCCGCCTGCTGGCAAGCCCAACCTTCTCGCCTGTTCGAGTCAGGCCGAGGCGGAACGGGACTGGGAGGTGGAGTTCCGGTTAGCAATCTGATTCTGTAACTTGCTGACGATCTTTCAGGTTTCCGGCAAGGGGTGGGTCCTCGTTTGTTTGATCTTGCTGGATGCGCCCTGGGGTGTGGACGCGCGTAGAGCGGCTGGAAGGGCGCCTTGCGGTGCCGTGGTGAGGAGTTGAGGATTCCTCTCAAGCAATTGACAGGTTCATGGCGGTTACCGTCGCCGATCCGTGCTCCACCCGGGCCACTTCACCCAGGCGGCCCGACCACCCCCACCGGAGGATGCAGTGAACCGTTCCATCCGTCGCGTCAGGATCACCCGAAGCAGCCGGCTGATCGCCGTGCTCGGCGCCGTCGTGGCCGCCTCGGCCCTGACCGTCCCCACCTCATCGGCGCAGGAGGCCGACACCGCGCGAGTCACCGCCGCCACACTGGCCACCACCAGCGACGCCGTCCTTCAGGCCGACGTGGCCGGCTCCGCCTGGTACACCGACCAGACCACCGGAAAGGTCGTCGTCACCGTCGACTCCACCGTTTCTCAGGCCGACCTCGCGACCCTGCGCAAGGCGGCCGGCGACAACGCCAAGAACCTGAAGATCGAGCGGACCGCCGGGAAGATCAACAAGCTCATCGCCGGCGGCCAGGCCATCTACGCCGGAGGCGGTCGCTGCTCGCTCGGGTTCAACGTCCGCAGCGGTAGCACCTACTACGCCCTGACGGCGGGACACTGCACCAACATCGGCAGCACCTGGTACACCAACTCCGCCAACACCACCGTCCTCGGCACGCGAGCCGGAACCAGCTTCCCCACCAACGACTACGGCATCATCCGTCACTCCAACGCCTCCGCAGCCGACGGGCGCGTCTATCTCTACAACGGCAGCTACCGTGACATCACCGGCGCCGGCAACGCTTACGTGGGGCAGTCCGTCCAGCGAAGCGGCAGCACCACCGGCCTGCGCAGCGGTACCGTCACAGGCCTCAACGCCACCGTCAACTACGGCAACGGCGACATCGTCTACGGCCTCATCCAGACCAACGTCTGCGCCGAGCCCGGCGACAGCGGCGGCGCCATGTTCTCCGGGACCACGGCCCTCGGCCTCACCTCCGGCGGCAGCGGCAACTGCTCCAGCGGAGGCACCACCTTCTTCCAGCCCGTCACCGAGGCCCTCAGCGCCTACGGCGTCAGCGTCTTCTGATCTCCGAACCACCGCTCTCCCAAGAGGCGCCTCCGTCGACGGAGGCGCCTCGGTCGTGAACGGCTGACGGGCTGGGAGCACCCTTACGATTCGGACGACGTACGGGCGGATCTCCTGCCAACCGAGCCGTTCCGCCAGCGATCCGGGAACGGTTTGCCGAGCTGACCAACAGAGTCTTGGGGGCTCCCCAGCCTTCGCCTGGCTTGTTCGGTCGAGGAGCTGGCCGACCCGTGGGAGGTCGTGGTCGAGGGTCGTCGTCACGAGGCCCGGGACAGGGTCAGAAACGTGAGGCGGGGCAGGTACCCGGCATCGGCTGATGCTCGCCGACCGGCTGGCCTCCACCCTGATCCACCTGCGGCACGGTCTTCCGCACTCCGTCCTCGCCCTGCTGTGTTCGGCGTCGACCGCTCCACCGTCACCCATGGGATCGGAGAGATACGCAGACTCCTGACCGAACGGGGATACGCGGTCCCCGACCGGCCCGGCCCACGGCTGCGGCCCCGGGCGGACGTGTTCGCTTATGCCCAGGCCGAGGGCATCGAGCTGCGGCTGAATACCGCCGGCCGCCGTACGCTCCGGCACCCTGATCGCGTTCGCGGAGTGGTGCCGGCGCCAGTCCGCCCGACGGCCCAAGCCCGGCCACGCGCCCGGCGGGCTCACCGCGCCATCGACCGCCGGATCACCGACGTCCTCGCCCCCGCCCGCCGTCAGCTCGAGCTGCAGTCGACCGAGGACATCGCTCGGCTCTCCCCGCTCAAGCACAAGAACCTCAATGTCCTGGTCCCACTACGGCTTCACCCTGCTCCCTCCAACGGGTGGCCTGCAGCCCCTGCGGGACCGGGACGCGACGAACTCGACGAGGACGAGGACCCCGACCAGGAGTAGTAAGCCGGGCGGGGCGGTACGGGAGTGGAACACGCTGCTCAGATCACTGGGCGGCGGACCGTTCACGGGCGTGGGGCACCGGCGGCGTGGTGGCGGACGGGTGGAGGTCTGATGCCTCTGCGGTGCCCGGTGATGCGGGAGTTGACGTCACCTCGATCACGTCGACGAGCCTGCGCAGCTTGTGCTGTGCACGCAGGGCATCGGACTGTGCCACGCATACGACGGCTGTATCCGTGTCCGCCGGTGCAGTGGTGTAGGTCAGGTCCAGCACATGGTGGTTGTTGAGCGTGGCGGCGAGCCGCGCGAGTGCTCCGTGGCCGGACTGGAGTGTGACGGTGAGCCGGGTGTGTTCCATGGGTGGTGGTCCTGTTCATGGGGCCGTGATGGGGCCGGAAAATGGAAAAGACCCCTCGCGAGATGCGAGAGGTCTGCGTGCGGGCGGTGAACGAGGGGAGGGTTACTCCCTCGGGCTCGGTGCCGGCACGCTGCCGCTGATAATCAGCTGCTGCTGCATGCCCGGCATGCTGGCACAATCCGGCCGCAGCCCGGAGGGCCATCTCATACTGTGGGCGGCTTGAGAGGGGGGTTCTGTGCTGAAAGGGCCCCCTCATGGCGGCTGCTGGCTCAGCGCCCGGGGCATCTCATCTCGGACGTGGCAGCGATCTTGGGTGTGCAGTTCGTGGTGCGGCGGTGTGTCGAGGTTCGGTGGTTGTCGCCTACGGAATCGCATGGTGGCAGTGGCGGCGTTCAGAAGGACGGGTTCTGGTTCAGATCGTGGGATTCATGCGCTGAGACACCGGCCGCCTGTTGAGGACGGGCGTACCGTAGGGGAAGAGCAAGCCATCGAAGAGCAAGCCATCGGAGTCGAGGCACCACGGGGCGGCCGAGCCGTGCGACGGCGCTGTTTCCGCAGGGGCTCAGTACCGTACAGAGCGGCCGTTCCGTACCGTGCGGAGCGCCGGAAGGGGACTCGTGATGGCCGGTCTGAGGCTGGGGCCGCTCCTGAGACACGTTGACTGGGCGTCGGGCACGAGCGCGACGGTGTGGGTCGAGACCGACCGGGCGTGCACGGCGGAGGTACGGTGCCCGGGCGGCGCGGGGGGTTCGGCTCCGACGTTCCGCGTCGCCGACCATCACTACGCGCTGGTGGTCGTGACCGGACTCGTCCCCGGGGCCGCCACGACGTACGAGGTACTGCTCGACGGAGAGCGGGTGTGGCCCCTCGCGGACTCGCCCCAGCCGCCCAGCACCATCCACACGCCGCCGGTCCCGGCGACGGGCGCGGTGGTCGCCTTCGGCTCGTGCCGGTGGGCGGCACCTGACGTGGGCGAGTCCGATCCGGTGGGCCCCGACGTCCTCGACACCCTTTCCGCCCGGCTCGCCGCCGACCCGGAGGCCGAGCGTCCGGACGTTCTCCTCCTCCTCGGCGACCAGGTGTACGCGGACGAGACGTCCGCCGACACCCGCGCATGGATCGCCCGGCATCGGCGGGCCGCCGGCACCGGCTCCGCCGCCCCGCCGGACCAGGTCGCCGACTACGAGGAGTACACCCACCTCTACGACGAGTCCTGGGGCGACCCCGAACTGCGCTGGCTGCTCTCGACCGTGCCCAGCTGCATGATCTTCGACGACCACGACGTCATCGACGACTGGAACACCAGCGCCGTCTGGGTGGCCGACATGCGGGCGACGCCCTGGTGGCACGAGCGGATCACCGGCGGCCTGATGTCGTACTGGGTCTACCAGCACCTCGGGAACCTCTCCCCGGCCGAGCTCGCCGAGGACGAGCTGTACGCGGCGGTCCTGGCGGCCGACGACGCCACGGAGGTGCTGCGCGCGTTCGCCGAGCGTGCCGAGGCCGACCCGGCGTCGGTGCGCTGGAGCTACCGCAGGGACTTCGGTCGCACCCGGCTGCTGATGGTCGACACCCGGGCCGCGCGGGTGCTGGAGGAGCAGCACAGGGCGATGCTGGACGTCCAGGAAGCGGCCTGGCTGCGGACACAGGTGTTCGACGAGCTCGGCGGCGTCGACCACCTGCTGGTCGGGACCTCGCTCCCGTGGCTGCTCCCTCCGATGGTCCACTTCGCGGAGGGCTGGCACGCGGCGCTCTGCCGGGGCGAACGCGGTCCGCGCTGGGCGCGCTTCGGCGAGTGGCTGCGTCGGCGGGCGGACCTGGAGCACTGGGCGGCGTTCACCACGTCGTTCGAAAAACTCACGGAGACGGTCGCCGAGGCAGGGAGAGCCGACACTGCCCCGGCGACGGTGTGCGTGCTTTCCGGGGACGTCCACCACGCATACGTGGCGGAGCCCGTCTGGACCACCGGGCAGCCGCCGCGCTCCCGCGTCTTCCAGTTCACCTGCTCACCACTGCACAACTCGGTGCCCGCGGCCATGCGGGCCGGGTTCCATTTCGGCTGGAGCCGGTTCGCCAAGGGGATCGGGCATCTCCTTGCCCGCCACGGACGGGTCGAGCGACCGGCGGTCCGATGGGAGCGCACCGGCGGGCCGTGGTTCGGCAACCAGTTGATGACGCTGACGCTGCGTGGACGTACAGCACGGCTGCGGCTGGAAAAGGCCTCGACGGGCGTGAAGCAAGGGCGCCGCGGGACCGATCGCGCGGGAGCACGGCTCATCGGCGTCCTCGACCGGAATCTGACGGAAGGAAGTTGACGTCCCGTCGGAGGGTGCGCACTCCGTCTCGCCTTCTCCGCTCTCATCACCCGGATGCGTACGTCGGCGTTCCTCGGCCGCCATCAGGAGGCCGCCGCCGGGGCCGTCTCAGGAGCGGGGCTCCAGCACCTCCAGGGCACCGGCCTCGGTGTCGTAGCTGCGCAGGGTGACGAGCTGGGCCGAGAGGGGCGGCACCGGCAGCAGGTCAGGGACGCGCCGATCGGCGAAGGCACCCGCACGCCGGGTGCGACCGAGGGTGATGTGCGGGCTCCAGCGCCCGGGTTCGTGGAACGGGTTGAGAGCTGCGGGCGGGCTGTCCGAGGCCACCGCCTCCCATACCCGGCGCTGCAAGCCGGCCAGCGCGGCATCGAGATCCAGCGCCCAGGCCAGCACCGAAGTGGGCCGCTCAAAGCGGACCACGCCCGTGAACCGCACCGGCAACGGCAGGACGGCGACCACCTCGGCAAGCTCCCACCGAATCGGAGCGGTCAGCTCCGGACATGTCGCCAGAGTCAGATGCGGGCGGTTGGTCGGGGAACGGAGCCGCGCCTGACTGGGCAACCCCGCATCCGCGAGCCGCTGCCACGCCTCCCGAACCGCCAGCTCCGCAGCCTCATCCAACAAAAGTTCGACCGTGCGCACCACCGCACCCTACCGGGGAACCCGGAAGAGCAAGAGCTCCGGCCCAGTCGGCCGGCCGCCGGCTCGGGGCACGGGCAGACCGAATGCTCTACGGGCACCGGCATCAGCCGGCGGCCGTATCGGACGGTCCACGCCCGACATCGCGCCACAGCGCCCTCACGGACATCCATCGGCCCGAGGCATCCAGATGCTAATTTCGGCAGGTGGCCCGAAATCAACCCATTCATCCCGGTTCGCAGATCGCGGGCTACCAGGTAGAGCGTGAGATCGGCCGCGGGGGAATGAGCGTCGTCTACCGCGCGAAGGATCTGCGGCTGGACCGTATCGTGGCCCTGAAAGTGCTCGCCCCCGAATTGGCGCACGAAGACTCTTTCCGCCGACGTTTCCTCCGTGAGTTGCGCATGGCCGCTGCGATCGATCATCCGCACATCGTGCCGATCTTCGCATCGGGAGAGTCCAACGGTGTCCTGTACATCGCCATGCTCTACGTTTCCGGGCCGGACTTGGGGACTCTCCTGGACCGGGATGGTCTTCTGCCGGTGACAGGTGCGATGCGCATCGCAGCGCAGGTGGCGTCGGCACTCGATGCCGCGCACGAGCACGATCTCGTGCACGGGGATGTGAAGGCTGGCAACATCCTCGTGGCCACGAGCGGTGTCGGTGACGATCCCTATGCGTATCTCGTGGACTTCGGAATGGCGAAACCGTCACTGGACGCGTCGCTCAGCAGGGCGGGTGAATTCGTCGGTACTGTGAACTACTTTTCCCCCGAGAAGATCTCCGGCCGTCCTGTAGACGGTCGGGGCGATCTGTACAGCCTTGCCTGCGTCGTGTACGAGGCCCTTGCGGGTAGTTCCGTGTTCCAGCGCGACACCGACATGGCGCTGCTGTGGGCGCACCAATACGACCCGCCGCCGGCCCTCTCCGAGAGATGCCCGGGGCTCGCGCCAGCTGTCGACAGCGTGATGGCCAAGGCGCTGGCCAAGGACCCTGAGCGTCGTTACGGTTCATGCCGGGAGTTCGTGGCGGAGTTGACGTCCGCCGCGGGCGGTCGGCCGAGCTAGAAGCGATGTCCCGGAGACGTTGGTGGCCGCGCCGGTGGCGACACGCGGGCGGTCGGTACGCACCGGATCTCTGGCCCGTGTGGATCGTGGCCGGTCTTGCTGTGGTATCGGTCTGCGTTGCCGGCGTCGTGGCGTATTGGCTCGTCCGCCGGCTGACGGCACCCACGGAGACCTTGGGCGTTCCCGACGGAATCAGGCTCAGCATCGCCATTCTGACGGTCTTCGGCGCGGTGCTCGCGGGTGTGTACGCCTATCGCAAGCAGCGCATCGCCGAAGGGGACGCCCATCGGGCGGACGCGACCCAGTTCGCCGAGCGTTACAGCACGGCAGCCGGCCAGCTCGGCCATGAAGGACCGGCCGTACGACTCGCCGGCGTGTATGCGATGGCCCGTCTGGCCGACGACTGGGTGGAGCAACGCCAGGTCTGCGTCGACGTCCTGTGCGCCTATCTGCGCATGCCCTACGAATGGAAACCGGAGTCCGACCAGTACAGGAAGGGAGAAAGGGAGGTACGGCAGACGATCATCCAGGTCGTCCGCGATCACCTCCGGGAGTCACGGGAGGAGTCTTCCTGGTCGACCTGCGCTCTTGATTTCACCCGCGCGACCTTCGACGGAGGCGACTTCTCCGGCTGCCGGTTTCGCGGCAGCGTCTCCTTTGCCGACGCCGACTTCGTCGGTGACCTCATCAGCTTCGACGGAGCCGGGTTCCTCGACGGGGTAGTCACCTTTCGCGGCGCAAGATTCGGCGCTGGCACAGTCAGGTTCAACGACGCGCAATTCCAGGGCGCTGCGGTCTGCTTCGACGAGGCGAGGTTCAGCGGCAGCGCGGTTTCCTTCCGCGGGGCGCTGTTCGGTCCCGGCGCCATCACGTTTCACCATGCGAGCCTCAGCGGCGGGACGCTCACGCTGGACGAGGCACGGTTCGTTGACGGCACGGTCGGCTTCGGCCACGCGCAGTTCGGCAACGCCACGGTCACGTTCAACCGGGTGCAATTCGATGCCGGTTCGCTCGCCTTCCGCCGCGCACGGTTCACCGGAAGCACGTTGAGTTTCGACCATGCGCACTTCACTGGCGGGGCCCTTGCCATCGACGACGTGGAATTCACGGGCGGCACGGTGACCTTTTACGCGGCGCGATTCGATGGTGGAAACGTCACCTTCGACTACGGGCAGTTCACCGACAGCACGGTCACCTTCCACCACGCGCGATTCCACGGAGGCACTGTCTCGCTCGGCCACGCCAGGTTCAGCGGCGGCACGGTCTCCTTCGTCCGCGCACAGGTGAACGGGGGTCGGGTCACCTTCGCCGACGCACAGTTGGGCGGCGCCAATGTCCGATGGGGCCGTCTCCGGCCGCCCGAGGACGGGACGGGCTGAACCCCAGACGGACTCTCACGAGCGAGTGCTGTCGGAATCGGCCCCCTTGAGCTGATGAGCCTGCGCGCAGAAGGCCGTTCGCCCGCGCCGGTCGCCGAAGGGCGTCCGCATGACGGCAGCGGGTCACAGACATTTGTTGATGGCCGCGGTGATGACAGTCGCCTCGTGGCGGACCACGAACTCGTCATATCGCATGGCGACGGCGCGGTGCCTCTTGAGGCGGTTGATCCCGCACTCGACCGCGTGGCGCTCGCCGTAGTCGACCGGGTCGAAACGCGGCGGTCGGCCGCCACGGGAGCCCGGTTTCCTGCGGTCACGGGCCTGGTCGGCCTTATCCGGAACGGTGCAGCGGATCCCGCGACGACGCAGGCAGGAGCGGTTCTTGCGGGACGCGTACGCCGTGTCCGTACATCTCGTCCAGACCGATCTGGTGCGTCTGGTACGCGAACACCAGGCCGGGCCGCTTGGGGTGCACCCGGTCGAGGACGCCGGCGAAAGCCTCGTGGTAGCCCTCACCGACCGGTCCGGAACGGGCGCCGCGTTCTTCGAGCACGGTCACGAGGAGATGGCCCACGCCACGTCTGCAGCAGCCGCTTCGCAGGGCTTCGCAGGGCTTCGCCCCGTCGATCAAGCGATCGACGGGGCGAAGCAGCAGACCTGACTCCGAGTCCTCGAACGGCGTCCTCGCACTGATGAGCCGTCACGAAGGCTTCGGCGCTAGGGGACGCGGACGCACGTACTGCCGCTCACCGGCTTGTGCTTGATGGCCTTCCGGGTGAGCGGACCGTAGTCGCCGTCCACCGTCGTGCCGGCCTTCTGCTGGGCGCGGCGCAGGGCGGCATCGGTCGCGGCACCGAAGTCCCGGTCCACCACGAGGCGTTCGCCGTAGCACATGTTGAGGGTCTCCTGCAGCGTGCCCACCGCGACGTTGTTCATGACGCCCTGAGACAGGGCGCAGTTGACGTTGCCGCTGGTCGTGCCGTAGTTGGGCACCCAGGCCCCGTAGTAGGACGCGCTCCAGTTGCACGTCGGGTTGGCCGCTGCAGCCGAGGTGGCCGAACCGAGCGTGATCATTCCGCCGCTCAGCGCCAGGACGGTCGCGAGCAGTGCGTTCACAGGCTTGCGCACAGGGAACTCCTTGTGGGGGATCGGACAGGACTGACGTCGCCAGCCGGTCGTGGTGCGGCGGCTGGACTTCGTTTGTGGTGCGGCAAGACCTTGTCAGCTGCGATCTCCGGCATCCATCATGTTTCGCCATATGTGAAAGATGCATGTCAAATTAGGGGAACTGCTTGCTCCGTATCCATTTCACTGATGCCGATCTCGCCCGTACGCGTGTGGCAGCCGCAGCGGATCCGTTCTGGGAGATCGCCTCCAGCCTGCATCGCTTCCAGACCCGCCGCGGCCGCTGGGCCTATGCCGAATGGCACCGCACCGCCCGGAGCCGCCTCCACGAGGAGCGACTGGAGGCGACCGTGCGCGGCATGCTGTTGCCGCTCTTCCCGCGAGCGGCGTATTTCCCCGATTTCCTGACTCCGGCCGCGGCGGGCGGTGGGTGGGATGCCGGTGTGGACGCGATCATGTCGGTGCCCGCCCCCCAAGTCCTCCAAGAGATCCAGACCCTGGCCCAGGTGAGTGGCGCTCCCACGTGGGCCCCGCGCCTGACCGAGACGAAGATTCGTGCCGAGCTGGTGCAGGTGCTGCGGGCCTACTACAACGCCGTTATCGCGCCCCAGTCCGACCGTGTCCAGGCAAGCCTGGAGGCTGAGCGGTGTCTGCGGGCTCGCGCCCTGCTCACCGGTGGCATCGACGGACTTCTCCAGAGTCTCCGCCCGGCCATGCGCTGGGAGCCGCCGGTGCTGCACGTGGACGCGCACGGCGACGATCGGGATCTGCACCTGGCAGGCCGTGGGCTGCTGCTCGTCCCTTCGTACTTCTGCTGGGGCTCGCCCGTTCCCATCGCGGACCCCGGATTGCCGCCGGTCGTTGTCTATTCGGTCCTCGACGGGGTGCCAAGCCATGACCGGGCCCCGGCCCTGACCACAGTGTCGGCGCTGGCCGGAGTCGTCGGACGCAGTCGCGCCGCGATCCTCCACGCCTGCGCAGCGGGGGCGACCACGAGTGAACTCGCGCGAGCCCTGGCGATCTCCGCCTCGGCGGCTACACAGCACAGCTCTGCACTGCGCGACGCCGGACTGATCAACAGCCGACGGTCGGCCAACACGGTGCTGCACACCCTCACCCCGCTCGGCGCGGCGCTCGTTCAGGCCAACCCCCTGGCACGCGCAGAAGACTAGGCAGTTTCTTTCGGGTCATTTCGCTGCCCAGATGGAGATGGCGGCGAGGTAGAGGAAGGCGGACCAGGATCCGGCCCAGTGGATGCCCCGACGCCGGGTGCCCGCTGCCGATGCGCCACGGAGTGGACCGCAGCCAAGCCTGCGCTGGGACCTGAACGTGGACCCGGCGGAGGCCGCCGCGCTCCAGGCGCTCGCGGCCGAGTGCCCTGCTGCGATGCTGTAGAGCCGTTGGTTGATCTTGGTGCCGTAGATGTTGGCCGCCTGGATCGGATGCCATCTCCGCACGGTGGATGGCATCCGACTGGCCGGGCGCCGGAACCGGCTACGGGCTCTGGACCAGCAGACCGGCGTCGATGACCTCAGCGATGAGGGTGGCGCCGCGGCTGTTCTGGTGGATGTGGTCGGTCGTGAGTACAAGACCACGGCGCCGCGAGATCGTGTCGAGGCTGCGGCGCAGCACCGCGTGCTGGACGAGGACGCCGACGACCGCTGCGGGAGTCACCTCCCGGTACGGAATCGGCGGCGGGTCCGCTTGGCGCAGTTCCTCGATCTGGCGTTCGTGGAGCGGAAGGCAGGCCACCTCGTTGGTGGTGGCGATCTCGGCGATCATCTGGCTGTACGCCTGCGACGCCTGTGCCGCTGTTCCGTCGATTTGTTGGCCGAGGACCGGGAGCGACAGCAGACCGATCGTCGCGTCGGTCTCCGCTCGCAGCCGTGTGACGACGGCTCCCAGACACTGTTGGAACCAGCCGGCTGACGGGCGCTCGGGGAGTTGTTTGCGCTTCATGGCCTGCTCGACGGGGTAGCCGGCGAGGCTCGCTCGGGCGTCGTTGGTCCCGATCAGCACGGTGATCACATCAGGCGGGTCCGCGACGACGGCATCGAGGCGCTGCAAGAGGTTGTAGGCGAAGTCGCCGTTGGCGCCGAAGCGGGCAAGCCGCAGGTCACCGGAAGGGTGGCGTCGTCCGAGGAGATCCAGGTAGTCGACGCTGAACTGCGCGCGGGTGAGGCTGTCGCCGAGGCAAGCGATGCGTGTCGTCACGGCGCTTCCTCCGGGCCGGGTGTGTCGACGTGTTCGGTCGGGTGGGTGTCGGTCCGAGGGCGGTGGTCGGTGCCGAGGCCCGCGGTGATGGACAGGATGGACGTAGGCCCCTCCATGTCGACCACGTGCCATACCCCGGCCGGGTTGATGGTGGCCTCGCCCGGTCCGAGCAGAACGCGGTCGGGAACCCCGTCCACGTCGCGGGTGACGGTCACTGACCCGCTGAGGCAGACGACCAGTTCGTCGCCTGCAGGGTGGCTCTCCCAATGGTCGCCGGGGCCGTCGCCGTCGAAGATCATCACCATCCGGCCCTCGGCGCCATCTGCCGCGACCGCGGCGCTGTAGGCCTGGAGCACCTCCGGGTCCCAGGCGAAGCCCTCGACGGGTTTCGCTCTCGATCCCAGTCCGAGGTGCACGGGGGTGGTCCGCAGATCCATGGCGTTGCGTTCGTGGTTGACGAGTCTCATGCCGACGATCGTCCACGACAGCGATCGGGCGGTCTTGAAGGAAAGGGAAGAGGAGCCAGGGGAGAGAAGCCAGAGGGGGAGAAGCCGACGCGACGGGCAGACGGTTGGCGGCTACCCGGCTCCGAGGAGGACTTCGCTGCGACGCCAGGCCGTCGGTGATCGGCCCGTGAACTCGCGCCAGTCCCGGACGAGATGGGCCTGGTCGGCGTAGCCGGAGAGGGTTGCCACATCGGCCCACGGGAGCGGATCGTGTGCCGTCGCCAGTTCGTGCGCGTGCTCGAAGCGCAAGACTCGGGCGAAAGTCTTCGGTGACAGGCCCATCTCACCGCGAAACCGCTCGGTGAGATACCGACGGCTCCAGCCGAGTTCCGCGGCGACCGCCCCAACCTGGACGCAACCCCGCGCGGCGACGAGACGACGCCACGCCTCGGCTACCTCGGGGCGCACCTGGCGCACGTGGTCGCCTCCGGCGCTCCGGCCGACGGCTCGGAGGAGCAATTCGTCCAGCGCGGCGAACCGCGCGGTCCATGTTGTCGCCGCTCGGAGCCGGTCGACCAACTCGACGGCAAGCGTCCCCAGAAGCTCGTCGAGCGGGACCAGTCGGTGGGCGAGCTCGGCGGCGGGCATGCCGTAAACGGCCCGGGCCCCGAGCGGTGTCAGCGATACCTGCACGCCTTGCTGGCGTCCGTCATGGTGAATCGCGACGGACCGGCACATCAGACCGCCGGCCACGCTGCTGAATCGGGTGACCGGTGACCCGTCGTCGACGCCCGCCGCCACCTCCAAAGGGTCGGACAGGCTGATCACCGTAGTGAGCGCGCGACTCGGCGGGCCGCAGTGCACCCCGGTCGGGAGCCCGCGGAGGTCGAAACCGACGTACGAGTCGACGTACTGCCGCAAGGCGGGCACCGGAAGCGCACCGATCCCGGTGGCCGTGTCCGTGTGGTCCTCCATTTTCGTCAGTGTACGAGCCGCCCAGTCCGGCAAGACCACCACGGGCACGGCCGGGCGCGACGACGACTCCGATGGCGACGACACCGGCGAGAAGGCCCCGCCCCTTCCGGAGAAGGAGGACAGGAACTACGTGAAGGCCGCGTGCCAGTGCTCCCCGCCAGCGGTCATCCGGGTCTCGCCCAGGACCTTCGCCAAGCGAAGGATTCTGTGCAGCGAGTGCATGCAGGACTTCACCTTGCCGGAGCCCGTCGAGTGGTCCCCTTGCGGCCAGCTGTCCGCCCGGCCCGCAGTCTCGCGTCACCGGGCGGCTGCGCTTGAACGGTCGGCGGCCGTGAGTATCGGCGAGAGGGTGTGCCGGTCTCGCGCACGTGCGGGGACGCGGGACCGGCAGTGGGCGCCCGTCCTGAGGGGGGGGCGTGACGACCGTACGGCGGCGCGGAGTGGGGTGCAGGTTCTGATCGGCCGACAGGTGGGGCTGGCCAGTTGGATTCCTGCTCCTTGCAGAGCGCCCCCTACATCGACACCGACCTCGAAGACACCGTCCAGAACTCGAAGTGGAGGACGGTCCGCAAACTCCTCGTCCGCTGCCACGAGCTCAACGGTGTCCGGCGTCTTGTCGCCCTTGGACCAAGGCACGCGAGTTCACGGAATCCTGAGCCTGAAGGAGCTTGACCTCGGCCGACGGTAGCGGCTCGTGCGGTCGTGCCGAGCAAGGCCCCACGCGTTCAAACACCTGATCGGATGGCCGTGAGAGTCCTATAACATGACCGGCTGTCTGGGAGGGCGCACATGAACGACAAGAAGCGGAATCTCATTCCGTGGGTAGTGCTCGTGGCCGCGGCCGGCGGCCTGGTCGCCTACCGCACACCGTGGCTCGACCCGAGCCGCTCCGAGCTCCCCGGACCGGCGAGCGCATCCAGGCCCGCCCACTCGGCCTGGCCTCCATCCCCGGCCCTGCCCACGACCCCGCCGAGGCCGGTGGCCGATGCGGCGCTGCCGGGCGGTGGCACGTTCATCGGAAGCCGGTGCGGTTCCAAGGGCTTCCACCACTTCACACCGCCGGTCACACCCGCCCCCGACCCTATTGGTCGGGGCGAGCGGCAAGGGGGCGGAACACCAGGACCGCAGTTGGTCCTCGGCTCCTACGGCTTCGAGCGAAACGGGGCCCACGACCGGGGAAAGTTCACCCTCGGCCTGCTGCTGGCCCCTGGCACGGAGCGAGTGCTCGAACTGTCGAGCCCGCTCGGCCCGGAGGGCGTGGCCGTGGAGATCGAGGGACCGCAAGGGATCGTCGGCGGCGCGTACGGCCTGCCGACCACGTCCTCCGACGACGGGGCCCGACCCCCCGACGGCAAGATCCGCATGACGCCGGACAGCGGCGGATCAGCGGTGGTCATGCTCCCCGCGCAGGCGCTGTGCCCGGGATACGACGGCTTCGCCCTCCAGCAGATGCTCGAGGCGCCGATCGACTCCTCGAACACCACCATCGGCGAACCGCCCTACCGGCTCACCGTCTCCATCTCCGACCCTGCGATCGGCGCACTCCGACACGCATCCGGATCACCCCTGACCGGCGACGTCCTGAGCGCGGACAACCGGATCGACCCGGAGCACGACGCCTCGGCCGACGACCCTGCGGGGACGTCGGTCTGAGTTCCTCTCAAGCCGCCCCCGCCCCCGCGCCGCTTGAGTTCTAAGCGATGCAGTCGGGACAGACTGCTGTCTGCCATCGGTGAACACCACCCCGAGTGGGCGCAACGGTCATTACCGTCCAGTCGCATGACGACGGTCACAACCCGTACGGTCGAATACCCGGCCGACAACTTGACGATGATCGGATACCTCGCGCTCCCGGCCGGTGCCGAGCGCCGGCCCGCAGTCCTGATCGGACCGGAGGGGATGGGGCTCAGCGATGTCGAGCGTCGGCGGGCCGAGGCTCTGGCCGAGCTGGGGTACGTGGCGCTGGCCTTCGACCTCCACGGCGGACGCTATCTGGAAGAGCCAGAGGAAATGCTGGCCCGTTGCATGCCACTGCTCGCCGATCCCGACCGCATGCGAGGGATCGGTCACGCCGCGCTCAACGTGTTGCGTGCCGAACCACGGGCCGACCCCGACCGGACCGCCGCCATCGGCTACGGCACCGGGGGCGCAATCGCACTGGAACTCGGTCGCGATGGCGTCGACCTGCGCGCGATCGGGACAGTCAACGCACTGACCACGGGCCGACCGGGCGAGGCGGCACGCATTCGCTGCCCGGTATGGGCCGGGGTCGGGTCGGAAGACCCGATCATGCCGCCCGCGCAACGGGAGGCGTTCACCGCAGAGATGCAGGCCGCGGGCGTCGACTGGCGCCTCGTGGTCTACGGAGGAGCCCTTCACGCCTTCCACCACCCGCCGGTCGACCACCCCGCAGTTCCCGGCGTCGGCTACCACCCACAGCACGCACAGCGCGCCTGGCGTGACATCATCGCCCTGCTCACCGAGTGCCTGCCCGTCACGGATTGATCCGATCGGCTCCTGATCCCCATTCCTGCCTGCCGTCGTCCTCTTCGTCCGGCTCTGGGGCATCCGGGTCGCGCAGCGGGCGCAGGGCACCGGCGGCCAGGGCGGAGGCGGTGAAGCTGTAGCGGCCGAGCAGGCCGGGGCGTTCCCCTCGGATCATCTGATCGTTGGTTGATGTGTGTTGTTGGCTGACGCCCAGTGCGCGAGGATCGAGCCGTTGCTGCCGGACCGGACGCCGAAGCGGGGCGGGCGGTGGCGGGACCACCGGCAGGTGATCGACGCGATCGCGTTCAAGTACCGCACCGGCACTCCGTGGATGGACCTGCCCGAACACTTCGGGTCGTGGGAGGGCGCCCACGACCGGCCCAGGACTGCCACGGGTGTGGTCCTAGCCGACAGGCGTATTCGTCTCGGGCGATCCGCAGTCGTCTCCTTCGGCGCGGGATCAGAGCGGTGACTCCGCAGCCGGCCGACCAGGCCGCGAACCGCAAACGGCGCGGCTGGCTCGGCGGCCGTCCGCCGGCCTTCGACCGTAGGACATGCAAGCAGCGGAACACCGTCGAGCGGTGCATCAACAAGCTCAAGCAATGGCGCGGCCGTGCCACCCGCTACGACAAGACCACCACCATCTACCTCGCAGCACTCCACATCGCCGCCATCTTCATCTGATCAGCGAGATGGTCCAATAGAAACTGCCGGACGCTGCCGGTCATCCCGGCCCGAGCACACCCCGGGCGATGACCGCCTCCCGCAGACGTGCGGCCATTGAGGCCGCCTGCTCCGGCGACGGCGTGAGAACACCGCTTTCCGTCATCAGAGCGTGAAACTGCTGCTCAGCATAGGGAACTCCGGGTGGTAGGGCCGCGATGTGCCAGTGCAGATGCGCATTGCCCTGCTGGCTACCGAGCGAGTACAGGTACGTGCGCTCCGGCCCGTAGACCGCCTCGACGGCGAGGGCGATCTCCCGGACGAACAGCATGAGCCGGCTGTAGGCCGCCCCGTCCAAGTCGCGCACGACGTGCTCGACGTGCGCCTTCGGTGCGACCAGGACTTTGCCCGGCAAGGTGGGCCACCTGTCCAGGAACGCCACGTGATCGGCATCCTCAAACACTGTCGCATGCGAGTAGTCCGGGTTTCCCGCCAGGAACGCACAGACAAAACACGGGCCGCTCCGGGTCCGCTCGACATACGCCTCAAGATCCATCGGCTGTCGATCCGTCGGCACCGGCGCACCTCTCCATAGGGGTGCACCAGTCTGCCGCAGCCCTACGCGCTGTACCGGCTGGCTACGTAGGTGAGAAGGGGTTCCGGCTCAACTTCTGTGGTGTGCCGCTTCGGCGGCAGAGGATGTCGGTCCGACACGAGTCCGATGTACCAGCTTCCAGGTCCGGCAGGCAGCGATGACCGCAACCGCGGCTGCGAACGCAGTGAGGAAGCCGACCGCGATGGGGCTCTTGCACCTGGCCGTGATCACGACCAGGTAAACGAAGACAGCCCAGTCCCACCAGGTTCGCTTCAACGTCTCTGCCCCGCCACTCACGCCACTCATGGCACTTCCCGGCGAGACAGGAGCCCACTCGGCGTAGTGCGCCACTCGGCGTTTGCGCATCACAGAAGCTGTGCCTGAGCCAGAACGGGTTCTGGCTCAGGTTCCACGCAGTGGCCACTCTCAGTGACGGCTGAGTGCCTGCGGGGGGTGTTCAAGGTCGCCCAAGAATGAGCCGAGGTCGCCCAAGAACGAGCTGTGGTCAAGGCAGCCCGGCTGGCATTTCGGGGCCGAGTAGACGCCCGCTGATCGCCGAGGCGCGCCTTTTGTTCGGGAATACGTATTCGTTTTCCAGTGTTCTGGCGGCTGACGACCGTCGAATACCCTTCGGAAGGCCATGCAGACACTTCGAGGCGCCTGTTGCGTCCTTGCCGCGACCGTCACAGCCGTACTTGTCGGCTGCTCGGCGGCGGATGGCGCAGGTGGTGTGGCCACCACGTCCCGTACGGCCACCTCGTCCACCGCATCCACCTCCTCCACCGCATCCGGCACGTCCACCGCATCCGGCACGTCCACCGCATCCGGCACGTCCACCGGATCCGGCGCGCCCGCCGCATCCGGTACGGCCGACACGGCACCCGCAGGCTCCGCGTCCACGTCACCAGCGGTGCCCCCGGCGCCATCGCTGCAGGCCCTTGAGCCCGACCCCAGCAAGCGGTCCCGTGCCGCGGTGATGGCCATACCGTCGATAGGAGTCGAGAAGCTCACCGTAGTGCCCTATGAAGGGACGACCGACGACCCGGCGGGCACCCGCATACAGGATCGCGGCGTGGCCGCCAGCCCCTACGGGAGCCGCGGCGGCGTCGGTCCGGGAGAGACGGGCAACTATCTGGTGACCGCCCACCGGCTCTCCGCCGGAGGGCCCCTGCGCGACCTGCCCGCGGTCGACGTGGGCGACAAGGTCTTCGTCACTTTCGGTGACGCTGTCTACGAGTACAAGATCACTGAGACGCGGGAGACGTCCTTCCGCTCCGCCCGCTCCCTCGCCGAGCAGCGCGCCGCGGTGCCGGGTGAGCCGGGCGAGAAGCCCACCCGAGCCATGATCACTCTCTCCACCTGCGCGACGCCGGAGGACAACGCGGTGGGCAACTTCTGGCGAGACGCCCAGGGCAACCCGGAACACCGCATCGACAAGATAGGCGTCCTGACGGCGACCCGTCCGGCTTGAGTCGAGGGCGAGGAAAGCGAAGGGACCAGGTTCTGTCCGGTGGATCATCGCCGGAGCCGGAGCCGGAGCCGGAGTCTGATGGCTGCTGTGGTGATGGTGCCGTGGAAGATGTAGGCGCGTTTGTCGTAGCGGGTGGCGACGGCCCGGTGGTGTTTGAGCCGGTCGATGGTCCGTTCGACTTCGTTGCGACGCTTGTAGAGCTCGCTGTCGAATCCGATGGGCTGGCCACCCTTGCTGCCACGGCGTTTGCGGTTGGCCCGCTGGTCCTTGGGCTCTGGGATCGTGTGCTTGATCTGGCACCTTCGCAGGTGGCCGCGGTTGCGGCGTGAGCCGTATGCCTTGTCGCCGCTGACGTGGCCCGGCCTGGTGCGGGGATGCCCTCCACCAGGTCGGACAACACGAATCCGAGCAAGGACTTCGGTGAACCGGGGTGCGTCGCCCCCTGGACCGCGGCCGGCATCCGTCTGAACGTCCTGTCCAGCGCCCACCTGCGAAGTGCTGGAGCAGGCCCACCGGCTGCCGCGGCGCAAGGAGGTGTTCGCCAAGGACTCCTCGGTCGCGTACCGCCGGGCGAACGCCTTCACCGCGACTCCTCGCCGAACGCAGCGACAAACTCGGCGGCCTGCTCCGCCGCGAGGGCGGCCGGGAGTCCGGCCGAGCCAGGAGATGTGCCGGAGGAATGCCTTCGCCCCGCCGGGACGCCGGCGGGGCGAAGGGGATCTGGGGAGGAGTGTCAGATACGGACGCGGTAGCCGGGGGCTCTGGTGCCGGTGGCGATCACTCCCTTGGTGCCGGTGGTCAGGTCAGTCGTATTGAGCCAGGCGCGGACGGCCCCGTTGTCCTCCACCACCTGCTCGCGCACCTGCAGCCGCTGTGCGAGCGCGACCCGCGTTCCTTCCGGTAGCGCGTACCGCTTCCACCTCGGCAACGGGTCCAACGCTGCGACCGCCGCCAGGATCCGCTGCTGTACGGCTCCCGAGTGCTGGTAGGCGTGGCCGGACATCACTGACCGCACTGCCACCGGATTGCGCCTCCGCCGCCGCGGCGATCTCCTTCGTGTGGTCCGCTGGCGCCCGCTGCTGCCGACGCCGCACCCCCACCGCTTACCGTGCGCGAGCTCGTTAGCATCTCCCCATGGCGACCTTCGTGCACCTGACACCCGCCGCCTGCGCGGCGGGCATTCGGCGGAGCGGGATCAAGGCGAGGGGGGAGCGGCGGGGGGTCTACCTGTTCCCCGTCCTGGCCTCGTACGCGCTGACGCACCAGTGGCTGCGGGAGCTGGCCCGGCGGCCTGGGGCGCGGGGGATCGTCGCCGTGCAGGTGCGGCTGCCGGACGGGGAGCCCGTGGCCGTGGGGCGGTACGGGCGGAGTTTCGACGAGGTCACGGCGGCCGAAGCGGTGCGGCACATAAGGGAGTTGGGGGACGGGGCGCTCGGGTGGGAGGTGTTCCTGCCTCGGGCGATCGCGCGGGGCGAGGTGCGGCAGGTGCGGGCGGTGCGGCAGGTCGCCGGGTGGCGGTACTTCCCCGGGGCCCATGGGGTCACGCCGTGCGTCTGCGCGGGGTGCGTCCAGCCCGGCGCGTACGGGTCCCGGCGGCTGCGGGAGCGGCGGCCGCACCCGTTGGACGGGCCCGCGCCCGCCTCGCGCGTACTCCTCGCACGGCTGGAGCGGGCCGAGGCGCGGGCGGACACGGCCGCGTTGCGCGACACGCTCCAGTGGTACGGGCTCCGCCGGCGCGGCCCGGTGGAACGGCTCGCGCCACTCGCGGGCCACCCGGACGCCCGCGTCCGGCAGGGGCTCGCGCGGGCGGTGGCCCACTGGTCGACGCCGGGGGCGGACGAGCTGCTGCGGGAGCTGGCGGGCGACGCCGTGACCGACGTACGGCAGACCGTCGCCGAGGCCGTCGCCTATCGGCGTACCGAAGCCGCCGCCGCCCTCCTCACGGCGCTCGGCCGCGACCCCTCTCCCGCCGTCCGCGACGCCGCCGTGGAAGGACTCGTCGAATGCGGGACACCTGCGGCGGAGGCCGTGCTCGCACTGCTCGCGGACGACCCCGACGCCACCGTACGCACGACCGTGGCCCTGCTCACGGAGGAGTGAGCAGGGCCGGGTCCGGTCCTGGCTGCCGGCACTCCAGCGGCCAGGCATCGTCCCAGGTCGGACACCAAGGTCCTGCTGGAGTACCAGGGTCTGTCTCCTCGATCACCATCAGAGCCCCCGATGCATCGGCGCTGGCCGATTGCGGATGATGTCGCCCTCAAAGGCCGAGTTACTCAGAGCCCGTTGTCGACCAACAGCTGAGAGCCGAGGGTGTCGTACGCCCATTGCTCCCACTTGGCCGGTGGCCACGCGCGGTCGCGAGTGAGGACCAGGAAGAGCTCTGGACTGAGAATGGCGTAGAGGATGTCCGCCGCTTCTTCGACGGGGATGGCGGGGCGGGCGCCTGGTTTCATGGTCAGGGACTTCGCCGCCGTCGCGATCACTGTGTACCGCGGGTCTGCCTGATCCGGCCACAACTCTCGGATCTCCGGGTTGGTTGCCGTCGCGGCGCGGACCATCTCGTTGATGGCCGCGACGCGTTCGAGTGTCCTGCGGGTGCCGGCGACCAGTGCGGCCAGTGCGGAGTCGGCGGTAGGCGCGGCCGTGACCTCCATGAACCAGGGGCGATCCATCGTCGGCACGGGTTCGTCGTCGCCGGCGATCGCGACATCGACAAGTTCCTTGAGCAGCGAGGGCTTGTTGCGAAAGACGAAGTAGACGGTCTGCACCGCCACCCCTGCCCGGTCGGCGATCTCCTGCAGCTTCGTCGCCCCGTAGCCCTGCTCCACGAAGAGCGCGCCGGCCGCCTCGATGATCCGTCGCCGTGTCTCCTGAGCCTTGCTGCTCTGCTTCCCCTTGCCCGCAACCATGACTGGAGTCTATATCTAGAAGTGAACTCTAGAGTTCACCTCTAGAAGTGAACTCTGACATCGTTGGAGGGCAAGCCGTGCACACGATCGCCAACCGTCAGCAGGCAGAGGCATGGAACGACTGGGAGGGCATCCTCTGGGCCGAACACGCCGAGCGTTACAACGGGATGATGGACTCGTTCAACACGCCCCTCTTCGCCGCCGCGGACATCACAGCCCAGAACCGGATCCTCGACGTCGGCTGCGGCACCGGCCAGACGACGCGCCTCGCAGCGCAACGGGCCTACGACGGAAACGTCGTGGGTATCGACCTGTCCGCGCCGATGCTGGAACGTGCCCGCCGTGACGCAGCCGCGGAAGGTCTCGACAACGTCACCTTCGAGCAGGGTGACGCACAGGTGCATCCATTCCCCGACCGCGGATTCGATGTCCTCATCAGCCGCGGCGGTGTCATGTTCTTCGCCGACCACGTCGCAGCCTTCACCCATCTCAAGCACGCGCTCGTGCCCGCCGGCCGCCTCGCGTTCCTCGGCCCACAGCCCGCGGGCCCGGACAGCGCCTACGCCCGCGCAACCGCCGCACTCTCGCCGTTCCTGCGCGAGGCATCCCCCGCCTCCAGGGGCATGGGGTCGCTCCTCGACCCGGCGCGCATCCGCCAAGTGCTCGCCGCCGGCGGGTTCGCCGACATCGAGGTGGATCCAGTCGAGGCGCCCATGACCTTCGGCGCCAACGCGGGCGACGCCGCCGACTTCGTCTTCTCCATGGGCCCGACGCGCTACAACCTGCGCAATGTCGACCCGAGCACCATCACCCGTATCCGTGCCGAAGTGCATGACGCGCTCACGGAGTTCGAGACCGCAGACGGTGTCTGCATCCCGGGGGCAGTCTGGATCGTCACAGCGACGCGTGAGCGTAACTCTTCGGGCGAGTGACGCATCGTTCCGGAAGCGATCAGCAGGGGGATCTGACCGACGACGAGTGGGCGCTGCTGAAACCGCTGCTGCTGGCGAGCAACAACCGGTGCGGTCGGTGGCGGGATCACCGTCAGGTGATCAGCGGCATCATCCACCGGTTGGGCACCGGCGCGCAGTGGCGTGAGCTGCCGGAACGCTTCGGGCCGTGGCAGACCGTTTGCAAACGGCACGCGCTGTGGTCAGCCGACGGCACCTGGGAGATGCTGCTTCAGCATGTCCAGGCCCAGGTCGACGCCGAGGGCGGCATCGACTGGGACGTCTCGGTCGATTCCGCCGTGATACGTGCCCACCAGCACGCCGCCGGAGCGCCGAAGGCGGCTCCGCCCCCCCCGCGGCCCTCAGAAAGGGCTGCAGAGTCCACTTCAGGGCCTGCGGCGCCTGCTGGCGGAGGCCGTGAGGCAGGCGAGTGTCCGGGCCGCTCGCGTGGCGGGTTCACCACCAAGGTCCACCTGAGCGCGGAGTGCCGTTGCCGCCCGCTGCCGGTACTGATCACACCCGGACAGCAGGCGGACTGCACTCAGTTCGAATGGGGGGTGTTGTCAGTGGGGCCGTGCATGATCGGCGCGTCAGCTTTCGCGGAGGTAGGAGAGTGCCATGCCGATCAC
This sequence comes from Streptomyces sp. NPDC093089, assembly GCF_044754405.1. NCBI lineage: Bacteria > Bacillati > Actinomycetota > Actinomycetes > Kitasatosporales > Streptomycetaceae > Streptomyces > Streptomyces sp. NPDC093089. Next base: position 71,087 of record NZ_JBIVPA010000022.1, read on the forward strand.
AAACCAGCAGGTAGTGGGACACGCGTTCTTGCGGCAGATGTACGACGACTCGTACTTCCCTGATCACGTGGTCGACCAGGGGAAGGCGATCCTGCTGCGGCTGTGCGAACGCGTTGAGGTTGAGAATCCGGCGGACCCGGAGAGCTTGTATGCACTCACCCAGGCTGCAACGGAGGAGTTCAACCTGCTGGACAGCGAGTTCGTGGCGGCCGGAAGCGAGATCGAGACGGTGGCGCGGGAGTGCATCTGTGACGAGTTCCGCTTCGTCGCGTCGGCATACGGTTTCACGGAAGCGGATGCGGAGGAACTGACCGCCGGCCGGGACTGGTGAATGAGGGGCGTGACCCGGATGCGTCAGGAACCCGCCACAGGATGATCTCGGTTACTGGTCGAGATCGCTGACCCGGTTCGCATACATGCGGCGGGCCTTGCGCTGTGCCGGAATGGCTCCGGTCCCGTCCAGGCTCTTGCAGTGGTCGAGGAGTTGGCGGTGGAGCGCGGGTGCGACGGTGACGCGCAGGGTGTAGCCCGTGCCGCGCCGTACGGCCTGGCCGTGGTCGAACGTGGCGCGCTCGGCGGGCTCCAGGTCGGCCGTGCGGAGGAAGTCGGCGATCTTGCCGGGCATGTCGAGGGTGATGGGAAGCTCCGGGGCCGGGACGGCATCGGCGGCGTGCCCGGGCAGGAGGTCGGCGACGGCGGTACGGATGGCGCCGCGGCTGACGTAGTGCTCGCGGGCCAGAGCGGCGATGGAGCGGCCCTCCAGGTATGCGGTGCGTACGTCGTCGGTTTTGTCTGCCGGGACAGCCGGGCGGCGCCTGCCTTTGTGCCCTTGGACACCCGGCGCACCTTCGTTTGCCGACACCGGCCTTCAGGGGATGGAACACGCGTCGGGCCTGCGTCGCCGTCAGGACACGCGATCTTCGTACGACTGCGGCGGGTTCTGCGGCGCTGTTAGCCTGCGGTCCATGATCAAAGACGGTTTGACAGGTCGAATAGGCCGGATGGCGGGGGACAGCGGGCCGGAGCGCGTGCTGGTCGCCGCCAGTTTCGTCAACCGGGTCGGCAATGGTCTGTTCAACGCGGCGTCAGCACTCTATTTCACCTTGGTCGTGGGTCTGCCTGCGGTGCAGGTCGGCGCCGCGCTCACCATCGCCGGAGTGATCGGCTTGTGCGCGGGGATACCTGGGGGGCATCTCGCTGACCGGCGCGGCGCACGCGTGATCATGATGCTGGCCCTTGTGGTCCAAGCGGTATCGATGGCGGCTCTCGTCCTCGTCGAGAGCTGGGCCGCGCTCACGATCATCGCAACGGTCGACCAGATCGCCGCGGCGGTCGGAGGGGCGGCGTGGGGGGCTCTGGTGGCCCGGGTCGGGGGTGAGCGACCGGCCATGTTCCGGGCGAAGCTGCGCACCTTCGTCAACCTGGGCGTCATCCTGGGAACGATGGGTGCCGGGCTAGCGCTGGCCGCGGACACCCGCGGCGCCTATGTCACGCTGATTCTCGGCAACGCGGCGAGCTTCGCCCTGTGCGCGGTGCTGTTGCTCCTGCTGCCCCGCTATCCGGTGCTGGCGGCGCCGCCGCAGCAGCGGCGCTGGCTCGTCTTCGCGGACCGCCCGTTCCTGACGTTCACCGCCCTCTACGGGGCCATGGGACTGCAGTACCCGGTGGTCTCCCTGCTCCTGCCGATCTGGATCTCCGAGCACACCGAAGCGCCGCGTTGGACGGTGGCCGCGCTGTTCGGAGTCAACTCCGCCTTCTGCGTACTGATGCAGACCAGGATCGGCTCCCGTATCGAGACCCTGGACGACGGCGGCAGGGCGTTTCGCACCGCGGGGCTGCTCTTCCTCGTCAGCTGTCCGATGATGGCGCTGGCGGCGTACGCCCCTGTCTGGGCGGCAGCGGGACTGGTCCTGGCGGCGATCTTCGTCCACAGCCTGGCAGAGGTCTGGGAGTCCTCGGCGGCCTTCGCCCTGGGTTTCGGTCTTGCCCCCGACCATGCCCAGGGCCAGTACCAGGGTGTCTTCGGCCTCGGCTTCAACGCGGGCCAGGCTCTTGCCCCTGCGATCCTCACCACGGTGGTACTCGGCCTCGGCACGGCGGGCTGGCTGCTGCTGGCGTTGTTCTTCGCGGCGCTGGGTGCTGCTGGTCCATCTCTTGCCCGCTGGGGTATGCGGACCCGGCCGCAGCCGGGCGTTGCTGCGGAAGCGACGAGATGACCAGGGAGTAGGTGTCAGGAGCCTTCCGATAGGTGTGGATTCTGCGGGAGATGTACGCCTTGTCGGCCCGCACGAGGTCGGGGCGGACGCGTGGCCGGCCCGGCTGATGCGGGGTACGCGGACCTTCTCCAGTACGGGTTCGAACCGCGGCGAGTCCCCGCGCTGTCCTGCCGTGATCACGATCGACATGGGTTTCTGGCCCTGCTCGACGGCCAGGTGGAGCTCGGTGGTGAATCCGCCGCGCGACTGTCCCAGCCCATGATCATGGGGCTCGGTGAAGGCGCCACCCGGTGGTTCCTTCTACAGGTCACCCCGCTTGCGGGCCCCGGCCGCGTGCTGGTGGGCGCGGCAAACCGTGGAGTCGACGCTCAGGTCCCAGTCAACGAGGTGTGACCGTTCTCGGCGAAGCTTGACCGGTGCCGACATCGGGCTCGGCCTGAGCTTCAGGCGCGCTAGAGGATCCGGCCCCACCAGGACTGCCGTGCAGGGGGCGCCGGGGTCTCGGTGGTGACGGGGCCGAGGCGGCTCTCGACCGGAATGTCCCACTCGATCAGAGCGCCGGGGAACCAGGTGACCGGCTTGGTGTCTCCACGAGTGTTCGCCCAGGCGGCGACTTGTAGGGCGGCCTGCCGGTCGGGCAGCAGACCGCGTTCATCGGTATCCACTCCGAGGTGGAGCCTGCCCTCCTCGTACAGGTCGTTGCAGAGCCAGGTGTGGAGCAGGCCGCAGTCGTAGCCGAGTACCCCCAGCCGAGCTCGTGCCCGCCCTCGGCCACTTCCCGGGCGGCCTCGCCGGCGCCCTGACCGTCGAGGTGGGCGAGCAGTACCGGTTCGTCCGTCCCGGCGGCGCGGATGTCGGCGGCGAATCCACCTACATGTTCGGAGGGCACCAGCAGGGCGTACAGGCGTGCCTCCACTGGCAGCTGGAGAGGCAGGCAGGCCGCGAGTGCCTCCTGCGCCGTGCCGAACCAGCAGTCATCATCCGGAAACCGGTTGATCAGGCAGTCGGACGCCGACGTCAGCCGCTCCGTACGGGGCAATCCCGCGACCGTGAGCCGCTCCGGCACCGCGACGAAGTAGCCGGCGAGCAGCATCCTGCCGGGCACGTCAACGTCGGAAGGAAGACCCTCAATCATGCCCGCACCGTACCTGACCTGCGACGTCAAGGTCCGATAGGTGTTGATGTGGTCGGCCGTGCGGGCAAGGACCCGGCGGCCCTCGGCAGCCGGGTCCTGCTGATCTCTGAAAGGTCAGGTGCCGTCGTTGCCTGCCCTGATCATGGGTTCGCCGCAGCGGACCTCTGGCCGGCAGAAGGCGAGAACGCCGCCGTCCTGGCCCGCGCCGGGATCGAAACCACCGCCGTCGACTTCTCCGCCGTGCGGGTCGTACGCGCCCGCAGGTTCCGGGCCGACGAACCGCGCCTTACCTTCGTCCATGCCGAGGCATGTGCCTGCCTGGACGAAAGCACCAGCTGATGAGATGCGATCTACTCGACCTGGGGCGCCGTCTGGTTCACCAACCCCGAGGAGCTGTTCCCGCGGATCGCCGCACGCCTCGCGCCGGGCGGCGTGCTCCCCTTCTCCCACCGCGAACCGACCGCCAGGGCCCCATCGAGTAGTGCCTCGCCCAGCCGGGTCCTGTGATGGAGCACCCGTACGCCCTCACGGTGCGACAGCAGCAGCCCTGCGTCACGGAGCACCGATGCGTGCCGGCTCGCCGTGGAGGGGGCGAGCCGCAGTGCGACGGCGAGGTCGGTGGTGGTCATGGGGCGGTCCAGCATCCGCAGCAGCTCGGCGCGCGAGGGGCCGATGAGCTGCGCCGCCGGGCCGGTCGGGGTGCCGCGCCGACGTTCGAGCCAGCCAGGTGCGGGCGCGAGGGGATGGACGAGGACGGGCGGCAGCGACTCGTTCACCAGGGCCAGCGGGGCGCGCACGCAGAAGAAGGCCGGCACCAGGGTCAGCGCCCTGCCGCGCAGCAGCAGCTCACGGTCCACGGGGTACGGGGCGCGCAGCCGGCCGTGACGGTACTCCCACCCGGGCAGGTCGTCGTAGCCGGTCAGCATGCCCTCCGCGCCATGGGTAAGTGCCGCCTCGGCGCGCTGCGCCCGGTCGGACGCCGCATGGGCCCGCATCGCGGGGAGGTACGGCTCGACGGCAACGCGGTAGTAGGCGCGCAGCGAGTCGCCGAGTCGGCGCAGCGTCCGGGGGCAGCCGTCGGCCAGCAGTCGCACGCCGGGGGGGACCGGGCCTCGGGTATGGGTGTGGAGCCGGGTCAGTTCGGCGAGGAGCCGTCGGCGGGGGGTCGCGAGCAGCCGGTCGAGACCGGCCTCAATGTCGAGGTCTCCGCGCCCGGGTGTCAGGAAATCGGGGAAGTAGGCGCCGTCGGGGCACAGTCGCATGAGGTCGTGTGCGGCCGGCAGTAGTCCGGTGCGGCGTAGCGCGGCGCCCACCTCTCGGCGCCAGGGCCCGAAGGTGAGCGGGGCGGTCCGGTTCTGGAGGAGATGGAGGCTGAGCGCGGTCTCCCAGAGCGGGTCCACGCCGGCGGCCACGCGCAGCCGGACCAGCTCCTGGTTGGTGAAGTCCACCCGAAGCACTGTGCACCCCCAGGAAGTCAGGGGCGCCTGATGGCGCCGGTCCGAAAGTCTACGCGCGTTGAGATCTAGGTGTGGGCATGTCATGAGACTTTTGCCGGCATGCGCCGCCGCGGCTCGGTGCGTGCACCGGCGGGACCGCCAGGGCTCCCCGCCCCGACGGTCCCGCCGGTGTGCACTGCCGCGGCTCTACGGCCCGGCGCCGCGTCAGCAGAGCGGCACGCCGGGGAGCTGGGCGCTGGGGTGATCGATGTAGATGTTGCTGATGAAACCGTTCTGATCGCGGAGCTTGCTCCACCAGTTGTTGGTGTAGCCCTCCGCGTTGACGGTGTCGCCCTGCTTCTGGCAGAGCACGCGCACGGCCGTCGGGCCGCCCAGAGTGGTCACGACCGCGGCGGACAGCCGCGCGTCGGCACGGACTTGGACGCCACTGCCCCAGGTGGTGAACGGGGCGCCGCTACCGCCGCAGCCGTTGTCGCTCGTCAGGTACGCCTGGTTGTAGCTGCCCGGGTAAGACAGCCCGGCACCGTTGATGACGATGTTCTGGCCCACGCCGTTGTAGAGCTGCTCGTAGTGGATGTGCGCGCCGGAGGAGTTGCCGGTGCTGCCGGTGGTGCCGACCTGCTGACCCTGGCTCACCCAGGCGCCGCTGGCCACCGAGTACGCGGCCAGATGGAAGTAGTACGTCTTCCAGCCGCCACCATGGTCCACCACGATGTAGTTACCTGCACCGCTGGGCTGGGAGTACCGGGTGGCCGTACCCGCCGCCGAGGCGAGCACCGGGGTGCCTGCCGTCGCGCCGCCGTCGGCGCGGACGAAGTCGAGGGCGCGCCGGACCTCCGCCGAGTGATGGCTGTAGGTCCACCGCTGCCCGCAAGGGAACGGCGCCTTGAAGGTGGGTGCGGCCGTCACCGCCGCCTCTCCCGCGTGTGCGGGGGAGACGGAAAGACCGGCCAGTGCCAGCAGCGCGGCAGCGGCCAGTGCCGGAAGGCGTTTGAGGAACCTCACGACTGCTCCTAGGTGGTGGGGGGGGTGCCGGGCTGCGACGCTCCGGACGGGGGTGCTGTGAGACGTCGGGAACGTAGCGGGAGGGCATGGCCCTGACAAGCGCGCCTCGTGCTTCTTCGACCAGGAACGAAACCCTTGCGCCGGAGCGCTGTCCCTCCCCACGCTGGCGTCCGCGCACCGGATGCCCGACGCCCCGTCAGCCGTCACCACGCCACCGAGGAGCCATCGACCCATGCCCTGGCATCACCGGCCCTGCGCACCGCGGCGGCACGGTGCCCTACCGGCCATTGCCGCGCTGTTCGTCCTGCTCGGAGCCCTGCCGGCCGGGACGGCCGCCGCCTCTCCCGCATCCCACCGGGCGCCCGGTTCCGTCGTGGAAGCGACGGCCGCCGGGAGGACGGACGCCCGCACCGTGCCCGACATCCCCGCCGGCACGACCGCGGGCGTCGCCGTGTACGACCGGAAGACCAGCAGGTTCACCGAACTCCACGACCCCGAGCGGCAGTTCCGGTCCGCCTCGCTGGTGAAGCTGCTGCTCGCCCTCGACGTCCTCGGCGACGACGGCCCCGCCGCCCTCCCCGAGGCCGACCGGGTGCGCCTCACCGCCATGCTGCGCAGCAGCGACGACGCCGCGGCCGGCCACTACTGGACCACCCGAGGAGGGAGCGCCCTCGTCACCCGCACCGCCTCCCGCCTCGGTCTCACCGGCACGGCCCCGCCGCCCGCATCCCACCCCGGCCACTGGGGCCACACCGCGACCACGGCGGCCGACACCGTCCGCGTCTACCGTCACATCCTCGACACCGCACCGGCCCCCGTGCGCACCTTCATGGTGGACGCGCTGCACTCGGCCACCCGCTGCGGGAACGACGGCTTCGACCAGTACTTCGGCATCCCCTCCGCCTTCGACGGCCCACGGGCCGTCAAGCAGGGATGGTCCGGCTTCACCTCCGGCGGCTGCACCGCAGCCCCCGCTGCCCGCGCCGTCCCGAAGCCCACCCCGGCAACTGCCCCCGACACCCGCGTCGCCTCCCTGGACCTGGTGTCCGAGGCGCTCCACACCACCGGCACCGTCGGCCCCGACGACCGCACCGTGGTCGCCGTCCTCACCCTCCACCCCGACGGCACGCCCTACGGCACCGCGTACGGCAAGGTCACCCGGCTCACCGACTCCCTCGACGTACCGGGCGCCGTCCGCCCGGCGGGCACCCGGTTCGGCACCTGGGGCAGCGGCGTACGCGTCCGGGCAGCGGCGCACACCGGATCCGCCCATCTGACCACCCTCCCGGCCGGGGTCGAGGTCCTGGTGGGCTGCCGGCGCCGGGGCGAGCGCGTCACCGTCCCTCCGTACACCAACGACTGGTGGGCGTACCTGCCGCAGTACGGCGGCTGGATCACCCAGATCTACATCAGCTCGCCCGCCGACAAGTTGCCCGGCGTCCCCGACTGCCCCTGACCCCTCTCCCGCGCACCGTCCTCACCCCCCACGACCCGAAGGAGGCACACCATGCGCCGAACCGGCAGACCTCGCTCCGGCCGCCGCCTGCTCGTGCTCGCCGTCTCACTGACCGCCCTGTCCGCCTTCGCACTCGGCTTCGGTCCGGCCGGCGTTCAGGATCCGGCAGCCCATCGCGCCGCGGGGCCGGTGACCTGGCGCGCCGATCTCAAGGCCGGCTCCGGTGACGAGGTCAACATCATCCGCGCCGGCGGCTCCCTGCGACTGCGTGACGGGCGTCTGCGGCCCGCCTCGGTCCGTACCGGCCAGGCCCAGGGCACCACCGTGCTGCCCGCCCGGGTGCTCGACCAGGCCGTGAACCGCATCGCGGTCGACCTCGACGCCACCTCGCCCGCCGGCACCAGGACGGCCGTCGACGTCCGCGGACGCGACGGACTCGGACGATGGACCGAGTGGCGCGAGGCGCGCGCCGGCGAACCCGCCGTGCTGCCCCGGGCCGTCACCGAGGTCCAGGTCCGCCTCACCCTCGTCGGCACACCGGCAGGCGCCACGCCGGAGATCCGCGGCCTCGGGCTGAGCGCGGAACTCGGCGCGCCCGCCGCCGATGCCGGGGCGAGCGGTGCGGCCGCCTCGGCCGCCGCCACTCAGTTCTCCGCCCGGGTGTTCGCCACGCGCGAGGGCCTGGTCGGCGGGACCACCGCCAACGGCCACGTGATCGTCCCCAACGACCACTTCGTCGCCCTGCCGTCACGGCGCGGGCTGTCCCCCAAGGGCAGCGCCCAGTACTCCGTGCGCGTCTGCGGCCCGGCCCGGTGCGAGACCGCGCCGGTCTGGGACGTCGGCCCCTGGAACACCCACGACGACTACTGGAACCCCTCCTCCGTCCGCGAAACCTTCAAGGACCTTCCCCAGGGCAGGCCAGAAGCACAGGCGGCCTACGAGAACGGCTACCACGGCGGCCTCGACGAATTCGGCCGTCGGGTGCTCAACCCGGCAGGCATCGACCTGGCCGACGGCACCTTCTACAACGTCGGCCTCAACAACAACGGCTGGGTGACCGTCACCTACCTCTGGACCGGCGACGCCACCACCCGGTCCTTCCCCACCTGGGGAACCGGCGTGAACATCCGCAAGCAGGCCACGTCGGCGTCCACCCAGGTCGCCCAACTCTCCGGCCCCACCACCGTCCGCGTCCAGTGCCAAGTGCACGGCCAACTCGTGCAGGTCGACGGCTACAGCAACGACGCCTGGTCCTACCTGCCGGACTACGGCGGCTACATCTCCAACATCTACATCGATGTCCCCGAGGGCTGGCTCCCGGGCGTCCCGACCTGCTGAACCACCCCGTCGGGCCATGAGGACGGCGGCACCGGGGCCCGGGTTGTCCGTAGTGCCGCAGTGAGCGGCAACACCGCGGACGCCACGGCCTGGCGGGACTCCGCCCGGCCATCGTCTGCGAGAGCGTGGCGGTGCCGGCCGACGGCGCCCACATCAACACCGGGCTCGTCGTCCCGCACCGCAAACGCCCCGGCAGGGCCCTCCTGCCCGGCGAGGAGGAGGACAACGCCGAACAAGGGAACCACGTCCACGGAAGCTCGTCCGACACTCCTTCGGCCACGCACCCAGAGCCGGGCGGGGCGCACCCAGTTGATGACCAGTAGGCCTCAAGGACCAAGAGGGAAGGGGCTCTGTCATGGGTGCCATCAATGACGGAGTCGAAGGAGCCGAAGTCCTCGCGCCACAGCGACCAGCACACCATGTTGACGTGAGCATGCAATGTTGGTTGGAGTGGCTCCCTGCACACACCGGAACGCCGTGTCGCGGTCCTAACTGGATCGTCGTGACACCGTTCGATTCGACGCCACCGAGGGGAAACCACCAATGAACCGACGCCAGCGATCATGGAGATACACCACCTCGCTCGTACTCGGTACCGCTGTCGCCGTCCTGCTCACCGGTACGGGCGGGCCTTCCGCCGCCGCGACGCCCGCCGCGCACGACACCGTCGGCCAGTCCTTCGCCCGGGCCGGCGCCGAGTTCGGCGTCCCCCGCGATCTGCTCGTGGCCATCGGGTACGGCGAGAGCCGACTCGACCCCCACGACGGCAAGCCCAGTCACGCGAACGGGTACGGCGTCATGCACCTGGTCAGCAACCCTCGCTCGCACACCCTGGAGCGGGCCGCTGAGCTGACGGGCGCGGCACCGCACGCGCTGCGACACAATACCGCGGCCAACATCCGCGGCGCCGCCGCCGTCCTGCGCTCGTACGCCGACCGGCTGGGACTGCGACCGGAGGACCGCGACGACGCTGGCGCCTGGTACCCGGCGGTGGCCGAGTACAGCGGCAGCACGGACGACCGCACGGCCCGGCTCTACGCGGACTCCGTTTACGACTTCCTCGCGAACGGCGTCCGCGCCACCACGCCCCTGGGCGAGACCGTCGCCGTACACCCTCAGGCCGTACGTCCCGAACGGGGCCGCTACACGGATGTACCCGCCCTGGACGAGGGGGCCTCGGCCGCCGTGGGGCCTTTGAGCACCGACTATCCGCCCGCGCTGTGGGTGGCCGCGAACAGCGGAAACTACACCGTGGGCCGGTCCGCCGCAATTTCCGCCGTCGTCATCCACGTCACCCAGGGGTCGTACGCCGGGTCGATCAGCTGGTTCCAGAACCCGAGCTCGAACGTCAGCGCGCACTACGTGATCCGTTCGTCCGACGGGCAGGTCACCCAGACCGTCCGCGACAAGGACACCGCTTACCATGCGCGTTCGGGCAACGCCTACAGCGTCGGCATCGAGCACGAGGGGTACGTCGACAACCCTGCCTGGTTCACCGACGCCATGTACCGGTCATCCGCCGCCCTCACGCGTCACCTGGCCGACAAGTACGGCATCCCCAAGGACCGGGCGCACATCGTCGGGCACTCCGAGGTCCCGAACAACGACCACACCGACCCGGGGCCGAACTGGAACTGGACCTACTACATGCAGCTCGTCGGGGGCAGCACGAGCGTGCCGGTCAACCTCGACTTCCCGGCCTACAACACGCTCCGCAGCGGGTCCACCGGCCCCCAGGTTGCTGCGGCGCAGACACTGCTCAACGCACAGGGGTTCGCCGCCGGTACCGCGGACGGCGTCTTCGGCACGAAGACCGAGACCGCCGTGAAGGCCTTCCAGAGCGCGCGCGGCCTGTCGCCCGACGGGGTCATCGGCCGTCAGTCCTGGACCGCACTGCTCTCGGCAGGAATCAAGCCCGTCTTGCAGGAGACGTCCTCGGGCGCCGACGTCAAGCGGCTCCAACGGTCGCTGACGGCCGCACTGGGCCGGACCGTAGAGATCGACGGCAGCTTCGGCCCCAGCACGGCGCAGGCTGTCAGGGACTTCCAGACCAGCCGGTCGTTGACGGTGGACGGCGTCGTGGGCCCGGCAACGTGGACGGCTCTGCAGGCCGGCCGGTGAGGTGAACGCGCGCCGGGGCCGGACGCCGGCCACCCGGCTCGCTGGGGTTCGATCCGGATGGCCGGCAGCGTCGTGGCCAGCTTGCGACCCTTGAACACGACGCCCTTGGCCTGACAGGCCGTAGGTCCACCGCTGCCTGCAGGGGAGGCCAGCACGTCGTGCCTGGGACGGGCCCTGAGGAATCTCCTGCGCCCGTGGAGCTTTGAACAGCCTCTTGCGAAGCAGGCCGTCAGACTGCCTGCGAGATAGGCCGCGGCAACTCGACACCTCAGCGCTTGGCCCGACGAGCAGGCATCGCCCGTGGCCGACGGCACAACCTGCGAGGTCCACCTCGGCGAGACGGGCTTCTACCGTCAGATCTGCACGGTTATCTCAGAGGATGGCAAATGTGTGAGCAGTGCGGTTCGGCCAGCACCTCGGCTGAGGCCCCGCGGAGCGGCCGGGTGCAGGGACCGACCCGCCGAGGTGTACTGGCCGGTGCGGGCGCCGGCATCGCCATGGCACTTACGGGATGGCCGACCCTGATGCCGTCGGCTGCGGCGGCCACGCTCAAGCACGGCCGCTGGTGCAACCCCGCCCAGGACTGCTTTCCCGCAGGTGGGCACTACGGCGCGCCACGGGTGCAGTGACCTGGAAGGCTCTCGCCGGATGACGCAGATGCCGCGGTCGGGAGCCCGACCGCGGCATCTGCCCGCGCGAAGAATTGCCCACGGATGAACTGCTCTGACTCTCTACCGCTCCGCTGCCCCTGGTGGAACACCCGCCGGCCAAAACACTGGCACCACGCCTACGCCCAGGCCCTGGCAGCCGCCCGCGCCGACAGCCTCACCTTCCCCGACCTGCGCCCCGACACCGACGAAGCCCCCCCTTGCCCGCCGGCTCGACACCCAGATCGACGCCCTCCCTACCCTCCACAGCGACCAGCATGAACTCCTGGGTACCCTCCCGTTCCGCCACTCCCTGTCCCCCAAGCTCTCGCGCAAGGCGGCAGGTGAAGCCATGAGCTGCTGGTGCGTGGGGGAGTGATGGAGGGCGAAACCGTACCCGTAGTAGACGAGCACGTTGGAGCGAGCCCGCGCCGCTTGGCGCCACTGGCTCGACGAGCTCACCGTTGCGCTGGCGATGACGGTCCCGTCGTCGTGTCGCAGAACCAGCTTTTGACCGGACAACACGAGGGCGACATGCGGAGGCGAGGGGACGGTGGGCTGAGGGCCAACGAACCGGCGCATGCCCTTCTCACATGCCCGGTGGAGCTGAACCTCGACGGATTCGCCCGTGTCCATTGACGTCATGCCGATCACCGTGCGGGGCTGAAGGATCGCCACCGCCCTCGGACGCCGAAGGAACGACCGGCTTTCGGGAAGCAGGACTTCAAGCGACGGGCGCCCGGCGAGACCCCCGTAGACCGGGGCGGAGGACAGGAACAACAGCGCATGACAGCGAGCCCGGGTGAATTCGTCGCGAAGTACCGGATCCTGCTCGAACGAAGGGAGACCGGAAGCCATGATGGCGGCAGGCCTCATCCTGCTGCCACCGATGGATGGTCTCGCTCGCCACGCCGGCGAATCGGGATGAAAGCCCGGCATGGATCCGTTCCCAGACATTTCCGGGATCGTGCGGGTCGGTGAACGTCTTGTAGGTGAGCTGCCGCATCAGCTCCATCACCGTGGGAGAGTCGCCCCTCCTCGGTCATGGCCTTCCAGCCGGTATGCGCCACGCGCAGGAGGGTGAAGCGGGCCACGTCAATGGCCGTCTCGAACACAGGATGCTCCAGGACACCAGTCTCATCGAGCAGCCGGCCGAGCAAGCTCACCACCCGCACGTCTCCCGTGAGCACCCACTTCCAAGCAGACTCGCACCCGACGCTATGCACGAGATGGTGAACCGCCTGCCCATGCAGCGTGTGAGGCCCCGCATATGGCAGGAAGTCCGTCAGCGCGCTACTGGCCTGCTCCCACTTGTCCTGACGGGCCAGCGCCTCGACGAGCAGCCGCTTCAGGTCTGCAACATGAGCGGACCACGGTTCACTGACCTTGGAGAGAGCGGTTAGAATTGCTTCCTCGGCCCTCTCTGCCCCGCCGCTCTGCTGCAGCAGCCCCTGAATCGCAAACAACTCCAGGGCCACCTGCGTCCGTTCCGACGACGGCCCACCGGGAGCCAGATCGCGAAACGCCTCCAGCAGCCGCACCAGCCCCTCATCCGAGCCCGTACGCAGCTGCATCTGCACGATCATCGCGGCCACAGTCGCGAGATCCGACACCTGTTCGCCGGGCGGACCTTCCCAACCTTGCAGATAGCGCAACACCGGACCCAGGTACCGCAAGATACCTGGGACCGCATCGCTGTCCTGACGCAACAGGACAAGCTGCGCCAGCATCACGCCGGCCTGAGCTCTCAAGCCCGGGTCTGGGTCGCCTGCCCGATCCAGCCACTCCAGCTCCAACTCCAGCAGCTCGCGCGCGGCCTCGTACTGGCCGTGGGCCTGGTGAAAAGCCGCAAGATTCCCCATGAGCAAGGCCGTGTGCTCGTCCACGATCTGCGCCGCCTGGATGTGGCCGACGAGAGCACCTGCGTGCTGGGCCAGCTCCCACGACCGCTCCGCTTGTCCAGTGAGCAACGCCCCACGCAGCCACCGGTCGGTATGGAAAGCCAGTTCCGACAGACCGCCCGTCATGGCAGGCCGGGCAAGCCCAGGTGCCGGGACACGAGCTCCTGCAGCATGGAGTACCTCACCGCAATGAGGGGATTCGAATCTGCTCGGCATGAAACGGACAGAGCCCCCTCCGGATGCTGGCGTGATGAGTTGAGATCACCGCGTCAACGACGAGGGGCTTCGCCATGCCGTCACTCTTGAAAAGCGCGGCTCACCTATCGATGGGAAACTCTTCAGATCTTTTTCGTGAGGCACTGATCTACGGCATCGTGTGCCGGCGGAGTGAACCGTGAGGGTTTCCTGATAATGGCCTCTTAATTTCTATCCATGGCGTTCGCGAGAGAAAGAAGCAACCCGCGAGAAGGGCAATGGTCGGTCCGATGATCAGAGCCATGGGTGTCAGATCTGCAATCAGGCAGGCTGTGAGTGCTCCAGTCTGGACTATCGTGGCGAGCCTGACGGGCGGACGTGGAGGCGTGGATCCACTAAGGGCCTTTATGAGTCCGCAGCACGACCAGGCGTTCGCTGCGATTCCAAAGATCCCACAGGCGATCGAGAGGACTGAGCCCGAAGTCCCGGAGGAGAGGCCTGTCTCCTCCGGGACTTCGGGGCCAAGCCCTCCTGCGAGCATGGGAAGGATGAGGAAGCAGTATAGCGCCAGCAGAATCGTCTGTCCGGCTATAAGAAGCAAGGCTCCGATTAGAGAAAAGCGGTAACTGGTTTTCACGATTCTCCTCGACTCGGGTGTGGTTCGGAGTCGATACGAATCCCATTCAGAGCTGCCGCCGAGAATCAGCATTTCAGGGTGTAGAGTTCGCCGTCCTTGACGGAGAGCATGCACCAGGTTCTGACGTTGGCAAATTCCACGACCTGGGCGACATCATGCACGTTTCATCACAGGCGCATGATCGGCCGGACAAGTCCAAGGCCGTTTCCTCGGAATCATCGGATCGTTCGGCCTAGAAGGGCGGGCAGTCGCTGTAGCCCGAAGGAGCCGGCGGGGGGACTTCGGGTACCGGAGTGCGGAGCAGGGCCACCGCCTCCCCTACGCGGCCCAGTTCCACCAGGAGGGGTGCGAGCGCCTGGCGGTGTCGGAGGGGGTCCGTCTCCAGGAGAGCCGCTGCTTCCTCCCGGTGGCCGGAGCCGGCCAGGAGGCGCGCCAGTTCCTCCACCGCGTACCAACTCGCGCCTTCGGGGTGCGCGCGGGCCTGCTCCCTCGCTTCGTCCAGCCGTCCGCAGGCCGCCAGCAGCGGCCCTCGCAGCCGGAACAGCTCCCATTCCTCCTCGCCGCGGCGGGACTTGAGAGCATCCAGGTGAGCGAGGCCCTCCTCGGCCCGGCCCTCGGCGGCGAACATCCCGCACAGCAGGTCGAGAGTGCAGTCGTCGTGGCTATCGCGCGCCCGCATCACCTCGATGGCCTCGCTTCCCCGGCCGTGACGGGCCAGGAGTTGCGCGAGGAGGATCCGGGCGTGCCCAAAGTCCTGCTCAGCGTGCGGCCGGTAGACCTCGGCCGCGCCCGCCACGTCACCCTGCTCCTCCAGATGCTCCGCCAGCCGACGGACCGCCGAGGGGTGGTCACCGGAGGCAGCGTAGGCACGGAGTTCCTCGATCCGGCCATGCTTCACGAGCAGTTCGGCGAGCGGGTCGCGGTTGTTGACAGGGGTCGCGCCGTACGCATACAGAACCGCGATCGCCTCCTGCGTGCGCCCCTGCCGCTCGCGCACAGACGCGATCAAGTTCACCGCGTTGAACGGCTCGGTGCCGCGCCGGGCGCATTCCGAGCTCCCGCACTGCTCGCACGGGCGGTCGGGCGCGAGCCGAGCCGTCAGCAGTTCCGCGACCTCGTCGCCCCGGCCCAGCGCCAAGGCCACGTCGGCCAGAGGTTCGGCCAGATACCAGTCCGCGATGAGCGGCACGAGCAGTGCGTACGCCTCCTCGGCCCGGCCGTGACGGACCAGCAGCGGCGCCAGCTCCCACAGCGCGGAACGTTCGCCGTCCACTGCGAAGGGGTACAGCAGGCCGATGGCCTCCTCGTCCCGGTCCGCCGCGCCGAGCAGCCGAGCGGCTTCCTCCGCTGCGGTGACCCAGCCCGTAGCAAGGTAGGGGGCGAGTACGGAGAGCGCTTCGTCCGCCTCGCCCTGCTCGGCCAGCCGGCGTGCCCATGCCCTGGCGCAGAACCAGTCGCCGTCCTCCGCCAGGGCCTGCGCGCGCACGATGTCGGAGTGCCCGAGGGCCAAGAGCCGCTCGACGAGGTCGGGTGGCACGCATCCCTGCTGCGTGAGGGTGCGGTGGTCAAGTGCGGTGGCGTCCATAGGGTGCACCCTAGGTCGAGACGGGAGGCGACGCGGTGGGGCATCTGCCAGCGGTAGTCGGGGCCGCCATCGACCGACGAGGGCCCAGTGAGGCGCGGTGCAGGGCTCTGCGGGCCCGGCTTGATCCGAAAGGCACCCCTGTTAGTAGCCCCAGAGCTGACCCACGCTGTCGTCGTTGCGGCAGTGAATCGCGCGGCCCTTGGCATCACGCCCGGAGGTGCCGGCATCGACCTTCCGGCATATCTGACCGGCCCGGTAGCAGATACCGGCGTTGGACAGGGGATAGCAGCTGGTGGCCACCAGGGAGGGCTCGGGTGCGGTGGCCTTGGTGGTGGGCGCGACGGAGGGGACCGAGGAGGTCGGCGTTGCAGGGGTGGGCGCGACGCTGGAGGTGACACTGAGACTCGGGTTCTGTGTCATCGAGGGACTGGTGCTCGCGCTGGCGGTGACAGCGGTGTTGGCGGGTTGGCCGGTTCGCAAGCGGCGAGCGACAGGACGGCGGCGACGACGGCGAGGGCGCCTATGTGGCGCTTCGGCATCGGTCCTTGTTCGAGTTGCTCGGCGGCCAGCGCCACCACAGATAGGACGCAGCCGGCCACACCATGGACGACTTCCTACCGCACAGCTGCTCAACGATCTGGGCCCGTCACAGCCACACGGCAGCCGGCTGTGACCATCCCGCCCGGGCGACCCGGCGACCGGGTAGGGGACATGCGGAGGCCCTGCTGGCTTCGATCGCTTCCTGCGGCATTGTCCGGTCGAGGGCTCCGCAGATCGTGAAGGCACCCGCTGGCTGAAGGCAGTCGGGTCGGCGGGTTGCGACAGGGCTGCCACAAGCTTCGAACATCCCTTGACCTTGCTCCACAGGGAGAGACGACAGTGTCCTTCTGCCGATCACATGAGCGGGCGGTCTGTGCTCGCTGGTCAAGGACGAGGAAGGGGAGTTCGCGTGACCGCGACCTGCGTCGTTCTCGACATCGGCGGCGTGCTGGAAATCACGCCGGAAACCGGATGGGCGCAACGATGGGAAGCGCGGCTGGAGCTGCCGCTGGGCACCATCCATACGCGGATGCGCGACGTGTGGCGGGCTGGGAGCGTCGGGAGCATCAGCGAGCGCGAGGTGCACGAGCAGGTGGCACTCCGGCTGGGTCTCGATGCCCCCCAGGGTGAAGCCTTCATGGCCGATCTCTGGGCGGAGTGTCTAGGGACGCCGAACGAGGACCTCATCGACTATGTGCGGGGGCTGCAGGGACGCTGCATCCTGAGCAACAGCTTCGTCGGCGCTTGCGAGCGGGAGACGGCGCTGTATCACTTCGATGAATTGGTGGAACAGATCGTCTACTCCCACGAGATCGGCATTGAGGAGCCCGACCTGCGTGCCTTTGAGGCCGCATGCGCCGGCTTGAACGTGCGGCCGGAGAGCTGCCTGTTCATCGACGATGTTGCAGTCAACGTCGAGGCCGCCCAGGCGGCGGGCATGCAGGCGCATCTGTTTGAGGACAACGTCCGGACCATCACGCGCATCGCAGCTCATTTGGACGCTAGGCCCATGGCTCCAGGGCGTGTCCCGCTCGCATGACGTCGGCCTGGCCGGTCTTCGGCGGTCGCCGACCAGGCGTTGAAGTGGTTGATCAGCCCGCTGCGGTCTGTTCCGCTCGTGCCCGTGTGCTGGCGAGGCGGTAGGAGCGGTGCAAGTCTCGATGATGGTGCCCTTGAAGGTGAGGCGGTCGACGATGGCCGCGCAGAGACGAGGATCGGTGAACGTCTTCGTCCAGCTGCCGAACGATTCGCCACTCACGGTGCCGCTGGCCATGCGCACGTGCGTTCGATCTTGCCGGGGCCCCGGCCCTTGAGGAGCAGGGCTTCAACGCCGAGAAGGGCTTCGGGTTCATCGCCCAGGACGGCGGCCCGGACGTCTTCGCTCACTACTCCAACATCTCCGGCAACGGCTACCGCGAGCTCGCCGCGGGCGAGACGGTCACCTTCGATGGGACGCAGGGCCAGAAGGGCCTCCAAGCCGAGGACATCGTCCGCGGCTGACCCGCCGGGCCCCACAGATAGTGACCGCCGTCCGCGTCGGCTGGCGTGTAGAGTGGTGTCACCGACGCGGGGTGGAGCAGCTCGGTAGCTCGCTGGGCTCATAACCCAGAGGTCGCAGGTTCAAATCCTGTCCCCGCTACGAAAGACAGGGGCTCGGCATCAGCCGGGCCCCTGTCGCGTACCCCGCCGCGAGCGACAAGCGAGCCGCGGCTGGGCTGCGCGGGGCCGCGTTTACGACGCCCCGGCCGCGCCGGACGCGTACCGACGGGGCTCGGCGACAGCCTTTGCGAAGCATGCTTGGACCGGCGTCAGCTCTTGGCGCGTACAGACGTCGCCGTAGCCACGACAGCGGACGCCGCCACGATACCGGCGAGCATTCCGAACAGCTCCGAACAGCCTCCCAGGATCGAGGCGAGGGTGGCGGCTGTGAAGGGCGCGAGTGTTGAGGCTGTCATGGCGGGGGACTGAGGAGGGCGGAGAGTCGGCCGTAGTGCTGTGTGCCCCAGCGGTCGGTGATGGCGGTGGCCCGGACGAGAGTGAGGTGGCCGCGGACCATGCCGGCCGCGACTGACACCGCGATCACCAGGTTGTACGGGCCTGGTTTAGGACGAGGGCTGCGGTGGTCAGGGTGCCGAGGGCGATGAGGGTTGTAGCGCGGACTGTCGTGCCGGTGTGGCGGGAGAGCGGGACATAGAGGGTGCGGCCGAGTGTCTGGCCTGCGCCGCCGAGGCCGAGTCCGGATTCTGGCAGCACCCCCGAGATCGAGCTGCTTCCCCGCACCCGCGGGGGTGGTTCCTGGCGCCCCCTCGGCAACTGCACCTCGCTCGGTGCTTCTTCGGGCGGGTTTCGGGTGTGGCGGTTGGGTGGATGCGCACCGGTAGGCGGGGTCGGCGTCATTCGTGTGTTTCGGGCTGTGGTGTGTTCGACGGCCCGGTCGCTGACGGCCCAGCCCCTGGAACGTCAGCGGGTGCGGGTGCGGGTTCGTCGGAGGAGCATGCCGGCTGCGGCGCCGGTGAGCGCGATGCCAGCCAGGCCCGCGAGGGGCCATCCGGTCGCGCGGTCATCCCGCTTGTCGGCCGGGTCCGTCCGCGCCGGTGCGGGCGTGGTGGAGGCCGGTGCCTGCGCGGTGGGTGTGGGTGCGGGCGTGGTGGAGGCGGGGACGGTTGTGGTGGGTGTGGGGCGGGGGGCGGGGGGTGAGGGGTCGATCACGGGAACCTGGACCTCGCGTTCGGTGTGGCCGAGGGCGGGGAAGCCGACGTCGACGGTGATGTTCCAGGTGCCGGGGGTGAGGGCTTCGGTGGTGGTCCAGCCGGTGCGTGTGCCGGGGGTGCGGACGAGGGGCCATGGTCCCAGGGTTCGGGTTCCGTCGGGGCTGGTTGCGTTGACGGTGGCGGCGATGGTCTCTTCGACGGTGTCGCCGTCGTTTTCCCAGGTGATCTCGGTGGTGACGTGGCCGTCGCGTTGACCGGTCACCACCACTTTGACGGTGTCGCCGTGGGCTTGGGCGGTGGCGGGTACGGCTAGGGCCTGGGCGAGGATGATGAGGAGGAGGAGGCTGAAGCCTGTGCCGGCATGGGCGGCATGGTGTGTGCGCATCGTTGCTGTGCTCCGGGTGCGTGGGATGCGGTGCGTGCGGAGGGCCGGGGCGCCGGTGGACGGTCGTGGTGACCGTCCACCGTCCACCGTCCACCGGCGCCGGACCGGACCGGGACCGGGACCGGGACCGGGACCGGAGCGGACGTGACCGGGACCGGATCGCGGCCGGGGCCGGACCGGACGACACTGGGGCTGTTTGCCTGGCTCTGGTGTTGTCCGGTCGGGTGGTTGGGGTCAGTTGGCTTTCTGGACGGTCCATGTCTGGGCGGCGGTGCTGGTGGTGTGCTGCAGGTCGAGCAGTCGGCTTCCGTAGTAGGGACGGTTGCTGACTGTCAGGGCGTAGTTGCCGCTGGGGTCGGTTACGGTGACCGCTCCGTCGCGGGCGGCCAGCTTCCACTTCTGTGTGGCCGCGCCGCCGCACGTCTGCTGGGCGATCCACATGCCCGCGGTGGGGGCTCCGCCCGTCTGCAGGCACTTGCCGGAGACGGCGGACCGGATGCGGACGAGCCCGTTGCCCGCGTCGTCGAACAGCCACTGCTGCTGGGCGTAGCCGGTGGCCGGTGCTCCAACAAGTACGGTGCCGTCGGCGGAGCGGCCGCTCCAGACCTCGGCGGCCATACCGGTGCCCGTGTTGGCGAGGGTGTAGCGGGTGCCGGGTGTGGTCGTGCCGTCGCCCGCTCCTGCCGTACGGAACGTGGTCGTCCGCCCGGCTCCGGTGTCGCGGCCGGAGCGGTCGCGGACGGAGATGGCGACCTGGTACTGGGTGCCGGGCCGGAGGTTGTAGATGCGCAGTGACTGTGTCTGGACCCAGGTGAGGTGTCGGCCGTCCAGCAGGACCTGGTACCAGGCGGCGCCTTCGACCTTGGGCCAGCTCACGACGACGGCCGTGGACTGGATCTGACCGGCCGTCGGCGTCGGTCCGCCGGTGGGCTGCCTGGTCGGCGTCGGGGTCGGGGTGGGAGTGGGGGTGCGCGTCGGGGTCGGCGTCGGGGTGGGAGTGGGGGTGGGGTTCGGGTTGGGGGTGGTGCCGCCCGTGGAGCGCATCAGGAACTGGTTGTCGGCGATGTTCCAGTGCGTGGCCAGGTAGCTGCCGGCTTTGGGGCTGGTGTGGAAGTAGTCGTCGTGGTTGCAGTCCAGGATGTTCTCGGCCGCCCGGTTGGAGCACACGTACCGCATCTGCGGGTAGTACGGGGTGTCCGAGTAGCACATGACGTCGTACTCGTCCGTGCAGTGCGCGCCGCGACTGGTGTTGGGCGCGCTGTTGTTGACCGCGCCGAGGTTGTGTCCCAGCTCGTGCGCCGCGGTGTGGCCGCCCCAGCAGCCTGCGTCGGTACGGCCGTAGGAGGGTCCGAAGTTGCTCTGGTTGTTCTGACCCGGCCGTTCGTCACCGGCGAACGTGCCGATGCCGCAGTAGACGTTGGTGTCCGCGAAGATCATGTACTTGCGGTCGCGGCGGTTGAGGCCCTTGGCGGCGAGCGCGTTGTTCGTCGCGCTGAACTCGGAGAGCGCGGAGGCGGGGAGCTCGATGTTGAGGACGGTCGGCGTGCAGTCGGCCGCGGTCACATAGCGGATGTGCCGTACGCCGCCGGTCTCCTTCGCGCTCATGGAGTAGATGAGGTCGGCGTCGGCCGCCCACTTGCGGAACGAGGCGACGTACTCGGCGTACCGGTCGCGGCCCGGGCCGTGCACGTACACGACCTGCACGCGGTTGCCGGTGCTGCCGTCGCCGTCGCACTGGACGGTCTGTCCCGCCGGGCCCGCGGCGAGTGTCTGGTCGGCGGACGGCGCGGCCGGTTTCGGGGCCGCGGCGGCTCCGGTCCCGGCGCCGTCGGCGTCGGCGGCGGGCGCGTCCTGGGGGCTTCCGGCGCCCTTCCCGAAGCCCTTGTCCCCGGACGCGGGCTTCGCCGGGTCGGCCGCGGTGGCCTTGGTGGCGACGGCGGGAGGCACGTTCGCCTTGATGTCCACGCCCTTGGGCGGAGCGTCGGGCCCGTGGGTGCACAGGCCCGCGTCGGTGCGGTAGGTGCCCGTGCAACGGTCGCCCCGAGGAGCCGGCTTGAGTCCGTCGTAGACCATGCCGCGCCGGGTGTCGTTGGCCGGCTTGCCCACGATGGGCTCCGGCGTCTCGTCGCGGGCCGGGGCGGCGGCCGGCGCGAGGGGAACCGTCGCGGGTATGCGGGCCTGCGCGGGGGTCCCTGGCCCGGCGTCGTTCCCGATGCCGGCGTAGGCGGCCCCTCCGGCGATCGCCGCCGCCGACGCCACTGCGGCGGTGAGGAGCATCAACCTCCGGCTCTTGCGCCGGTGTTCACGCTTCCTGCGATGTCTCGTCATGCGCACCTCAAATCCTTGGTCGGAGGAGTGGGTGCGCGGAAGCCTGCCAGATGCGTGCGGTGGAGAATCCGGGCAAACGGGAATGCCCGCCGAGATATCTGACCGTTACCTACGATGCCGTATCTGATGAACAGTCAATGTACTTTAGGATAAGGCTAGTTGGGCTTTCAAAGGTGAATGGTCCAGGCCTTTTTCCGGGATCTCGTTATCGAACCGAGATGTGCGTGGCAAGGTTATTGACGGCAATTCAGTAAGGTATTCATCTATTTATCACCTCTCGAATTCCCCTCGTCACCAGCCGTGAGGAACCCGTCCGTGCGCAGCCGAGGACGAAGCGTTCCCTCGCCCCTCCCCGGAGCCTTGCTGCCGAAGACCGGTGGGACGGCCCGCCCTGCCATACGCGCGGGCAGCGTTAACCGCCGACCGGCGACGTGCCGCCCGCTCCGCGACACCCTCAGACAGCGCCATCAGGACACCGCCGCTCCCGGTCTACGCCAGCGAGGGACAGGCGAAGTCCGCCTCCTGGTCCTCGCGGCACCGCAGCCGGAAGGACTCCCGCCTCCGCTCGCCGCCCGCCACTGACAAGGCGTGCCCGGCGGAACGTGCGCACATCCGTCGCGGAGGCAGACGAAGAGCCCCGCCGCGCGGAACGTCAGACCGAGCCATCCACTGTCCACGACCGGCCCGGCGCGTCCGGAAGCCGCCCACCACGACCTGCCCGCCGACCCGCACGCCCCTACGGCCACTGAGACCGCCGCGCGCCGGGGCTCCGGCCACCCTTCTCCGGTCTCCACCGCGACGTCCACCGGACCTCGCCCAGTACCACCCCCCACTCCACCTGAACCGCCCCGCCGCCCGGAGTCACCTCTGCGGAATCGATACGCGTCCTTCTGGCACACAGAAGGGGCACGACCTCCAAAGGTGGTCCACACGCCTCGTACGCCTGGGACGGTGCGGGTCGGGTCGCAGGCAGGGGAAGCCCCTTGCGCTCCGGTGCCATGCGCTGATGGGACACCGAGGGTGTGGGGGAGATGCTCGCGGACTGCCGGATCTTGCGCACCGACGGCGGGTAGCTGCGCTGCTTGCTCAGGAAGGGTGCGGGCGGGTCGCCCGCGTTCCTCGCCGCTCATGCTTGCCGGAGTCATCATCCGATTCTGGGCCGTGCCCCGATCGGTCGAGGGTGGATGGGCGGGCTGCCCGGGAGAGCGGAAGTGGCCCGCCGACGGCACCTGGGAGAAGGTCTTCACCGCCCTGCTCGCCCAGGCCGACGCCGAAGGCGCCCTCGACTGGGTCGTCGCGGTCGACTCCACCATTGTCCGGGCTCATCAGCACGCCGCCGGGGCCCGCCAAAAAGGGCCCCGGCAGGGCGCCCCGCCGCGCCCCCGTCAGGGCTACGCCCTGAACCCTCCAGCCCCGTCCGGCCCCTTCGGGGCGGGGCGGCTGCCGTGAGGCAGGCCACGGCCCTGCGCCCCGCTCTCCGGGTGTGAGTGGGGCTGGTGGTGGCGCCGCACGGTCGTCAGCAGGGGATGGGGCAGCCGTCCCGGCGTGTGCCGGGTAGGTGCAGTGATCATGGCTGTCGTGAGGTGACCGTGCCGGTGCTGTCAGACGCCCCTTGCGTGACTGACTGACTGTCGTGGGTGTGCCGGTTCACAGTGTGCGGCAGGACTCCGGGGTCGGCCGAAGGCGTGGCGCACCGCGCGTCCGCGCCGGTACCGCGGACGCTGAGCGGGCGGAGCCCAGACAGGGGCGCGCAGCTGAAACTCACCGGGAAGACGTTCTTACGCCGACGTCAGACCAGCCAGTTTCCTGCCTCCAGAAGGAGACAGTCCAGCGCGTCAGGACGAGTTTGCGGATGCCTCGCGCAGAAAGCGGCCCTCCCTGCGCAAGGCATCGGTATGCACACATCGTGCGGACCACGCCAGCGGCCCGCCCTGGTGCTCACGTCGTCATAGGACAGCCCTCCTCATGGGCGCGCAGCAGTTTTACGGCATCCTGGGTGCGCAGGAGACGGGACACATGTGAGGGGTACCAGAAGGGGCCACCGCCCGGAGTGGAGGTGCCGGAGCGGTTGAGCGCGTCTGCGATGTCCGCCAGCGTGGTACCCCCCAGCCGCAGCAACACCACACAACGGAGCACGCTGTCGGGACAGACGCGAGGCCGCCCCAACCGGACTCCCGCGGCGCGGCGCTCAGCCAAGGCTGTGATCGTGCGGGCTGAGATGACCTCAGACGTAGCTTGACTCATACGGCGCCGCCCGGGTCAGTAGGCGGCTGCGCAGGCTCGGCAAGCGGGACCGGCGGCTCGATAGGTGATGCCCCGCTGGAAAGGGATACGAAGACAGCCCAGTCCCGAGGGCGGAACGCGTGGGCGACCGATGGTGTGATCCGCAGCCCTTCCGGGCCGTGCCACTTGGCGATGAAGAGGTTGAAGATGAGCCAGGACACCCAAGCCAGGAAGGCCAGAGCGATAGGCGCCAGCGTGATGAAGGCCCAAGAGGCCATGAGATTCTCCCCAGACTCGTCAGTTGATGTCATCGCGTGAGAGCCCGCAGCGCTCGATCACATCCCACCGGTCCATGCCAGGCGGGCGTGAGCTGTGCCGCGTACACCTTCATGCTTTTCACCTGCAGGCGGTGTACTCCCGCAGAACAGGCCCTCCCTACTTCGTTCGGCCTGAGGGGGCAGCGTTGCCCAAGCTGTCGACTTCCATAGAGGCATACTGACACGGCCGGACACCGTTCCCGCTAAAGGCTGTTGAGCATGCCTATGCTTGAGAGTGGTACCTCGCCGCTGGGGCGCAGTCCCCACCCCGGACGCCAGTGACCATCAGCGACGCCCTCGAGGCGCCCCTCTGCCAGGACTCTGCTGCGCGATCGAGGTCTTCGCGACGGCCGCCGACTACAAGGCCGGTGCCGCCTCCCTCGGACAGAGAGCACCACACCGCCCGGGACCCGCGTACATACCGAGTACTCGACCCGACGCCTGCTCCCCGCACCCGCGGGGACGTTCCCTTTCCCCTTCCCGCTCGTAGGCCCCGACGCCATGCGCACCTGGGGCGACATCACCGACTGGCAGGCACGCCGGCCCGGGATGGGCAACTGCCGCACCCACCCCGCAACCAACACCTCTACCGACGAAGGGCATGCCACCTAGTGAACGACGAGACACCGTTCCACCGCATCAAGATCCGTGTCGCCGCACTCATCAGCAACGGCGACGAGATCGCCCTCATCAAACGAGTCAAAAACGGCACCGAGCAGTACACCGTGCCCGGCGGCAACGTCGATCCAGGCGAACCGATCCCGACCGCCCTCGCCCGGGAGCTCAAGGAAGAACTCGACCTCGACATCGAGCAGGCCGACACCGCTCCCCGCTTCACATGGCTGATCGACGCCATGGTCAGCCGCCCGGGAAACACCCCGCCCCGCAAACTCCACATGGTCTTCCGCCTGAGCATCAGCGACCATGTCCGAGAGAACCTCAGCCCGACGGAACACGACGACACCGCCGGCGCCGGCGAACTGATCTGGATTCGATGGCAGGACACCGAAGGCATGGCCCTCTTCCCGCCCGTACCCGTCGCAGGCCTCGCCGCCCCAGCCGCCGACCTCGAGGCCGGCGCCGCTCTCCTACCGGGACTCGACGACTCCAACTACCGCTGGATCTGAACCGGACCGGGCGCAGCGCACGCCCCCACAACCGACCACGCGGCAGACAGCCGGGGTGGCTTCGTTCACGTGAAGTGGTTCTGGCTCAGGTTCTGTGGTGCGGCCACGTTGAGTGAGCGGATCACCTCGCGGTTGACCGTTCCCGATGTCGAGAACGAACCCCGGTTTAGTCTCCTGCCTCGGCTGCAGGCCTCTTGCTGAGGAACTGCTTCGCTGCCTCGACCGCTTCTCCGTTGAGTTCCTCGACGGAGACTCCCCAGCTCTCCTCCCAGCCGTCGAGGTTGTGCGCGCAGTGCACAAGGGGTTTCAACTCTTCGGGGTAGCCGAGGTCATAGGCGATGTCTGCCCAGATGAGGTGGGTGCCTGCGGCGGGATCCAGGGATCCGTCGGCGATCTGACCGGCGATCCAGCAGGCCATCGCCCACTTTGCGGCCCGGGGGTCCGCGGGCGGGCGGAAGAGCAGTCCCAGCTCCTCCAATACTTGGTCGAAGAGCTCCGGCGCTTCGGGCTCTTCGCTCCGGAGGAGTCCAGCCAGCATGGCCGGGGACGGGCCCTCGATCCCCGCTATCAGCGCGTCCAGACCTGCCTGAATGAGCCTGTCCGACCCGACATGCCTGCCAAATGCCCTCTCACGCGCGATGTGTCTGAACTGATCGAGGGCGTCGTCGCTGGTCATCAAAGTCTTCTCCGTCGGCATCTGGGACGGGAAGGCTTGCACACCCGCCGCCGCTGCCATCGCCTTCCTCCCGTCGTCGGTGATCAGGACATGAGGACGCGCTTCCGCCCCTGACCAGAGGGACTCTCCGACGGCGACACCAACACCACCGGGACCATCACAGAATCCGTCGCGAACCTTGCCCGGCTGACGGGGTGCTGAAGGTCCCGACGGCCCGGAGCGCCAAGCGCTCCGGGCCGTCGTCAGTCAGCCTTTCGGCAAGGACTCAGATCAGAGGATCAGGTCCAAGGGGCTCCAGCCCGTGCCGACCAGGGTGCGGCCTGTGGAGAGCCAGTCGTAGAGTTTGCCCTTGTCTGTCAAGCCTACCGATTCTGCCGCGCCGTCGCTGTCGAGGTCCGTGGTGTAGGGGGTCCAGGCGCCGTTCCACCAGCTGGCTTTATTTGACGGGTTGTGGTTCTGGCTCGCTTTCCGTGGAGGGCTGACTGAGTGTGATGTCAGTGGCAGGGGAGAGGATGCCGGTATGACACTGCTGCCGATCACCGTGCCCTCGTCCCTGCTGGACGTCCACCATCTCGACCCCGAAGCCGGCGGATGGGGATTCAGGGTCGATCACGCGGTGGCGACGGCGGCTGGCGACACCTACGTGCTGACCGGCCTGCGGGCATGCAGTCGGCTCGGCCGACCCCGCCGAGCAGGATTTCGGCTACCAGCTGATCACCCGCTACGGCTCGGACGGAAAACCCACCGCCACCGCCGTGTTCGGACAGGCGGTTCCGGGCTGCGGCCCGTCGGCCGTACCTGAGCGCGAGGGGACGACCCTGGCCGTCCTCCCGGACGGCGCGGTCGCCGTCAGTTCCAAGCCCGGCAGCACCCACCTCCTGTCCCCGGACCTGGACGAGGTCCTCGCCTCCTGGCCGATGTCCTGGGGCTGGGAGAACCGGCAGGATCCCGCGGAGGATCCGTTCGCCGCGTCAATCGCCGTCACCCCCTCGGGCCGGCTGCTGTGCATGACCTCCGAGTACGGGCTCAGCAACTGGGCCGGCGCCCACGCCAACATCGTCGCCGTCTCCGAACCCGGCATCACCCTCGGCCCGGGCCGGAAGCCCGTGCTGCGCGCCATAGCGACCCTGGACGCACGCACCGATCACCAGAGCGACACCGACTCGTACGCACACGTGCGATACGGCGACGAGCCGGTGGGACGCGGCAACCGCCCCTCGCCCTCGTTGACCGAGGCCCTGTCGGAACTGACCGGGACCAGCGGCAGCCTCTACGGTTACCTCGACTCGACGATGACCCGCCCGGCAGCACTCGGTGACGTCCTGTTCGTCGTCCCGGTGTTTGGGAAGACCTACCGTTCGACCAACCGTGGGCAGGAGTTCAGCTTCGCCCTCGTCGACGACCGCGGGGTGTTGCAGGGCCGGCTGGGAGGCTTGCACCTGCGCGAGGACAGCCCGTTCACCGGCTTCGACTTCACCGTCGTCGCCGACCCGTACCGTGCCCGTGCCTTCCATCTCAACCGCTACGGCCTGTACGCGTGGAGCGCCGACGGGGTGTTGCGCGCCCGGATGTCCACTGCGGAGAAGCCCTTCAAACCCCTCGTCCACTTCGCCCTGCTGGAGTGCACCCCCGCAGGTGAACTGCTCCTCGCACACCGCAAGCAGCGCCTGCTGCTGCGGGTGCCAGTGCCGCAGGACCTGGACGACCTGGCGGCGGCGGTGGAGACCACGCTGAAGGGCTACGGTCGCGAGCGCGCCGTGCTGAAGAAGCAGTACTCACCAGTGAACTGGCTCTGGTCGGACAGCGCGGCCACCGTGAACCATCTCTGATGACCCATCATTTCGATCGCAGTACCGGGTGCGGTGTGGTTGTTAGGGCCTGTATCGAATCTGCTGCGGGTCCTGCGCGAGACGGATCACGCTCACGTCCTGCTCGACGGAACACTCGCCGAGTGCGACCGGGTCGGCGACAGCCGGGCCGACTTCTCGCAGAAGCACCGCCGCCATGGTGTGAACGTGCAGGTCGTGACCGATCCCACCGGCAAGCTGCTGTGGATCTCGCCCGCGCTGCCCGGCCGCACCCATGACCTGACCGCGGCTCGCGCCCACCGCATCATTCGGATCTGCGAACGCCAGGGCGTCCCGATCCTGGCCGACCGCGCCTACATCGGGGCCGGCTCCTGGGTGACCACCACGCCGATCAGACGGCTTCCGAACCGGGACCTCACCGCGACCCGGCGGACGATCAACCGGGCCCTTTCAGGGGCACGAGCACCGG
Organism: Streptomyces sp. NPDC093089; assembly: GCF_044754405.1. Taxonomy (NCBI): domain Bacteria; kingdom Bacillati; phylum Actinomycetota; class Actinomycetes; order Kitasatosporales; family Streptomycetaceae; genus Streptomyces; species Streptomyces sp. NPDC093089. Next base: position 99,364 of record NZ_JBIVPA010000022.1, read on the forward strand.
TCGAACGAAGCATCGCGTGACTCAAGTCCTGGCGAATCTTCCGCAGAGCCCGCTGCAGCCCCAACCGCATGACCGTCATCGCCGCAGCCATCCTCCACCCTGAGCAATGCTCAAGACCTGTGGATCGGAATCGGGTTGGCACGCGAAGGGCATACCTTCCCGAATGATCCTGTGATGGTCATCGAGTAGGCCGACGTTCGCTGCGTCGGTCGGGAAGGCGCGTCCGTGCTCACGGTAGTCAACGAAGACGGAACGACGCCACACGGCTCCCTGATTGACGAGATCGTCCGCGAGGGCGCGAGGCGGATGCTGGCCGCCGCCCTGGAAGCGGAAGTCAACACCTACATAGCCGAGTTGGCCGATCAGCGGGACGCGTCCGGTCGCCGTCTGGTCGTCCGCAACGGCTTCCATCAGCCGCGGAAGGTGACGACATCGGCCGGGGCGATCGAAGTGAAGGCTCCGCGCGTCAACGACAAGCGCATCGACGAGACGACCGGCGAACGCAAACGGTTCTCATCAGCGATCCTGCCGCCCTGGTGCCGCAAGTCCCCGAAGATCAGCGAGGTGCTGCCCCTGCTCTACCTGCACGGCCTGTCCTCCGGTCACTTCATGCCCGCGCTGGAGCAGTTCCTCGGCTCCTCCGCCGGCCTCTCCCCGGGGACGATCACACGGCTGACCACGCAGTGGCAGGCCGACCACAAGGCGTTCATGGACCGCGACCTGTCCGCCACGGACTACGTCTACGTCTGGGCCGATGGCGTTCACCTGCGCATACGTCTGGAGGAGGCGAAGGCCGCCGTCCTGGTCATGGTCGGCGTGCAGGCGGACGGCACCAAGGAACTGATCGCGATGACCGACGGCTACCGCGAATCCTCCGAGGCATGGGCGGGACTGATGCGGGACTGCGCCCGCCGGGGCATGCCCGCCCCCGTCCTCGCCGTCGGCGACGGCGCGCTCGGCTTCTGGAACGCGCTGAACGAGGTGTTCCCCGCCACCCGCCATCAGCGGTGCTGGGTGCACAAGACCGCGAACGTGCTCGACGCGCTGCCGAAGGCGGCCCAGCCCGCGGCCAAGCGCGCGATCCAGGAGATCTGCAACGCCGAGGACAAGGAGCACGCGGCCAAGGCCATCGCGGCGTTCGCCAGGCAGTACGGGGCGAAGTACCCCAAGGTCGTCAAGCGGCTCACGGACGACGAGGAGGAACTGCTGGCGTTCTTCGACTTCCCCGCCGAGGACTGGATCCACCTGCGGACCACGAACCCGATCGAGTCGACCTTCGCCACCGTCCGGCTACGAACCAAGGTCACCAAAAGGGCCGGCAGCCGGGCCGCCGCCCTCGCCATGGTCTTCAAGCTCATCGAGTCCGCTCAGGAACGCTGGCGGGCCGTGAACGCACCCCACCTCGTCGCCCTGGTCCGGGCCGGAGCCTGCTTCGGACGTGGCCACCTCGTCGAACGCCCCGAGGAGGTGGCGGCGTGAACCGGCCGATCAGCGGAACGCTGCATCACGTCGAGCTGTGGGTGGCGGACCTCGACCGCGCGGTCGCCTCTCTCGGCTGGCTGCTGGAGGCACTGGGCCGCACCCGTTTCCAGAGCTGGAACAACGGATGCAGCTGGCGGCTCGGGCCGACCTACCTGGTCCTTGAGCAGTCCCCGGCCCTCACCGCCGACCGGCACGACCGCTGCCGGCCAGGGCTGAACCACCTGGCCTTCACGTCGAAGACGACACCGCGGTCGCCCGCACGCCGGCGGCGCGCAGCACTATGCCGCCTACCTGGAGAACGACGATGGGAGTGGCTCCGTTGGAGGGACGGGTGGAGTCGGAGGTTTTCCACGCCGGCCTCGTACTGTGCGGCTGCCCACGAGGCAACGCTGAAGATGCCCGTGATGCTGGAGTCGACATCCTTGCACCTGGGCGAGTTCACCGCGTCAGCTCAGGCGTTGACGGAGCAGCGCTCAACCGCGTCGCTCAGGCGGTCGGCGGCTCTTCGCGGGGATCCGTTTCCGCATCAGGCCGCCCGAACGACTGCCACCGCGTCGCGGAGCAGTCCGGGTGTCAGTCGGCGGTGGATGGCGGACAGAGGGGGCCACACAGCGCGGCCCAGACGCCGGTCGTAGCGCAGGAAGGTGCCCAGTGTGACCCGTCCCTGGGTTGCCTGCACGAGGAGGTTGCCGGTCAGGAACCAGGAAGCGGACTCGAGCCGGATCCAGTCCTCGCCGCGTTCGGCGATCTGCCATCCGGCCACGGTCTCGTGCGACCGCCCCCGGCTGAGCCGGAGCCCGAGGAGCCCTCGCCAGATCAGCTGCTCCGCGGCGGTGGCGACGTCGCCGAACATCGCACGGGCCCACTGCTCCGGTGTGATGCTGGCGTCCTCGCCTGTCTGGAGGGTGAATGCGTCGGCGTAGTCGATGTGGGACAGCGAGCTGAGAGCGCGGATGGACTCGGGAATGTTGTGCGCCCCCACGACACTGTCAACGTCGGCTGCGTCGGCGCTTTGGGGTCCTGGGTGGCCGTGGTCCCGCCACGCGCGTTCCCACTGCCGCAAGAACGCCGGGAAGACGATCAGGCGGCGGAACGGCGTGATGGCCGCCATGTACAGCCGTCCGAGCAGGCTGGTGGGTTTCACGAGGACCGCCATGCGGAGTTCGTGTCCGCCGCTTGCCGTCGGCACCCACCCAAGGTGCAGCACCGCGTGGACGGTCCTGGTGGCCAGTTCGAGGACGCATTCGTTGTCGAGCTCGTAGACCGAGGTGAGCGGCGCGAGCCCGGCGTCCGAGCCGCCAGTGGCCTCGCCGAGGTCACTGGGCAGGTGGTCGCGCAGCAACGTGCCGTGCGCCCCGGTGCCCGACGCGGGCGTGTCCCAGCCGAAGAGACCACCGAGCTTCCAGCGCACCGCGAACAGGAACCGGGTTGGCAAGGGTTCCTTCGTGCGTCCGGCGGCGGTCTGCATCGCCGCGAGCATCGTGGGGAGGTCGTCCGGCCCGGCGTCAGGGATGCGGACCGCCCACACGTCCTCAAGCGTGAAGCCGCGGGTGATTTCGTGGATTCGCCACGGGCGGTCGGCGTGGACTGCGTCAGGAAGTCGGGGCATAATGAGGGATCCTCCTTCTATACGGCATCGTATAGAAGGATCTTATCCACTTCTATACGATGCCGTATAGGAATGCGTTGGAGGTTTTTTGTGGCAAGCGCCACGACGCCACGGACGGCTTGGATCCACTCAGGGTTGCGCGCGCTTGCGGCCGGAGGGCCGGATGCGGTGCGGATCGAGGCCCTGGCAAGGTCGCTCGGTGTCACCAAGGGCGGGTTCTACGGCTACTTCGCCGACCGTGACGCACTCCTGGAGGAGATGCTCGACACGTGGGAGCGCGCTGTCGCCGACGACATCATCAACAGCGTCGACGCCGGGGGCGGTGACGGACGAGACCGGCTGCGCAATCTGTTCCGCATCGCGGGAAGCCGGAAGGGGGTGACCACTGATGTGAGCACAGAGCTGGCGATCCGAGACTGGTCGCGGCGCGACCCAGCTGTCGCGCATCGTTTGCGGCGCGTCGATAGCCGGCAGATGAATTACTTGCGTGAGCTGTTCCGGGAGTTCTGTCACGACGAAGACGAGGTGGAAGTCCGCTGCGCCATCGTGGCATCGGTACGGATCGCTTCCCACCTCGTCGCCTTCGGCCACGGTGTGCGAACGCACGGCGATGTCGAGCACATGGTGCTGGAACGGGTCCTCGCGTAGCCGCCGGGCCCGGAGTCCGCAGGAGTGTGCGGCTTCATCGGAGGGACCGCCTCACCAGTACGGGCAGCTGCACCGTATGGGGCTGACTCGGCAAACGCCCAACTCGGCCCACCCCTCCAAAGGAGCCACACCCAACGACGATGGCTTCGAGGTCGAACTCGTCGCGATCAACCCATCACAACGAAACTGAGATCAACGGATCCACAGGTCTTGACGATTACTCCCTCACCCTGGAGCGTCCACGCTGAGAAAGCTCATCGAGTAGCGGTAGTTCTCCGACTGCTCGGCTACCGTGTGGTCGCGTATGGGGATGAGGGTTCCGTCCACGATCAGCACAGTGTTCTTGCGGAACCGCTTGCGCGGCCGGAGCGCAAGCAAGGGGCCGAGGTGTCTGATGACGCGGTCAGCAGCGGACTTCGATGTCCCGAACAGCGGGGCGAGCCGGCGCAGCGTCAAGTTAGTCCGCCAGTACGTCGTGACCAGCAGCACTCGGTCCTCTAGCGGCAGCCCCCACGGCCGATCCCGCTGCACCTCATCGGCTCCCTCACTGCGTAGCGCGGTCACCAGCTTGTCGAGACAGCGTGGGCTCAGCCCAGTGAACGGGGCTGTCCAGGACGGAGCCGACGCCGTGACCACTCCAGTCACAGCAAGATCATGACGCCAGGCAGGGGCCCTGTAGCACTGCTCCGTCACAGGCCGCCTGGCCAGGGCTGTACCCATAGCTGCACCATGCTCAAGATGCTGCCGGGGCCGGCACGACGATCTAGTGAGGAGCAGGATGTGGGAAGTCTGTTGAGGGGCGTCTCCGGGGTCCGCTGGGGAGAACTGTGCGACGCGACGGGCGCCGCGGCCAGCGGTATCCCCCCTCTGCTGTCCCGGATCGCCTACGGCGATGGGGACACGGCCCGCATCGCCATCGATGACCTGGGTGACGCTGTCTGTGCGCTGGGGTTCGTCGTCGGTGAGGTGACAGCTCCCACGGTCCCGTTCCTTCTCGAACTGGCCGGGTCCCCGCGAGTGTCCTGCAAGGCCGAGTTGTTGGACCTGCTGGGAAGTATCTACCGGACCGACCAGTGGCACTCCGCTGCTGCGTCGACCCAGGATCGCAAGCACGATGCGAGCTATCAGCAGCAGATCGGCTGGGAGGCAGCTGCAAGGGCTGCCGTGTATACAGGCCGGTCAGTCATCGAGGGTGTCGCTTCCTCCGTGCGTCCGGAGGAGGCGATGCCTGCGCGGAAGTTGCTGCAGGTGATGGACGACACCCCACCGTTCCCGGAGCTATGAGCGGTCATTGTAAGACAGCCCTTACTGAGCCTCTTTCATCCTGAATAGCTGCAGGTCAGGATTGTGTGGACGGCCTGGACGATGGTGCTGATGCGGCGGGTGGAGCATGGCGCTCGCCGGAGCAGGCGCCAGGACTTCAACTGGGCGAAGGCCCGTTCTCCCGGCGCTCGCAGGCGGGCGTGGTCTCGGTTGAACTGCTGGTAATGCTCGGGCTGTTCGCGGTGGTGGGAGTACGGAGTGCGGAACGTGGCGCCGGCTCCCTGGTAGGCGCGGTCGGCCAGGACGAGGATCTGCCGGGTCGGGCAGGCCTGGACGATGCCGTGAGCGCGGGCCGCGGTCAGATCATGGGTGCGGCCCGGTGTCGCGCGCGAGAACCACAGCGGCGTGCCGTCGGGCCGGGCGATGACCTGCACGTTCATGCCGTACTTGCGGTGTTTCATCGAGTAGTACGGCTCGTCCGCACCGATCCGGTCGATGGGGATCAGGGTGCCGTCGACGATGACGTGGTCGCCTTCACCGAGGCCGGTGAGGGCTTCATGAAGGCCGGGTGCCCAGCCGGCCAGGACGTCCAGGGTCTCGTCGACGTACCGCCAGGCGGTGGCCTGCGATATACCGAAACCGGCTCCGAGCTGTGAGAACGTCTCATTCTTCCGCAGGTGCACCAGCGTGAGAAGCGCCTGCTGGAAGCAGCCGAGCCTGCGCCAGCGCGTGCTGCGGGCCCGGCGGTGCTCGTACAGCAGCCAGGCGACATGCTCAACCAGCTCGTGCGGGACGTCGAGCATGGCAGGATACGGAACCACCAGGGCCCCTTCGGTCGCCGGTGTGATGAGTGAGATCACCACGCCGACGACGAGGGGCCCTGCCCTGTCACACCCCCGCCCGCCAGGCCATTTCACCCTCCAGTGCAGGATGAAAGAGGCTCAGTGCCAGCCGGTGCACCAGACGAGGTTCGTGGTGTAGCTGTACAGGCATCCGCGGGAGACGTAAGGAGGGCCGTCGTATATCGAGTCACCCCATCCTCTGTTGTTGACCACAAGACCCAGCTGGCCTTGCCACGAGGCCCCGCCGTTTGATGAGCGGTCCATGTAGGTTTTGTAGGTCTGCGACGAATCGTAGAGCCATCCCTGCTGGGTGATGTATTCGTGGTGGTCGGACCCGAGCGACGTCGCGATGTTGATCGTGCCGAAGTTCGGGACGGAGTTACAGTTCGACCAGTACGCTCCGATGACGCAGCCGGAGGCAAGCTGGGCGGTGTTGCCGTTCGCCGCCTGCGCCGAACGATTTCTCTTGCTCTCCAGCAGTCCCTTGACCTGCTTCGAACTGAGCAGCGCCTGGTCTTGTCCGCCGATGATCAACGGGTTGTCCGCGCTGCCCAGAGGCGCGTTCGGGTTGTAGGTGCGGCTCGCAGGCGTGCTGCGGCCGGCCTGCTCCCGGGCGTCGTCGTGGGCCGCCTGTGCGGGGCTGACGGCAAGGCCTGCGACCACAGCGCCGGCGGCCAGGGCGGCACCGAGGGTGGAACGTAAGGGCATCAACTGCTCCTCAACTCCTTCATTGGCGGGAATCCTGAAATGGAATTTCGCCATCCGAATTCAGGTCCTGATGGATTGCGACTCTCGGAATCCGAGCGACTGGGATCTTGTCAGGGGCGCCTCATTGTTGCAACGACATCAAACTGTCGAGGTCGCGATCTCGCCAACGCCACCACGCGGCGCGTCGCGCCGATCCGCTACGCCCGGAAAGCCCGGCGGACCGGGCTGGAGTGAGGGGCGGACGGGTCGGGGAAGGCAGTGCAAGGCCGTGCGGGGCAATGCGCAAGCCGTGGATCCTCCGCGTCGCCGGAAGGGCGGCGGCCTGCCGTCCTGCACCCCGTAGCGAAATGATCTCTGGGTGCTCATGCGTCGCCGACTGCCCCGCTGACACCACACTTGACCAGCTCATTCGTGTCGCCGACGGCGGTGGGCACGCAAAGAACGCTTCCCGTCCGCCAAGGCGAGCGCGGCCTGGGATACCACCGGGTCCGGTGGTATCCCAGGCCGGCACCGCCACATGACCTCGGCCGTGGCCGCCATGCCTGCCTCACGCTCCTGCGGGCCTGCCGGCTATGCGCCGGGAAAGCAAAAGCGGACTCTTCGGCCCCGCCCCCTGATCCTGGCCGAACTCCGATGCCTGATCGAATCCCGTATTGGTCCACACAAACAACGAGGTCGGACCCCTTCTTGTGCATACGTACGGCAGCAACGGCGTTTGCCACCGGGCTCGTTCTTCGACGCGTACACGAAAAGGGCGGACGGTTCTCGGCCTTGTCACCGGCACCCGCATGCGGCGTCGCATCCTGCGTGTGGGGACGGGCGCCATCCACCTGCATCCGTGGTCCGAGTGGCACGGCCGTTCCGGAAGACCGGGCGACCTCGCACCACAACCGGGAGACCCCCGTCCCCGGATGCTCACTGCCCCAGGCTGCTCTGCGCGATCGGGTGCGGTGGACCGTCAGGTGAATGCAGGTGCACAGCCGGAGGGGCGCCAGCACGGCGGAGACCTGGGGAAGGACCCCGTGGGAAACCTCGGAGAGTGCGTCCTCCGGACTTCCTTCGTACGAGAGGACGAGGGAGAGGAAGAGGGAGAGACCGCTTCCACGGCGCGTCAGACGGCATCGGGCGCGCGTGATTCGCGGGACGGCCGAGCAGGGGCCTGGACCACTCGGCGGACGGCCCGACCGTCGAGGGTGTATTCAAGCGCTGGAGGGCGCAGGTGCCGAGCACTCGCCTCGGCACCTGCGCGGCCGGCAGACCGAGTCAGGCAAGCACTCCCAGGGCGCTTCCAGGGGCCGCGGAGTCGGGACTCGCCGCTTCCAGGTGCCTGAGGCCGGCCCCGAAGAGGCGGTCCTCGCCGTTGAGCCTGCGATCCCCGAGAGGGCCAGGAGGCTGAGCCCGGCGAGCGCGAGCACCATCCGGTCGACCAGGGCCGAAGAGTGACGCATCAGCGTCCTTCCTGTCGCACGGCGAGATGCGGATGCTGCGCACCCGAAGTCCTGCGATACCGCCGAGTGCACCGCGCAGCAGCCGGGCCGCACTCCTGCGTGTCATGCGGGCCCGGGCGGGCGGTGCGCAGCCGAGTGGCAGCGCGCCGCGGTGGCTGCGAGCAGGAGCAGCCATCCTCCCAGCAGGGCGACAGCCATGAGCGCGCCGCGGTGTACGACGGGTCGGCCGGCGGCATCGCACAGCGAGTTCGCCACGTGCCACCAGGAAGGACCGGCCGGGCCAAGGGACGTGCCGCGCGAGAGCCGCCCACAGCAGCACCGCGCACAAGGCGGTCACGGCAACGGCCAACCAGGTGGTGGCGAGACGCCGACGGGACCAGATCCTGCGTGCCGTGATCCGCGAGGGTTCCGTCGCAGGCAACCGAGAGCCCGGGGGAGCGGCGGTGAGCTCGCGGATCCGGATGCGTGTCGCCACGGTGTCCAGGCCGGTCACATGCCGTGTGCGGTGGGTGAGATCGGCCTGAAGAGGAACCGTCCGGCCCGGATCGGCGAGTGCCGAGATCGGCAGACCCACCTCGATCATCACCGCGTCGCAGCGCCCGGTGCGAGACGTGGTGCCGCCGAGCACCCGGCCGCCGAGCCGGGTGGTCGCCTCGGCGGCTGCCTGACGGGCGATCTTGGCCGCGGCCCGACCGGCGACGGTCGGCACGCCTCTCCGGGAGCCGCTCATCGGCGGGTGCGGTCGGTGCTCAGGAGGTCGCGTGGGTCCCCGCCTTGCTCCAGGAACCTGCCGGTCGCGTAGCCGACTCCGCCAAGAGCGGAGATCAGGAGGAAGGCACCGAAGCCTCCGAACCAGCCGGCGAAGCCCAGGGCCATTCCGCACATCAGCCCGAGAGCAGCCTTGTCCATGCCCTGCCTTCCTGTCAGCGGTTTCCTTGCGGGTGAGGGTGCGCGATCACGCCACCCGCGTTCCGGCGGGTTCGGTCACCTCGGTACGTCCCGCCTCCCTGCCGGCTCCGTTCACGTGCTCGCAGCGGGTGAGCGCCCTCTCCTGATGGACGTGGTCCGCCTGGAGCTGCGCCCGGGCCGCAATCTGCCGCTCGGAGAGACGGACGAGGACAGTTGGATCTACGAGTCCGTCGCCGCGCGCACCTTGCGCACGGTCGCCGAGCGCGTGGCCGACGTACGCGCCGGCAGTTGCCGCATCACCCCGCCCGGTGGCCGTACCCCTGTCCGCGGCCCGTCACCGTCCGCATCGAGATCTCCGTTGCGTACGGACGCGACGTGCAGGCCGTTTCCGACGCGGTCCGCGACGGCCTCGGCCGTGCCGCCCGAGAACTCCTCGGTCTGGGCCGTCACCGCGCTCGACGTCACGGTCATCGACCTCCACGACCCGCCGGATCATCCTCAGGGGCCGGCAAATGAAGGACCGGCGGGCACAGACCCTCTCCCGAGCGGTGGCCGAGGCAGTCCTGACCGTCCCGTGCGTCGTGTGCCTGCGCCCCGGTCTGCGCAGCCTCCTGCGCGCCCGGGACGCCCTTCCCCCGCCGCCCACGATCCGGCGACGTCCGGCGGCGCACACAGACGGCGGCCCACAGCAACCGAAGGCGCCGGATCCGCCCGGCCGACACGGGATCGGCCCCGTCGCGGCTGACGTTCTTCACTCGCAGTACCCCGGCGCCGGCCGGACGGGCAGGCGACGCGGAGAGCGGAGGCGCACCCGCCCTTGCGGCGGCCGGCGGATGCGCGGCACGGGTGGTGTCGCATGCCGGACGCCGAACCCGGCCTGGGAACGAACCGGCACTCCAGCGCCGCTGTGAGCGCCGTGCTGGGCCAGCCCCGCAAGGAACCGCCGGTCCGCCTCCTTGCGGCCGCCCCGGGGTGTCGAGCGCCCACCCTCCCAGGAGCGAACCGTAGCCGGTGTCACACCGAACGCCGCGGCCACCTGACGGGTCGACAAACCTCGTTGCTCACGCAGCCTGCGTCGCTCGCTCGGTGCGGGCAGACCCCATGGCAACGGTGAGGACGTCGCGGCGAGGGATGAACTCCGAGGGGGAAGACCTGATGCGCTGTTGCCGTACTGGTCCGACAATCCATGTTCCGTGCTTGTGATGCGCCATCCGACCGGTTCACCCGAACGCACGCGAATCCGAGCCATGCCCCCGCATGCGCGGCCGCCGAACCGATCGGGGGAGACCACTCCTCGTGGGACCGGACGCCGGACGTATTCCATTTCGTTGTGCCGCGGCCGCATCCGGCAGGGGGTGTGGTGTGGAATGGCTCGTGAAGACAATTTCCGCCCATGGCCGTTCCCGTCACAGGGGCCGGGCCCAGGAGGACGAAGTACCATGAACACTTCGCACATCACCCGCCGCCTCGTTGCCGCCGCCGCAGTCGTCGTTCTGCCGGTTTCGCTCGGTGTCCTCGCCCCGCAAGCCCTGGCCCAGGGGACGGACGGCCCCTTCGGTCCCGGTTGCGCGTCACTCCCGCAGGAAGGCGCCGGCAGTGTCGACGGCATGGCCGACGACCCGGTCGCGACCGCCGCGTCGAACAACCCGGAGCTGTCCACGCTCGTGTCGGCCGTCAAGGCCGCCGGTCTGGTCGACACGCTGAACAACGCCAAGGACATCACCGTCTTCGCACCGACGAACGACGCCTTCGCCAAGATCCCGAAGGCGGACCTGGACAAGGTCCTCGCGGACAAGGCGGCCCTCACCAAGATCCTGACCTATCACGTGGTGGGGGAGACGGTCGACAAGAGTGACCTCGCCGACGGCTCGTTCAAGACGCTGCAGGGCGGCACGCTGACGACTCAGGGTTCAGGCGACGCCTACACGGTCAACGACACCGCGAAGATCGTCTGCGGAGACGTGCCCACCTCCAACGCCACCGTCCACATCGTCGACACGGTCCTCATGCCGAAGTGACGGAGGCCGGGCACCACAGGCGATCACGAACACAGCCGGAGGCCTCCGCGGGCCTTCGGCTTTCGGCCCCTACCTCCGTATCCCCGTTGTTCGGACATGTGCTTTCGATCCATGCGAAAGGCGTCGTGAAAAGCTCACATGAGAAGCTCATCGCGCTGGGCCCGCTGGGTGATCCCGCTCGCGCTGCTGGTGGTCTGGCTGGGCATCGGCGGCACGCTCGGCCCGTACGCCGGCAAGCTGGGCGAGGTCGCCACCAACGACCAGGCGGCCTTCCTGCCCCGCAGCGCCGAGTCCACCCAGGTCCTCGAAGCCCGTAGGGCGTTCGAGCGGTCGGAGTCGCTACCCGCGATCGTCGTGTGGACCGGAGAGGACGGGCAGGTGACGGCTGCCCAGCGCGAGGCCGCCGCCCGCGCGATGTCCGGTCTGGCCGGCCGTACGGGGATCGAGGGCGCCCCCTCGCCGGTGCTCCCCTCCGAGGACGGCCAGGCACTCCAGGCCGTCGTCCCCCTGGCCCCCGATCTGGGGGAGGAGCTACCGGTCGTCCTCGACGACGTCCGCCAGGCCGCTCGGTCGGTGCCCGACGCGCGGGTCGAGATCGCCGGACCGGCCGCCGGCCGGGCGGATCTCTCCGACGCCTTCGCCGGGATCGACGGAATCCTCCTGGGCGTGGCGCTGGGCGCCGTCCTGTTGATCCTGCTGCTGGTCTACCGCAGCGTCCTGCTTCCCCTCGTGATCATCATCAGCGCCGTCTTCGCCCTCGGTCTCGCGTGCGCCGTGGTCTACGCGCTGGCCGACCGCGACGTCGTGCGGGTCGACGGCCAGGTCCAGGGCATCCTCTCGATCCTGGTCATCGGCGCCGCGACCGACTACGCCCTGCTGCTCGCCGCCCGCTACCGCGAGGAACTCGCTGCCCGCGGCGATCGCGCGGAAGCGGCCGTATCGGCGGTGCGCCGGTCCGCCGGAGCCATCGTCGCCAGTGCGGCCACCGTGGCCCTCGGGCTGATCGCCCTCCTCGCCAGTGATCTCACGAACAACAGGGCGCTCGGCCCGGTGGGTGCCATCGGCATCGTCTGCGCGGTGCTGAGCACACTGACGTTCCTTCCCGCCGTTCTCGTGCTGCTGGGGCGCGCCGCCTACTGGCCTGCCACCCCCAAGCCCTCGGACGCGACGGCGGAAGGTCATCGTGTGTGGCGCCGCGTCGCCGCACACATCGACCGCTCGCCCCGGCGGGTGTGGGTCTCCACTGCCCTCGTGCTCCTCGTGCTCGCCGCCTTCGCGCCGGGCCTGTCCTCCAAGGGCGTGCCGCTCGACGAGATCTTCGTGAACGACGCTCCGTCCGTGAGCGCGCAGAAGACCCTCGGGCGTCACTTCCCCGGGGGATCGGGGAACCCCACGGTGATCATCGCCGACGCCGCCCAGGCGGAGGAGGTGACGCGGGCGGCGGTGGACACCGAAGGCGTCGCGTCCGCGGCACCCGTCACCGAGGCGGGGCGCCCGGGGACCGGCGCGCCGCTCGTCGTCGACGGCCGCGTCCGCATCGACGCGACACTCGCGGCGGCCGCCGACAGCGACGCGGCCAAGGAGACCGTGCGGCGGCTGCGCGACCGGGTGCACGCCGTTTCCGGTGCCGACGCCCTCGTCGGCGGCTACACGGCTCAGCAGTACGACACCCAGCGGACCTCGGAGCGGGACCGGGCCGTCATCGTGCCCGTCGTCCTCGGCATCATCCTCCTCATCCTGGCCCTGCTGCTGCGCTCGTTGCTCGTACCCCTGCTGCTGGTGGCCACCGTGGCCCTCAACTTCTTCGCCACGCTGGGCGTATCGGCCCTCGTGTTCGAGAACCTGCTCGGTTTCAGCGGCACCGACGCGTCCGTTCCCTTGTACGGGTTCGTCTTCCTGGTCGCCCTCGGCGTCGACTACAACATCTTCCTGATGTCACGTGTGCGCGAGGAATCGCTCACCCACGGCACGCGGCAGGGAGTCCTGCGCGGACTCACCACGACCGGCGGCGTCATCACCTCGGCCGGGGTGGTGCTCGCGGCCACTTTCGCGGCGTTGACGGTCATTCCGCTGGCCTTCCTGGTTCAGATCGCGTTCATCGTCGCCTTCGGAGTCCTCCTCGACACCCTGGTCGTCCGCTCCCTGCTGGTACCCGCGCTGGTCATCGACATCGGTCCCCGCGCTTGGTGGCCCAGCGCCCTGGCACGCGCCACCCCTGCCGACGCGCCACCGCCCGCGCACACCACCTGACGAGTGCCGCCGTCACCCGAGGCGCACGCCGACCGAGCCCGGGTCACCGCGAGGTCGACGCGGGCCGGGCTTCCTCGCGTGGCAGGTCCGGTGTCGCCCAGCGGATGGCAGCGGTGAGCGTCCGGCCTCCTCCCCGAGCCGTCGGCAGCAGGAGGCGTGTGGTCAAGGGCGGTTCGAGCGAGATCCTGGCCCAAGGCGGCAGCAGCTCGACCGCCGCGGCGGCGAGAAAGGCATAGGGAAGCAGTGCGATCTTGGGCAACGCAGGACTCGCCAGGAGGTAGCGGGCTGTCGCGCGGGACTCCCGGGTGGACCGCAGCTCGGCGCGGTAGCCGGCGAGGCACGTCATGAGCTCGGCCCGTGATTCCGGCGGCCGCTCCACACCCAGCCGCCGGGCGACACGCGCCATGTCGGCCACGTAGCCGTCCTCTCCCGCGGGATCCAGCGGGCACTCCCCGTAGCGTTGGTGGGCCTTGAGGAAGCAGTAGGCCTCGGCCGCGTGCACCCAGGCGAGCAGGTGAGGATCGGACGCGCGGTACGCCACGCCGTCCGGCGTGGTGCCGGCGACACTCTCGTGCACGTGCCGCACCCTCAGCACCGCGCGCTCGGCGTCCTCCGCCGTACCGAACGTGGTCACCGCGAGGAACGTGCTGGTGCGCTGCAACCGGCCCCACGGGTCCCCTTGGAATCCGGAGTGGGCCGCGACGGCGGCCATGGCCACGGGGTGGAGCGACTGGAGCAGCAGCGCGGACAGGCCGCCCACGTACATCGACGCATCGGAGTGCACCACCCGCACCGGACGGTCCGGGCCGAACCAGCGAGGCCCGGAGGCGCCGTGGATACGGGCCCGCTTCTCGTGCGCGGAAGGCCCCGCGACCCGGTGCAGCAACGCCTCACCGGCCCGCTCGCGCAGCCTCGGGACGACACGCGATGGCAGGAGCACACCTCCAGTATGTGCCGGAGAGGCCGGGCCGCTCACGCCCCGGTCCGGGGAGCGGGTCACCGCGTCCGGCCCGGCGCGTAGGACCCGAAGGTCCATTCACGTCCTTCGGGATCGAGGACGCGGGCGCGCCGCGCGCCCCAGGTCGTTTCCTGAGGCGCGCGCACGGTGGCGGCGCCCGCCTCGACCGCACGCCGGTAGAAGGCGTCGGGATCCTCCACGCAGAGGTAGGCACCGGCACCCGTGGAGACCCCGTGCAGGCTGGGGATCTCGTACGCGGCGTCACTGGAGGCGACCATGACCACGGCGTCGCCGCAGCGAAGTTCACTGTGGATCACCGAGCCGTCGGAGCCGTCCTGCCGTGCGACGACCTGAAAGCCGACCCTGCCGAGCCAGTCCAGAGCCGCCGCGTCGGAACAGCTGAGGTAGACGTGGAGGGAAACCTTGTGATTCATCCTGATCCATCTCGCTCACCTGTGTCAGTGCGTTCCGGGACCCGGGACCCGGGACCCGGGACCCGGGACCCGGGACAGGGGACAACGCTGCTCCACCGAGGCCGCGGGTGCCCGTGACACCCGGCCGGGGGGCGCGGTACGGGTCTTCGTGCGTGACATACGTGCTCGTGCCCGTCCATCGGTCAGGGGCGTAGCCTCAGCTGCCCTCGCCTCCGAGCTTCGTCGTGGTTGCGGGGGACGCCGGTATCAGGAAGAGCTCGTCGGCGTAGCACCACGCCCAGGATTCCTCGACCGCGACCGCGAGGGGATGCCCCGTGCGGGACGCGTGCCGATAGGCGTGGGCGCCGGGGGAGCTGTCGCAGCAGCCGTTGTGTCCGCACCGCAGGCAGACGCGGAGGTGTACCCAGTCGTCGCGGCCTGCGGCCAGACATTCGGCGCAGCCGGTGACGGCCAGCCGTACCGGGGACGGATCCTCGCCATCGAGGTGCCGGCACGGCAGGGGGTGCGCCCGTCCTCCGTCGGGAGCCACGCGCCAGCCTTCCGGGGGCACCAGGACCGAGCCGGGCTGGTTCGCGTGGCCGCTCGTGTGCGCCGACGCGCCGCGGCCGGTGTCGGGCCCCGCGCCCCGGGGTGCCGCGCCGCCGTTCTCCGATGTCGTCGTCATGGCCCGCCTCGATGTGGTCGTCTTCTCGCTGATTCGGGTGCGGAGCGACGTGCGGATGCACGGCTGCGGGCGGGAGGGCGTGGCTCACAAGCCGGCCATCCGGGCGATGAAGAAGGCCGCCACCAGCAGGGCGCCCAGCACGATGGCGGCGAGCAGGACTCGGGGGTGTTCCCACAAGCCGCCGTCAGGGCGTTCCTGGTGCGCCTCTGCCGTGGATCCTTCGGCGGGCGGTGTTTCGCCGGGGGGGATGTGGGGTGTGGACATGGTGTTCTCCCAAGGTCCGGATCTTGTTCTCGTCGAGCTCCCCGCACGGGTTCGGAGAGCTGAAGGCCTTGCGCACGCGCGGACTCACCAGCCGGCGCTGCCCGGGAGCCCTTTGAAGGGGCCGGTTATCTCCCCGGTGATCCACCCTCCGTAGAAGTCGCCAGGCTGCGGCAGCACCCGCTCCCCGTCGACGGTGCAGCTGTCGACGCACCCGGGATAGAACGCCACGTGGCCGGCGAGCGCGGCATACGCGGGTTCGGGCTCCTCGTAACTCCAGGCCACGTCCTCGACCGTCATCCCGGGAACCTCCAAGGTCCAGTAGGAAGCCACGCCCTTCCACTCGCAGCGCGTGACCCTGGTCGACCGGATCAGCAGGTCCGTGCGCACGTCCCCCGGGGGCACGTAGAAGACCGGCGGGTGACTCGTCTCCAGAACGCGTAGGCACCGGCCGGAGTCGGCGAGGACGACACCGCCGTGGCGCACGACGATCCGGCGCGCGTCAGGAACCACACAGGGCGGTCTGGGGTAATCCCAGACCGATTCGGTCAGCCGGGGCTGTCGCTGAACCTGACTCATCGCGATCACCCTCTTCCCTAGCATTTCCTCGGCGGCAGACACTGCGGATGCAGCAATCCCGGACAAGTACTCCTGGGCCGGCCAACTGGGCCGTCCCGGTGCACGGACGGCGCCGAGGACGGCCCGGACGGCACGAGGAGCCGGGCCGCACGGCCGCCGGCTGGGAACGACGCCGTGATCCCCGTGCCCCAGGAGGCCTGCGAGCGCTACTCGCCGACCTGTCGGCCCCGGCGGGTCGCATCCGCGGACGGCCCGGGGGCCGAAGTGCTCGTCGGCCGGATGTGACGTCCGGATCTGGCACGGCCTGGACCTGGCACGGCCTGGACCTGGCACAGGGGAGAGGACTGTGGAGCTGAACGGCGCGCGTCCTCGTGGCCGTCAACCACCTGGCCCCGGCCGCGTTCTTCCGCGCCGCACTCGGTGTCCTGGAGCCCGGTTCCGTGACCGCCGCCGTCACCGGCGTGGTGGCGGAGCGTCCGCAGCCCGGGATGGCCGACTACAGCGCCTTCAAAGTCGAACGACGGGCCCGGTGACGCCCGCTCCGTCGACGCCGCCCCGTCGCGACGCGGTCTTCCGCGGCCACGGGGCGGGGAGGAGCCGGTCAGCTCTTGGTCACGGTGCAGTTGGTAGGCGGCGGTTCCGGAGCCGCTGTACGCCTCCAGGTCGAGGTAGTAGGTGCCCGTGCCGGATCCGGTTCTGGTGAAGGAGAGGGACTCGTCGGTGCCGGCTCCGTCGTTGACGGAGCGGGTCAGGATGCTGCCGTCGTTGACCGCGCTGAGCGTCCACGTCGTGCAGGAGTTGACCCCGGTCAGCCCGGTGACGGCGTCGCACTCGGGAGTCTTGCTTCCCGACGTCGGCGACGAGCCGGCCAGGACGACCACGTCGAGGGTTCCCGTACCACCCCTGATGTCGTCGACGGCGCGTGTCATCGAGGCGGGGACGATGCCGCCGGCGCCGTTCATGGTGAAGGCGGGGCCGTTCCACGACGCACGGGTGACGTCGGCCGTGTTGCCGAGCCGGATCCTGTCGGCCGCCGCGTGTGCAGGCTGATGCGCCATCAGTGCTGTCGCGATCGCGGCGAGTCCGACCGCAGCCGAGGTGAACCTGAGTGAACGGAGTGCATCTGCGCTCCAAGGGACGGGGGCGCTCACCGAAGACTGCGCACAGCCGATGAGCCACGCGGTCCGGTCTCTCATGTTTCAGAATGCGGAACTACAGGCCGTTAATGTATCGCCCGTTACGGATTCTGAACAGTCTTCGGAGCCGGTGCTACGGGGAAGGACGGCCTGTCGCCGTGCAGTGGGCGCGGAGAGAGTCGGCGTCAGTCGTGTCCGGGGGGCACTTGCTCGGTTCGTGCCCGTAGCTGGTACGGCCGGAGCCGTTGCTTCTGGTTGCTCCGGGGGACTTGCAGGGTGCGGCGGAACTCGAAGGCGGCTCCCGGCATGCGGTCGGTGATCGGGCGGCGTGGTTGTTCGTGGGGGAGGGGCGGCGGCGTCTCTGTCGCGTGGAGGTGCGCTCCGAGGACGAAGCCGGCGATCAGCACCGCAACGACGATCAAGCCGATGAGGGTGTGCAAGAGAACCTCCGGTGGGGGAATCGGACGCTTGACACCTCTACGAGGCCATCGCCTCCCGCGGATGCCTTAATTCCGTTTATCACCCGATTGCCGCCATGGGGACGGCTCGACGGCCAGGTCGTCACCGCGGACACGGTGCCCGGTCGGCCCGCGCGGGATGGCGACCGGTGGGCCCCTGTGTTCCGCTGGGCGCGTGGGCACCTCTCTGCTGCGGCCTCGTCCCGAGGGACCCGTTACGGCCGCCAGCATCGCGACCCCGTCCCTTTCCCCGGATGTGTCCGGAGACGACTGGTGTCCGAGAGACCGCCCCTGTCCCCTTGCGTCCACTGCCCGGACGGGAACGGCGCCGCACCGCCCCACGGCGACATCGTGCGCGAGAGCTTCGAGTCCGTCTACACCGACTGGTACCCCCGTGTTCTGCGGTGGGCCCGGCGCCGTTGCATCGATCTCCATGACGCCGAGGACGTCGCGCAGCAGGTTTTCGCCGAGGTGTGGACGCACTCCGGCCGGTACTGTCCGCTCCGTGGCGGCCTGGGCCCGTGGCTGTACGGCATCACCGCGCACAAGGCCGCCGACGCTTCGGGTGCGCTGGTACGCCGTCATGAGGGCTTGCGCCGTCTGAGCCGAGGGCCGGCGCCGGAGAGTGCCGACTCGTGCGCGCGTGCGGTCGACCGCCTGGGCCTCGTTGGTCACATGGCCTGCCTGCCTCCCGAACGCCGCGAGATCCTCTTCCTCGCCTACTACGTGGGACTCACCCAGCCCGAAATCGCGCAATGCCTCGGTCTGCCCCTCGGTACGGTCAAGAGCCACACCAGGAGGGGCCTGCGATCACTCGCCTGTCTCGTCGCCGAACTGCCGTGACATCCACCCGATGTGGGCCGAATCTCTCCCCCCCCGCAGCATGGCGCTGGACCGGGCGGTAGATGCGGAGGGTGTAGGAGCATCACCTCCGCCGGGGGTCGACCGATCGAAGGACTCTGCATCCGAGAACCGATCCTGTCCGAAGTATGGAGAAAGTCTCGTAAATGAGGCTTCTAGCGATGTTCATCCGCTTCGGGCTCTGGGATCGGGCGGAGCCGAGCGGCGGACGACCCGGGGAGCGACTGTGCGATTGAAGGATGAACTGCCCGTGGATCACCATCTCGCCACCGTGTACCGCGTGGGCGCGGCGCTGTGCGGGTGCATCTTGCTCGTGTTCGGCTGTCTGGGTTTCGCGGACGCGCTCAGCTCGTTCGACACCTCCGGCGACCGCATCGCGGGGATGACCACGAACACCGCCCTGAGCGTCATCTCGGTGGTGGTGGGGCTCGCCCTGCTGGCCGGTGCCCTCGCGGGCGGAAACGTCGCCTCCACCGTGAACGTGGTGGTGGGCGGATCGTTCCTGATCAGCGGCTTCTATCACCTGTTCGTACTCGACAGGCCGGCGAACTTCCTGGACTTCGGCATGACCAACGTGATGTTCAGCTTCGTCATGGGACTGCTCATCCTGACCTTCGGGATGTACGGACGGGTGTCCAGCAAACTGCCCCACGACAACCCCTACTGGCGCCGTCGGCACCCCCGTCAGGCTGCCGCGGAATCGCTCGCGAAGCGCCGCGCCGCCGGTGGAGCGGTACTGCCCCGGACCGACCGCACCACACCGCAGGGACTCCCCAGGGGCGCCGACCCCGGAGTCTGACCGCTGACGAAAGCCGACGTCACTGACGAAGCGGGGATGCACGGGGCCGCCGCGGGGGCGAGCCGGACGCTCGTCCCGCCGTAGGTCGTCATCGCCAACGCCGGGGTCGCGGAGGCGGTCCCTTCGAGTCCTCCGACCCCGACCTCTGGCGGCGCGTCGTGGGGGTCAACCTCGTGGGCGGCGCGGTCACCGCGCGTGCCTTCCCGCCCGGGCTGTTCGCCACCCGGGGCTGTCTCCTTTGAACGAGCGGAAGGCCCCCGGTCCCTCGCCACCGGCGCCTCCCTCATGTGCTGGTCCGGACGCCGTCGTCGTACGACATCACGCCCATGAGCCTGCTCGCCATCCAGTCAGGGCCGCGCTGTCCGACCCGGTGAGACCACCGTCGGAGACCCGGGGGAGTTTCGTCGAGGAGGCGGCGAAGGGCCGACCCCGCCGTCCTGGCGTCCAGTCGCGACGGGTCGACGCATCGGGCGATCCCGGCCCGCTCGGCGTCGTGGGCGATGGAGAACTGATCGCTGGAGAAGGGCAGGACGAGCGCCGGCGTCCCGGAGGCCAGAGCCTCCGTGAAGGAGTTGTTCCCGCCGTGGTGGACGATCGCGTCGACCTTCCCCAGGAGCCAGCGCTGAGGGACCGATTCGTCGATGTGGACATCGGGTCCCGCCAGGTGCGACAGGGCTGCCGCACGGTCGCCCGCGGCCACGATCGCGGCCGCGTCGGGGACGTGGCTCCGTAGCCCCCGCAGCAGGAGCGCGAGCACGTCGTCACGGGCGGAGAGGAACGTACCGAGGGCCATCAGCACCACACGCCGCCGAGTCTCCTTCAGCCGTCGCAACACGTCCTCCCACTCCTTGCCCGGCCCGGACTCGTGGGCGGGCACGCAGTGTCCTCCGTGGACGAAGGCCGTGCCGTTCTCCGGACGCCCGGGCAACCACGGAAAGTCCGGGTAGTTGAACAGCACCGCGTGCGGTGAGGCCAGGGCGAAGGCCCGCCCAGGAGGCCGGACGGCCGGAGCATGGCGGCGCGCCACCTCCGCGAAGCGCCGGGTGAATGCCGCGTCGACGGCGCGTGCCGCCTGGCGTAGTTCGTCGAGACCGTCGTCCGCGGGGCGGACCGCCTCCGGCCACGCGTAGGGCACACCGAAGAGCCCCTCCTCGGAAGCGGGTACGTAGGTGGGATGGCCGGGGCAGAAACTGGCATAGCGCAGCCCCAGGCAGTGCAGGGCCAAGGTGACCGGATAGCTCAGCTGGTCGACCAGGTACCAGTCCGGTGCCAGACGGGCGTCGAGGGCGCGGATCCGCGCCAGTGTTCCCTCCGGGTCCGGCAGCATGTCCAGCCCGCGGTGGCGGCATTGCGTGAGGAGTGCGGAGACCGCTCCGCGCCGGGTGGAATCGAGGAACTCGTCGAGGCGGTCGCGTTCCCCGACCGCCTGACGGGTACTCCGCGCCACCCCGGTGTTCGCGTTCCGCGTGACGGTGAGGGGGACGAACGCCACGTCCGCGCGTTGCGCGAACCCCTCGAAGTCCGGACCGGACGCGAAGAAGACGTCGGCGCCTGTGCGGGCGAGAGCCCCGGCCAGCACGGAGAGCGGCTGGGCGTGCGAGACGAACGGAGGACTGATCACGACCACGCGTGGACCGCGACCTCTGGGGGGTGATGGCTCCATGGGGATGCTTTCGCCTCCCGACGCGGCGTCGGATGCACCGGCGTCGCCATCGGGCCTGTGACCCGCCCCGTGATCCGGTCCGGCATCATCCCGCGATCCACCCCGCAGCCCGGCCTCCGTGATCACGAACATCCCTGCCGCGCCCGGGCGATGCATCCGAGACTCCGGTCGGTGGCGAAGAACTCCGGTCCGATCGTTGTCGACGAGGAGCTGCGATGAAACACTCTCGCCCTGTTACGGCTCACGCGGGACACCGACCGCGGCGCTCCCCGCGTACCCTGCCCGAGCCCTTCCTGGCCGCGCGGGCCGGGCACTGGGGAAGGTCCGTAGAAGGCTCTCCGGGCTGGTCGAGCGCCCCGAACCTCCTGGCGGAGCTCGTACGGGCCGAGTACCACCGGGACGGACCGGCACACGGCCCCTCGACGCTCGCCTCACCCCAGGACCTGTCCCTGGCCGCGCTGAGGAGGCGGCTGCGGCTGGGGAAGGTCCCCACACCGGAAGAGTGCGCCCGGCTCCTCGAAGCCTGTCGACACACCCGGGCCGCGGTCTTCGACGCCTGGCCTGACGTGATCCGGCTCCACGGGCCGATGAGGTCGCAGACCGCGCTGCGCACCGCCCTCCGGGCCGGTCGCGCACCCGAGGCGGTCCCGCAGATGCTGGACCTCGCCGCCGCGGCCGGTCTGCGGCCCCTCACCCGGACCGAGCTCGTCGCGGCGGCGTCGGGGACCGCCCCGGCGTCGGGTTCGGCTCCGGACCCGGCGCCCGCATCCGTACGTCGGGTGCGGCACGCCGCCTGGCGTCTCCTCGCCGCGATGGGCGAGCGCTCGGGGATACCGGACGTCCACGACGCCGCGGACGCGTACGAGAGGGCACTCCTGACCGCGCTGGGAGAGGGGCCCCCGCTCGGCCCGGACACGGCCGACCTGCGGCCGGGCCTCTTCGTCGCCCAGTCCATGCTGATGGGACACCTCGACCGCCCGGGCCAAGGGATGAGCGGTGGACTCGGCGTCCTTCTCGGTTCCCTCGGGGACGCCCTCGCGGAGACCGAGGACGTCGGCGGCGTACTGACGGTCGTGACGGCCGACGTCACCGCGTTGGAAGCCGACCCGCTTCTCCTGCGCCGGCGGGGTCGGAGGCACTGGGTTCTCAGGATCCCCGTGGACAGCGATCACCAGATCCGCCCCGAGGAGACGGGATCGCACCGGGAGGCGATGGCGTGGTGGGCGACCGTCCTTCTCACCTCGCTGCGCAGGCCGGTCGACGTCCTGCACGTCCGCTACGCCGACGACGGCTCGCTCGCCCTCGCCGAAGCCGCGCGCAGGGCCGGGACACGCCTGGTGTTCACCGCCACGCCGGACCCCCATCGCCAGATGACCGAGCGGTACGACGTTCCCGCCGCCGACCCGCACGCCCTCCGTGACGATCTGCACCGCGTCTTCCTCGCCGACCGGCTGGTGGAGCGGGCGGACCGCGTCGTGGGAATCGCAGGACGGGACGGGGGAGCCACGGAACTCGTGCGGTACTTCCCCCAGCTGGTGGACCGGTACGCCGGAGGTGCTCCGAGCGCTCCGCCGGAGGGCATCCCGCCGTACTCGCCGCCCGCGCACGGAGCCCGGCGGCGTGGCGTGCTCCTCCGGACGATCGACGCCGCCGTCGAGCCGGACCCGGCGACCGGGTGTGCCGCCTCCTCGGTGCTGCTCAGCGTGGGCCGGCTCCACCCGGTGAAGCAGCAGGACCTCCTGGTCCGGTCATGGATCGCTTCGGGGTGCCACCGGCATGCCGTCCTGGTGCTCGTCGGGGGCAGCCCGCACTCCCGCGATCCCGTCGAACGCATGATGCGCGCACGCATCGAAGAGGCGCTGCGGGCTTCCCCCGAAGCGCGGCGGCGTCTGCTGCTCCTTCCGGCCCTCCCCAACGCGGAGGTCCGCATGCTCGAACGAGCCCTCGCCGACCCCACGAGGCGGGTCACCGCGCGATACGTGTGCCCCAGCGTCAAGGAGGAATTCGGCCTCGCCCTCCTCGAAGCCATGGAAGCCGGGCTGCTCGTGGCGGGTCCCGTGCGGGGCGGCGTGCCGCACTACGTGGCCGACGGCCGCAACGGCCTGCTCATCGACACCTCCACCTCGCGGACGCTCGGAGAGGGACTCACCCGTCTGCTCGCGGTCGACGACGAACAGGCGACGGTGATGGCCGCACGCGCCCGAAGCCTCGTCAGGTCCACCTACTCGTCCACCGCCATGGCCCGCGCACTGGCCGAGCACTACGCGGCGGTGACCGCGCTCCACGATGCCGGAGCCGACGGGACGCGCCGCTCGGACGACCCCGCCCCACCCGTGATCGTGTCCTGAGACAAGGAGGCCACGCCGATGCAGGCGCGAGAAGCACCCGATGGGGTCTCGTGGCGGTGCATCCGGAAGCGTGGCGCGCAGAGAAGATCACCCAAAGCCTGACGCCCAGTTCACCGGAGTCGTTGAACCATGTCCGATCAGCACGATCCCGCCCCGTACGACGCCCTGCTGCTGTTCTCCTTCGGTGGCCCCGAGGGTCCGGACGACGTGGTCCCGTTCCTGGAGAACGTGACGCGCGGCCGCGGCATCCCGAAGGAACGGCTCAGGGAAGTGGGGCAGCACTACTTCCTCTTCGGCGGCGTCTCCCCGATCAACGACCAGAACCGCGCGCTCCTGGACGCGCTGCGGACGGACTTCGCGGAGGCCGGCCT
>NZ_JBIVPA010000023.1:0-121355 GCF_044754405.1 Streptomyces sp. NPDC093089
CCAGAAGGGCGTCCAGGTTTGTCTTCACACACTGACCAACGGGCGCCCTTCGCCATGGTCGCGACCAGCACGAACATCGGACTCATTCATCTAGGAGCGAGCCGGTGCAAGGCTTGGCAGACGCAAGGCCCGGTCGGCGTAAAGGCCCTACCGGTCTAAGGCTTGGCCGGTCGGCCGTCGCCGTACAGCCAGACGTCCCACAGCGCGTCGAGGTCCTTGCCGGACACGCTCTCCGCGTAGGCAGTGAAGTCGTCCGTGGTGGCGTTGGCGTGACGGTACTTCGCGGGCCAGCCGCGCAGGATCTCGCCGAAGGCGTCGTCGCCGACGGTCTCGCGCAGCTTGTGCAGGACCATCGCGCCGCGCTGGTACACGGGCGCGTCGAAGAGGTTCTCCGCGGCGGGCGGAGCGGCCGGCGGAAACGTCCAGTTGGCGTCCTGTGCGAAGGCCCGCTCGAAGTGCGTCCGGGCGGGCACGTTCTCGTACTCCTCCGTGTACAGCCACTCGGCGTACGTGGCGAAGCCCTCGTTCAGCCACAGGTCCCGCCAGGTCGCGGGCGTGACCGAGTTCCCGAACCACTGGTGGGCCATCTCGTGCACGAGCGTCGTCCGGTCGAACGACGCGGCGGGGAACACGGGCCGCGTCTGCGTCTCCAGGGCGTAGCCGAGCGTCCCGTCCTTCTCGACGATCACCCCGGCCGCGGAGAAGGGGTACGGGCCGAAACGCTCCGCCTGCCGACCGAGGATCACGGGGATCTCGTCCCGCAGCGCGGCACTGCCCGCCGCGACCGCGGGATCCACGGCGGTCAGCACGGGCACGGAGCGGTCGCCGGGGCCGTCGCCGGAAGCGGACGCGGAGCCGGGTGCGGAAGCGGAGCCGGTACCGGTGTCGGTGCCACCGCCGTCCCCGTCGGCATCGGCCGTCGCCGCGCCCGTCTCGTACCGGCCGATCGCGACCGTCGCCAGATAGCTCGCCATCGGCTCGGCCGAGTGCCACACGCTGGTGACGCGGCCGTCCGCGCCCGTGCGGCGCTCCGTCCTCACCCCGTTGGAGAACGCGTCGAGGCCGGCCGGGACGGTGAGCGTGATGTCGTACGCGGCTTTGTCGGAGGGGTGGTGGTTGCCGGGGAACCACGTCATGGAGCCCTGCGGTTCGCCCACGGCGACCGCCCCGCCGGGCGTCCGCAGCCAGCCCTCCGCGGAGCCGTCCGCGTCGGTGATCGCCTCGGGCACGCCCGCGTACGTGACGATGGCCCGGAACTCCGTGCCCTCGGGGATCTCGTCGTGCGGCCGGAGCGTCAGCTCGTGCCCGGCGCGGTTGTATGCGGCGGGGGCGCCGTCGACGGTCGCCCCGGTCACCGTCAGCCCGTCGAGGTCGAGGTTGAAGGCGCTGAGGTCCTGGGTGGCGCGGGCCGTGATCGCGGCGGTGGCGTCGAGCCGCCCGGTGCCGGGGTCGTACGCCAGCGACAGGGCGTAGTGCACCGCGTCGTAACCGCCGTTGCCGAGCTTCGGGAAGTACGAATCGCGCAGCCCGGAGGCCCCGGGAGTGCCGCGGACACCGCCGGTGGCCGCCGTACACCCGCCCGCGCACAGGGCGAGGGCGACGAGGGCGGCTGCGGCTCCGGTCCGGTGGCGCTGGGTCACGTACCGATCCTAAGCAACCCACTCGAACCGGGCGCGTACGGAACGGACCGTGGCCACCCGTGAACGGCGGCGGCGCCCGGCGGGGGGGCGGGCGCCACCACCAGCTGGGGGCCGCATCACCGAGGGACCGGTCGCCCGCGGCGCTGTCGCTCACCGGCGACCGGCTCGGTCACCCGCGGCTCTGTCGTCCACCGGCGACCGGCTCGGTCACCCGCGGTCTCAGTTGGCGAGGGCGGCGACGCCGGCCTGGGCGAACTTCTCGTCGAGGTCGCCGGAGGGGGCGCCGGCGACGCCGATGCCCGCGATGGGGGCGCCCTTGGCGGTGACGGGGGCGCCGCCGGCGAGGAAGAGGGTGCCGGGGATGTCCTTCAGGGTCGGGGCGTTGGCGAGGCGGCCCGCGAGGACGGAGGTGGGGGCGTTCCAGGAGACGGCGGTGTACGCCTTCTTCTCGGCGGACTCGTAGGACTGCGGGCCGGCGCCGTCGCCGCGGAGGGTGACGAGGGTGTTGCCGTTGCGGTCGACGACGGCGACGGAGACGCGCTGGTTCTCCTTCTCGGCGGCGTCGAGGGTGGCCTGGGCGGCCTTGGTCGCGGCCTCGATCGTCAGGTGCGTCGACGTCTGGAGGTTGTCGTTGCCGGCGTCGGCCGTGATCGCGGTCGGAGCGGCGGCGGCCGGGGCGGAGGCGTTCGCGGAGACGGCGCCGAACGTACCGGCGGCGATGACGGCGGCGGCGGTGGCACCGAAGAGGATCTTCTTCATGACGGACTCCGTGAGGGTGAGGCGCTGCGGGGAAGGTGTTCGTTCGTTCGCTCTGGAATCCATCCTGTGGCCGGGACCGGGGCCCGCCGGTCCACGTACCGGCTGCCCTCCTCGCGCACACTGGAGGACGGCCGGGTCAGCCGATCGGCTGATGCCGCTGTGGTCCCCGCGGGCCAGGATGGACAGATAACCCCAGGTCAGGGGGCAAGGAGGTGGCGCGGTGACACGGCCGACGGAGCAGGACCACGACCCGGACACCCGATGGCTTGCGCGGGTCATGCACATCGCCTTCTTCCTCCTCCTCGGCGCCTCGCTGGCCCGCTTCCTGCTGCGCCACCCCTGGGAGGAGCGCAGCCCGTGGATCATCGCCCTGTCCGGCGCGCTCGCCTCCCTCTACCTCCTCGGCCCGGTCGTCGGCACCCGGGCGGCCCCGCGCAGGATCGCCTGGCTGTGCACCGTCGTCGCCGTCTGGATCGTGCTCGTCGTCCTCGCGCCCAGCTTCGCCTGGTGCGCGGTGCCGCTCTTCTACACGGGGCTGCGCACCCTCCCCGCGCGGGCCGCGCTCGGCCTGGTCAGCCTGCTCACCGCGTTCGTGGTCTTCGCCCAGGTGCAGCTCGCGCACGGCGGCTGGGACCCCAACCTGATCGTCGCCCCGCCGGCCGTCGCCGCCATCGCGACCGGCGTGTTCGTCTACTCCGACCGGCAGGCGGCACGACAGCGGGCCCTCATCGCCGACCTGATCCGCACCCGCCGCGAACTGGCCGCCATCGAGCGGCGCGAGGGCACGCTCGCGGAACGGCAGCGGCTGTCGATGGAAATCCACGACACCCTCGCCCAGGGCCTGTCCAGCCAGCAGATGCTGCTCCAGGCCGCCGACCGCACCTGGGACACCGACCAGGCCACGGCCCGCCGCCACGTCCGTACGGCCGAGTCCATCGCGGAACGCAACCTCGCCGAGGCGCGCCGCTTCGTCCACGACCTGGCGCCCGCCGACCTCGCCGAGGGCGGCGGCCTCGAAGAAGCGCTGCGCGGCCTCGCCAGCCGCGAGTCGGCGGCCTTCCGCGTCGACGGGACCGCGGTACCGCTGCCCGAGCGGGTGCAGTCGGCGCTGCTGCGGATCGCGCAGGGCGCCCTCGCCAACATCCGCGAACACGCCGGCGCCGAATCCGCCGCCCTGACCCTCACCTACCTCGACGACCAGGTCGTCCTCGACATCGCCGACGACGGCCACGGCTTCGACCCCGCCGACACCCCCGGCGGCGTCCGCGGCCACGGCCTGCCCGCCATGCGCGTCCGCGCCCGACAACTCGGCGGCACCCTCACCGTCGAATCCGCCCCGGGCGAGGGCACGGTCCTCTCCGCCGCCATCCCCCTCACCCTGGAGCCCTGATGTCCGTACGCATCCTGCTCTGCGACGACCACGTCGTCGTCCGCGCCGGGCTGCTCGCCCTGCTCGGCAGCACCCCCGACATCGAGGTCGTCGGCGAGGCCGGCAGCGGCGAGGAGGCCGTCGCCATGGCGGCCAAGCTCAAGCCGGACGTCGTCCTCATGGACCTCCAGCTCGGCGCGGGCATCGACGGCGTCGAGGCGACCCGCAGGATCGCACCCACCGGCGTCCACGTCCTCGTCCTCACCACGTACGACACGGACGCCGACATCACCCGCGCCATCGAGGCCGGCGCCACCGGCTACCTCCTCAAGGCCGAACGGCCCGAGGAGCTCTTCGCCGCCATCCACTCCGCCGCCCAGGGCCGCACCGCCCTCTCCCCGCCCGTCGCCAGCCGCGTCATGGACGTGATGCGCGGCGCCGCCGGACCGAGCCTCACCGACCGCGAGCGCGACATCCTCGGCCAACTCGGCCGCGGCCTCGGCAACCGCGAGATCGCCCGCGCCCTCTTCATCAGCGAAGCCACCGTCAAGACCCACCTCGGCCGCATCTACGCCAAACTCGGCGTCGACACCCGCGCCGGCGCCGTAGCGGTCGCGAAGGAACGCCGCTTGCTGCCGTAGGAGCGACGGCCACTCCTCCCTCCCGCCCCACCCCGCCCCGCCCCACCTCCCTGAGACGGGTGGACCACCGCGTCGACACGCCCTCCGGAACGCCCCTCGCTGCTACTGTGCGCTACTGCCTGACCGCACGGTGTCATGCATCGGTTCTCCGTGGGAGCGCACGTGAAGCTCGCGATCGTCGGCGGCGGCCCCGCCGGCCTCTACCTCTCGATCCTGCTGAAGCGGCAGGACCCGACCCACGACATCGCCGTGTACGAGCGGAACCCCGAGGGCTCCACGTACGGCTGGGGCGTCACGTACTGGGCCGGACTCCTCGACAAGCTGCGCGCGGGGGACCCCGAGTCCGCGGCGGCCGTCGCCGAAGCGTCCGTGACCTGGACCGACGGCGTCGCGATCGTCCGCGACGAGCGGACCGTCCACCGTGGCGACGCCGGCTTCGGCATCGGACGGCGCCGGATGCTCGGACTCCTCGCCGACCGCGCGCGGGAACTGGGCGTCCGGGTGGAGTTCGAGCACGACGTCACCGGCCCCGAGGCGCCCGAACTCGCCGGCGCGGACCTCGTCGTCGCCGCCGACGGCGTCAACAGCGCGCTCCGCGCGGCCCACGCCGACCGCTTCGGCCCCACCGTCACCAGCGGCCGCAACCACTACATCTGGCTCGGCACCACCAAGGTGTTCGACTCCTTCAGCTTCGCCTTCAAGGAGACCGAGCACGGCTGGATCTGGTGCTACGCCTACGGCTTCAGCGGCGAACGCTCCACCTGCGTCGTCGAATGCTCCCCGGAGACATGGCGGGGCCTCGGCCTCGACACCCGCGGCGAGGCAGACAGCCTGAACCTCCTCGAAAAGCTCTTCCACGACCTCCTCGACGGCCACGAGCTCATCGGCCGCGACCGCGCCGACGCCCCCGCCCAATGGCTCACCTTCCGCACCCTCACCACCCGCACCTGGCACCACGGCAACCTGGTCCTCCTCGGCGACGCCGCCCACACCACCCACTACTCGATCGGCGCCGGCACCACCCTCGCCCTCGAAGACGCCCTCGCCCTCGCGGAAGCCCTCCGCGGCCACACCGACCTCGACGCCGCCCTCACCACCTACGGCAAGCGCCGCCGCGCCGAACTCGTCTCCGCCCAGAGCGCCGCCCGCTACAGCGCCCAGTGGTACGAGAACCTCCCCCGCTACATGGCCCTGGAACCCGCCAAGATGTTCGCCCTCCTCGGCCAGCGCCACTCCCCTCTCCTCCCCCACATCCCCCCTCAGCTCTACTACCGCCTCGACCGCGCCGCCGACCACCTCCAACCCCTCCGCCGCCTCAAGCGCTGGCTCGGCCCCCACCTCGCCCGCGCCGCCCACGGCCGCCACTGACACCGGGCGAGGGGGCGGGGGTGGGTCGGTGCCCCTTGACCACCAGCTCCGGCGGGGCTCCTCGCGTACGGGAGCGGGCCCTGCCGCTCGGAGCCCGGCGCCGGTCCGGTGGTCCTCGTGTGCGTGGCCGGTGCGGTGCCGTGACACCATCGGTCACGTGCTCGACATCGGCTACTCCCTCTCGCGTCGCTTCCCCGACCCGCCGCAGACCGACTACCGCCGCGCGGACGTCCACGCGCTGCGGCACGACCTCTTCTGCGGGGACGTGTACCTCGCCGACACGGAGGCGGACCGCGAGGTGTCCACAGCCTGGGGATGGGTGCCCGTGCTCGACTTCGCCTGGGCACTGTGCGACATCGTCGAGCAGCTCGACCAGGACCCGCGCGGCAGCCGCGCCGCACAGCCGCAGTACGCCGAACTCGACTTCACCGAGTCCTCGGACCGCATGCTCTTCGAGCGCCGCTTCGGCTGGGTCGACGTCGAGGCCGACTGGATGCCGGGCGACGAACCGCCGATCACCTTCAACCACACGGCGCTGCGCCGCGAGGCCCGCGACTTCCTCCACGACCTCATCGCCGACCTCACGGACATGCACGAGGGCCTCGCCGACAACCCCGCCATCTGGTCCCTCCAGGCCCGCTTCCCCCGCGTGACCTAGCCCCCCCCTGGCCCACCTCCGTGTGGGCGATCGTCCCGCTGGGGCGGGACGGGTGGGCACACGGGACGGCGCCCTCGGCGGCGCCCCCGCCCCCTGGGCCCTGACCCGCACCGATAGTGAGCCGCGCACCGGGTGCGGGTTCGGGCGCGGAGGCCTGGGCCCGGCAACGGGCACCGTCCGTTGTGCCCACCCTCCCCCAGACTCCGTCCGGGGGGGGACCCCCACGCCCCTGGCGGACGATTGCCCACAACGGGGGCGGCAGGAGCTGCCGCAGCGGGACGATTGCCCGCAACGGGGGTGGGCCCGGCGCGGGTGCGACGTCCGTTGGGCCCGCAACGGGGCGCCCGGCCGGGCCGGCCTCGCTGGGCCGAGTCGTCCGTTGTGCCGCAACGAGGACGGACCGGGCCACCGAGCAGGCCCGCACCGCACCCGCACCCGCACCCGCACCCGCACCCGCACCCCAGGCTCAGTCCTCCACCCGCACCCCCAGCCGCGCCGCAAGCACCGGTGCCAGGTCGAGGAGTTGGGTGGTCGTGATGACGGCGCCGGAGAGGGATTCGATGCCGCGGGCGATGTCGAGGCGGGGGACGCCGCGGAGGTCGACGTCTTTGAGGCGGGCGCGGGTGAAGTCGACGCCGGTGAGCACGCAGTCGACGAATTCGACGCGTTCGAGGACGGCGTCGCCGAAGTCGGGCTCGCTCAGGACGCAGCCCTCGAAGACGACGTCGCGGAGCTTGGCGGAGCGCAGGTTGAGGTAGTCGCTCTTGCCGCCGCGCACGACGACGCGCTCGAACACGGCACCGTGCAGCTGCGCGCCGCCCAGCCGCGCGTCCACGACTTCGACGTCGCGGAGTTGGGCGCCGGAGAGGTCGGTGCCGACGCCGCGTACGCCCGTGAGGAGGGAGTCGAGGAAGCGGGCGCCCGACAGCCGCGCACGGTCGAGCCCGCAGTCGCGCAGGGCGCAGTCGAGGAAGCGGGCGCCTTCGCCGGACTGGTCGGTGAGGTCGAGCCCGGCCAGTTCGAGGCCGTCGTAGTCGCCGTCGGGGCGGAGGTCGCCGTCGTAGGCCGTCAGGGGAGGCAGACGTACCTCCGGCCGCCGCGCTCCCGCCACTTTCTTCTTTCGTGCGATCGCCATGGCCTCATGGTGATGTACGCCACTGACAACGCCTCCGATGTCACGAACGCGGACCCGCCCCCCGTCCCCCCTACGAGACCGGCACACGAGTCCGGCACAGGCGCCGGCGTACGCGAACGGGACGAGGGAGACGGACATGCGGAAGCTCACGATCATCGGCGGCGGCTTCGGCGGACTGACCGCGGCCATCACGGCGGCCGAGGCCGGTACGAAGGTGACGCTGTACGAGTCGCACCGGACTCTCGGG
Organism: Streptomyces sp. NPDC093089; assembly: GCF_044754405.1. Taxonomy (NCBI): domain Bacteria; kingdom Bacillati; phylum Actinomycetota; class Actinomycetes; order Kitasatosporales; family Streptomycetaceae; genus Streptomyces; species Streptomyces sp. NPDC093089. Next base: position 7,818 of record NZ_JBIVPA010000023.1, read on the forward strand.
GGCCGGGCGCGGACGGCCGAGGGCCCGTACCGCACCAACGAGGGCCCGCACGCGTTGTACGACGGCGGCCCGCACTGGACCTGGCTGAAGCAGCGCGGGCTCCTGGGCGCGCTCGCGGCGCTGCCGCCGACCGAGGCGATGCGGTTCCGCGTGCACCGGGACGGGGCGGTGCGGCGGGTCCCGCCGCTGGGGATGCTGCGACTGGCCCGCCGTACGGCCGAGCAGGCGCCCGTGGACGTCGACTTCCACACGTGGGCCAGTGGGGTCGTGGGCGAGCGGACGGCCCGCCAGGCGGCGGCGTACAGCGCGGTCGCGCTCTTCCACCACGACCCGGGGTCCCTCTCGGCGCGGTTCGTGCAGGAGCGGCTGCACCGGGCGACCTCGCTGCCGCCCGAGGCGCACTATCCGCGGGGCGGCTGGGGCGAGCTGATCGACCGGATGGCCGCGCGGGCCTGGGAGATGGGCGTCCGCATCGAGACCTCGTCCCGCGTCGACGCGCTGCCGGCCGACGGCGGGCCCGTGATCGTCGCCACCGCCCTGCCGTCCGCCGCCCGGCTCCTCGGTGACCCGTCGCTGACCTGGGAGAGCGGCCGTACGGTCCTCTTCGATCTGGCGCTGCGGACCCGGAAGGGCGACCCGTTCGTGATCTCCGACCTGGACGCGCCCGGCTGGATCGAGCGGTTCACCGCCCAGGACCCGTCGCTCGCCCCCGCCGGGCAGCAGTTGCTCCAGGCCCAGCTGCCCATCGGCCCCGACGGCACCAAGGCCGACGGGGTCGCCCACGCCGAGCGGCTGCTCGACCTCGGCTTCCCCGGCTGGCGCGAGCGGACCGTGTGGCAGCGCGCATCGGTCTCCCAGGGCCGTACGGGTGCGGTCGACCGCCCGGGCACCACCTGGCGCGACCGGCCCGCCGTCGACCGGGGCAACGGCGTGTACCTGGTCGGTGACCAGGTCGCCGCCCCGGGCGTCCTCTCGGAGGTCTCCTTCACGAGCGCCGTCGAGGCCGTGTCCCTCGCCCTCCGCGCCGACCACCTCGGCCACCTCGATCACGTCGACCACCCCGATCACGTCAGTCACCTCGATCGTGTCGGCCACCTCGGCCACACGACCCGCGCCTCGTAGATCGACCACGCCAGCGCCCCGGCGCCTTCGACCTCAAGCACCCTTGACCTCAAGCGCGCTTGAGGTCGGAGGCTGTACGCGTCAAGCCGCTCCGGCGGCGCACGTACGACGACGACGCAGGGGACCGCCATGCACGCCATCCGCCTCCACGCCTTCGGCCCGGCCGAGAACCTCACGTACGAGGAGACGCCCGACCCCGTACCGGCCGCGGGGCAGGTCCGCATCCGGGTCGCGGCGGCCGGGGTGCACCTGCTGGACACGGCGCTGCGGGAGGGCGCGCAGGGGCCCTTCCCGGCCCCGACCGCGCTCCCCACGGTCCCCGGCCGCGAGGTCGCCGGCACGGTGGATGCCGTCGGCGAGGGGACCGACGCGGCGTGGCTGGGGAAGCGGGTCGTCGCCCATCTCGGCATGAATCCCGGCGGTTACGCGGAACTGGCCGTCACCGACGCCGCCCGGCTGCACGCCCTGCCCGACCACCTCGGCGAGGCGGAGGCGGTCGCGATGATCGGCACCGGCCGTACGACGCTGGGCATCCTGCAGTTCACGGAGCTGGGCCCGGAGTCGGTCGCGATCGTCCCGGCCGCCGCCGGCGGCATCGGCACCCTGCTCGTCCAGTACGCGAAGAACGCCGGCGCGACCGTCATCGGCCTCGCCGGCGGCCCGGCGAAGGTCGCGCTCGTCCGGGAGAACGGCGCCGACCTGGCCGTCGACTACACCCGTCCGGAGTGGGCGGACGAGGTCCGCGCGTACCTGGCGTCCCTGGGGCGGCGGGCCACCGTCGTCTTCGACTCGGTCGGCGGCGACACCGGCCGCGCCGCGGTCGACCTCCTCGGCAAGGGCGGGCAGCACATCGTCTTCGGCTGGTCCGGCGCCGGCCTCGACGCCGGCGCCCTCACCTTCACCGGGGAGGAACTCGCCGCCCGCTCCATCACCTCGGAGTCCGTCCTCGGCCCCGTCATGATCCAGAAGGCGGGCGGTGACGTCCGCGCCCTCGAACTCGCCGCCCTCGAAGCCGCGACCACCGGCACCCTCCGCCCCGCCGTCCACCGCTTCGCCCTCGCGGACGCGGCGGACGCCCACCGCGCCCTGGAGAACCGGGGCACGACGGGCAAGGTGGTCCTGGTCCCGTAGGGACGGCAACGAGGCGCCACCGACGGGAGGCAGGAACAGGGGGCAGGGGCAGGGGGCAGGGGCAGGGGGCAGGGGCAGGGATCGGAGGGGAAGCAGGGGCCGGATCAGACCCCCACGACGTCCCAGGAGTGCGCCTTGTACTCCTTCAGGAAGTCCGGGTGGTCCTCCCACATGCGGGCGACGGAGCGCAGCACGTCCCAGTTGTGCTCCAGGGCCTGGTCGACGATCTGGCGGAGCTCCGGGGCCGTCTCGCGCTTCTCCACGAGGCCGTTGACGGCCGACGCGGCCTGCACGGTGTAGCGGGTGGCGCGCAGGGCCCGGGAGGTGTCGTCCATGCCGAAGCCGTGGTCACTGCCGTTCGCGGGGTCGAAGAGCGGAGTCAGCCGCGCCTCGATGAAGGCCGTGATCCGCTGGAAGCGCTGCTCGATGTCCGTATCCATGCCCTCTTCCTACACCCCCGCCCCACCGAGCTCCGCAAGCGCCCCGTCCGTCAGGCGGTAGACGGTCCACTCGTCCTGCGGGCGGGCGCCCAGGGACTCGTAGAAGTCGATCGACGGCTTGTTCCAGTTGAGGACCGACCATTCGAGGCGCCCGTAGCCGCGGTCGACGCAGATGCGGGCCAGTTCGCGCAGCAGGGCCTTGCCGTGGCCGCCTCCCCGGACCTCCGGGCGGACGTAGAGGTCCTCCAGGTAGATGCCGTGGACACCGCGCCACGTGGAGAAGTTGAGGAACCAGAGCGCGAAGCCGGCGACCTCACCGGACTCGGTCTCCGCGATGTGCGCGAAGGCGGCGGGATGCTCACCGAAGAGGGCCTCGTGGATCTGCTCCACGGTCGCGTGGACCTGGTCGAGTTCCTTCTCGTACTCGGCGAGGTCGCGCACCATGGCGTAGATGACGGGGACGTCGGCGGGTGTGGCTTGACGGATCATGGGGCAAGCCTGCCCCGGATCAGGCCCTCCTGGCCAGCAGGATACGGGCCAGCGCCACCTGCTCGGCATCGAGCTCCGGCTCGCCGTCCTCGACGTCCCACAGCCCGTTCTGCAGCACCCGGCCGAGCGTCCACGCCACCGCGCGCCGCCGGTCCCCGACCACTTCGGCCAGCAGGTCGAAACGCCACAGCAGTTCGCCCGGATCGGGATCGAAGCGGTCCGTCAACGCCGGCAGCAACTCGAACCCGGGATCTCCCGCCAGCGGCTTCGGATCGATCGCGAGCCACGCTCCCCGACCGCCCGCCGACCGGCCATCCGGCCACCGACCGCCCGACGACCGGCCACCCGACCACCGAGCGCCCGACGACCGACCGCCCCCGGGCTCCGACCCGGCCGGCCCGCCCGGCCCGCCGGGCCCCTCCAGACCGCCCGGCCCGTCCGGCCCGCTCGCCAGTACGTTCCCCAGGTGCAGGTCCCAGTGCAGGAGCCGATCCCCCGGTTCCCCCGCCACCTCGCGTACCGCCGCCGCGCAGTCCCGCAGAACCGCCGCGTCCGCCGTGCCGAGGCGCGCCGCGGCGGCCGGCGCCTCCGCGAGCATGTCGGCCGCGATGTCGCCGAGCCGCCGCAGCCCTTCCGGGGCGGGGACGGCGGTCAGCCGGGCGAGGAGGTCGGCCACGATGCGCAGCGCCTCCCGGGTGTCCGCGATCGAGGAGAGCGGCCGGGTCTCGTCGAGCCGTTCGAGGAGCATCGCGCCGGTGCCGGCGTCGTGGTCGAGGAGATGTACCGCCCCCGCGCCGTCCCACGCGCGCAGGGCGATCGGCTCCCCTTCGGTCTCCTCGTCCAGGATCTGCAGCTTCAGGGCGGCGCGGCCGCCGTCGGCGACGCGCTCCACCGGAAGGACCAGCGAGGCCATCCCGTACATCGAGGGCCCGGTCACCCGCAGCCCCCACCGGTCCAGGAACTCCCGTGCCCGGTCCGGCAGCCCGGCGACGAACGCCCGCCCGGCCTCCCCGTTGTACTTCGCCTGCGACGCCGCGAGTCCCTCGGGTACGTGAATCACCCCACGACCCTAGACACCGGCGTCGCGCAGCGCCTTCGAGAATCGGCGGGCGTCGTGGAGGGCGTCCCCGGCCGGCAGTGCCGTACCGCCGGTGCGGGCGCCGAGGAAGGAGGCGACGACGATCTTCGTACCGTCCACGGCCGCCGGGAGCGTCCCGAGGACGTCGGCGTGGCCGGCGGGGACCACCGTCACCGCTGCGGCGACGGACGCGGGAGACGGCCCGCCGCCCGAACACCCCTACGCGGCAAGGCCGATGAAGCCGACGGCGGCCGCCGCGGCGAGAGCGTGCCGGGTCCTGCGTACGGGCAGGGGAGGGTCCTTCCGGAACAACGAAATCCGCACGGAGTCCGCACCCTCGGACCCAGGCCGGGCGCCACCGGGGAAACACCGCCTGAGGACCCGTATCCAGGGGCCCGAGGCCCCGGGTAACGTCCCGCCCACGCACCCGGAAGAGGGATACACATGAGCACGGTCAACGGCGGAATTTCGTTCTGGTACGCGCAGGAGGGCGCCCCCGCGCCCCGCGAACCGCTCCCCGGAGACACCACCGCGGACGTCTGCATCGTCGGCGGCGGATACACGGGTCTGTGGACCGCCTACTACCTGAAGAAGGCCGTCCCGTTCCTCGACATCACGGTCCTCGAAGCCAAGTTCTGCGGGTACGGGGCCTCCGGCCGCAACGGCGGCTGGCTCTACAACGGCATCGCGGGCCGCGACCGCTACGCCCGGCTGCACGGCCACGAGGCCGCCGTCCGCCTCCAGCAGGCCATGAACGCCACCGTCACCGAGGTCCTCGACGTCTGCGAGACCGAGAAGATCGACGCCGACCAGCACCGCGGCGGCGTCCTCGAAGTCGCCCTCTCCCCCGCCCAGCTCGCCCGCCTCAAGGCCTTCCACGCCGCCGAGACCGTCTTCGGCGAGACCGACCGCGAGCTCTACGGCGCCCGCGAGACCGCCGACCGCATCCGCGTCACCGGCGCCGTCGGCTCCTCCTGGACCCCGCACGGCGCCCGCCTCCACCCGGTCAAGCTGGTCACGGGCCTCGCGGCCGCCGTCGAGGCCCTCGGCGTCACGATCCACGAATCGACCCCCGTCACCGGGATCAAGCCGAAGCACGCCGTCACCCCGTACGGCACGGTCCGCGCCCCGTACGTGCTGCGCTGCACCGAGGGCTTCACCGCCTCCCTCGACGGCCAGCGCCGCACCTGGCTCCCGATGAACTCCTCGATGATCGTCACCGAGCCCCTCAGCGACGCCCAGTGGGACTCCCTCGGCTGGGCGGGCGGTGAGGCCCTCGGCGACATGGCCCACGCCTACATGTACGCCCAGCGCACCGCCGACGGCCGCATCGCCCTGGGCGGGCGGGGCGTCCCGTACCGCTACGGCTCGAAGACCGACAACGACGGCCGCACCCAGCCGCAGACGATCGAGGACCTCCGCGAGATCCTCGTCCGCTTCTTCCCGCAGCTCGCCGGCGTGGGCGTCGACCACGCCTGGTCCGGCGTCCTCGGCGTCCCCCGCGACTGGTGCGCCACCGTCACCCTCGACCGCTCCACCGGCCTCGGCTGGGCCGGCGGCTACGTCGGCTCCGGCGTCGCCACCGCCAACCTCGCCGCCCGCACCCTCCGCGACCTCATCCGGCAGGACTCCGGCCAGACCGGCCCCACCGACCTCACCACCCTCCCCTGGGTCGACCACAAGGTCCGCAAATGGGAGCCCGAACCCCTCCGCTGGCTCGGCGTCCACACCATGTACGCCGCCTTCCGCGGCGCCGACCGCCGCGAATCCACCGGCCACACCGCCACCACCGACCGCATCGCGGTCCTGGCGAACCGCTTGAGCGGGCGCTGAGGGAACGCCCTAACCGAGGGCCCCACCCGTCGGGGCCCCGCCAGCCCCGACCGACTCACTCCACCTCACCCCACCCCACCCACCTCACTCCACCTCGATACCGAAGTCCCCCACGAGCTCCTCGAGACCGCCCCGGTACCCCTTCCCCCCGACGACGAAGTCCCAGTCGCCGCCGTCGCGCCGCCGGAACGAGCCGAGGACGAGCGCCGTCTCGCCGGGGCGCCCGTCCGAGACGACCAGCCGGTCGAGCTCGACCCCGGAGTCGTCCCGCAGCCGGATGCCGGCCCCGGTGAACCCGCCCAGGTCGGCGTCCGGATTGACTTCGGGGTCGACCGCGGCGACGAGCACGAGGCGGTCGGCCCGCTCGGGGAGCGCGTCGAAGCCGACGCGTACGGCGGCCCGGTCGCCCGGCGCGGCGGCCACCATGGACACCGAACGGCCGGGCGTGGCAGGGTTGTTGAAGAAGACGAACCAGTCGTCGCCGAGGACCCGGTTGCCGGCGCAGACGAGCGCGCACACGTCGAGCGCGACGGACCCGGACCACACCATCCCGAGCAGGTTGAAGTCGTCGTCGGCCTCGACGGAGGCCGAGGCCGGCGTCGCGGCGGAGACGGCGGGTGCGGCGGTACGGGCGCCAGCGGTCCCGGACGCCCGGGAAGTCCCACCGGCCCCGTCCACCCCGCTCACCCCAGCAGCCCCACTCGACCCACTCGCCCCCGGTCCCAACCTCCCCCGAAGCCCGTACTGGTGGAGCAGGTCGACGAGCTCGGTGCCGGATATGAGGGTGAGGGGCTTGCCGTTGGCGAAGGCGTACGAGCCGGGGCCGAACTTGGACGTGGTGACGAGGACGCCCTTGTTGGCTCCGGCGCCCTGCACGGTGCCGAAGAGGTCGCGTACGGCGGTCGGGGGGACGGTGTTCCGGTAGCGCTTCACCTGTACGACGATCGAGCCGCCGCTGATCGGGTCGGGGTCGAGCGCCTCGACGTCCACGCCGCCGTCGTTGGAACGGCTGGTGGTCACGGCTTGGAGGCCGCGGGCCCGGAACAGCTGGGCGACGAGTCCTTCGAAGGCGACGGGGTCCATGGCGAGGAGGTCGGGTTCCTCGCCGTCCCCCTGGACGACGACGTCCGCGCTCACCTGGTCGGGGACGAGCAGCGGCGCGACGGCGACGCGCTCGTCCGGCTTGGCGGAGAGGCGTCCGCCGAGCGCGCCGGTCACGCATTCGACGGCCGCGACGAGTTCGAGGTTGAGCCGTTCGAAATCGGTCCGCCGCACGTCGACGGTGGCCACGCAGACCCGGGAGGCCAGTCCGGTGGCGGGGTCGACGCCGCCGACGTAGCCGTTGAGCGCGACTCCCTCCAGCGCGCCGAACCGGTCGGCGGCGAACAGCTCCCGCACGGCGAGGAGCACGCTCTGGGCGAGTACGTCCCGGTAGAGCGCGCGCCGCTGGGTCACGGGGCGCGGGACTTCCTTCTCCTGGTCGGTGCTGGGCAGGTATTTGACGCCCTTGGCCTCGGGGACGACCTCGTACCCGGGCAGGTCCCAGTCGAGGACCAGCGCCCGCCCGCTGCGGTCGTAGGCGGCGGAGACTTCCCTGGGGAAGCCCTCGGGCCAGGCGGTCGACGCGAAGAGCACGGCGGAGAAGAAGTCGACGACGGTCTCCGGCTCCCCGTCCCGCATGGCTTCGACGGTCCCGGCGACGCCGCTGTTGTGGGCCCGTATCTCGGCAAGTCGGCCGGCCGCCCAGCTGTCGTACTCCCGCCGGTAGGCGGCCAGTTGCTCGACGCGACGTGCCTCGGCGGCCTGCGCCGCGTACCAGTCGCGCTCGAACCGGGCCCGGGCGTCCCGCTCGGCCTGCGCGCGCCCGGAAGCGGTCCAGGCGCCCTGCGCCTGGTAGTGCCGCGGGTCGGGCATGGCGGCGGGCTCCCCGAGCGGCCCGGGAGCGAACGGCTCGACCTCCTCCGCCCGGCGCAGCGCCTCCACGCCGAAGGCGGGCGCCCGGCACCCCGTGACCAGCAACGACCCGAGCACGGCCACGCGCTGGTCGATCTCGTGCGTCCGCCGCAACGCGTCCGCGTCCCTCTGCCGCCGGTACGCGGCCCGCTGCTCCCGCTGCATCCGCGCGACGTCACGCGCGTACTCCCGCTCCACCCGCTCCGCGTCCCGCTGCTGCCGCAGCACCGCCTGCTGCTGCCCCTCCCGCTGCCGCTGCGCCATCCGCTGCTGCTCGGCCCACACCCCGAGCACCCCACCGGAACGCCGACTCATCCTCCGCACCCCTCCCCACGACACCCCACGCCCTGACGCCCCCGCCGACCCCGTAAGCCCGCCACCCCCGATTCTCCCGGACGGACCCACCCGACACCCCGAAAAACCCCACCCTCAGCACGCGCGAGGCGACCCGGCCGTGATCACGCGAAAAAGCCGGCGCCGGGATACGTGTCCCGACGCCGGCCGACCCGATCATCGAGCCGCCACGTGCACGACCTCCCTGGCGACCGCCCTGACGCCGGACACCAAGTGGTAGATGGCTCCGCTCGCAAGGATCAAGGTGCCGAACAGGATCCAGCCGCCGGGGCCGCTGTCCGCCCGGAAGTCCGAACCGTCCGAACCGTCCGACCCGGAGTTCCCGTCGCTCGGGGCCCGCAGCACCTCCCTGGCGATGTGTGCCGCACCGACCGCGGCATGGGTGGCTGCGGCCAGCGCCATCCCCGTGACGCCGATGACGAACCAATCCGCTCGCCCGAGCTCGTCCATCGCCCTCGCCTCCTCGCCCCACCCCTCCGCGCCTCGCCGGGCGACCTGCCCTCACCTCCGATCCTCCGCGCGACGCACCCGGTGCCACCAGGGGTCGGAAGGGCAGACCGGGGGGCCATGGGACCCCATCGACCACGTGCCGATCAGCCCCACGCCCACGGCGTTCCCGGATGCACGGCCGCCACCACCCGCCCGACCCGGCACGGATCTGGCACGGTCCTCGCCACCGTCTGTCAGTGCCTCGGGATAGCGTCCGCCTACGCGCGGTCGGCTTCCGAGGTGTCCAGCTCTGTAGTGCGGCTGCATCCCTGGATCTGTCCGGGGGCGGCCCGGTGCAAGCCCGGGACCCAACCGACGACCAGGCTCCGCCGATGGCCAGGACTGCCCTGCCGGCGCCGGCCGCGCGCACGCTCTCCAGGTCTGCTGATGCAGTGGAAGCCGGTGCACGAGACCGTTCACCCGCGTTCATGTGCGCTCCGTGGATCAGTGCGGACGTGCTTGGAGCCCGCCCTGAACGGCAAGCGGCCACCCCGCCCGTCATCTGTGATCTCGGGGCGGCTGATGCCTCACATCGCTACCGGGGCAAGGCCGGCAGAGCGGCACAGCGGGTCAGCACCAGGCAGATCCGTCATGGCTGGCCGTGACGTCCAGGCCGTATGTGCCGGCGCTGTCGCCGAGATCGCTGGGGAACCACACACTGAGGTGGGCGGTGGTGCCCGCGACGGGCTTCTCGAAACAGAGCGCTGAGGTGTCGACCGCGAGGCCGCCAGGTGCCGGGGATGGCGAAGGATTGGCGCTCTCGAGTCGCCAGCCGTCTTCTGCGGCGGCCTGGCGGTAGAAGGACTGCACGTCAGCCCGGGATGTCGCGTATCGGTAGTACTGCCCGGCGTAGGCGAACCCGTCGTCCTCGTCGCATCCGGAGTACCGCTCGTCCTTGGACCGCGTTCGGCTCGGGTGCGCGTCGAGGATGGACAGGGACGCCAGAGTGGGCGCGAGTTCTTGGTCAGCTCTGGTGCAGCCGTAGAGCCCACCCGACAGCGCCCATACGCCCGTTGCCGCGATGATGGCCATGCCGCCTGCGCCGACGAGAACCGGCATAGCCACCCTCTTCAGCTTCATGGCGCGGAGCGTAGCGCACCGGATGAGGCAGAAAGAGAAGGCGACATACGGAGCGACCGGCCACGGGCTACGTCTTCGCCACCCGCACCGGCCGCCCCGTAGAGCCCCTCGACGTCCACCGCTCCTGAGTGCTCCGAAGGGCCGGCGCGGCCAAACGGTACGGACAGAAGTGGGGTCAGTAGAACCAGACGACGAGACGGACGTTCTCCTCGCCGTGGACCTCGCTGAGGAGGCGCATGACGCTCCAGACCCGGCCCCAGTCGGTGTCGGGTCCTGCGGCTGACGCGCGTGTCCGTGTGCCGGAGGCGTCCGTCTCCTGCCAGTCGGCAGTCAAGAGCTCGGCCCAGGTCAGCCATGTCGTCCCGTAGACGGAGTCAGGACCGCCGTAGCCCGCGAAGTCCCTCCGCAGCCCTTCCGACGCGTCGTGCGGGAATCCGCGGTCCTCGGCGAGCGGGCGGAAGCCGAAGTGGTTGCGGATGCCGAAGAGGCAGGCGAGGCCGTCGTAGGCGTTGCCTCTGTTGAGGAGGAAGAGGTCGATGCCTGCTTCCCAGACTGCGTCCTCGTCGTCCGGACCCCACACCCGGGCCCCCGGTCGGCACTCGATCGTTCCGCTGACATCGGTCGACATGGCGTGATCATGCCGGTCAGGCTCGGGAGCCGGCATCCGTATTCCGCTCCGCGCGCTCGCGGCCGTCTCCGGCCGAGCACCACCGCCGACGACCCCCGCTTTACAAGAGCGGGAGGGCGGGGCCACGCCTGACCTGCGCAGACACTGCGAGAGCTAATCGATACCCCGGAGCCCGACAGCCACCCTCATTCCCCGTGGTTCCCCGCCCGATCTGGCACGGATGTGGCACGGTCCTCGCTGGCATCTGTTAGTGCCCTTGGATAGCGTCTGCCTGCGCGCGGTCGGCTTCCGAGGTGTCCAGCTCTGTAGTGCAGCTGCATCCCTGGCTCTGTTCGGGGGCGACCCGGTGCTAGCCCGGGACCCAACCGACAGTCAGGCTCCGCCGATGGCCAAGAGTGCCCTGCCAGCACCGGCCGCACGCACGGTTTCCAAGTCTGTTGGTGGAGTGAGCGGAGATGTGTAGGGGCGTTCACCTGCGTTCATGACCGGCTGACTGCCCATGCGGGGGCGGCTCTGAGTCGCGCCTGAACGACCGTGAACGGGGCTGAACGAGACGGAAACTGAGACGGCCACACAGGGCCTAGAACTGGCCCAGCGACCAGGGCGCTTCCAGCCTGTCAGCCGGGATGACCTTGGCCCGCGCCAGAACCTTCTCATCGAGGGCCCACACGAGGGCGCGCAACTCACGCGCGCTCTTCCTTGGCAGCGCACGAAGCACGGCTTCAAGCTGCTCGCGGAAGCCAGCGCCGTAGCACCCGCACTCAGGGATGCCACAACCAGAACCCGCACGTGGGTTCACGAGTTGCCTGAGAGGACCGTGGGCAAGGGCCTTCCAGTGCCAGAACGCTTCTTCCGCGGCTTCGGGCCAGAAGCGGGTACGTTCCAGCCGACGCAGGTCGGCCGTGCAAGACCCGGAAAGGCGATCTATGGGCGGATACCGTCGCCGCAGGGGGCGGACAGGAGTGTCGCCCCGCAGGGCTGAGGGGCGCCTACGCGGCATTGCCCCTTTGGTTGTCGGTCATAGGGGGCACGGTACAGAACCGTGTGTCAGGTGGCTACCGCGTAGGGGGGCGACGCCCTGAGCTTGGAAATCACCGATCTTTGGCGCCTGATAGGCGCTGTGAGCTGCGGAAACGGGTGTCGAGTCGAGCCGTGCGTCCCTTCTCGGCACCCGTCGTTATCCGTAGTTCCCCGTCCCACCTGGCACGGAAATGGCACGGTGACCTCTTCGTCCCGAAGCAACTCGGGGGCGAGTTCCGCCCTGGCCCGGTGCACCTCTCACCTGCACTGATGGTCCGCAGACGTTCGCGCTCGTCCGCCGCTGTTCGTCGGCGTTGTCACGCAGTTAGACACTCACCGCTCAACGACCCCTCATGGCCCAGATTCGGCCCGACCGCCAGGCAGCTGACCTCAGAGGCGTTGCTTCGCCGCCCTCACTAGATGGGCAATGCCGTCCCGTGTGTGCGTCCTTCGCTCATCCAGCTCTGACCGGCTGTCTGTCTTGTGCACGGCCGTGATCTCAGCCAGCAAGATTTCACCCTCACGGCTCAGCTCTTCATCGTCGGTGAGCATCTGCATGCGGAACAGGGCCTCCTGGGCCCTGGACCTGAGGTCGTACGCCCGGATCTGCACAGCCTCAGCGGCTTCCGGAGGAGGCTGCTCATGCGTACAAAACCAAAGATGCACGAGACACCGCCGGTAGTTGATCAAAGCCGCCGCGTAGGCCGTGTATGCGTCCAGTCGTTCCTGGCGCAGCTTCTCGTCCCGTGTGAACTGGTGGCCTCTCTCAGTGGTGCGCCGCTGGACTCCCAGGGTGATCCCCGAACCAAGCAGCGTGCCCAAGACGGCGATGGCGCTGGCGATTATGGCTTCCACCCCTGTAGAAGATCACGGCTGAAGGCAGTCTGTGATCGCTTTCCACAGGAGCGGCTGCGTCGCATACCAGGGGGAGCAGAGCCTCTGCGTGAGACAGGGCTTGCGGGCCACACCGAGCCTCTGCGCACGAGCGACCTTGAAAACCGTCGTGGCGCGAGTCACCGTGGGTTCAAATCCCACACCCACCGCCAGATGAGAGGCCCCTGACCAGCCAAGACGGTCAGGGGCCGTTCGTGTGAGCTTGCCTGTCGGCAACCTGTGTTCCCCGTGGTTTCCCGGCTGAACGGGCACAGGAAGGGCACGACCACCCGTTGATCCACTGCTGTCAGAGGCGGGGGGTACGGTGCAGCCACGATTGAGCGTTGCGCTTTGGGGAGGGGCCTTGGGAGCCAAGACTGGTCTGCTCGTGTATGCCGACGGCGATGTGCCGGGTCTGCTGCGACAGGTGGGTGCGGCGGACTTGGAGGAGGCGAATCGCATGATGCGGCGCCTGTATCCGGGCTGTGAGATCGAAGAGGCTGGGGGCTCGCCCCTGGGGGAGGGCGTGTATCCCCCCGACGGGACGGCCTATGCGGCGAGCTGGCCGGGCGTAGAGGTCATCTGCGATCAGCGCGTAATGATCGACTTCCCGTCACAGCTTCCCAAGCACCTTGTGGCGGCGAGTGCCGGCCGACGGTTGGTCCTGCATGCCATGCACAGTGTGGTCGACTGGCTGGCATTCGCTGTATGGGAGGACGGACGCCTCATCCGCTCTCTGAGCCTGTCCCCAGACCACGGGATCATCGAGAACATCGGAGAACCGTTCTCTTTTGAACTCCCCTACTGGGCTGGGGACCGTCCGGCGGACGTCATTCCTTGGCCGGGTGAGGAAGAGGAGCCGTACGCCTTGCCCTTCCATCCCCTGGAACTTGGAGAAGACGCGCTACGTGCGCTCTGCGGCTTCATCCAGGAGGGCCGTCCCGTGCCCGAGGACGTGGACGCCGACAGCATCGAACTGTATGGCTTCCGGGTGACGGACCCGCAGGCTCCTGACGCCGCTGAAAAGGAAGCGGAACTGCGGAAGGCCATGGAAAGAATGGGGCCGCCACGGATCTACAGGATGGGCCCTGACGGCTCGCTGGTCGAGCAGGACAGCCTCTAGCTTTGCGAGGCGCCCTAGTCGGCTTCTGGCTGTCCTGTCTGGGCTGGGACTGAGCGCGCTCGGAAGGTCGATGAGCCTCTGGAAGGCGGCTGCACGACACGCTCGTCTGCCACGATGCGACCGGTACCGACGCGGAGCGACCACACCGGCCTCCGCCACATCGCGGCAGCAGCTGCTCCCCACCCGCCCCTTCCCGGTGGTGCGGTCGCCTCACGATTCCGTCATCCGTGACTGCGGGGGTACGGCGCCCGGCCCTCCTCAGGCCCGGCAGTCGGCCCGCCGTGCGCAAGAGGCCACCCCTTCCTCGCTGCTGGCGTCTTTGGGTCGCCCGTCTTGGCCGCAGTCGGCAGCGCTCGTGGCTACGCGTGCCATGTGACGGTTGCCGTGCTCGAAGGCCTGCTTCTGCTGCCCATCAACCCGAGCCGTCAGGCGTGCGGCCGGCGGCCGGGCTGGAGCGGGGCGTAGACAGGAGCGCAGGCCCGGGCGACGGGCCGCACGCGCCGCGCCGTGCGCGGCGAGTGCCTTGATGAGGTAGAGAAACTTGTAACAACTGCTTCAGCTAAGGGTTGAGCTCAGGGAGGTCAGGGTGTTGTTCATCGGACCATCCGCCCTTCGGCACCTCCATGAGCGTGAGAGCTCCATCCTCTGCCTCGAGGACTCTCACGAAGATCCCGCTGTTGTCCTCGCCGGGAAAAACAACGGAGAAGTAGGGGTCCATCTCCATCAAGAAGTCCCAGCCCTCCCGCTGGGCCGTGTCGAGGACATGAGCATGCCGACCGGTTGCCTGCCACATGCTGGCCGTGTGGAAGGTGTTGGTGACGTCGATGGCGTACTTCTCAAGGCACGTCGCGTGATTGGCCCACCATTCCAGGCTCGCCTGACCCACGAATCGATCCATGCGCACACTATGCATGGTGCTCCGGCCGGGCGGGCAAGTTCGTGCGGCTGCCGACTGTCGCAGGTCAGGTCAGGTCAGGTCACGAGACAGAGTTGCACGCGGCACGGGTCTGTCCAGACCGCCAGACAGCCATGATGGACCGCACAGCTCCTAGACGGTGGGCTTGAGGACCTCACCCTCGTCATCTCGCAGCAAGCGGCTTATGTATCCACTCTGGGCCAGACGGTCGTACGCGTCGAGCACATCGGCGGGCACCTGCTGGCTGATCATGAATCCCTGCTCCGGGTATACCAGCAGCCGCTGCAGGGCTCCCACGAGCATGTCGATGACCAAGCGGGCGTCTCCGATGGAGTCGGCGTAGTCCTGGAGCGTCATCGGGCTTGAGGCGCTGACGATCTCGACGTCCGGCCACAGCTTTCGCGCCGTGGCGTAGGCGCGTCGTTCCTCGTACGGCTTGCTGATCAGCAGGACGGAGGACACGGTGATGCCGGCCTCGTTCAGGAGGTCCCGGGAGAAGCGAATGTTCTCGCCGGTGTTCCGGGCTCGCGGCTCCACCAGCACCGCTGAGGCGGGAACACCCAGCTCGATCGCTCGCTCTTGGTAGTGCACGGCCTCGCCGCGGGGCATGCGTTCGCGTGTGGTCGGGCTTGTCGCTCCGGTGAACACGAGAAGTGGGGCCATGCCGCGCCTATACAGGTCGACTGCGGTGTCGGCCACGCCCAGGTCGTGGCTGCCGAGCCCGATCGCCACCGAGCAGGGCCGGGGTGTGTGGCCCATCTGGTGGTAGTCCCAGAGGCGTTGGGTGTCGGCCCAGTCCTGTGTGGAGATCACCGCTGAGCTTCCTTGCCCTTCGCGGAGTCGGGGACCTTGAAGTCGTACTCCCACGCAAAGCGGGAGGCGGCGTGGATGCCGATGGCGAACTCGACCACGGTGCCGTCAGCCGTGTACGTCGTCCGGTGCAGCTCGACCACAGCCTCGCCGGGCGGAAGTTGAAGGAACTTCACTTCGTCCGCCGTGGGTGTGCGGGCGAAGAGTGCCTCCTTCATGTGGTCGATCTCGTACCCCGCGTCGTACAGCACGCGGTAGCCACCGCCTCGGCCGGCCGGACCGGGGGTCGGATCCACCAAGCGCGTGCCCTCAACGTGCTCGGGGCGGTAGTAGCTGGTCAGCGTGTGCGTCGGCTGATCGCCTTCCTTGACCAGCCGGGCCCGTGCGTAGACCGGGGCTCCCGTCTCCAGACCATGGGCAGCGGCCACAGCGGGCGGAGCTTCGACAAGGTTGACGGTCTGGGTCTGCTCGTTGCGGCGGTACGCCCGGCCGGAGGCGACCCGGTCAGCGATGAACGCGACTTCGTCGCCGTCTCGCCACTTCGCCTTGTCGTACCGGGCGATGCCGAGTCGCTTGAGAGGAACTTGCTGGCGTACGACAGTCCCGTGGCCGCGCGTTGAGGTGACCAGACCTTCCGCCTCTAGTGCCTTGTAGGCGGCATTGACCGTTGCCTTGGAGCCTTCGCCAGCATCGACCAGGTCCCTGATCTGCGGCAAACGCTGCCCTGGCGCGTACTCGCCCCTCCTGATCTCCTCGGCCAGCTTGTCTGCCAGCTCCCGCCATTTGGGCGCCATCACGTACCCCTCTCAACGAGAACAAGTCAAACACAGTCCTAGGACAGCGGGCCACTATCTACTCAGCCGCTCGTAGTCCTAGGACAGCGAGTGCTGGCGGTTCCTCTTTGGGCTGTCCAACAACGTAGGGAGTGCAGATGCCGTCCTTCAAGATCGACCTTTCTACCGCCGTGGTGTTCGTGGCCACGGCTCCCACGCCGAAGCTCGTCAGCAAGCAGACCGGCGAGCGCGCCATGGACCGGGAGACCGGCGCCGGCCTCTCCACGGTCGGACTCCTCATCTCCGACGAGGGAGAGGGCAACCTCTACCAGGTGACCATCCCGGAGACCGGCCTCCCCGACGGCCTCGCCCCTGGCATGCCGGTGTCGGTCATCGGGCTCAAGGCCCGGGACTGGGAGAACACGTTCAACGGCCAGACCCGGCACGGCATCTCGTTCCGCGCCGTCGCCGTGACCCCGATGGGGGCCTGACCATGACCGACCTCGCGACGTTATGGGAGGTCGGCCTCCCGCTCGCCGGAACCGCCGGCGGTCTCGGGTACGCGAAGGTCCGCGCGCCCCGGGTGTTCTGGTCGCTGGTGGGTCTGCCGGTGGCGACCACGCGGTTCGCGATCACCTACCGCTCGACGATGGACGTGTGCGGGCTGACGGTGCAGCCCTCCCGCTTCCGGGCCTTCCTCGTCCGCAATGTCGCCCGCCGCCCCGACGTCCAGCCCGTGCCGCCGAAGGTCCGCCGCCTCCGGGTCACCTCGACCGGCCTGCGGGTCACCCTCCGGCTCCCCGCCGGACTGGAGCCCGCCGACGTGATGGCCGCCTCCGAACGGCTGCGGCACGCCTGGGGCGTCCACTCCGTCAACGTCATCGAGACCAAGCCCGGGTTCGTCGAGCTGCGGATGACCGGCTACGACGTCCTGCGGCGCGTCCGGATGCCCCGACGCAGGGTTCCCTCCGGGCCGATGACCGTGCCGGTCGCTCTGCGGGAGGACGGCACCGCGTTCGTCCGGGACTACCTCAAGGTCCCGCACGCGCTGACCCTCGGTGCGAACCAGTCGGGCAAGTCGATGTACCAGCGCAACCTGGTCGCGGGGCTGGCCCGGCTGCCGGTGGCCCTGGTCGGGATCGACTGCAAGCGCGGGGTGGAACAGCGTGGCTACGCGTCCCGCCTCTCCGCTCTCGCGATCACTCCGGAGGAGGCGGACGGCCTCCTGGACGGGCTGGTCGGGGAGATGGAAGAGCGCTTCGACCTGCTCAGCGAACACGGGGTCGGCGACATCTGGGCTCTGCCCGACACCGTCCGGCCGGCCCCGGTGGTGGTCCTGGTCGACGAGGTCGCCGAACTCTTCCTGGTCGCCACCAAGAAGGACGAAGAACGCCGGGACCGGATGGTCACCCAGCTGATCCGGCTGGGGCAGATGGCCCGTGCGGCGGGCATCTTCCTGGAGGTGTGCGGGCAGCGCTTCGGCTCCGACCTCGGCAAGGGCGCCACCGCCCTGCGCGCCCAGTTGACCGGCCGGACGGTGCACCGGGTCAACGACAAGCAGACCGCCGAGATGGGTGTGGGCGACATCGCCCCGGACGCGGTGGTCACCGTGCTGACGATCCCGCCCGACCGGCCCGGCGTCGCGGTTGCGGGGGACACCTCCGGCGGCTGGTCCCGCATCCGCACCCCCGCCCTCACCGCTGCCGAAGCGGCCGCGATCTGCGCCGCGCACGCGCACCTGACCCCGGACCTGCCCGCCCTCGCGGACTTCCGCCCGGTCGTCCCGGGTGCCGACGCCGCTGCGGTGCCGGTTCCGCTGGTGAAGCCGAGTCCGGCCACCGCATAACTCTCCGCCCCCTCGGTCGGCGTGACCGTCTCACGCCAGGTCCCTACCTCCCCCATGCCCGAAAGGAGGTAACCCGTGTTCCGCACCCTTCGCCTCGACGCGGTACTGATCCAGGCCGTCATCGCCGGGGCCCTGTCCTTCGCCCATCTGCACGACCTGGCGGCCGCGGCCGGTCAGGACGGCTGGAAGGCGTGGGCCTATCCGGTCTCCGTCGACCTGCTGCTGGTCGCCGCCTGGCGCCGGATGCGCACCGACAGTGCCAACCGGGATGCCTGGCTGTGGTTCGCCATCGCCCTCATCGCCTCGCTGGGCGCGAACGTCGCCACCGCCGGACTCCTCGACATGAACCACGTCCCCGACTGGCTGCGCATCCTCGTCGCCGGGTGGCCCGCCCTGGCCTTCCTCGGCGGCACCCTCCTCGCCCACGCACCCCACCCCATCCCCGAACCGGAACCCGTCCCCGTGCCGGAGCCCGAACCGCCGGTCGACCTCGTCGTCGAACGTGCCCCGGAACCGGCACCCGAGCTCCCGCCGGCCGAACCACCCATGGACGTTCAGGCGGAACCCGCACCGGAGGAAGCGCAGCCCGAACCCGCGCCTGCTCCTTCGGTGCCCGCTGTCGCCGTCCCGCCCGCTCTCCTGGCCCACGCCCAGAAGATCGCGGACGCCCACCGGGCCCAGACCGGCAGCCCGATCGACGCGGAGACCCTCCGCACCCGCCACGGCGTGCCCGCCGCCCTCGCGGACTCGATCGCCCTCCAGCTCGCCTGACCCCAAGAGGAGACCGCTCATGCGTCCGTCCATCCGCTCCGCCCTCGAACGCTCTGCGGAGCTGACCCGCAGCAATCAGTTCGTGGAAGCCGTCGCCCTTGCGGAGGCCGCGTTCAACCGGGCCACCGATGACGAACTCTCCGAGATCCGGCAGTGGCTCAACGACCACACGAACGACTTCGTCGGAAAGGTCTGACCGACCATGCGACCGAACCGCTTCCACCACGTGATCAAGATCGGCCCGGTGCAGATCGGCACCCACCACGACGGCCGGGGCCGGACCAAGCACACCGCCGTGTGCACGGCCCCCGGCTGCGACTTCTCCGCCGACTACAACACCCGCGCCGCCGCCGAACTCGCCGCCCGCACCCACCGCTGCAACCCCCGCTGACCACTGAGGAGTTCCGCGTCATGGACGTCCCGCTCTGGCTCGCCCTGATCGTCGTCGGCGGCCTCGGCATCAAGCTCATCCGCCCGCCCTGGTGGCTCGTCGCCGTCATCCTCCTCGGCGGCTACCTCCTCGCCGACAGCCTCCTCACCCCGCTCATCGACCCGATCACCAAGTAGGGAGACACCCGTCATGCTCCGACCGCACGTCCCGGTCAACCCGCTCCCGACCGGCCACATCACCCCGCTCATCCAGCCCACCCCCACCACCGACATCGAGCCGATCGCCCCGGTTCCGGCCCCGGCCCCGGTGCCCGTCGCCCCGGCCCGTACCTCGGTGCAGCTCACCCCGGGCAGTGCGCTCGCCTTCGCCGCCGGCGGTGGCGCCGTCGTCCTGGTCGTCGGCGCCGTCCTGGTCTCCATGCTCCTCGCGGTCGCCATCACCGGCGTGTCCGTCGCGGTGTGCGCCGTCGTCCTCAAGTCCCTGCTCAACCAGGAAAGGAAGCACTGACATGGGCCTGTTCAGCCACAAGTCCCACGACACCCCGGCCAACCCGCAGATGGCCGAGCTGGGCCGCGAGTACGCCATCGCCAAGCGCCACGGCGACCGCAAGACCGTCGGCCGCATCACCCGCCAGCTCGGCACGAGCGGCGTCAGCGACTCCGACGTGGCCTCGTTCCAGCAGGGCCGCGACGCCTACGACGCCATCCCGCCCATCAAGTCCAACCGTCGCAGGGGCCGGTGACCACCATGGACACCCAGACTCTTGCCGCCGCGGGCTTACCGGCCCTCGGCTGGGCCCTGCACGGCGGACTGCTCCTGCGCCGCCTGGCCACCGCCCGCCGCGACCCCCTGACCGGCCTGCACACCCGCGCCGGATGGACCACCCGCGCCAACCACCTGCTGGCCAAGCACACCGGCGCCCTCGTCCTCCTGATCGACCTGGACGACTTCAAGGCCATCAACGACACCCACGGCCACGCCGCCGGAGACGCCGTCCTCACCACCACCGCCGGGCGCCTGGCCGACTGGTGCGGACGGCACGGGATCGCCGCCCGCCTCGGCGGGGATGAGTTCGCCGCCATCGTCACCGACCCCGCCCACACCGCCGGCCTCTTCGCCCTGCGCGCCGCACTCGCCGAGCCGGTCACGCACAACCGCCGGACCCTGCGGGTCTCCGCCTCCGTCGGCCACTGCCACCGCGACCAACTCCCGGTCCCGCTGCTCACCGACGCGCTCTCGGCCGCCGACGCGGCGATGTACGCGGACAAGGGGCACGGCAGGCGCAACAACACACGCTAAGCGGCCCCCGGGACGGCCTCGGTCGCCAAACTTCCGCCGCCCCGGGCGCCTTCAACCCCACTCCAGATCCAACGGACCCGAAAGGGACAGCCCATGATGCCCCAGACCCCCGCCGCCCGCGTCTGCTCCCACTGCGACGGCTTCCCCGTCGTCCACATCACCACCGGCGCCCTCACCCCCGACGGACAGCGCCGCACCCTCGCGGCCGCCTGCCCCCGCTGCCAGGGCACCGGCACCCGCACCGCCCCGGCCTCCCTCGCCCACGCGGGGAAGTGACCGCCTTGACTGACACCGCCACCGCGGCGGGCCTGGACCCGGCCACCCTGAGCGACCTGCTCCGGCTGGCCGGGTCCCCCGGCTTCGACCGCCTCACCGAACAACTCCGCCGCACCGGCGGCTGCACCGCCCCCATCCGCCTCACCGGCGCCACCAAAACCCTCGACCCCGCCACCAAGACGGTGCTGCACGCCTACAACACCGACGCCGAACCGGGTGGCGTCCTGCGCGTCGCGTGCGGCAACCGCCGCGCCTCCCGCTGCCCCTCCTGCGCCTGGACCTACGCCGGGGACACCTACCACCTGATCCGCGCCGGCCTCACCGGTGATCCCGGTAAGGGCACCCCGGAGACCATCCGGGACCACCCCCGGGTCTTCGCCACGCTCACGGCCCCGTCGTTCGGCCCCGTGCACAACCGGCCCGGCACCCGGCCCTGCCACTGCGGCACCCGCCACGCCGAGGACGCCCCCGAACTCGGCACGCCCCTCAACCCCGAGACGTACGACTACGCGGGCGCGGTGCTGTGGAACAACCACGCCTCCGA
This sequence comes from Streptomyces sp. NPDC093089, assembly GCF_044754405.1. Classification (NCBI taxonomy): domain Bacteria; kingdom Bacillati; phylum Actinomycetota; class Actinomycetes; order Kitasatosporales; family Streptomycetaceae; genus Streptomyces; species Streptomyces sp. NPDC093089. Next base: position 29,057 of record NZ_JBIVPA010000023.1, read on the forward strand.
GCTGTGGCGGTACTTCACCATCTACCTGCGCCGTGAAATCGCCGCCCGCGCCGGCCTCACCCAGAAAGCCGCCCGCGAACAGTCCCGCGTCTCCTTCGGCAAGGTCGCCGAGTACCAAAAGCGTGGGGCCGTTCACTTCCACGCTGTCATCCGCTTCGACGGACCGGACGGGCCAGCCACCCCGCCCCCGGCCTGGGCCACCCTCGGCCTGCTCACCGACGCAATACGGGCCGCCGCCGCACGCGTCCAGGTCGTGGTCCCCGCCGCCCCGGCCTACGGCATCGGCCAGGACCTCACCCTCACCTGGGGCACCCAGCTCGACGTCCAGCCCATCGGCGCCTTCGGCCACGGCGAAGACCTCACCGAACAGGCCGTCGCCGCCTACGTCGCCAAATACGCCACCAAAGCCGCCGAGACCACCGGCTCCGTCGACCACCGCATCGGCAACAAGGAAGCCCTCATCCTCCTCGACGTCCCTGACCACCCCCGGCGCCTGATGGAAGCCTGCATGGACCTCGACGCCGCCTACCCCGACCGGCGCCTTCGCACGTGGGCCCACATGCTCGGCTTCCGCGGCCACTTCTCCACCAAATCCCGCGCCTACTCCACCACCCTCGGCGCCTTACGCCAGGTCCGCGCCGACTACCGCGCCGCCCAGCAACGCACCGCCCTCGGCCTGCCCGACCCAGACGAGCACCCCGAGTCCACCCTCCTCGTCGTCGCCCACTGGGCCTACGCCGGCCACGGCACCACCCCGGGCGAGTCCTGGCTTGCAGCCAACATCCGCCGCGACATCCAGCACAACCGCGAACACGCCCGCGAGATCGGCACCGAACTGTCCGAACTGGAAGGGGAACTGGCATGACCACCGCTACCGCTGAACTGCTGACCGTGCCCGAGGTCATGGCGCGACTCAAGCTCGGACGCTCCACGGTCTACGACCTCATCCGCTCCCGCCGCCTGGTCTCCCTCACCATCGGCCGGTCGCGCCGCGTTCCCGCCGACGCCATCCGGGACTTCATCGACAACCAGATCGAGGAGGCCGCCTGATGGCCACCCAGCGCAAGCGCAACCCCAACGGGGCTGGCACCATCACCCAGCGGAAGGACGGCCGCTTCCAGGCCGCCGTCTACGTCCTCCAGCCGGACGGCACCCGCGCCCGCAAGTTCGCGTACGGCAAGACCTGGGCCGAGTGCGACGCCAAGCGCCGCGCGCTCCTCGACAAGGTCGCGAGTGGCACCCCTGTGCCCACCCGCTCAGCGAAGCTCTCCGAGTGGCTGGCGTACTGGCTGGACAGCGTCGTCCAGCCGCGCCGCAAACTCAGCACGTACGACAAGTACGAGGCGCACGTCCGCCTCTACCTCTCCCCCATGCTCGGCACGAAGCGGCTGGAGTCCCTCAGCGTTCCGGACGTCCGACGCTTCCTCCTTCAGCTGGAGAAGAAGACCACTGCGGCCACCGCCAAGGAATCCCACCGCGTGCTGCGTACGGCACTCTCCGCCGCCTGCCGGGAGGAGCTGATCGTCCGGAACGTCGCCAAGCTCGTGGAGCCGCCCAGGGCCGCCGTACGCGATCTCAGCCCGTGGTCTCTCGACGAGACGCTCGGCTTCCTCGCGGCCTCCCGTCGGGACCCGCTGTACGCGGCCTTCGTCCTCGCCATCGCCATGGGTCTCCGCCGCGGCGAGCTGGTCGGCCTGCGCTGGAGCGACATCGACCTCGACAACCGCGTCCTCCTGGTCCGCCAGCAGGTTCAGCGTCGTCGCGGAGTGCTCTACAACGACGAGACCAAGGGGCGTCGCTCCCGCGCGATTCCGCTCCCCGCCATGTGCCTGGCTCCCCTGCGCTGGCATCGGATGCGGCAGAAAGCGGCGTACGAAGTGGCCGGTACGGAGTGGTCGGGCACGGGCTACGTCTTCGCCACCCGCACCGGCCGCCCTGTCGAGCCCCGCAACGTCCACCGCTCCTTCGTCCGCGTCAGCAAGGCGGCCGGCCTCCGCCCCATCCGCCTCCACGACGCCCGGCATGGCTGCGCCACGCTTCTCACCGCGGCCGGCGTCGCGCCCCGCGTCGTGATGGAGATCCTCGGCCACAGCCAGATCAGCCTGACCATGGACGTGTACACGCACGTCGTCCAGGAGACGCAGCGCGAGGCCATCAGCCACATGGACCGGCTCCTCCAGCGACGGAAGCCCAGGCCCGGCCGCCCCTGACCGCTTCCGTTGATGTCACCCGTGGATGTCGAAGACCCCCAACCATGATCGGTTGGGGGTCTTCGGCGTTCCTACCTGGAGCCCCCTGTCGGGTTCGAACCGACGACCCCCGCTTTACAAGAGCGGTGCTCTGGCCAGCTGAGCTAAGGAGGCAGCGAGTGCAGTGTAACGAACGGGGGAGGGAGGGGGGTGGGGAATACGGGGGTGGGAGAGGGCTGACAGATCGGGCGGGGGGAGGTAGCGTCACTGGGAGTTCACCTGGGTGGACTAGACCTCAATCCTTCCTTTACTCGGATCGTCCGGCACGTTCCTGCCGGTGAAGGGACACATCACCATGGCTTCCGTCACTTTCGACAAGGCGACTCGGGTGTACCCGGGCGCGACCAAGCCCTCCGTCGACCAGCTGGACATCGAGATCGCCGATGGCGAGTTCCTCGTGCTGGTGGGTCCGTCGGGCTGTGGCAAGTCGACGTCGCTGCGCATGCTCGCGGGCCTCGAGGACGTCAACGCGGGTGCGATCCGCATCGGTGACCGCGACGTCACGCACCTGCCGCCGAAGGACCGGGACATCGCGATGGTGTTCCAGAACTACGCGCTGTACCCGCACATGACCGTCGCGGACAACATGGGCTTCGCGCTCAAGATCGCCGGCGTGAACAAGTCGGAGATCCGCGCGAAGGTCGAGGAGGCCGCGAAGATCCTCGACCTGACCGAGTACCTGGACCGGAAGCCGAAGGCGCTCTCCGGTGGCCAGCGCCAGCGTGTGGCCATGGGCCGCGCGATCGTGCGTGAGCCGCAGGTCTTCCTCATGGACGAGCCGCTGTCGAACCTCGACGCGAAGCTCCGCGTGTCGACCCGTACGCAGATCGCGGGCCTCCAGCGCCGTCTGGGCATCACGACGGTCTACGTCACCCACGACCAGACCGAGGCCCTCACCATGGGCGACCGCGTCGCCGTGCTGAAGGACGGTCTGCTCCAGCAGGTCGACTCCCCGCGCAACATGTACGACCGCCCCGCGAACCTCTTCGTCGCCGGCTTCATCGGCTCCCCGGCCATGAACCTGGTCGAGGTCCCGATCACCGACGGCGGCGTGATGTTCGGCAACAGCGTCGTCCCCGTCTCCCGCGACGCCATCGCCGCCGCGGCCGCCAACGGCGACACCACGGTCACGGTCGGCGTCCGCCCGGAGCACTTCGACGTGCAGGGCCCGACGGGCAAGGACGGCCTGGCCGTCACCGTCAACGTCGTCGAGGAGCTCGGCTCGGACGGCTTCGTGTACGGCTCCACCCGCGTCGGCGGCGAGGACAAGGACCTGGTCGTCCGCGTCGGCGGCCGTGACGTCCCCGCCAAGGGCACCACGCTGCACGTCGTGCCGCGCGCCGACGAGCTGCACGTGTTCTCGACCTCGACGGGCGCACGCCTCAGCGACTGAGACACCCGCCCCTGAGCGCCCGGATGTCCCCCGAGCGCTCAGGTAGTACCGGACGGCCCCGCATCTGCTGCAGATGCGGGGCCATCCGTTTAAGCGGGCGCGGGGGGTCCACAACGGGCGTACCCCGGAAAACCCCGGCATTCGGGGCCGGCGCCGGGCCGCCGCGTCAACACGGGATTCGAAAAGACACCTCGAACCATCCCTCGCGAGAGTGACTAAATGTCGCCATATCACTACCGGCCGCTACGCTCGCCTCCGTGACGCACACTGCCCGCCGAATCGGCCGCTCCCTCGCCCTCGTCCTGCCCGTCGTCCTGGTGCTCTCGGGCACGCTCGCGGTGTCCGCGGTTCCGTGGGCGGGCCAGGACTCCGGAACCCAGCTGACGGCGTCCTCCTCGGGGGCCTCCGTCCGGGCCAAGTCCCGTGCTCCGCAGGATGTCCTGCGCGACCAGCTCCTCGCGGAACTCCAGGAGAAGGACCCCGGCACGGCCCTCACCCACCTCCAGCGCGAGGTGGAGAACCGGCCGTCGCTCGCGAAGCACTGCTTCTCGATCGCCCGCGCCCTCGGCCGCGCCGCCGTCGAGCACTACGGCCCCTCCCGCGCCCAGTCCTACTCCCGCCCGGTCTGCGACACCTCGTACGCGACCGGCGTCATGCGCGCCGGCTGAACATCCTCACGCCGAGACACCCTCACGCTGAACACCCCCGCGCGTGACGCCCACCCGCCGTACGCGTGCGGGCGGATCGCCCTTCGGCCCTTCGGGCCCGGTTCAGCGTGCTGAAGGACCTGGTTCGGGCGGGGCGCCTATGGTTCCCCGTATGCACACCTCTCCGACGCAGGCCGTGGTCCTGGCGGGCGGCCAGGGCTCGCGGCTCCGCCCGTACACCGACGACCGCCCCAAGCCGATGGTCGAGATCCCGGGCACCGGGACCCCGATCATCGGCCATCAGCTTTCCTGGCTGGCCTCCGAGGGCGTGACAGACGTCGTCGTGTCCTGCGGCCATCTCGCGGAAGTGCTCCAGGAGTGGCTGGCGGGCGCCGACCTCCCCCTCAAGGTGACGACGGTCGTGGAGACCGAGCCGCTGGGCCGCGGTGGCGGCCTGAAGTACGCCGCCGCGCACCTGCCCGCGCCGGACGAGCCGTGGTACGCGACCAACGGCGACATCTGGACCCGTTTCTCGCTGCGCGAGATGGCCGATTTCCATGCGGAGCGGGGGGCCGACGCGACGCTGGCCCTGGCCCGTCCGCGGATGCCGTGGGGCGTCGTGGAGACGGACGACTTCGGGCACGTCACCGACTTCATCGAGGCGCCGCCGTCGCCGTATCTGATCAACGCCGGCGTGTACGTCTTCTCCGCGGCCTTCACGGGGCTCCTCCCGGACCTCGGGGACCACGAGCGGACCACCTTCCCCCGTCTCGCGCGAGAGCGCCGCCTGGCGGGCTATCCGCTGCCCCACGGGGCGTACTGGAGGGCCATCGACACCGCGAAGGACCTCACGGAGGCCGCGAAGGAGCTGGCCGCACAGCGGACCTGACGGCCGTTCGCGTACGGGAAAGGGCGGCACCGCACTGGATGCGGTGCCGCCCTTTCCCGTACGTACTCCGTGTCAGCCCAGGAGGCCGCCGATCGGGTTCCGGGCGCCGCCCGAGGTCGAGCCGCTCTCGGTGGGGGTGCTGCCGCCGGTGGAGTCGCCGGTGCCGCCGCTCGACGAGCCGCCGCTGCCGGACGGGGTGTCGCTGGTGGACGGCGGGGGCGCGGGCTTGGACTGGGTGGGCGTACGGCTGCCGCCGCCCGTGCTGCTGCCCTGGGTCGCGGTGGGGCTCTGCGTACGGGTGGACCGGCGGGTCTCGGTGGGCCGGGTGGCCTCCTGCGTCGCCTCGCGCTCCGCGGGGCGCTCGCTGGTCTCGACGGGCTTCGGCGCGGTGGAGGCGCTCTTGGAGGGCGAGCGGCGCTGCGGCTCGGTGGGGAGCGGCTGGCCGGGGAGGTGGTTGATGGGGTCGTCGTTGGGACCGGGGACGGTGACCATCTCGGTGGAGCGGACGGCGCCGCCGAGGACGGAGCCGATGAGGAGGGTGAGGCCGACGACGACGGAGGCGAGGAGGGTGCTGCGGCGGATGACGCGGCGGCGGAGGTCCCAGAGGTCGGCGCGGGGGCCGAGGGTGCGCCAGGCCTCGCCTGCGATGCGGCCGTCGAGGGAGTAGACGGGGGCGCCGGCGATGACCAGCGGGGACCAGGCGGCGAGGTAGATGATGTCGGCGGAGTCGTAGACCGGGACGGTCTTCCAGCTGACGGTCAGCAGGAGGGCGGCGGAGAGCAGGGCGCCGACGACGGCGGCCGCGCGCTGCCAGAGTCCGAGGACGGTGAGGACGCCGACGACGACCTGGAGGAAGGCGACGGTGAGTCCGGCGCCGACGGGGTGCTGGAGGGCGAAGTCGCGGAGGGGTTCGGCGAGGGCCCAGGGGTGGAGGGAGTTGAGCCACTTCACCATGGAGCCGCGTTCGCCGCCGTCGAAGTAGACGGGGTCGCAGAGCTTGCCCATGCCCGCGTAGATGGAGATGAAGCCGAGGAAGACGCGGAGCGGGAGGAGGACGACGCCGAGGTTCATCCGGCGGCCGGGGTAGTAGGCGTGCCGGACGGAGTCGTTGGCGTGGCGCTGGGCCGCGCGGGTGTGCGGCGCGTCCTGGTCGTACGCCTCGGCGGCCTCGGTCCTGAGCTCGTAGACGTCGTCGTAGGCGCCCTCGGCGCGGCGCATCGGCGGCAGCAGGGGCGCGGAGTCGGCGGGCACCACGGGGGTGGGCATCGTGGTGTCGATGCGCGGGATGGCCTGGGTGTCACCGGCGTCGTGACCGGAGTGACCAGGGAGGCCGGAGCTACCGGGGAGGCCCGGGTGTCCGGGAAGGCCCGCGTGACCGCCGTGCGCGCCACGGCCGCCACGGCCGACGGCCGGTTCGAGCGTGGAGACGGACGACTCGCGCACGGCCTGGAGGAGGCCGGTCGCGCCCGGTGCGGACTTCCCGGTCCACACGACGGGGCGGCGGCGCGGGGCGCCCGCTCCGGCGGCTCCGGACAGGGCGGCGGTGCGGGCACCGGCGCCGAACTTGGGCTGCGGGGCCGGCGCGAGCCGCACACGGAAGCTGGCGTGGTTCACGATCACCTGGGCGGGATCGGAATCCACCTTGACCATGCTCAGCGCGGGCTGATCGTCGAACCCCGGCCGGGGCGTTCTGGTGTCCACACTCATCTAACCGAGTGATCTGGGTTTAGGACACTGCCTTGACAGCTCGATAATGTCCGAGGCCCGTCAAGATCACGCCGCGGCCGGGGGCCGGGGTGCTACCGGTGCGAGGTCAGCCCATGCGGCGGCGGGCCGCCTCGTAGAGCACGACACCCGCGGCGACACCGGCGTTGAGCGACTCGGCGCCACCCGGCATCGGGATGCGGACGAGGAAGTCGCAGGTCTCGCCGACCAGGCGGGACAGGCCCTTGCCCTCGGAGCCGACGACGATGACGACGGGGCCGCCCAGCTCCTCCAGCTCGTGGACCTCGCGGTCGCCGTCGGCGGCGAGGCCGACGACGGTGATGCCGGCCTTCTGGTACGCCTCCAGGCAGCGCGTCAGGTTGGTGGCGCGGGCGACCGGGGTGCGGGCGGCGGTGCCGGCCGAGGTCTTCCAGGCACCGGCGGTCATGCCGGCGGCGCGGCGCTCGGGGACGACGACGCCGTGGCCGCCGAAGGCGGAGACGGAGCGGACGACGGCGCCGAGGTTGCGCGGGTCGGTGACGCCGTCGAGGGCGACGATCAGCGGGTCCTCGTGGTCGTCGTACGCGGCCGCCGCGAGGTCCTCGGGGTGCGCGTACTCGTACGGCGGCACCTGGAGGACGAGGCCCTGGTGGTTGAGGCCGTTCGTCATCCGGTCGAGCTCGGGGCGCGGCGCCTCCATGATGTTGATGTTGCCGCGGCCGGTGGCGAGGTTCAGGGCCTCGCGCACGCGCTCGTCGTTGTCGATGAACTGCTGCACGTACAGGGTCGTGGCGGGCACGCCGTCGCGCAGGGCCTCGAAGACCGGGTTGCGGCCGACGACCATCTCGGACGTCCCCTTGCCGCCGCGGCGGGCGACGGGCTTGCGCTTGGCCGCCTGCCGGGCCATCGCGTTGGAGACGCGGAACGCCTTGTGGCCCTTGCGGTCCTCGGCCTTGGGGGTCGGGCCCTTGCCTTCGAGGCCCTTGCGCCGCTGGCCACCGCTGCCGACCGTCGCACCCTTCTTGTTCGACGTGCGACGGTTCCTGCGCTGGCTGTTCCCGGCCATGACTACCTGTTTCCTCTGCTGACGTACAAAGTCTGTAACTGAAGTGTGCCGCCCGGTGTCCCGAGCGGCACGTCTTCTAACGGTTGCCCAGCGTCCAGCGGGGGCCGTCGGGGCTGTCCTCGATGGCGAGGCCGGACTGGGTGAGCTGGTCGCGGATCGCGTCCGCGGTCGCCCAGTCCTTGCGCTCACGGGCCGACTCGCGCTGCTGGAGCACGAGCCGCACGAGGGTGTCGACGACGCCGTGGAGCTCCTCGCCGCCACCCGTCTCCTCGGCCCAGTGCGGGTCGAGCGGGTCCAGGCCGAGGACGCCGAGCATGGCGCGGACCTCGGCGAGGCGGGCGATGGCCTCGTCCTTGTCGTCCGCAGCGAGGGCGCTGTTGCCCTGGCGGACGGTGGTGTGGATGATCGCGAGCGCGTGCGGCACGCCCAGGTCGTCGTCCATGGCCTCGGCGAAGGCCGGCGGCACCTCGGCGGCGGGGGCGACGGGCGCCCCGGCCTTCTCGGTGGCGCGCTGGACGAAGCCCTCGATCCGGGCGAACGCCGACTCGGCCTCGCGCAGGGACTCCTCGCTGTACTCGATCATCGACCGGTAGTGCGGGGTGCCCAGGTAGTAGCGGAGGACGATGGGGCGCCAGTTCTTCACCATCTCGGACACCAGCACGCTGTTGCCGAGCGACTTCGACATCTTCTCGCCGCTCATGGTGACCCAGGCGTTGTGCACCCAGTACGAGGCGAAGTCGTCGCCGAAGGCCTTGGCCTGGGCGATCTCGTTCTCGTGGTGGGGGAAGATCAGGTCGAGGCCGCCGCCGTGGATGTCGAAGGCGGAGCCCAGGTACTTGTGCGCCATGGCCGAGCACTCCAGGTGCCAGCCGGGACGGCCGCGGCCCCACGGGGTCTCCCAGTCGGGCTCGCCCGGCTTGGTCGCCTTCCACATGGCGAAGTCGCGCGGGTCGCGCTTGCCGGTGATGCCGTCCTCGGCGGGCTGCCGCAGGTCGTCGATGTCCTGGTTGGACAGCTCCAGGTAGCCCGGGAAGGAGCGCACGTCGAAGTAGACGCTGCCGTCGGCCTCGTACGCGTGACCGCGCTCGATCAGACCGCGCATCATCTCGATCATCTCGGGGACGTGGCCGGTGGCGCGGGGCTCGTAGGTCGGCGGGAGGCAGCCGAGGGCCTCGTAACCGGCGTTGAACGCGCGCTCGTTCTCGTAGCCGATGGACCACCAGGGGCGGCCCTGCTCGGCGCCCTTCCTGATGATCTTGTCGTCGATGTCGGTGACGTTGCGGACGAACGTGACGTCGTAGCCGCGGTACGCGAACCAGCGGCGCATGATGTCGAAGTTCAGCCCCGACCGGATGTGGCCGATGTGCGGGGCCGCCTGCACGGTGGCGCCACAGAGGTAGATCGAGACGCAGCCCGGCGTGAGCGGGGTGAAGTCACGGATCTGCCGGGCGCTGGTGTCGTACAGGCGAATAGTCACCACTCCAGGGTAGTGGGCGTGTGGTGGTGCCCCGCCCCCGGTTCGCCATCCCCGGCGACGTTTTTCACCGCCACCGGGGGCGTACGAGGGGGTTGGGGGCGAACTAGGGGGCGGTTACGGGGTACACGAGGGCGGTCGCCAGGGCGGCGAGGCCCTCGGCGCGCCCCGTGAGGCCGAGTCCGTCGGTGGTGGTGCCGGAGACGGAGACGGGCGCGCCGGCCGCGGCGCTCAGGGCCTTCTGCGCCTCGTCGCGGCGCTTGCCGACCTTGGGGCGGACGCCGACCACCTGGACGGCGATGTTCCCGATCTCGTACCCCTCGGCACGGACGATCCGGGCGGCCTCGGCGAGGAGGGTGACGCCGGAGGCGCCGGACCACTCCGGCCGGGAGGTGCCGAAGTGGGCGCCGAGGTCGCCGATGCCGGCGGCGGAGAACAGCGCGTCGCAGGCGGCGTGGGCGGCGACGTCGCCGTCCGAGTGCCCGGCGAGTCCGTACCCGTCGCTGTCGGCGGCGTCCCAGAGCAGGCCGGCGCACCAGAGTTCGCGGCCCTCCTCGAAGGCGTGCACGTCGGTGCCGATGCCGGTACGGGGAAGGATCACCGGCTGCGCCGGCGGCGCCGGCGGCGTCCGGTGTGCGGGCTGCGTCGGCTGCGTCGGCTCAGAAGCCATCGTTGGCCCTCCTGCGGGCGAGTACGGCCTCGGCGAGGACGAGGTCGAGTGGGCGGGTCACCTTGAAGGCCTCTTCGTGACCGGGCACGACGACGACGGGCGCGCCGAGCCGCTCGACCATACCGGCGTCGTCGGTGGCGCCCTCGCCGGCGAGGGCGATGGTGGCGTGGGCGTTGACCAGCGTGTCGTGGTCGAAGCCCTGCGGGGTCTGGACGGCGCGGAGGCGGGCGCGGACCGGGGTGGCGACGACCTGCTCGGGGTCGCCGGGCTTCGCGGCCGGTTCGACCTCCTTGACGGTGTCGGCGACGGGCAGCGCGGGGACGACGGCGACGGCCCCGTCCCGCACGGCCTCGATGACCGCGTCCACGGTGTCGACCGGGACGAGGGGGCGGGCGGCGTCGTGGACGAGGACGGTGGTGATGCCCTCGGGGAGCGCCTGGAGGCCGAGGTGCACGGACTCCTGGCGGGTGTCGCCGCCGGGCACGACGAGGTAGTCGGTGCGCTCGGGGAGGGCGTGGGCGTCGAGGAGGTTCTTGACCTCGGCGGCGCCGTCGGAGGGGGCGACCACGACGACCAGCGAGACCGCGCGGGAGGCGGCCATCGCGCGGACGGCGTGGATGAGCATGGGGGTGCCGTTCAGCGCGCGCAGCGCCTTGGGGGCGCCCGGGCCGAGGCGTACGCCCCGTCCGGCCGCCGGGATCACCACAGCGGTACGAGGAGGACGCGCTTCGTCTGACATCGGTTGCACTCCGGCAGGTTTGTTTCCGCGGCCGACATGGGTATGGCCTCACCGTGCCGGACGCTCCGCCTTGACCGGGCCCTTTCCGTGACGACGGTCGAGGCGTGGCCGCCCGGGCACAGGGGTTCGGACGTAACAGGGGGTGCGGGTTCTTTCTCAGCGGTGCGCACACGTGATCGTGCCCGTGTGCGTACGGCCGCGCGTACGCTCCGCGTTCGTACGCGAACATGCCGCAGCGCCCGACGACGGCACTGTGTGGATCACAGCACGCCAGCGGGCGCCGCGGCATCGCTTCACTTGGTAGCGCGCTCGGACGTCGTCAGAGCACGCTCAGGACGCGAGGACCTCGTCGAGGAGAGCCTCGGCCTTGTCCTCGTTCGTGTTCTCCGCGAGGGCGAGCTCGCTCACCAGGATCTGCCGAGCCTTGGCAAGCATGCGCTTCTCACCTGCGGAGAGCCCGCGCTCGCGCTCGCGCCGCCACAGGTCGCGGACTACTTCGGCGACCTTGATGACATCGCCGGAGGCGAGCTTCTCGAGATTTGCCTTGTAGCGACGGGACCAGTTCGTCGGCTCTTCGGCGTACGGCGCACGCAGCACCTCGAAGACCCGGTCCAGCCCGTCCTGCCCGACCACGTCGCGCACACCGACGAACTCCGCATTGTCCGCAGGCACGCGAACAGTCAGGTCGCCCTGCGCGACCTTGAGCACCAAGTAGGTCTTGTCCACGCCTTTGATCTGGCGAGTTTCGATGGCCTCGATCAGCGCGGCCCCGTGATGGGGATAGACCACGGTGTCGCCAACCTTGAACGTCATGTGACAGGTACCCCTTCCGTGGCTATCCAGGGTAACACGGATTCGGCTTCTTCTGAATGGCGTTTTCGCAGGTCAGGGCATATCTCGGGGCTTGACAACGGCATCACGGACGTGCTGCGGAGGGCTTCCGGAAGGCGGTATTCGCAGGTCGGAGCGGCTGCGTGGACAGAGAGAAACGCGCACGTTACACATACCCGAGAGCCCTGGAGGGACGCTCGATGTCCCGATTTGTCTGGTTCGGAGTGGCCTTCTTCACGTACTCCGTTCGAGGATCGACCACTCGTACGGATGCATCCGGCGGGGATTCCGTAATTGATCAGCCGACCCCGGTCCGCGATTTTCCGGAGGTACGACTCCGGGTAATGCGCGGCGACCCCCGAATTGATCAAGGCGCTTATGTGAACAACAGGTCAATGAGTCGTGTTCCAGCCACGGCGGCCGATGGCCGACGGGGGTCTGACGGGCCGGCGGACCGCCCCCGAGGTGCGTGCCCCGGGCGGCCCGGGAGACGCGCGCGGCCGGTTAGGGGCGGGTCGGGTGCGGGACGGAGAGTGCGGCTCGGTAACCTAAGCGCGCTGACACACCTTTAGTTGTTCCTTAGTCCCCAAGCCCGTCCGTACGTCCTAGGAGATGCCGCCGCCGTGAGCCGCAGCCTTCGACGCGGCGCCCTCGCCGCCACCGCCATCGTTCTCTCCACCGCCGCACTGTCCGCCTGTGGTGCCGGCAACAACGCGCAGACGCTGGGAGTGCGGCCGGACAACGCCGCCGTCACCGTGGACGACGTCAAGATCCAGAACGCGCTGGTGATCACCCAGCCCGAGATCGGCGTCAAGGGCCCGGCCGTCGTCTCGGCCACCGTCTTCAACAACGGCAACCTGCCCCAGGTCATCGAGTCGATCACGCTCCCGGGCACGCTCGGCACCGTGAAGCTGCAGGCGGCCGAGGGCTCCGGCCCGATCACCGTCCCGGCGCTCGGCTCCGTCGTCATCGGCGGCGACGGCAACGCCTCCGCCGTGGTCGAGAACGGCCTCGCCGAGGCCCGCAACGGCGACGCCCAGAAGGTCGTCTTCAAGCTGAGCAAGACCGGCGACGTCAGCCTGGAGGCCTTCGTCGTCCCGGCGACCAGCTACTTCAAGGACTTCGGCCCGAGCATCGTCCCGGCCCCGCCGGGCGCCACGCCGACCGCCTCGGCCTCCGCGTCCGCCGAGGGCGAGCACGGCGCCGAGCCCACGGGCGAGGCGAGCCACTCGGCCGGTCACTGACCGCACAGACGTGAAGAGGGGCGCCCCCCGACCGGGGGGGCGCCCCTCTTCACGTACAGGCGCCGCTCTGCGCGCTCACGCGCCGGGCCGCACGCGCACGCGCTGCACCGCACGCGCACGCGCCGGCCGCGTCGGCCGCGTCGGCCAGGGCGGCATGCCGCATGCGTCTGAGGTCTACGGCTCGAACTTGTAGCCGAGGCCGCGGACCGTCACCAGGTAGCGCGGGGCGCCGGGGTCGGGTTCGATCTTCGCGCGGAGGCGCTTGACGTGGACGTCGAGGGTCTTGGTGTCGCCGACGTAGTCGGCGCCCCAGACCCGGTCGATGAGCTGCATGCGGGTCAGGACGCGGCCCGCGTTGCGCAGCAGCATCTCCAGGAGGTCGAACTCCTTCAGCGGCAGGTCGACCTTGCCGCCCGAGACCGTCACCACGTGGCGGTCGACGTCCATGCGGACCGGGCCGGCCTCCAGGGCCGCCGGGGTGACCTCCTCCGGCTCGCCGCGGCGGCGGAGCACCGCGCGGATGCGGGCGACCAGCTCGCGCGAGGAGAAGGGCTTCGTCACGTAGTCGTCGGCTCCTATCTCCAGGCCGACGACCTTGTCGATCTCGCTGTCCTTGGCGGTCACCATGATGACCGGGACGTTCGAGCGGCCGCGCAGCTGGCGGCACACCTCGGTACCGGGAAGGCCCGGAAGCATCAGGTCGAGGAGGACGAGGTCGGCTCCGTTGCGCTCGAACTCGTCGAGGCCGTCGGGTCCGGTCGCCGCGACGGCGACCTCGAAGCCCTCCTTGCGGAGCATGTACGACAGGGCGTCGCTGAAGGATTCCTCATCCTCGACGACAAGCACTCGGGTCACGGAAGGACCTCCGGGGCGGGGAGCGGTTCGGTCATGAGATCAGGGGTGGGGGAGGAGACGGGCCGGCGGTCCCGTGCGGAGCCCGCCTCGGGCAGCCGCAGGGTGAAGGTGGAGCCCTGACCCTCGGTGCTCCAGACGGTGACCTCCCCGCCGTGCGAGGCGGCCACGTGCTTCACGATGGCCAGGCCGAGCCCCGTACCGCCGGTGGCGCGGGAGCGGGCCGGGTCGACGCGGTAGAAGCGCTCGAAGACGCGCTCCTTGTCCTTGTCGGGGATGCCGATGCCCTGGTCGGTGACGGCTATCTCGATCAGGTCGCCGCCGGGCGCGGCGATCTTGCGGGCCGCGATGCCGACGCGGGTGTGGGCCGGTGAGTAGTTGACGGCGTTCTCGACGAGGTTGCCGAGGGCGGCGGCGAGCTGGCCGCGGCTGCCCCAGACCCGCAGGTCGGCGGTACCGCCGGACGCCATGGTGATCTGCTTGGTGGTGGCGGTGTGCCGGGAGCGGTCGATCGCCTCCGCGACCAGCTCGTCCACGGACACCGGCTCGGAGTCCTCCAGCGGGTCGTCGTTCTGCACGCGGGAGAGGTCGATGAGCTCCTGTACGAGGTTGGTGAGGCGGGTCGCCTCGATCTGCATGCGGCCGGCGAAGCGGGTGACCGCCTCGGGGTCGTCCGAGGCGTCCATGACGGCCTCGGAGAGCAGCGAGAGCGCGCCCGTCGGGGTCTTGAGCTCATGGCTGACGTTGGCCACGAAGTCGCGCCGCACCGCTTCGATGCGGCGGGCCTCCGTGAGGTCCTCGACCAGGAGCAGCACGAGCCGCGAGCCCAGCGGGGCGACCCGGGCGGAGACGGCGAGGGCCTCGCCGCGTCCGGTGCCGCGCCGGGCCAGGTCCAGTTCGACCTGCCGTATCTCTCCGTCGCGGCGGGTGTCGCGGGCCATGTTGAGCATGGGTTCGATGGCCAGCTTGCCGCCCCGGACCAGGCCCAGCGCGTACGCCGCGGAGCTGGCCTTCACCACGGAGTCGCTCTCGTCGAGGACGACCGCGGAGGAGCGCAGCACGGACAGCACGGTGTCGACGCCGGGCGGGAGCACGGCGTCGGTGTGCAGGGAGGTACGGGTGGGGCGCGCGTGGTCGCGTTCGCTCCAGCGGAACGCCAACATGGCGATCACGCCGGTGCACAGTCCGGCGATCGCTGCCAATGCGGCGACCGCCGCGTTCACGTCCATGCCCTCAAGGTTATGCGGGGCGACGGACACTCTCCCAGCCGTCCGAGCGGCTGCTCGAACAGTCGTCGCCCAGAGTTCACCGAGGAGACGGGGGTGGTTCATTTGCCCGGAGACGGTGGCGGCGCGCGTCGCCCAGAGTTCACCTCGGGGAAAGTGCCGGTTCACGTCAGGTGTCGGAACCGGACGCGTAGGGGGCCGAACGTGGCAACGTGGGGGTCCTAGCCCCACCCGGACCCCGGAGCATTGCGTAGAGAGGGACATCCATGCGGGACGCGTACCACGAGGAACTCGACTCGATCGGCGAAAGCCTGGTCGAGATGGCCCGGCTCGTCGGGTCGGCGATCGGGCGCGCCACGACGGCGATGCTCGACGCGGATCTGAAGCTCGCGGAGAGCGTGATCGCGGCGGACCAGAAGGTCGACGACCTCCAGCACGACCTGGAGGCGCGGGCGATAGCGCTGCTCGCCCGCCAGCAGCCGGTGGCGACGGATCTGCGCATCGTGGTGACCTCGCTGCGGATGAGCGCCGACCTGGAGCGCTCCGGCGACCTCGCCCAGCACGTGGCCAAGCTGGCCCGGCTGCGGTTCCCGGACACGGCGGTCCCGCGGGACCTCCACGCCACGATCCTCGAGATGGGGCAGCTGGCGCAGCGCCTGATGGCGAAGGCCGCCGAGGTCATCATCACGAAGGACGTCGACCTGGCGCTCCAGCTGGAGCAGGACGACGACGAGATGGACCTGCTGCACCGCACGCTCTTCCAGCACCTCATGGACGACCGCTGGAAGCACGGCATCGAGACCGCCGTGGACGTGACGCTGCTCGGCCGCTACTACGAGCGGTTCGCCGACCACGCGGTGTCCGTCGCGAAGCGCGTCGTCTACCTCGTGACCGGCGAGCACGCCGACGAGCTCCAGGCCGCGGACGCCCCGGTCGAGGGCGCGTAACCGCGGGCGGAACATCGGGCGGAACAACAGGGGGCGTGTACGCGACCGGGGGGCGCGTACACGCTCGGGGGGCGTGTACGCGACCGGGGGCGCGTGCACCGTCGGGGGGCGGGCGCGGGGCGGGCGAGGGCGCATCGGCGCGCGGGCTCCGATGCGCCGTTGATGCGCCCGGGCGAGTGGGCATGCAATGGGGGGAGGCGACGCACGCCTCGAATAGGGAGGGACCCTCATGGCCGAATCCCCGATGTCCCCGATGACGACCGAGTCCGGCGCGGAGGCGCCGCGCGAGGCGGTGTTCCTGCCGGTGCTCGGCGCCTGCGGCTGCGGCTCGGGCTGCGGCTGCGGCTGCCAGTCGGGCTCGCCCTGCCAGTGCGGCGGCTGCTCGGGCTGACCGCGTGAGGGGTGGGGTGCGGCCGCACCCCGCCCCTCACGCTCACCCGATGTCGAGCACGCCGACCGTCTGGCCGCCGCTGACCTCGCCGGTCGTACGGAAGCCCAGTCGGCGGTAGAACTCGCCGGGCCCGTCCTCGCCCGGCTCCCAGGTCACGTACAGCCGCCGTTCCCCGCGCCGCAGCAGCTCGTCGCGTACGGCTTCGACGGCGAACCGCCCGTACCCCTTGCCCTGTCCCCCGGCACCGATGTTCAGGCGCCAGAGGCCGCTGCGGCGGTCGGTCGGGTCCTTCTTCTCGTCCCACGGGATGTCGAGGAAGGCCATGACGAAGCCGACGAGCTCCTCGCCGTCGAACACCAGCCGCGGCCACGCCGTCTCCCCGAAGGCGTACGCCTCCGCGAGCGAGCGCTCGACGGACGCCACGTTGCGCTCCTGGTGCGGGTGGACGCGCAGGGCGACGGCGGCGTCGACGTTGGCGGGGGTGACCGGCTCCAGGCGGAGCGACGCACTCGTGTTCATGGACCGGACGGTAACGATTCACCGCACTCTCCGCCCCCGATTATCGGACCCCGCCAGGATGGGCCGATGACCGTCCGCCCGCTCCGCGTCCTCCTGGCCCTGGCCGTACTCCCCGCCCTGGGTGCCCTCGCCGGCTGCACCGTGCCGATCGCGGGGGTCGCCGGCATCGCGGTGACGGCGGACGGGAAGCCCCTCGGCGTGATCCGGATGTGCCACGACCGGATCGACGGGGCGCTCGTCCACCCCTACGACGACGCCGCCGGCGGCCCGGACCCCACCGGCGACCCGGACCCCACCGGCGTCTGGAACCACGACACCCCGGTCACCGACTTCACCAGCTGGTCCCTCGGCTCCCCCGCCGACGGCTGGACGGCGGAGAAGCCGCTCGCCCCCCTCGTCCCCGGACAGCAGTACGGCCTCTACGGCTGGACCGAGGGCAACTCCTGGTCCACGACCTCGGTCCTCTTCACCACGGTCGACCTGGCGAAGCTCGTACCGGGTCAGGTGCGGTACCAGCGGGGCGACGAGGTCCGAACGGTCTCCCTCGACGACTTCCGCGCGAAGGCGTGCGAGGGCTTCTGATCCGGGTCGCCCCTGAGGCCGGTCGCCCCTGGGGCCGGTCGCCCCTGAGGACAGGGGGCGCGGGGCGTGGAGCCGTACCCGTCGGACACCCCCTACGGGCTGACGAACACCACCGAGCGGAGCTTCAACCGGTCGCCGGCCGGGCGGCCGTGGGGGTGCAGGGTCCACGAGTCGCCCGTGCAGTCGGACCCGGTGAAGACGACGGCGAACGCGTCGGTGTCGTTGTGCGGCGCGAACGCGGGGGCGGAGGAACCCGGGTCCGCGGCCTCGGGGAGGGTGACGCACACGTCGCTGGCCGGTTCGTGCAGGGTGACCCGCTGCGGGTCGCCGCTGATGCCGACGAACCCGTAACCGAAGTCGCCGGCGGCGGCGTTCGCGGGCGTGGCCAGGGTGGCGGTGAGGGCGAGCGCGCCGCAGACGGCGGCGACGGAGTGGCGGAGACGCACGAAGGTTCTCGTTTCGGTGGGAACGACCAAGGTCACCCCACCCCTAACCCCTCCCCCCGCCCCGCAAGCGGCGCACCACGGCCGGAAGGTTTCGCCCTCACCCGATCGGCCCGATCGGCCCGATTCCGAACGGACCTAGGGGGTGAAGACCTGCTCGAGGCGGTGGATCGCACCGTCGTCGCCGGTCTGGTAGCGGAACACGAGCCCCGAGTCGGGATGCGCGGCGACCCAGTCGACGAGCTCCTGGACCCCGATCCGCTGGTTCTCGGTGCTGGCGACGATCGGGTCGGTGACCGTGACGTACGCGGCCTGGTCGAGGGCCCAGCGGCTCTCTTCACCGCTCCTCTGGGCAACCACGTATGGCGAGGCATGTTCAACACCGACCAGTGGAAGCCCGCCCTCGCGGCGGCCGGCGTCATCCCGGAGCGCGAGGAGGGCGAGGAGACGTACGCGGCAGCGCGCGAGCACGGGATGCACGCGCTCCGGCACTTCTACGCGTCGTTGCTCCTGGACGCCGGAGAGAACATCAAGGCCTTGGCGGAGTACCTGGGCCACTCCGATCCGGGCCTGACTCTGCGGGTGTACGCCCACCTCATGCCGAGCAGCCGGGAGCGCACCCGAAAAGCCGTGGCTGCCGTCTTCCCGGACGCTTACGCTCCCCATCACTAAGGAACCGGGGGACGCGATGGATGACGAGGACGTGGCCGAGTACTTCACGTTGATCTGTGACGACCCGTCCTATGCCGTCGTGCTCCTCGACTGCGGGCCGCGCGAGAGGGACGTGGTCCGGGCTGTGCGCGAGGTGACGGGGCTGAGCCTCTGGCACAGCAAGGTACTGATGCGGCGGGCCCCAGTCGCTGTCCTTGAAGATCGCCCCCAGGACCTGGCAGACGACGCTGTCGCCGTACTCCGGAGTGCCGGCGCCCTGGCCGAAGCGAGGCAGGAGCCGGAGCCCGAGCGTTGGGCGGCCCCGTCCCCCTGACGGCCCCCAGACGGCTCCAGCCCACGAAGAAGCCCCCTCCCAGCGGAGAAACCGCAGGTAGGGGGCTCTTTCGTGAGTGAAGGTTACTTCTTGCCCTGGTTCTTGACGGCCTCGATGGCGGCCGCGGCGGCGTCCGGGTCGAGGTAGGTGCCGCCGGGGTTGAGGGGCTTGAAGTTCTCGTCGAGCTCGTACGAGAGGGGGATGCCGGTGGGGATGTTGAGGCCGGCGATGTCGGCGTCGGAGATGCCGTCGAGGTGCTTGACGAGGGCGCGGAGGCTGTTGCCGTGGGCGGCGACGAGGACCGTGCGGCCGGCGAGGAGGTCCGGGACGATGTTGTCGTACCAGTAGGGGAGCATGCGCTCGACGACGTCCTTGAGGCACTCGGTCCGCGGGCGCAGCTCCGGGGGGATCGTCGCGTAGCGGGCGTCGTGGGCCTGCGAGTACTCGCTGTCGTCGGAGAGCGCCGGCGGCGGGGTGTCGTAGGAGCGGCGCCACAGCATGAACTGCTCCTCGCCGAACTCGGCGAGGGTCTGGGCCTTGTCCTTGCCCTGGAGGGCGCCGTAGTGGCGCTCGTTCAGACGCCAGGAGCGGTTGACCGGGATCCAGTGGCGGTCGGCCGACTCGAGGGCGAGCTGCGCGGTGCGGATGGCGCGCTTCTGGAGGGAGGTGTGCAGCACGTCGGGGAGCAGGCCGGCGTCCTTGAGCAGCTCGCCGCCGCGCGTCGCCTCCTTCTCGCCCTTCGCGGTGAGGTTCACGTCCACCCATCCGGTGAACAGATTCTTCTCGTTCCACTCGCTCTCGCCGTGGCGGAGGAGGATCAGCTTGTACGGTGCGTCGGCCATGCGTACGAGCCTAATCGACCGCTGACGATTGACGCGCGTCGTCAATCCGTTGGCGTCCGACGTATGAGATGCGTAAGTTACGAGAGCCGGATGCAGGGCTTACGCACAGCAGGGGACCGCCACACATGACCATCGCTTCGCTCAGACGATCAGCCCGTACGACGGTGTCCGGCTTCCCCCAGGGATTCTGGTGGCTCTGGCTGTCGACCCTCGTCAATCGGACCGGGGCCTTCGTCCTGACGTTCCTCTCCCTCTACCTGACGGTCGAGCTCGGGCACTCCGCGTGGTTCGCCGGTCTCGTCGTCGCCCTGCACGGCCTCGGCGGCGTCGCCGGCTCGCCGCTCGGCGGCGTGCTCACCGACCGCTGGGGCCGGCGCCCCACCATGATCACGATGCACCTGGCGGCCGCCGCCTGCGCCGCCGCACTGGCCTTCGTCACCAGCGCCTGGGGCATCGCCGCGGTCGTGCTCCTCATGGGCGTCGCCATGCAGGCCGTCCGGCCCTCCATCAACGCCGCCATCGCCGACATGGTCCCCGCCCACGACGTGCGCCGGGCGTACGCCCTCAACTACTGGGCCCTCAACCTCGGCTTCGCCATCGCCGCCATCGGCGGCGGCGCCGCGACCTTCCTCGGCTACCGCACCCTCTTCCTCGTCGACGCCGTCGCCACCGTGCTGTGCGCCGTCATCGTCTTCCTGCGGCTGCCGGAGACCCGGCCCGAGGCCGCGTCCGACGCGAAGGGCGAGCCGATCGCGGAGGAGAAGGTCAGCATGCTGACCGTGCTGCGCGACGCTCCGTTCCGCACGCTCGTGCTGCTGAACCTCCTCGTCTGCCTCGTCTTCACCGCCCCCTGGATCGGTCTGCCCCTGACGATGGCCGGCCAAGGCCTGGCCCCGTCCGCGTACGGCGTCGTCATCGCCGTCAACGGCATCGTGATCGTCGGCTTCCAGCTGCTCGTCAACAAGCTGACCGACAAGCGCTCCCCCGTCGTCCTCCTGAGCCTCTCCTCCCTCCTCTTCGCGCTGGGCACGGGCGCCACCGCGCTCGCCGGCTCCTCCGTCGCCTTCGCCGCGACGGTGGTCGTGTGGACCATCGGCGAGATGATCCACGTCCCGACGAACGCCGCCGCCACCGCCCGCCTCGCTCCCGAGCACGCCCGGGGCCGCTACCAGGGCGTGATGGGCATGTCCTGGGCCGTCGCCGGCTTCGTCGCCCCGATCGGCGCCGGCGCGATCGTCGACGGTCCCGGCCCCGACGTCCTGTGGGCGGCGACGGCCGCGATCGGCGTCGTCGCCGCCGTCGGCTACTTCATCCGGCTGCGGAAGGCCCTCGCCGAGGAGCCCGACCTGCCGAAGGTCACGGACCGTACGGAGATCGCCGACCTCGGGGACCACCCCGAACTCGCCCTCACGGACCGCACCGAACTCGCCGCCCTCACGGACAGCGCCGAACTCGCCGACCGCACCGACCTCGCGGACGTCGACGGCAAGGACACCGGGAAGTCCCCTTCGGTCAGCGCCTGATCCGGTCGGCCTCGTAGGACGCCCACCCGGCCAGGGCGAACCCCTGCCCCTGCCTGCGCACTTCGGTGGCCCCCGCCCCGCCGAAGTGCGCGGGCACGACCAGTTCCCGCTCGTCCGCGGCCCTTTCGAGGATCCGGCGGCGGCTGGTCGCGGCGCGGGCGGGATCCAGGCAGAAGCAGCTGGCGTGTGCGGGGTCGAGGATCTGCACGGGGCTGTGGAGGAGGTCTCCGACGAAGACCGCGCGGTCGGTCCCGGAGGCGAGCCGCAGGACGGCGGAGCCGGGGGTGTGACCGGGCGCGGACTCCAGGACGAGGTTCTCGTCGATGCGGTGGGTCCCGTCCCAGAGCGTGACCAGACCCGCGCGGTGTACGGGCGCCACACTGTCCTCGTAGACGAGCCGGTCCTCCTCCTGGCGGCCGGCGCCGTACGCGTTCTCCGGGCCGAAGTGGAAGTCGTCGGCGGCCGGGAGGAGGTACCGGGCGTTCGGGAACGTCGGCGCCCACTCCCCTCCTTCGTCGTACGTGTTCCAGCCGACGTGGTCCGCGTGCAGATGGGTGTTGACGACGACGTCGACGTCCTCGGGCCGTACGCCCGCCCGCTCCAGACGGCCGACGAAACCGTCCCGCCGCCGGTGGAAGTGCGGCGAGTGCGGCCGCTCGCGCCCGTCGCCCACCCCGGTGTCCACCAGGACGGTCCGGCCCCCGCTGCGCAGCACCCAGGTCTGCAGCGCCATCACCGCGTCGTCGGTGTCCGGCGTCCAGTGGTCCGGCGCCAGCCACTCCTCGTTGTCCTTCCACACCTCCGCCCCTGCGTCCGGCACGAGGGCGCGAGCGGGCGCGAACGGCCCCTGCCACTCGACGATCCGGATGACCTCGACGTTCCCCAGGACGATGCTCCGTGCGTTCTCGTTCGTCATGCGACCGACAGTAGGGAGGGGCGATCGAGCCTCTCAATGCTCTTTCCGCTCCTTCCGATGCGCAAGAAGCTCAACTCCGGTGCCGTGGCCGGAGGTACGCTCCCGGGCATGAGGGACGTGGTGAGCGACGCGATCGCAGCCGTACGCATCGGGCAGCCGTTCTCGGAGCGGGTGCGGGTCGGCGGCCGCTGGTGCGCGCGGCTCGACCCGTACGACGGGGCCGGCTTCCACGTCGTGCTGCGGGGCAGCTGCTGGCTGCTGCCCGACGGCGGCGAACCGGTCGTGCTCGGCGCGGGGGACGCGGTGCTGCTGCCGCACGGCACCGGGCACGTCATCGCCGACGCGCCCGCCGACGCGGCGACGGTGGCACGGGCGGTGTCCTTCGCCCGGTGGGCCGACGAGAACCTCCCGCGCCCGCCGCGGGCGTACGACGACGCGAGCGAGACCGCAGCGCCGTGGCCCGGCGCTCCGTACGACGGCGTGAGCGAGACCGCAGCGCCGTGGCCCGGCGCTCCGTACGACGACGCGAGCGAAGCCGTGGCACGCGAGATCGGCGGTCCTCACGACGGCGCGCGCGAGGTCGAGATGCTCTGCGGCAAGTACCGGCTCGACCGCAGCCACGCGCATCCCTTGCTCGCGGAGCTTCCGCCGCTCGTCCACCTGCCCGGTCACGGCGGCGGCCCCGAGCTCCGGGCCGCCATCGGCCTGCTGGGGGGAGAGCTGGACGCGCGGCGGCCCGGCTCGTCCCTCGCGCTCCCGAGCCTGCTCGACCTGCTGTTCGTCTACATGATCCGGTCCTGGATGGCCGGGAGCACGGCCGGAGGGTGGCCGGCCGTCCTGGGCGACCCGGTGGCCGCGGCGGCGCTGCGCGCGCTGCACTCCGACCCGGCCGCCCCCTGGACCGTCGACCGGCTCGCGGCCGAGGCGGGCGTCTCCCGCCCCACCCTGGCCCGCCGGTTCACCGCCCTCGTGGGCAGGCCCCCGATGGCGTACCTCACCTGGTGGCGGCTGACCCGCGCCGCCGCACTGCTCCGGGACACCCGGGAGCCGCTGGCCACCGTCGCCCGCCGCGTCGGCTACGCCTCGCCGTACGCCCTCTCGCACGCCTTCCGCCGCGAGTTCGGCACGACGCCGGGCCGCTACCGGAACGACCCGGTCACCTCGGACTGAGGGCCGGGTCGCCGCCGGAACGACCGGGCGCCCACGGCTGAGGACCGGGCCGCGGGCGTCGGGTCAGTTCGCGGGCTTCTGGGTCAGGTTCTTGAACGCGTCGAGGTTGCGGGTCGACTCGCCGCGCGAGACCCGCCACTCGTACTCGCGGCGGATCGCCGAGGCGAAGCCCAGTTCCAGGAGCGTGTTGAAGTCGCCGTCCGAGGCCTCCAGGACGGAGCCGAGCAGCCGGTCGAGTTCGTCGGGGGTGACGGCGGAGAGGGGGAGCTTGCCGGCCAGGTAGACGTCGCCGAGGCCGTCGACCGCGTAACCCACCCCGTACAGCTTGAGGTTGCGTTCGAGCAGCCAGCGGTGGACGCCCGCCTCGTTCTCGTCCGGGTGGCGGATCACGAAGGCGTTCAGCGAGAGGGAGTGGCGCCCCACCCGGAGCGAGAGCGTGGTGAACAGCTTGCGCGTGCCCGGGAGTTTCACGACGTACGAGCCGGGCTCCGGGGACTCCCACTCCAGCTCGGCGTCGTTGAACGTGTCCTCGATGATCCGCCGAACGTCCTCAGCCATGGTGCGAGCGTACGCGACGGCGGTTCTCGCGCAGCCGGTGGTCGTGCATGGCGGCCGTGTAGACGTCCGCCGTGCCCGAGGCGGCCGTGTCCCAGCCGAAGGAGCCGGCGTGCCGGGCCGCCGCCGCGCCCATCCGGGCCGTCAGGTCCGGGTCGGCCGCGAACCGGCCGAGCGCGCCGGCGTAGTCCGCCGGGTCGTGGCCCTGGACGAGGAAACCGGTCACGTCGTCCCGCACGGCGACGGGCAGACCGCCGACCGCCGCCGCGACGACGGGGGTGCCGGCCGCCTGCGCCTCGATCGCGACGAGACCGAAGGACTCGCTGTACGAGGGCATGACGAGGACGCTGGCCGCGCGGAACCAGTCCGCCAGCCGGTCCTGGCCCACCGGCGGGTGGAAGCGCACGACGTCCGCGATGCCGAGCCGGGCGGCCAGCTTCTGCAGCTGCTCCGGCTTCGCGAGGCCGCTGCCGCTGGGGCCGCCGACCACCGGGACGACCATGCGGGAGCGCAGCGAGGGATCCCGCTCCAGGAGCAGCGCGGCGGCGCGCAGCAGGATGTCCGGGGCCTTCAGCGGCTGTATCCGGCCGGCGAAGACCGGGATGAAGGCGTCCTGCGGGAGGCCGAGCCGGGCGCGGGCCGCGGCGCGGCCGTCGGCGGGGCGGAAGTGGTCGAGGTTCACGCCCGGGTGGACGACGGCGATCTTTCCGGGGTCGGCGTCGTAGAAGCGGGCGAGCTCGTCGGCCTCCTCGGCCGTGTTGGCGATCAGCCGGTCGGCGGCGGACACGATCTGCGTCTCGCCGATGACCCGCGCGGCGGGCTCGGGCGTGTCGCCCTCGGCGAGCGCCGCGTTCTTGACCTTCGCCATGGTGTGCATGGCGTGGACGAGCGGGACGCCCCAGCGTTCGGCGGCGAGCCAGCCGACGTGGCCGGAGAGCCAGTAGTGGGAGTGGACGAGGTCGTAGTGGCCGGGGCGGTGGCCCGCCCACGCCTGCATCACGCCGTGTGTGAAGGCGCAGAGCTGGGCCGGCAGCTCCTCCTTGGCCAGACCCTCGTACGGACCGGCGTCCACGTGCCGTACGAGCACGCCGGGGGTCAGCTCGACGACCGGCGGCAGCCCGCCGGTGGTGGCCCGGGTGAAGATCTCCACCTCGATGTCGATGGCGGCGAGGCGCCTGGCCAGCTCGACGATGTAGACGTTCATGCCGCCCGCGTCGCCGGTGCCCGGCTGGTGCAGCGGCGAGGTGTGCACGCTGAGCATGGCCACCCGCCGTGGGACGCGGTTCCGGCCGGGGAGCCGGAGCCTGGGCGGTGCCGGGTGCCGGTGCCGGGTTCCGGCGAACCGGGACACGTACTGGCTCACGTCGGCGGTCCTTCCGCTCGGGGGCTGAGCTGGCGGGCTGAGCTGGGGTGGAGCTGGGTGGAACTGGCTGAGCCGGGTGGAGCCGGCTCAGCTGGGGTGGAGCTGAGGTGGAACCGGGTAGAGCTGGCTGAGCTGGTCGAACAGGGCGTCGAGCCCGTCTCGGGCACGACTCCAGGAGGGCGTGCTACGTCCTCCAGCCGCCACAACACCGGAATGACCCCTTTCATTTCCGGGGGCGGGCACGCTTTGCCAATTCGTTGCCGTGGCGGGAGGCGCCGAGCCCCTCCCGCCACTCCTCTCCCCACCCCGTACGCTCGTGGCATGGCCCCGCGCACCACCCGCCCCGTCGGCACACCGACCCGCGGGACCACGAACCCCAACCGCCTGCGCCGCATGGACCGCTGGATCGCCGCCGTCCACGGCCCGGCGCTGCGCCGCTCCGCCGAACCGCCGCTCGCCGTCGACCTCGGTTACGGGGCCGCCCCCTGGACCGCCGTCGAGCTCCTGGCCCGCCTGCGG
Organism: Streptomyces sp. NPDC093089; assembly: GCF_044754405.1. Lineage (NCBI taxonomy): Bacteria > Bacillati > Actinomycetota > Actinomycetes > Kitasatosporales > Streptomycetaceae > Streptomyces > Streptomyces sp. NPDC093089. The sequence continues at coordinate 54,796 of NZ_JBIVPA010000023.1, forward strand.
ACCGCCGAGCCCCGCACCCGGCTGTACGGGATCGAGATCGAACCGGCCCGGGTCGAGGCGGCGAAGCCGTACGAGCACGAGGGCCTCTCCTTCGTGCACGGCGGTTTCGAGGTGCCCGTGCCCGGCCCGGTCGCCCTGATCCGGGCGGCGAACGTGCTGCGCCAGTACGACGAGGTGCAGGTCGCGGCCGTGTGGGCGCGGCTGCGCGGCAGGCTCGCGCCCGGGGGCCTGCTGGTCGAGGGCACCTGCGACGAGATCGGGCGCCGGCACGTGTGGGTGGCGCTCGACGCGGACGGGCCCCGCACGGTGACCTTCGCGACCCGGCTCGGCTCGCTCGAACGCCCCTCGGACCTGGCGGAGCGGCTGCCGAAGGCGCTGATCCACCGCAACGTGCCGGGCGAGCCGGTGCACGCCTTCCTGCGGGACTTCGACCGCGCGTGGGCCGCGGCCGCCCCGTACGCCTCCCTGGGCGCACGGCAGCGGTGGATCCGCTCCGTCCGCGACCTGGCCGCCGACTGGCCGCTGGCCGACGGGCCGCGGCGGTGGCGACAGGGCGAGGTCACGGTGCGGTGGGAGGCGCTGGCGCCACGCGGGTGAGGGGAAGATCCCGGGCCTGGTCCTGGTCCTGGTCCTGGTCCTGGTCCTGGTCCTGGTCCTAGTTCGGTCCTAGTTCGGTCCCGGTTCCGGTTCCGGGTGATAGCCGTCGTTCTCCCCAACTCCCGCGGAATTTCCGGTACGTAGGGAACGCCTCGCGCGCATCGGCCGTCACCCCTGGGGGGATCAGGCCCGACAGGCCCTGGTTTCCCCTGTTGCTTTCCGGTTTCGCATGGCACTATCGCCAAGGTCACCGACAAGTTACTGACGGTAAATCAGATTTGTTCACTCGAGGGGGAGCTCGTGAACCGACGCCGCCACGCCACTGCCGCGATCACCCTGATCTGCGCCCTGACCGTGCTGGCCTCGCCCGCGCTCACCCTCCAGGCGTCCGCGTCGCCGCTCCCGCCTCCGCCGCCGAAGAAGAGCCTGGAGGAGGTGCGCAAGGAGATAGACGTCCTGTACCGGCAGGCCGCCGCCGCCACCGACGCGTACAACCTCGCCGAGGAGAAGACCAAGGAGCAGTCCGCCGAGATCGTCCAGGTCGCCGGGCTGATCGTGGCCGGCCGCGCGCGGATCGAGGCCCTCAAGGCCAGGGCCGGCGCCGCCGCCCGCGCCCAGTACCGCAACGGCGGGCTCCCGGACGGCGCGCAGCTCGTCCTCACCGACGACCCGCAGCTCTTCCTCGACACGGCGGGCCGGCTCAAGGCCGGGGCGAAGGCCACCACGGACCTCCTCGGCGAGATGAACCGCGCCCAGGCCCAGTTGGACGTCTACGCCAAGGACGCCGGCGAGAACTGGACCAAGCTGGAGGCCAACCGCGTCCGGCAGGCCAAGGCGAAGAAGGAGATCACCGACAAGATCGCCGCGGCGAAGAAGCTGGAGTCCGAGCTCGCCGCCGAGGAGCGGGAGCGGCTGCGGCGCCTGGAGGAGCAGGCGCAGTACCGCGCCCAGACGACCTGGCTCGGCACCGGCGTCCTCACCGGCCTGAAGGGCGACACGACGGCCGAGGCCAAGAAGGCCATCGCGTTCGCGACGGCCCAGATCGGCAAGCCGTACGAGTGGGGCGCCGAGGGACCGGGCACGTTCGACTGCTCCGGGCTGACCCAGAGCGCCTGGGGCGCGGCCGGCCTCGGCATCCCCCGCACCTCGCAGGAGCAGTGGCGGCTCCTCCCCCGGGTGGACATCAAGGACATGCGACCGGGCGACCTGATCGTCTACTTCAAGGACGCCAGCCACATCGGCATGTACGTCGGGAACGGCGCGATCGTGCACGCCCCCCGCCCCGGCCGGAACATCACCCTCGCGGGTGCGGGCTCCATGGAGATCCTGGGCGTCGTCCGCCCGGTGTGACGGGAGCGGGCCGGGCGAGGGGGCCCGTCGGCCGACAGGGCCGTCAGCCGACGGGGCGGTCAGTCGGCAGGGCGGTCAGTCGGCAGGGCGGTCAGCCGACAGGACGACGGCCAGCCGACAGGGCGGGATGTGACCGGGCCGGATGTGACCGGAGCGGACGGCGACCCACCGGATGTGACCGCCCCCACGGCGGAGGTTCGGGCCCGCAGCGCCGGTGGGGCGTGACGTTTCTCATTGCGGCGGAGGCCTCCGGCGCGGCCCGCCGGGGCAAGTACCTCCCCTTCCGCGGCATATGCCAAGGGCGTCGCGGGTGCCCGCTCCTCGATCACCATTCCGCTGCGCACCGCCCTACCGCTAGGGTCCGGGACGGGCGGGACGCCACCCGGCGCCCTGATCACCCTCGGGGGGAGGGAAGGAAAACCGGACCGATGCCCGTATCGCTACCGCGTCAGAGAATCGTCTCTGCAGCTGCGGGACCCGGCGAGGCCACCCCTATGGACGCCACCGCTATGACAGGCACAGCCACCGTCGCAGGCACCGATCGCTCCGATCGCACCGATCTCACCCTCCTGGTCGTCGAGGACGACCCGGCGGGTGCCCTCGCCGTACCCGAACTGCTCGACGCGGCCGACGCCGCAGGCACCCGGGTCCGCATCCGTACCGCCCGCAACCTCACCGAGGCCGAGCGGCTCCTCACCGACGACGTCCACTGCGTCCTCGTCGACCTCTCCCTGCCCGGCCCCAGGGCCGCCGCGGGCGAAGACCCGCTCGCACCCCTGCGGCACATCCTGCGCCTCGCCCCGCGCCACGCCGTCCTCGCCCTCGCCGCCTCGGCGGACGCCGAACTCGCGGCCGAGGCCGTACGGGTCGGGGCCCAGGACCACCTCTTCCGCGAGGAGCTCGACGGGCGGCTGCTCAGCCGTGCCATCCGGTACGCGGTCGAACGCAAGCGTGCCGACGCCGTCCAGGTGAAGCTGGCCGAGTCCCGCCTCCGCGCCCAGGAGAACGCCCGGCTGGAACGCGGACTGCTCCCCACGCCGCTCCTGGAGGGCTCCGACCTGCGGTTCGCGGCCCACTACCGCCCCGGCCGCTCCCGCGCGCTGCTCGGCGGCGACTTCTACGACGTCGTGCGCACGCCCGACGGCACCGTCCACGCCATGATCGGCGACGTCTGCGGGCACGGCCCCGACGAGGCCGCGCTCGGCGTCGAGCTGCGGATCGCGTGGCGGGCCCTCACCTTCGCGGGCCTGTGCGGCGACGAACTGCTCTCGACCATGCAGCAGGTCCTCGAACACGAGCGGGAGAACGAGGAGATCTTCGCGACGCTCTGCACCGTCGACATCGCGCCCGACGGACGCCGGGCGGGCCTCTGCCTGGCCGGCCACCCCTCCCCCCTGATCGCCCGGCAGGACCGGGCCGCCCGGCTCCTCCCGTACGAGGACGGCGGCCCGGCCCTCGGCCTGCTGCCGCGCGCCCGCTGGCCCCGCCGCCAGGTGGAGCTCGGCGGGGCGTGGAGCCTCCTCATGTACACGGACGGCCTCATCGAGGGCCGCTCGGCCGGCCCCGGCTCGCCCCGGCTCGGCCAGGACGGCATGGTCACGATGATCAACCGCCAGCTCACCTCGGGCCTGCGCGGCGAGGAGCTCCTGGAGGCGGCCGTCACGGAGGTCAGGTCGCTGAACGGCGGCGAGCTCACCGACGACGTCGCGGTCCTGGCCCTGGAGAGGGACAGGGACCGGGACAGGACCCGGGGGTAGCAAGCCCGTCCGGCGCCGGAAGAAAACACGGCCCGGTGGTCGGTCGCGAGGCCTCCCGGCCCGGAAAAGGGGTCAGGGCCCGGTGGTCGGTCGCGAGGCCCGGTGGTCGGTCGCGAGCCCTCCCGGCCCGGAAAGGGGTCAGGGCCCGGGGTTGGTCCCCAGGCCCTGTCCGTTCCGTACGGTCGTCGCGCGGGTCCGGGGAACGGACCCGCGCCGGTGGGTCGCTAGCGGCCGCCGTTGTAGGGGCCGTACGGCCCGTCGCTGCTGGAGCCGCCGCCGCGGCGGCCCCGGCCTCCGCCGGACACCTGCGCGAGCGCGGGGCGCACGTCCACCATGAACACGATGGCGGCGATGAGGCCGGCGATCTGCAGGAACAGCATCGGCAGGAGCAGGTTCAGGGCGAGGTTGATGCCCAGGACGATCAGCCAGAACTTCTTCGTCTGCTTCTCGGCCGCGCGGTAGGCATCCTCGCGCGCCATCGCGGCGAAGACGAGCGCGGCGACCGCGAAGCCGGTGAAGACCAGGAACATCACCAGGAAGAGAAGGGAGTCGAATCCCGCGCGCAACATGCTGAGCACCGCCTAGTGAAGAGGGGAGAGAGCGCCTCGCGGCCAAGGTACCCGGTACAACGCACCAGGTACCCGTAATGGTGCCCCGACCTACTCCTTCTCGGCGGCGACCTTCTCGGCCGCGGCCTTCTTGGCGGGAGCCTTGCGGGCGGTGGACTTCTTCGCGGGAGCCTTCGCGGCGGCCGCCTCCGCGGTCTCCGGCTCGGTCACGGAAGCCTCCGCCTCCGGCTCGGTCGCGGAAGTCCCCGGCTCGACGACGACGGCGATCTCGACGATCTCCTCGGCTGCCTCGCCCCGCCAGGACCTCACGGCCTCCTCGCCGTGCGCGGCGACCTCCTCGTACTTCTCGCGCGCCTTCACGGCGTACTCGGCGGCGACGCCGACCCCGCGCAGGGCGAGGTCCTGGGCGGTCTCACCGAGCTTCTTCAGGTCCGTGTCCAGGACGCCGACGACCTCGACGAACTTCGACTGGACGGTGACCTGGGCCTCCTTGGCCTGCGCTGCCACCTTCTCCTGCACGGCCTTCGGGTCGGTCTTCCGTACGGCCTCGATGCGGGCGGGCGCCTCGGCGGCGAGCTGCTCGATCAGGCCGGGCACCTTCTTGGCCTGCTGCGCGACGAGGTCGGCGGTGCCGGCGGCGAAGAAGAGAGGGGTACGCAGTTCGTCGATGATGGCCATGCTGGTGGTCCTCCCGGTGTGACGTGTACTAGCTCGAGGTCGGTTCGGCATCGGGTGCGGCGGGCGTCCGGTCGGCGGGCGACGCGGTGGCCTCGGCGGCGGCTGCGGCGGTCGCGGTGGCGGCCTCCGCCTCGGCTGCCGCGGCTGCGGCTGCGGCTGCCGCCTCGGCGGCGTTCTCCTTGCGGAACGAGTCGTAGATCTGGAGCAGCACCTGCTTCTGCCGCTCGTTGATCGAGGGATCGGCCAGGATGACGGCCCGCGTCTCCAGCTCCTCCCGCTCCTTCTCGTCGAGGATCCCCGCCCGCACGTAGAGCGTCTCGGCGGAGATCCGCAGCGCCTTCGCGACCTGCTGCAGCACCTCCGCGCTGGGCTTCCGCAGCCCCCGCTCGATCTGGCTCAGGTACGGGTTCGACACCCCGGCCGCGTCGGCGAGCTGCCGCAGGGACAGCTGCGCGGTCCTCCGCTGCTCGCGGAGGTACTCACCGAGATTGCCGACGTTGAGCGATGCCATGCTCCGACCATGCCAGCTCCTGCTAACTATTGCAAGCATCCGCTTGCAACAGTGTCACCGGAAGCGGCCGTCCGGATCGTGCGACTTCCAGCGTCAGCTGTCACATTCCAACGCTTGTCGTCACGGCTGTGACCGTGCAGAGCAGGTGCATAGGATCGCCGGCATGACGCTGCGACCTGTCCTGGTGAACATGAAGGCTCTTGATGACTCGACTGTCGGCCGGTTCTGGGCGGAGGCGCTTGGCTGGAGCGTCAGCGGCGAGGGATCGGGCGCGACCGCCGCCAAACCCGTCGGCTTCGACTGGCTGGACCCGGTCGGCGTGTGCATCGACGTCATTGCCGTCCCGGAACCCAAGACGGCGACAAAGAATCGTGTGCACGTCGATCTCGCCACCACCTCCGCGGCCCATCGGACGGAGTTGGTCGCGCGTCTCAAAGCTCTCGGTGCGACGCCCGCCCACGTGGGCCAGGGCGACGTGCCGTGGACGGTCCTCGCCGACCCGGAGGGCAACGAGTTCTGCGTTCTGGAGCCTCGGGAGACGTACCGGGACACCGGGCCGATCGCCCGTGTGGTGGTCGACTGCGCGGATCCGCGAGCCATGGCCCGGTTCTGGGACGAGGCGATGGACTGGACCCTGCACGAGGTGACGGACGACCGTGCGGTGTGGCGCTCGGCCAAGGGGGTCGGCCCCTATCTTGAGTTCCTCCGCTCGCCCGACGTGAAGACCGTGCCGGACCGCGTCCATCTCGACCTGGTGCCGGACCCTGGTGACGACAAGGAAGCGGAGGTCGCCCGGCTGCGGGCCCTCGGCGCCGCCGACCTCGACGTCGGCCAGGGCGACGTCCCGTGGACGTGCCTCACCGACCCGGAGGGCCACGAGTTCTGCGTCCTCGCCCGGTCCTGACACGGAGCCTTGCCCCCGTAGGGGGCTCGGTATCCCGGTCGATCCGGGGCGCCGAGAGCTTCTGCGTCGGGGCGCGTTCGGCTTGCCCGCCGACCACACCGGTCGGCGCGCCGTCCGCGCAACGCATGTGAGCCAGGTCCCGCACGGTGCACGACACCTCGTCGCCCGCTGTCCGCCAGGTCGCCGTCCAGCACGGCCACGGTCAGCGCGCGTCCCCGGTGAGGAAGTCGAGCAGGATCTTTCGGCTGCTCTGGGAGGTGAGGCTGCCGTAGGCGTCGTCGAAGGCATGCTCGGCGAAGGGCAGTTCCTCGACCTCGGTATCCGCGCGACATCGGTGCCGGGGTAGAAGCCGATCACGGAGGCCGGGGGCTCGACGGTGGTGCCGTCGGGGGCCTCGATGGTGCCGTTGTGGAGGCGGTAGGCGGCGTTCATCGCCAAGGTGCCGCCCGCCGACATGCCACCGAGTGAGATCCGCGAGTTGTCGACGGCGAAGACGGCGACGCCGTGGTCCGCGAGCCAGCGGCCGGTACCGCGCAGGTCACTCTTGTCGAAGGTGTGGAAGCCGCCGGCGTGGGCGAGCACGACGGCCGGGGTCTTCCCGGTCGTCGCCTTCTCGGTCGTCGCCTTCCCGGCCGGGGTCTTCCCGGCCGGGGTCTTCCCGGCCGGGGTCTTCTTGGCCGGGGTCTTCTTGGCCGGGGTCTTCTTGGCCGGGGTCTTCTTGGCCGGGGTCTTCTTGGCCGGGGTCTTCTTGGGCAGGTACGCGTCCACCCGCAGCGGCTCGCCTTCGGGGCTCGCGTACGTCTCCGTCGCGTCCGGCTTCGCCGCCGGGTAGGCGAGCTCGGTGAACGCCTGGCTGAAGGGACGTCCGCTCCGGCGCTCCGGGCGGCCCGGAACTGGACTCCGCCGATGGCCAGCGCGCCCAGGACGACGGCGAGGACCGGGAACGCGAGGAACGAGGCCAGGACGGCGGAGGCGCCCCGCAGGATCCGGACCGGCCGGCCGGTCGATGCGGCGGCGGGGCTGCTGTGAGTGGTCATGGCAGGAAAGGTAGGAACCGGGCACCCACGCCGGCCTCACGCTGCGGAGCCATTCCTCGGGGTGGCCCCCAGGTAGGGGGCACGCAGGCAAGGGGTCCGCAGTCAGGGGGCACGCAGGTAGGGGCTCTCAGGACGTGCCGCCGGTCACCGTGCTCCACGGGGTCACAGGTTGGTGCGGCCCGGGACGACCAGGCCCGTCTCGTAGGCGAAGACGGCGGCCTGGGTGCGGTCCCGCAGCTGGAGCTTCTGCAGGATGCTGCCCATGTGGGTCTTGACGGTCTGCTCGGCGACGACGAGTCCGCCGACGATCTCCGCGTTGGACAGGCCCTGGGCGACGTGGGTCAGCACCTCGGTCTCGCGGTTGGTGAGTTCGTCGATCCGCACCTGGGTGGGCGGTTTCGCCGAGGTGCTCAGCGCACCGTCCCCTTCCCGGCCCTGTCCATGTGGTCAGTATGGTCCGGATCACCCATGCGTCAGCTCCCTGCCGGTCGTGGAGGGTCCGGCGGCGCTGCCGCCACCGCGCCGGAGGGGCCGGGGCAAGGCGCCACTCCTCCGGACGTTCCTCTGGGCGGTCCCCCGGACACCCCTCGGGACGTTCCTCTGGACAGGAAGGTACGGAGCGAACCCGCTGGTCGGCATCATCCTGCGGAGCCGTCTTCCCTTCTGGCTCTCAGGTGTGACAGTGGTACGACGGTGCCGCGGAGCCGACCGTTCCGGCGGGGCGTGCGAGGCCGGGCGGTGCCGCCCCGGCCGTCCCGGGCTGCCGCCCTCAGCGGGCGGAAATCCACGTGCGATGCTGGTGGGGTGACCCTTGAGGACCTGGTACGGCTGCGGCGCGCGCGGGACACGATGGACCGGGACTACGCGTCGCCCTTGGACGTGCCCGCCCTGGCCAAGGTGGCCCTGATGTCGACCGGGCACTTCACCCGCAGCTTCCGGGCCGCGTACGGGGAGACGCCGTACAGCTACCTCATGACCCGGCGGGTGGAACGGGCGAAGGCGCTGCTGCGCCGCGGCGACCTCAGCGTGACCGAGGTCTGCTTCGCGGTCGGCTGCACCTCCCTCGGGTCCTTCAGCTCCCGCTTCACGGAACTCGTCGGCGAGACGCCCAGCGCCTACCGCGCCCGCCGCCACGAGACCGGCGCCGCGATACCGGCCTGCGTCGCCAAGATCTTCACCCGCCCGGTACGCCACGGCACGCCGGCCGGCAGGGGGGCGGCGGCCGACAGGGGCGTACCGGCCGGCAAGGCCGCACCGCTCAAGGCCGCACCGCGCAAGGCCGGCGATCCGGTCAGGATCCGAGAAGCGGAATCGGCGGCCGCGTTTTAGCGTCGACGGCATGAACGTCAAACTCTCGCAGTGCTTCATCGCCGTCGACGACCACGACAAGGCCCTCGGCTTCTACCGCGACGCCCTCGGCCTGGAGGTCCGCAACGACGTCGGCTTCGAGGGGATGCGCTGGGTGACGGTCGGCTCCCCCGACCAGCCGGACGTGGAGATCGTCCTCGAACCGCCGCTCGCCGACCCCAACGCCTCCCCCGCCGACCGCCAGGCCGTCGCCGAGCTCCTCGCCAAGGGCATGCTCCGCGGCGTCATCTTCTCGACCGACGACGTCGACAAGACCTTCGAGACCATCCGCGCCGCCGGCGGCGAAGTCCTCCAGGAACCCGTCGACCAGCCCTACGGCGTCCGCGACTGCGCCTTCCGCGACCCCGCCGGCAACATGGTCCGCTTCAACCAGCCCCGCAAGCCCTGACCCACCCCACCCCCTACGCGACGCTCACCCCACCCACGCGGCGAGCGTCGCGTAGTCCGTCCCGGTGAGCCCGCGCCGCGCGTCCACGCGGTGCAGCAGCGCCGGCCCGGCGTGATGGGCGGCGACCCACGCGCGGTCCGCCGCGCCGATCTCGTCGTCCACCCAGGCGAACGGCCGCCCCGCGGCCCACGCCACGAGCGCCGGCGTCTTCCAGTGCAGCCCCGCCGACCCGGGCCCGGCCTGCCAGGCCGCCTCGGCCTGCCCATTCGGCCCTTCCGGCCCGTCCTGCCCTTCCGAACCTTCCGGCCCGTCCCGCCCGTCCCGCCCGTCCGGCCCCTCCGGCCCCTCCGGCCCCTCCGGCCACGGCACCAGCGGCAGTTCGGGCAGCCCGAGGCGGGGTGCGACCCAGGCGTTCGCGTCCGCCTCCCACGTGGTCGCCCACACGAGGTCGTACGGCAGTGCCGCGAGCCGCGGCCCCTGCGCGGGATCGAGCCGCGCGAGCAGCGGGCTGACGGCGGCGGGCGGGGCCGGGGGGTACGTCGGGTGCGCCGAGTCGGCGCCTTCGCGCGCCCCGAAGGGGATCAGCGGACCGTCGACGTCCAGGAAGAGCAGGGGTCGGAGGCCGTCGGGGACGGTGCCGGACCGCTCCCCTCCGTACAGCGGCTCGTACAGGTGCGGCTCGTACGCGTGCGACGTCATGCCTCCATCCTGCCCACCCCGCCCACTCGTCCGCTTCTCGATAATCCGTGACGGATCGATTCTCGTTACCCTGGCGGGTATGACCTCGATGGCACCCACTCGGACCGAACCCGACCTCTCGTACCTGCTCGACCACACCAGTCACGTCCTGCGGACGCGGATGGCGGCGGAGTTGGGGGCGATCGGGCTGACGGCACGGATGCACTGCGTGCTGGTGCACGCGCTGGAGGAGGAGCGGACGCAGGCACAGCTCGCGGAGCTCGGGGACATGGACAAGACGACGATGGTGGTGACGGTCGACGCGCTGGAGAAGGCGGGACTGGCGGAGCGGCGACCGTCGAGTACGGACCGGCGGGCGCGGATCATCGCCGTGACCGAGGAGGGCGCGAAGGTCGCACGGAAGAGCCGGCGGATCGTGGACGGCGTGCACGAGGCTGCGCTGGGGTCGCTTCCCGAGGACGAGCGCACCGCGTTGGTCCGGGCGCTGAACCGGCTGGCGACCGGCCACCTGGAGACGCCGGTGGAGGGCCCGAGGCCGGCGCGGAGGGCGCGGCAGCGGGGGTGAGGGTCCGGAAGGGGACCCGGAACGACCTCGGTGGGCTCGGTGGGCCCGGTGGCGCATGAGGCGCGATCGCCGGGCCCATCGGCATGAGGGGACGCAGAGTGGTTCCGTAAAAAATAGTCTGCAACAAAACCTTCTGCTAACGTCTTTCTTGTTGCCTCCCGCGAACAGGAGAGTCCCGCCATGCCCGCATCCGCCACCTCCTCCGACACCTCCGCCACCGCCTCCCCCACCACCTCCTCCTCCCGACAGCTCGCCCTGGGTGTCCTCGCCACCGGCATGCTGATGACGGTCCTGGACGGGAGCATCGTGACCGTCGCGATGCCGGCCATTCAGGGCGACCTCGGATTCACGCCCGGCGGTCTGAGCTGGGTCGTGAACGCGTATCTGATCGCGTTCGGCTCGCTGCTGCTGCTCGCCGGCCGTCTCGGGGACCTGATCGGACGCAGGAGGATGTTCCTGGCGGGGACGGGGATCTTCACGGCGGCGTCGCTGCTCGCGGGTGCGGCCGCGTCCCCCGGCGTGCTGATCGCCGCACGGTTCCTGCAGGGCGTGGGCAGCGCGATGGCCTCGGCGGTGAGCCTCGGGATCCTGGTCACGCTGTTCACCGCGCCGCGCGAACGCGCCAGGGCCATCGCGGTGTTCAGCTTCACCGGCGCCGCGGGCGCGTCGATCGGCCAGGTCGCGGGCGGCGTCCTCACCGACGCCCTCACGTGGAACTGGATCTTCCTCGTCAACCTGCCGATCGGCGCCGCCACGCTCCTCGTCGCCCTGCGCGCCCTCCCCGCCGACCGGGGCCAGGGATTCAGGGCGGGTGCGGGTGCCGACGTCATCGGCGCGCTCCTGGTGACCTCGGGACTGATGACCGGCATCTACGCGGTCGTCGAGATCGAGGAGTACGGGGCCGGTTCGGCGCACACCCTGGGCCTCGGGAGCCTCGCACTCGCGCTCCTGGCCGGCTTCCTCGTCCGCCAGGCGCGGACGGCGAACCCGCTCATGCCGCTGCGGATCCTCCGCTCCCGCGCCGTCGCCGGCGCGAACGCCGTGCAGATGCTGATGGTCGCCGCTCTCTTCTCCTTCCAGATCCTCGTCGCCCTCTACCTGCAGAAGGTCCTGGGGTACGGAGCCGCCGGGACGGGCCTCGCGATGCTGCCCGCGGCCGTCGTCATCGGGGCGGTGTCGCTCGGCGTCTCGGCCCGCCTCATCGCCCGCTTCGGCGAGCGGACCGTCCTGCTCACCGGCATCGCCATGCTCGTCGGCGTCCTCGGCCTGCTGACCCGCGTGCCCGTCCACGCCTCGTACGCCACGGACCTGCTGCCGGTGATGCTCCTCGCCGCCGGGTTCGGGCTGGCCCTGCCCGCCCTCACCTCGCTCGCCATGTCGGGCGCCGACGAGGCGGACGCGGGCCTGGCGTCCGGGCTGTTCAACACCACGCAGCAGATCGGCATGGCCCTCGGCGTCGCGGTCCTCTCCACCCTGGCCGCCACCCGCACCACGTCCCTCACCGCCGCCGGCCGCCCCGCCGCCGAGGCGCTGACCGGCGGCTACCACCTGGCCTTCGCCGTCGGTACGGGCCTCCTCCTCGTCGCCCTGGGCGTCGCCGCCACCGTGCTGCGCCCGGCCCGCGCCGCCGGACGGAGCCCGCGGACGACAATGGCGGCATGAGAGCCGACCGACTCGTCGCCGCCCTGCTCTTCCTCCAGACCAGGCAGCGGGTCACCGCCGCCGAACTCGCCGCCGAACTGGACGTGTCCGAACGGACCGCCCGCCGGGACCTCGAAGCGCTCGCGAGCGCCGGGGTCCCGGTCTACTCGCAGGCCGGCCAGGGCGGCGGCTGGTCGCTCGTCGGCGGAGCCCGTACCGACCTGACCGGCCTGACGGCGCCCGAGATCCGCGACCTGTTCCTGTCGACGGGGCCCGACGCGGGCGCGACCCCGCAGACCCGGACCGCGCTGCGGAAGCTCGTACGGGCCCTCCCCGCACCGCTCAGGGACGGCGCCGAGGCCGCCGCCCGCGCCGGGATCGCCGACCTCACCGACTGGGCGGGCACGGACACGGAGGAGCCGCTGCTCGCCCCGGTCCGACAGGCGGTGGTCGACGGGCGCGAGCTCAGGATCGGGTACGCCAGGCCCGGCCGGGAACCGCGCGAGCGGACCGTGGCACCGCTCGGGATCGCCGCGAAGGCCGGGGTCCGCTACCTCGTCGCCGACACCGACCGCGGCCTCCGCACCTTCCGCATCGGCCGCGTCACCTCCGTCACCGAGACCGGCAACGCCGTCGTACGGCCCGAGGGCTTCGACCTCGCCACCGCCTGGCGCGCCCTCGCCGCCCGCATGGAGGACCGGCTGGTCGCCGCGACGGTCCGGGGACGGGCCGCCCCCGGCACCGAACCGGTCCTGGAAGGCCTGCTCGGCGGGCGCGTGCGCTACGGGGAGCGCGCCCCGGACGGCTGGACCGCCATCGAGGCCGACGGCCCCTCCCCCGAGGTGATCGCCGCCCGACTCGCCGGCCTCGGCGCCCGCGTGGAACTCCACGACCCGCCCGAGGCCCGCACCGCCCTCGCCCGCATCGGCGCCGAACTCACCGCGCTGTACGGGACGTGACCACCGGGGCGGAACCACCGGCCGTGACCACGGGGACGGGGATGGGGACGGGGATGGGGATGGGGGCCGAGGGGGCCGGAGCCCCGGAACGCGCCCCGGCTCAGAATCAGAAGATGTCGGGCGAGAACGGCCGCAGCGGCGTACGGAACAGCAGGTCCGCCCGGACCGCCGCGCCCGCCGTCGACTCCTCCACTCGCCCGAGCCGCACCAGCCGCACCGCCGACTCGTCACCGAACGCGAGCGTGCTCAACTCGCCGATGTCGAAGGCGAGATCGGCCGACTCGGAGGTACGGACACACGACGTGCCCGCCGGGGAGGCGTCGAGCCGGAACCGCCCGCCGGCCAGACCGTCCGCGTCCCGCACGTCGAGCACGAGACTCCCCTCCACCGGATACGTCCGGCCCTCCAGGACCCGGACGACGTCCAGGACCCGGACCCACAGCATGTCCGCGTACGTCAGCGTCCTCGCCGCGCGCGGGTCCGGCAGGAGCAGCGGCAGCGGGTCGTCGGGCGCCCGGTAGCCGGAGCGGACCGTGGAGATCCAGTCGATCGAGCAGAGGTAGTGCCACAGGGCGCGCTCGGCGGCCGGGGTGGCGGCGATCAGGTCCCGCACGGTCGCCGTGTTCACCGGCTGCTTCGTGTCGTCCCACTTGTCGTCGGCGCTGTACGCCACGAATCCCTCGGCCTCGCCGGACTCCGACCGGTAGACCGCGTAGTACGGCTCCCGCCACGGCTCGCTCTGGTGGCCGAGGCCGGTGCCGACCTCCCAGTCACGGGTACTTCGGTGGGTGACCGCGGCGCGGACGCCGGCCAGCCGCCGGTGCATCTCGGGGCCCGTCTTGCGGATCTCGTCGGCGTCGGTCAGATCGATCCGCCCGCCGTCCTCGGGGCGGCCCGAGCGGCGCGGGTCGAGACCGGCCCGGCGCACGTCCACACTCCACTCGGCGGCCCAGCTGGCCGCGCCGAAGCCGTACCGCCCGTAGATCGGGTACTCGGCGGCGATCAGGGTCGCGACCGCGTCCCCGCGCTCCTTCGCGGCGGCGAGGTCCGCGCTCATCATCCGGCTCAGCAGACCGCGCCTGCGGTGCGTCGGGGAGACGGTGACCTGGGTGATCGCGTCGGCGGCGAGGCTGCCGCCGCCGACCGTGCTGACCTCCTGCCGGAACGACCGGAAGGTGGCGACGATCCGGCCCCGGTCGAAGGCGCCGAGCGTCCGCCCGAGGTCCGCGTGCGCGAGCCGGTCCGCGGCCTCCTCGTCCGACACGACGGGCGGCCGGAGGAAGCCGGTCCGCAGGGCCCGCTGCCACTCGGGGAATTCGGACTCCGTCACCGCGCGCACGTCGACACTCATTTTTCGACCCTATGCACGCACCCCGCACCCCGCATCCGAGTTTCCCCACCGCCGGGCCACCCGGCCGAGCGCCGACGAGCCGCCCGGGCGAGCACCAACGGCCCCCTACGAAATGCCGACAGGCCGCCCCGGCCTAGCGCCGACGGACCGCCCCCACAGGATGCCGACGGACCACCCCGGCCGAGCGTCGCCGAGCCGCCCCGGCCGAGCGCCGACGGGCGCCGGCCGCGCGGCCGGCGGGGCTCAAGCCAGCAGGTCGTCGACCTGTGCCTCGCCGTCGCGGTAGCGGCGGGCGATCTCCGCGCTGCAGTCGTCGGCGGTCCGCTGGAGGTGCTGGCGGCGGCGCGACACCTGCTGCTCGTACCCGGCGAGCCGGCCCATCGCCGCATGCAGCTCGTCGTCCGTCCGGGCCGTCAGGTCCGACAGCTCGACCTCCGACAGCATCTCGGTCGCGAGCCGCCGGTACTCCTCGCCGCGCGGCGTCGACAGCGTCACGTGCCGGGCCGAGCTGCGGTGCCGGGACGGCACGTCGGCGAGGATCTCGGAGAGCCGGTCGAGGACCGGGGCCTCCGGGTCGGTCCGCCGCGCCAGCTCGGCCCGCAGGATGTCGATCCGGCCCTGGAGCATCCGCCGCACGTAGCTCAGGTCCGCCTCGTCGCTCTGCGCCTCGCGCCGCAGCGTGCGCAGCTCGGGCAGCCGCAGCGCGCCGAGGTCGGGCTGCCCCGGGGCCGGCAGGTCGGGCTCGGCGATCCGCTGCACGGGTGGGCGCATCACGGGGCCTCCGCCCGTTCCTCCGCCCGGATATCCGGAGCGGGTCAGCGGTACGGGGCCGGACGGCGTCGGCCCGGTGCCAGGTGCACTCATGAGAATCGTCCCCTCGACCGGTGCGGAGCCGCACCGCCTCTCACGCATGGTGCCACTCCTGCACGCGCGCGTGCAGGCGCTCTGCACCCGTTCGGCCCCTCGTCCTTCGGACCGCCGCCCGGTCGGTAGGTTGGTGTGCATGCGAGCAGTGGTGCAGAGGGTCGACGGCGCGAGCGTCGTCGTCGCAGGGGAGACCGTCGGTGAGATCACCGGCGAGGGGCTTTGCGTGCTGGTGGGCGTGACCCACGACGACACCCCGGAGAAGGCCGCCCAATTGGCCAGAAAGCTCTGGTCCGTCCGGGTACTGGAGGGCGAGAAGTCGTGCTCCGACGTGAACGCGCCGCTCCTCGTCATCTCCCAGTTCACCCTGTACGGAGACGCCCGCAAGGGCCGCCGCCCCACCTGGAACGCGGCCGCCCCCGGCCCCGTCGCCGAACCCCTCGTCGACGAGGTCGTCGCCCAGTTGCGCGCCCTGGGCGCCCACGTGGAGACGGGCCGCTTCGGAGCGGACATGCGCGTCTCGCTCACGAACCACGGCCCGTTCACGGTGCTGCTGGACGTCTGACCCGGCGGGACCCGCCGGGTGCCCGGACGCCTCGGGGGTCCTACGCCTCGGGGGTCCGGACGCCTCGGGTGCCCGGACACCTCGCGGGCCCTACGGCTCGACGACGGTCTCCTGTGCGGCGGCCGTCGTCCCGGCGATCAGGGGGGCGTCCACCGGCACGTTCCGCTTCACCAGGGCGAGGGCGATCGGCCCCAGCTCGTGGTGGCGGACGGCCGTCGTCACGAAGCCGAGCTGCCGGCCCTCCTCGCCGTCGGCCGCGAGCCGGACGGGAGTGCCGTGCGCCGGCAGCAGGACCTCGCTGCCGTCCAGGTGCAGGAAGACGAGC
Organism: Streptomyces sp. NPDC093089; assembly: GCF_044754405.1. Classification (NCBI taxonomy): domain Bacteria; kingdom Bacillati; phylum Actinomycetota; class Actinomycetes; order Kitasatosporales; family Streptomycetaceae; genus Streptomyces; species Streptomyces sp. NPDC093089. The sequence continues at coordinate 70,924 of NZ_JBIVPA010000023.1, forward strand.
CGGCGCGGCGGCTTCCCCAGGTTCTGCACCCGGGCGACGGTCTCCTGGCCCCGGTAGCAGCCCTTCTGGAGGTGGACGGCGCTGCCGATGAGGCCGACCTCGTGCGGGATGGTCCGGTGGTCGGTCTCGAAGCCGAGCCGCGGCCGGTGGTCCTCGACCCGCAGCGCCTCGTACGCGAGGATGCCGGCGGCCGGGCCGTGCGAGGCCGCGAAGGACTCCAGGTCGGCGCGGGGCAGGAACAGGTCGCGGCCGTGCGCGGTCTCCCGTACGACGACGCCCTCGGGAGTCTCGGCGACGGAACCGGCCGGGAGGTGGACGACGGCGATGTCGTCCGTGCGGTCCGCGACCTCCACCCGGTAGAAGAACTTCATCGACTCCAGGTACGCGACGAGCTCCTCCCGCGTCCCCGGCTCGACGTGCGCCCACACCGTCTCGCCGTCGTCGACGAGGTACAGGGCGTGCTCGATGTGCCCGTTCGCGGACAGGATCAGCGCCTCGGTGGCCCGCCCCGCCGGCAGGTCGGTCATGAACTGGGTGACCAGCAGGTGCAGCCAGCTCAGCCGGTCGTCACCGGAGACGGCGACGACACCGCGGTGGGAGAGGTCGACGAAACCGTTCCCCCCGGCGAGGGCGCGCTGCTCGCGGAACAGGTCGCCGTAGTGCGCCGCGACGCCTTCGTCGCGGCCTTCGGCGGCGACGGCACCCGGCAGGGACAGCAGAGGACTCGGGCTCTTCATGAGAAGAGCCTACGACTCGGCGGCCGCGGCCTTCCCGGCGCAGTCCGCACACCGGCCGAAGATCGCGAAGTGCTTCATGTCCGTCTCGAACCCGAAGGTCTCGCGGAGCTTCCCGGTGAACTCGGCCGCCACCTCGACGTCCGCCTCGATCACCCCGGAGCAGTCCCGGCAGACCAGGTGCAGATGGTGGTGCCGGTCCGCCAGGTGGTACGTCGGGGCCCCGTGCCCCAGGTGCGCGTGACTCACCAGCCCGAGCTCCTCCAGGAGCTCCAGGGTCCGGTACACCGTCGAGATGTTCACCCCCGACGCGGTCCTGCGGACCTCGACCAGGATGTCGTCGGGCGTCGCGTGCTCCAGCTTGTCCACGGCCTCCAGCACAAGCTGGCGCTGCGGCGTCAGCCGGTAGCCGCGCTGCCGCAGGTCGCTCTTCCAGTCGGTGCTCACCACACCCCCAGTTTGACATCCTCCGCCCCGTGCGTGGGGCGGACTCCCTACTCAGGTCCGGTGCGGCCAGGCGCCTCGTCGGCGATCGCCCGACCCGGCCCGGCCTTCTGTCGGACGTTCCTGCCCGGGGCTTCCACGGTTCCTCCGGCGGACTTGGCCGTGCGGGTGATGGACAGGTCTTCCGCCCCGATCCGCGAGAACTGCTCGGCGATGTCGGTGGTGGTCCTGTGCCGCCGGTCGACTGCTCGGCGCTCGGCTGTCGCACGGAGCCGAGCGATCTGGTCGTACGTACGGGTGAGGCGACGCGGCTCCCTCACGCCGGGCCTGCGGGTCCGGCGCCTCCGTTCCCCGGCCTTCTCCGGTCGGCGCAGCCGCTTCGTCTCCCCCTTGGTGAGCCAAGGGCCGTGTTCGCGGAAGGTGCCGGCCCCGGCCCGCGCTGTGCCGGGCGGGCGGCCGTTCGGCCGGTGTGAATGCGTGGGGCCTTGATCGTCGCGTGAACAACGCGCGAGGGCCCGCCGGCAGTGGCCGGCGGGCCCTCGGAAAGAGCTGTTGCCCCGGTCTTACCGGAAGAACGCGATGCCGTCGTCCGGCATGTCGGGGAGGTTGCGGGCCATCTCCGCGACCTCTTCCGGCGTGACGACCTTCTTCAGGTGCGCGGACATGTAGGGACGGAGCGGGACCTCGGGGGTCGCCTTCTCGCCGACCCACATGAGGTCGCTCTTCACGTAGCCGTAGAGGCGCTTGCCACCGCTGTACGGGCCGGAGACCGCAGTGCGGGCGACGGCGTCCGTCGCCAGGTCGATCTGCGGCTTCTGGTCGGCGAGCTCGCCGTACCAGATCTCGACGATGCCCTGGTCGCGGACCATGACGACCTCGACCTTGCGGTCCTTGTCGATCCGCCAGTAGCCGCTCTCGCTCTCCAGCGGGCGGACCTTGTTGCCGTCGTTGTCGAGGACCCAGGAGTGCGAGTGGTACTCGATGAAGTCCCGGCCGTCGTGGCTGAACGTCACGGACTGGCCGAAGTTGCACTTCTCGGCGCCGGGGAAGTCGGAGACGCCCGCGCCCTCCCACGTACCGAGCAGGAACGCGAGGGGGACGAGGTCCGGGTTGAGGTCGGACGGAATCTCGATCATGAGCAGCTCTGGCGTTCTCTAGAAGTGGTTACCGCTGGCCCTGGTACAGCTTCTTCACGGCGAGACCGGTGAAGGCGAGCACGCCCACACAGACCAGGACAAGCAGAGCTTCGAAGAAAACGATCACGGAATGCTCCTCGACTGAGGTGTGAAGGCGAAACGGGCCGGACCCCAGCTTAGTGGGCTGGGGTCCGGGCCACTCGGTGAGGTGGGTCTCGCCCCGCCCGCTACCCGAGCAGCTGGTTCTGCAGCGTGACGGTCTGCCGGAACGGCACCGCAAGCGCCCCGCCCTTCCGCGTCTGCGTGATCAACGCGAGCGTGTCACCCGCCTGCACGTACGCCCAGCGCGTCTGCTCGGGTCCGTAGGGCTCCCGCTCCCAGAAGGCCTCGATGTCCGTGTCCCGCACCTTGACGGCGTCCGTGGAGGAGTCCATGACGAACGACGCGACCCCGTCGGGCAGCGTCTTGACGCCGACGGTGCCGTAGCCGCCCCGCAGGGTCTCGTCCTCGTACTGCTGGGCGTAGGCCACCGAGGCGAACCGGAGCAGGTGGACGCTGGTCCGCGTGCCGTCCGGGGTCGTCCAGGCCCGGGCCGCGATGTGCCGCAGGGCGGAGTCCGCGAGGGCCTGCTCCATCTCGGCGCGGTACTCCTTCCCGTAGAGGGAGAGGTACGCGTCCGTGGACACGAACCCGCCGTTCACCTTCGGGTCGACGGTCGCCCCGAGCGGCGCGGGCAGCAGCAGCCGGCGCGGGTCGGCGTGGTGGACCTCCGCCTCGTTGGCGTCGCCGAACGGGCGGGGCCGGTCCGCCGGCAGCGCCGGCAGCGTGAGCCGCGGGTACTCCCAGCGGCCGTCGCTCTCGGTCGCCAGACCGGGCACGTCCTCCCGGTCGAGCGCGGTGATCCCCATGGCGGTGCCGGCGCCCACGCCGCCGCACACGACGACGGCGGCCGTCCAGCGGGCGACGGCCCACAGGACGCGACGGGACCGCCGGGGCGGGGCGGCGGGGGCGGAGGCGGTTTCAATCACCGGCTCCGGGGCGGGCGCCGGCACGTCGGCGACCGTCGCGGTCTGCTGCTCGGTCATACGTACTCCCCCGGGGAATCGATGTGCCCGAGCTGGTTCCGCACCAGCTCGGCGACGGCCTCCTTGTCGAACGGCGAGGCGCCGTACGCCATGGCGGTGACCAGGAACTCGCCGGTGTAGGCCGTGCACGTCATGCCCCGCAGCTGGGCCTCCTTCCTCTCCTTGTCGCCCGTGGTGGGCTCCGGGACGAGGTAGCAGGCGGCGTTCCGGGCGTGGTCCACGACCTTCGGCCCCTTGCGGAGCCCCACGGCTTCGGAGAGCTCCTTGCGCAGCTCGTAGAAGTTCCGGACCGCCCGCTTGTCCTTCATGCGCAGGACGAGGACCTCCACCTGGAGGTCGGAACTGAGCGTGGCGTACGAGCGCATCGCCATGCCCTGGACGCCGACCGCGTCGATGCGCTTCTCGTACTCGCGGCGCTTCTTGCCGTAGAGGCCCTTACCCGTCGACTTGAGGAGGCCGACGGCCTGTCCGGCCCCCAGTTCCCCGTCGTTGCCGTACCCCTCGATGTCCGATCCCAGCTGGTAGCCGACCGGGACGGGCAGGAGGAGCTTGCTCAGCGGCGTGGAGGCACGGCCCCTGGCGATGCCCTCGGCCGGGTCCGTGGACTCGACCTCGGGCGTGGGGTTCGCCCACGCCACGGTCGGCGCCGTCCGATCGGCGCCGTCGACGGTGACGGCGGTGTAGGCGATGCCGCCGCCGACGGCGGCCAGGACGAGCACACCGGTCAGCGCCCGCACCAGGAGGCGGCGGTTGCGGCTCGCCGCCCTGCCGCCGCCCGCCGACGGCTCGGCCGCCGGCCGCTCGCCCGTGGTTTCCCCGCTCGCGACTGCCCCGTCCACGACGTCCACGCTCACGTTCCCCTCGCTCACGTTCTCCTCGCTCACAGGCGCTCCAACTGCCGCTCGGCGAGGGAACGGATGTCCTTCTCGGCGATCTTCCGCGTGTCGAACATGAAGATCTCGATCGCGATGTCCCCGCGCTGGGCGAACGCGCGGGCTTCGTAGACGTCCAGGAATCCGGCCTCGCGCCGCACCTCGTAGACGAAGTAGCGGCCGTTGCCGGAGCCCTTCAGCTCCTCGCCCGGGTTGCCGGAGTCCTCTCGCGCGTAGGACAGCTGGTCCTCCACGAACTCCAGGGCCCCGATCTGCGGGCCGGGCCGGTACTGGAGGAGGTTGACCGTGACCTGCCGGTCCTCGCCCGACCGCCACGAGCGGCTCGCGATGCGCCGGATGCCCTGGCGGAGCTGGAACCCCATCGCCGCTTCGGGCCGGAGGTAGTCGGAGGCGTAGACGGAGAGCGGCACCCATCCGTCCTCGCCCCGGGTCTTCGCCCCCGCAGGGCGCGGAACCAGCAGCTTCCGCAGGTCGCCCTGCGCCTTCGACTGCAGGTCCTCCTTCGCCGACAGCGGCTCCGGCTCCTCGCCCTTGGGGAGCGGCTCGGCCGGGTAGGCGAGGCCGACCTGGTTGAGGGCGGGGAGCGGGGTGGGGTCGCGGTCGGCCTGGACGCGGTAGCCGACGGCGGTGCCGCCGACGAGGCCGAGGACGGCGGCGACGGCGATGAGCCCGACGGTACGGAGGACCCGGCGGCGCGGGGCGCCCTCGGGATTCACGACCGGAGTACCTGATTCCGGCATGGCTTCGTGCGACGGCGGTGGCGCTGTTCCCTGGTTTGGGATGGTTTCTTCGTTGCTCAAGAGTCCCCCCACGAGACCTGAAGGGCGGATTCCGTCATCCGCGCACCCAGCAGACACGCGAGGGGCGCAGGGGGTTGTGGAGCGGCGCATTACAGTTCGGCATATGGCGAAGAAGCTCGTGATCAAGGTGACCGCAGGGGCCGACGCCCCCGAACGCTGCTCGCAGGCCTTCACGGTGGCCGCCGTCGCCGTCGCGAGCGGCGTCGAGGTCTCGCTGTGGCTGACCGGCGAGTCCTCGTGGTTCGCGCTGCCGGGCAAGGCGGCGGAGTTCGAACTTCCGCACGCCGCGCCGCTGCCGGACCTCATCGAGTCGATCCTGGCGGCCGGCCGGGTCACGCTCTGCACCCAGTGCGCCGCCCGCCGCGAGATCACCGAGGCGGACGTCCTCGACGGCGTCCGCATCGCGGGCGCGCAGGTCTTCGTCCAGGAAGCGATGGCCGACGAGACCCAGGCCCTCGTCTACTGATCCCGACGCCCGCCGGTTCCGGCGTCCGCCGACCCCGGCGTCCGCCGGCACCCGCGCCTACTGGTCCCGGCGCTTCTTGCCGTCCAGTTCGTCCCACCACTCGTCGGACTGCGGGTCGCCCGAGGGGTCGTCCCACCAGCGGTCCTCGGGGCCGCGGCGGTTGGCGACCATGGCGGCGACGGGCGGGATGACCATGGCGACGACGCACATGCCGATGGCGACGGGCATGGAGAAGAGGCGCACGACGGCCCAGGCGCCCACGAAGAGGACCAGGCAGGCAGCCATCATCCAGAAATAGACGTGCCGACGCCGTGCGTACACACCTTCAGCGTACGGCGGGGCGGACTTCCCGGCGCGGAAGAGGGAAGACCGGAAGAGGGAAGACCGGAGGGCCGTGCCTCTCAGTCCTGGTGATGGCGTCCAACCCCCCAGGAGGCACGGCCCTCCGGCCGTTCGGGTGCGCGGATCAGACCGCGATGGCGACCTCCGCGAGGCCACCCTTCTGCGCGACGACCTGACGGTCGGCGGTGCCGCCGGGGACCAGGGCGCGGACGGTCCAGGTGCCCTCGGCCGCGTAGAAGCGGAACTGTCCGGTGGCGGAGGTCGGGACCTCGGCCGTGAACTCGCCGGTCGAGTCCAGGAGGCGGACGTAACCGGTGACGGGCTCGCCGTCCTTGGTCACGAAGCCCTGGATGGTGGTCTCACCGGGCTTGATCGTCGAGGCGTCGGGGCCGCCGGGCTGCGCTCCACACATGATGTTCTGTCCTTACGGTCGAGGGGTCCGGAGGGGAGGAGTCCGGGGACTTACTTGTTGGCGCCGAGCTCGATCGGCACGCCGACGAGGGAGCCGTACTCGGTCCACGAGCCGTCGTAGTTCTTGACGTTCGTGACCTCGAGCAGCTCGTGCAGGACGAACCAGGTCAGCGCGGAGCGCTCGCCGATGCGGCAGTAGGCGATGGTGTCCTTCGCCAGATCGACCTGCTCGGCCTCGTAGAGGGCCTTGAGCTCGTCGTCCGACTTGAAGGTGCCGTCGTCGTTGGCGTTCTTCGACCACGGGATGTTGCGGGCGCTCGGCACGTGGCCGGGGCGCTGCGACTGCTCCTGCGGGAGGTGCGCCGGGGCGAGCAGCTTGCCGGAGAACTCGTCGGGCGAGCGGACGTCGACCAGGTTCTGGGCGCCGATCGCGGCCACGACGTCGTCGCGGAAGGCGCGGATCGAGTTGTCCAGGGCCTTGGCCTTGTACTCGGTGGCCGGGCGGGCCGGGACCTCGGAGCCGTCGACCAGGTCGCGGGAGTCGAGCTCCCACTTCTTGCGGCCGCCGTCGAGGAGCTTCACGTCCTGGTGGCCGTACAGCTTGAAGTACCAGTAGGCGTAGGAGGCGAACCAGTTGTTGTTGCCGCCGTAGAGGACGACCGTGGTGTCGTTCGCGATGCCCTTGGCCGAGAGGAGCTTCTCGAAGCCCTCCTGGTCGATGAAGTCGCGGCGGACCGGGTCCTGGAGGTCCTGGGTCCAGTCGATCCGGATGGCGTTGCGGATGTGGTTCTTCTCGTAGGCCGAGGTGTCCTCGTCGACCTCGACGAGGGCGACCTGCGGGTTGTCGAGGTTGGCCTCGACCCAGTCCGCGTCGACCAGTACGTCGCTGCGAGCCATGCTGTTCTCCTCCGGGGCAGTGTGCGGCGGTGTGGTGCGGGTGGTGCGTGTGTGTGGTGCGGTACGCGTCGTCGCGTGGCGTACGGACGGCGGACGTGCGTACGGCGTTGCACAGGGCGGCCCTGACCGCGGTGGGAGGGCCTGAGGAATACGGGAGTGGCGAGTCCCGCTCAGACGGAACGACAGAGCATGGCGGCGACGCGGCACAGGTCTACTGCCCGCCGCTTCGTGAGATCCGCCTGTCGCTTCATGCCCTCGATCGTAGGGACGGACAGGCGGCCGTGTCACCGGCGTGTCGTATTTTGAGACGCGATCGTCCGAGATGCGAGACGCGATCACTGTACGGAGGGGCTCCGGACGCCTCCGTACCCAGGCGTCCGGTTCTCCATCTGCGGATCGGACAGCAGCGTCTCACCATGTGGCCAACGGGGGTCGTGGCGGTGTCTCGGAGGCGGCCCGGAGGGGTCCGCCGGGGGTCTGGAGGCGGCCCGACAGGCAGCGCCTTGCAGGCCGGCCCAGCGGGGGGCCGGAGGCGGCCCGGCGAGGGTCCGGAGGGTTTCCGGCGTCCCGGCGTCAGCCCGCGAGGACGACGTCCTTGCCGGTCACCATGACGGCGAGGCCGTCCGGGCGGGGCTCGACCTTCTCGACCTTCATACCGGCGATCATGCCGATCGGGCGCTCGAAGTCGGTGCGGGCGCGGACGAGTTCCTCGACGCCGGGGATGCCCTCGCCGGGCACCTCGTCGGCGCGGACCCGGATCGTGCCGCCGTCGACGACGGTCACCGTCGACAGGACCGTACGGGTCAGGGTGCGGCCCATGATCTTCACGCCGCCGGTCACCTTCACCTTGCCGTTGCCGCCGTAGGCGACGGTGGCGCCCTGGTCGGCCGCGGCGGCGGTGAGGTCGGCGTACGAGATGAGGGCGGTGCCGGACGCCGAGCCGGCCTTCGCGCCCGCCCAGTCGCCGGTGACGGTCACGTCCCGCAGGACGGCGGTCAGTTCGCCGACCCGGATGCGCTTGCTGCCCGCCGTCGCCTGCACGCCGGTCGCCTTCACGTCGATCTGGTCGAACCGCTTGTCCGCGACCTGGGTGAGGAAGGGGAAGCCCTTGATGTCGACGTCGATCGACTCGCTGGTGGCGGCCGAGAGCTTCACCCGGCTCGACGCCTCCGACTCGGCGTAGGACACGGCCAGCCGGTCGATCCCGACGAGGATCCCGCCCAGCACGACGGCCAGGATCAGCAGAATCCGCAGTGCTCGCATGGGATGAGCGTCCCCCCGGTAGAAAGCTTCGGTGTGGAAAGTCTTCGGCCCCCCGACACGAAGATCGACGTGTCGGGGGGCCGGTTGGTTCCCGGGGCCCGGGCGAGCCGGACGGGCGGGGCTCAGGCCAGGGCGCGGCCGAGCAGGTAGACGGCGGGTGCGGCGGCCGTCAGCGGCAGCGCCACGCCCGCGGTCATGTGGACGAAGCGGGACGGGTAGTCGTAGCTCGCCGCCCGCAGGCCGACCAGCGCGCAGACGCCGGCGCCGAGGCCGAGGACCGCCCCGGAGGCGCCCAGGTCCGTGAGGCCGCCGACCGCGACCCCGGCGCCCGCCGCCGCGAGCAGCGAGGCGACCAGGGAGACCGGGCCGGGCAGCGGCAGCGCCCGGGCGAGGACGGCGGCGGCGACGGCGACCCCGCCGACGACCACCGCGCCGGGCGCGGCGCCGAGGTGGCCGGTGGCGACGACGGTCAGCGCGGCGGAGGCGATGGTGGCCATCAGGCCGTACATCCGCTCGTCCGGGTCGGCGTGGCTGCGCAGCTGGAGGACGAGGCAGAGCAGCACCCAGACGCCGAGCGTGCCCAGGATCGCGGGGGCCGCGTGCTCGCGGCCGGCGGCGAGCAGCGCGGCGTCGGCGACGAGCCCGCCGGCGAAGGCGAGGGCGATGCCCTGCCGGGCCGGCCACATGCCGTTGAGCCGGAACCAGCCCGCGGCCGTCAGGGCCTGGAGCAGGACCAGCGGGACGAGCAGCCCGTACGAGCCGAGGGCCGCGCCGCCGGCGAGCAGCAGGCCGAGGAGGGCGGTCAGCGCGGCCGGCTGCATGCCGGGCTCGATGATCGGCGACCTTCCCTCCGCCCGGGCCCGCTGGGCGTCGGTGATCCGGGTGTTCCCGGACGTCGTCGGCGAGGAGTACGCGGGCGCCGCCTCCGCCCCGGACGCCGGGCCGGGCGCGGCGGCCGGAGCCGGGGTCACGGCCGGAGCCGGGGCAGGGGGCGGGGTCGGGGCGGGGGGCGGGGTCGGGGCGGGAGTCGTGCCCGCCGTCTGCCGCGGCTCGCCGTAGTACTCCGCCGAAGCCCCGTGCGACGGCGGGTACTGCCCGTACGGCTGGGCATGGGGCTGGGCCTGCGGCTGCCCGTACGACTGCCCGTACGGCTGGGCCTGCGGCTGCCCGTACGGCTGGGCCTGCGGCTGCCCGTACGGCTGGGCCTGCGGCCGGTCGTACGCCTCCTGCGTCCCGTGGGCCGCGGGTGCCTGGGCCTGCGCGGCCCGGACCTGGTCGTACGAGACGGCGGGCTGGTACTGGGTGTCCCAGGTCTGGCCCTCCCACGTCTGCGTGACGTCGGCGGAGGCCTGCTGCCCGTGGGGCTGCTCGTGCTGCCGGCCGTCCCGCTGCCCGTCCGCGTACGGGTCGTACTGCTGCCCGCCGTAGTAGTGGTCGTTGCTCATGCTGTGGGGTTCACCCTCCTGCGAACGGGGGGAGCACCTCGACCGTGCCGCCCTCGGCAAGCCGTACCGTCTCATGGCTCCGGGTGCCGACGGGGTCGCCGTCGACCAGGAACGAGCACCTCAGGAGGACCTGCGACAGCTCGCCCGGGTGCTTCGCGCGGGCCGCGTCGAGGGCCTCCGCCAGGTTCCCGGCGGCGTACGGCTCCTCGGCGACTCCGGCGGCGGCCTTGGCCGCGGCCCAGTAGCGGATGGTTCCCGCTGCCATAGCGGCGCTCCCTTCGTTCGTGTGCGCGCCGCCCCCCATGATGGGCTATGCGCGGGTGAGCCAGTCCCCGAGCCGGGCGAGCAGCTCGTCGTCCGCCGCGTTCTCGGCGTGGCCCATCCCCCGCTCCAGCCACAGTTCCGCCTCACCGGCGCCGGCCAGCATCCGCGGGTGGTCGAGCGGGAAGTACGCGTCCCGGTCGCCGTGCACGACGAGGAGCGGGGTCGGCGCGATCAGCGGCACCGCCTCCACCGGCGAGAGGGGCACGGGGTCCCAGGAGCGCCGGTCGATCCGGGTGCGGAACCCGTAGCGGCCGACGAGGCGGCCCGCGGGCCGGGTGACCACCCAGTGGACGCGGCGCATCGGGGCCGTACCCCGGTAGTACCAGCGGGCGGGTGCGGAGACGGAGGCGACGGCGTCCGCGCTCGCCGCCGTCCCCCGCTCCAGCGCGGCGTGGCGCAGGACGACGGACCCGCCCATGGAGAAGCCGACCGTCGCCACGCGCGCGTGGCCGAGCTCACGCGCCCAGCGGACGGCGGCGGACAGGTCGAGGACCTCCCGGTCGCCGACCGTGGACAGGCCGCCGGAGCCGCCGTGGCCGCGGAAGGAGAAGGTGACGACGGACGCGCCGCGCTCGACGAGGACGCGGGCGGCGCGCCGGACGGCGGGCCGGTCGGCCGAGCCCGTGAAGCCGTGGGCGACGACGACCGCCGTACCGGTGACCGCCGAATCGGTGACACTTGCCCCGGAGGGTTCGTAAACCGCCTCGATCCGGACACCGTCATCGGTACGCAGCATCGCGCGCCGGGGCATCCGGGAGTGGACGGAAGTGAGCGAGGAAACATCCAGGATGTGAAATCGGCCCTCTGCCTCGGAACTCATGTGGGCTATTCTGCTTGCCAGAGGATCCGGGCAACGCAGCCCCCGGGTCCTTTTGTGTTTTCCAACCGTTGTTACGGACGGATGAACAAAAGCTCTCAGGGCGCGAGAGCCGCACGTGAGCACACATAGACGTCCTCGCAGGGACCGAGGAGGAACCGACGTCATGGACGAGCGAACGACGCACGACGGACCGACGACCTGGGTAGGTGGGGAGCGATGAGCTCACTGCTGCTCCTGACCAACGCCCTCCAGCCGTCGACCGAGGTGCTGCCCGCACTCGGCCTTCTGCTGCACAACGTCCGGGTCGCCCCGGCCGAGGGCCCCGCCCTAGTGGACACCCCCGGCGCGGACGTGATCCTCGTCGACGGCCGGCGCGACCTCCCGCAGGTGCGCTCGCTCTGCCAGCTGCTGCGCTCCACCGGGCCCGGCTGTCCGCTGATCCTCGTCGTCACGGAGGGCGGCCTCGCAGCCGTCACCGCCGACTGGGGCATCGACGACGTCCTCCTCGACACCGCGGGTCCCGCCGAGGTCGAGGCGCGGCTCCGGCTCGCGATGGGCCGCCAGCAGATCGTCTCCGACGACTCCCCGATGGAGATCCGCAACGGCGACCTGTCGGTCGACGAGGCGACGTACAGCGCGAAGCTCAAGGGCCGGGTCCTGGACCTGACCTTCAAGGAGTTCGAGCTCCTCAAGTACCTGGCCCAGCACCCGGGCCGGGTCTTCACGCGCGCCCAGCTCCTCCAGGAGGTGTGGGGGTACGACTACTTCGGCGGCACCCGAACGGTCGACGTCCACGTGCGGCGCCTGCGGGCCAAGCTCGGACCGGAGCACGAGTCGCTGATCGGCACCGTCCGCAACGTCGGCTACCGCTTCGTCACCCCGGAGAAGGTGGAGCGCGCCGCCGACGAGGCCCGTGCCAAGGAGGGGGCCCGGGCGGGCTCCCGCGTCAAGGACGCCACGGTGGATGTCACCCCCCTGGAGGACACGAACGTGGCGGATGCCACAGTGCGACCTGCCGGTAGGTAGGTCCCCCCGCGTAGACTTCCGCGCGTGGCCAAGGTGACGCGGGATGACGTAGCTCGACTGGCAGGTACTTCTACCGCGGTCGTGAGCTACGTCATCAACAACGGACCCCGGCCGGTCGCCCCGGCCACGCGCGAGCGTGTCCTCGCCGCCATCAAGGAGCTGGGCTACCGCCCGGACCGGGTGGCCCAGGCGATGGCGTCCCGGCGTACGGATCTCATAGGCATGATCGTTCCCGACGCGCGGCAGCCGTTCTTCGGCGAGATGGCGCACGCCGTCGAACAGGCGGCGGCCGAGCGCGGGAAGATGGTCCTCGTCGGCAACTCCGACTACCGGACCGAGCGCGAGGTCCACTACCTGCGCGCCTTCCTCGGCATGCGGGTCTCCGGACTGATCCTGGTCAGCCAGGGCATGAGCGAGCAGGCCGCGAGCGAGATCGAGGCCTGGGACGCGCGCGTGGTGCTGCTGCACGAGCGGCCCGAGGCGATCGACGACGTCGCCGTCGTCACGGACGACATCGGCGGCGCGCAGCTCGCCACCCGGCACCTCCTGGAGCACGGTCACCCGTACGTGGCGTGCCTCGGCGGCGTCCCGAACACCCCGGCCGTCGGCGACCCGGTCGCCGACCACGTCGAGGGCTGGCGGCGCGCCATGCTGGAGGCCGGCCGCTCCACCGAGGGCCGCCTGTTCGAGGCCCCGTACAACCGCTACGACGCCTACCAGGTCGCCCTCAAGCTGCTCGCGGGCCCGGACCGGCCGCCGGCCATCTTCTGCTCCACCGACGACCAGGCCTTCGGCGTCCTGCGCGCCGCCCGCGAGCTCCGCATCGAGGTCCCCACCGAACTCGCCGTCGCCGGCTTCGACGACGTCAAGGAAGCCGCCCTCACCGACCCCCCGCTGACCACCATCTCCTCGGACCGCCCCGCCATGGCCCGTGCCGCGGTCGACCTCGTCCTCGACGACTCCCTCCGCGTCGCCGGCTCCCGCCGCGAACGCGTCAAGCTCTTCCCCTCCGCGCTGGTGGTCCGCCGCTCCTGCGGCTGCAACGGCCACTGAGCCGGGCCCGCGGCACGACCGCGGCCCCGGCACGGCCGAGCGGGGAGGGCACGGCGCCCGTCCCCGCCCCCGCTCGCCCCGCCGTCAGTGGACGCCGTCCTGCTTCCACCAGGACCAGCCGTTGAGCCGCTGCACGGGCCCCAGGACACCGGGCACGGTACCGGCGGGAGGCCGGAGGGGAGGCCTTCAAGGGGCCGGACGCGGGTCTTTATATCGGGCATACAGGGTTCTGTCGGGCTTCTCAGCCGGTCCTCAGACGGCTCTCATGAACGGCGCCGAGAGTCATTGCCATGACGGACTTCCAGGAGCAGCAGCCGCAGCAGCCCTACTACCCGCCGAGGCCGCCGTACGAGCCGACGCAGCCGATCACGACGGAGCCGGGGACGACGATCTGGCCGTCCGGCGGGCAGGTGCCGCCGCCGCCCGCGGCGCCGCCGGTGGCGGTCGCCGCCGCGGCGGGGCCGGGGCCGCGGCGGCGGGCCAAGCGCGGGGTCGGTCTGATGGCCGCGGTGGCGATCGCAGCGGCGGCGATCGGCGGCGGCACGGCGACGCTGGTCCAGCAGCTCACGTCCGACGCGCCGGCCACGGCGTACTCCGCGGTGAACGGCACGAACGTGTCCGCGAGCAGCAAGGGCACGGTCGCCGGGGTCGCGGCGGCCGTCTCCCCCGCCATCGTGGAGATCTCGGCGTCGTCGAACGCGGGCAAGTCCACCGGCTCGGGCGTGATCATCACCTCCGACGGCGAGATCGTCACCAACAACCACGTGATCTCCGGGGCCTCCACCGTCAGCGTGCAGCTCAGCGACGGGAAGACGTACGAGGCCACCGTCGTCGGCACGGACCCCGACAAGGACCTGGCGCTGATCAAGCTGAAGGGCGCGTCGGGCCTGCGGACGGCGACGCTCGGCGACTCGTCGAAGGTGAAGGTCGGCGAGGAGGTCGTGGCCATCGGCTCCCCCGAGGGCCTGACCGGGACCGTCACCAGCGGCATCGTCTCCGCCCTCGACCGGGACGTGACGGTCGCCAAGGACGACGACGGCCGGGACCAGCAGGGCGGCCAGCAGTACGACCCGCGGCAGGGCTGGCCGTTCGAGTTCGGCGGGCAGCAGTTCAACGGCGACACCGGTTCGTCGAAGACGACGTACAAGGCGATCCAGACCGACGCCTCCCTGAACCCGGGGAATTCCGGCGGCGCGCTGATCAATATGAACGGCGAGATCATCGGAATCAATTCGGCCATGTATTCGCCCAGTTCTTCGAACGGTTCCACCGCCGGAAGCGTCGGCCTCGGATTCGCCATCCCGATCGACACCGTGAAGGCCGATCTCGACAGCCTGCGCGCGGGCGGCGACAACTGACCGGGGAACGGACGGCGTGCGACGCTGATCGCATGACGGGACAGCCCCTGACGGGCCAGCAGAACGAAGCCGAGCGCATCCTCATCGTCGACGACGAGCCCGCGGTGCGGGAGGCCCTGCGCCGCAGCCTCGCCTTCGAGGGGTACGGGACCGAGGTCGCCGTCGACGGACTCGACGCGCTGGGCCTGATGGAGTCCTACGCCCCCGACCTCGTCGTCCTCGACGTCCAGATGCCCCGCATGGACGGGCTGACCGCGGCCCGCCGCATCAGGGCCGGGGGCTCGACCGTGCCGATCCTCATGCTCACCGCCCGCGACACCGTCGGCGACCGGGTCACCGGCCTCGACGCGGGCGCGGACGACTACCTGGTGAAGCCGTTCGAGCTGGACGAGCTGTTCGCCCGGATCCGGGCGCTGCTCCGGCGCAGTTCGTACGCCTCCGCCGCGTCGCCCGGCCCGTCCGAGGCCGACGTGCTGGCCTTCGAGGACCTGCGGATGGACCTGTCGACGCGCGAGGTGACGCGGGGCGGGCGGACCGTGGAGCTGACCCGCACCGAGTTCACGCTCCTGGAGATGTTCCTGGCGCACCCGCGGCAGGTGCTGACCCGCGAGCAGATCCTCAAGGCCGTCTGGGGCTTCGACTTCGAACCCAGTTCCAACTCCCTGGACGTGTACGTGATGTACCTGCGGCGCAAGACCGAGGCCGGCGGCGAGCCGCGCCTCGTCCACACGGTGCGGGGCGTGGGCTACGCGCTGCGCGGAGGAGGCGGGGAGTGACGGACCACCCGACCCGGCGTCCGCGCGTGCTCCGGCCCCTGGCCTGGTTCCGCTCGCGGCCCCTGCGGTCGCGCCTCGCGCTGCTGACCGCGCTCGCGGTGGCGCTCGCGGTGGCCGGGGTGTCGCTGGCCTGCTGGTTCGTGACGCGGGCGCAGCTGGAGGCGGAGATGGACGCCTCGCTGCGCAGCACCCGCCTGGACCCGAACGGGGTGCAGAGCCTGCTCGCGCTGTGCCGGCAGGGCACGACGCCGCCGCCGGTGGCGGGCTCGTACACGGTCCAGGTCATCCTCGCCAACGGCAGCGTCTGCACCTCGGGGAAGGCCGCGATCCCGGCCGGGCCCGGCGACCTCGGCGTGGCGCGGGGGCAGCTGGAGTACGCCCTGCACACCGTGAAGGACGACGCCGGGCGGGAGATGCGGGTCTACACGTACCCGCAGGAGGGCCCGATCGGGCTCGCCGTCTCCGTCGCCCGGCCGCTCGCCGAGATCGACAACTCGATGTCCACGCTGCGCTGGGTCCTGCTCCTGGTCTCCGGGATCGGGGTCGTCGGCGCGGGCGCGGCCGGCCTGTGGGTGGCGCGGACCGGTCTGGAGCCGGTGAACCGGCTGGCCGAGGCGGTCGAGCACGTGGCCGCCACCGAGGACCTCACGGTCCGCATCCCGGTGGAGGGCGAGGACGAGATCGCCCGCCTCTCGCGCTCCTTCAACGCGATGACGGCGGCGCTCGCGACCTCCCGGGACCGGCAGGCGCAGCTGATCGCCGACGCGGGTCACGAGCTGCGGACGCCGCTGACCTCGCTCCGGACGAACGTCGAGCTCCTGGCGCGCAGCGAGGAGACCGGCCGGGCGATCCCGCCGGACGACCGGCGGGCCCTGATGGCCTCGGTGAAGGCGCAGATGACGGAGCTGGCCGCGCTGATCGGCGACCTCCAGGAGCTGTCCCGCCCCGACACGGTGCGGCCGGGCCCGCTGGAGGTCGTACCGCTGCACGGCATCCTGCGCTCGGCCCTGGACCGGGCGCGGCTGCGCGGCCCGGAGCTGTCGTTCGTCACGGACCTGGCGCCCTGGTACGTGCGGGCGGAGCCGGCGGCGCTCGAACGGGCCCTGGTCAACGTCCTGGACAACGCGGTGAAGTTCTCGCCGCCGCGGGGCGAGGTCGAGGTGTCCCTGATGCGGGGCGAGCTCACGGTCCGCGACCACGGCCCCGGCGTCTCCCCCGACGAGCTCCCGCACGTCTTCGACCGCTTCTGGCGTTCCCCGTCGGCACGCAGCCTGCCGGGCTCGGGCCTGGGCCTGTCGATCGTGGCGCGGACGGTGCAGCAGGCCGGGGGCACGGTGTCGCTGTCCCCCGCGGAGGGCGGCGGCACCGTGGCGCGGCTGCGTCTCCCGGGGGCGCCGACGCCGCCGCCCGAGCTGTCAGTTGTGCCGGAGGAGGGCCTCGACGAGGCCTGAGCGGGTGTTCGGGAAGTCCATCGGGACGATCCCGAGACCGGTCCGGCCGGCCATCTCGGCGCTGTCGAGGAAGCCGTGGACGCGGGGGTTGAGGCGGTCGGAGTTCCAGCGGGGCGGGAGGTAGGCGGAGGTGCTGACGAAGTTCACGTGGAGCGGGCCCGGCTGCGCGGCGGCCGCGCGGAAGTGGGCCTGGATCTTCGGGTACTTGGCGTCGGGCAGCGCGTTCCAGTCGTCCTGCACGGCGAAGGCCGGGCCGCCCCACCTCAGCCCGGGCAGCCCGCCGTTGTCGGCGAGGAGCACGACCCGGCCCCGGGCCTCGCCGAGGAGGGGGAGCGCGTCCCCGATGCGGAAGAGGGAGCGCCAGCCGCGCCGGTCGAGGTAGTCGTCGAAGACGGCGCGGAAGGTGGCGTCGGACTCCTCCGAGTACTCCTGCTTGACCCGCATGAGGACGGTCTCCGAGGGGTGCGCGGCGAGGAAGTCCCGGCAGGCGACGAGCACGTCGCCGAACATCATGTTCTGGTACGACGCCCCGTGGTGGATCGCGAACGATCCTCCGGTCACCCTGCACCGCACGTCCAGGAAGCGGATGCCGCTGTCCAGCTGCTGGGCGACGGTGGTGTTCTGGCACTCGCTCCAGGCCCCGCCGAACCGGGCCCCCGAGTCGTGCGTCCCGGGGATGCTGAGCCGCCGCAGCTCGGTCCCGTCCCCGTGCCCGCCCATCCACGCGCGCGTGTCCACGGCCGCCGCGGGCGCCGCGCCGACCAGCAGGGCGGCTCCGGCTCCGGCGGCCCCCACGAGAAATCGTCGTCGCTCCATGGCACCGCACTATGACAGGTACGCATCAATAAGCACAGGGTGCGATCACGCCGGAATCCGCGCACCGCAGGCCGGCGGGACACGGAGAAGAGAAGGGGCGACGGCCCGCCGAAACGGTCCGCCGCCCCCTCGGCCCCCTCAGGGCCGATCAAGTGCTCCGTGTACTACGTCACTTCACGACCGTGATGCGGTCCGCGGCCGGAACCGGCAGCGGCGCGGCGGCCGAGGAGTTCTTCGCCAGGTAGGCGTTGAAGACGTCGAGGTCCGAGGCGCCGACCAGCTTGTTCGTGCCGGTGGCCAGGGCCGCGAAGCCGTCGCCGCCGCCCGCGAGGAACTCGTTCATCGCGACGCGGTAGGTCTTCGACGGGTCGATCGCCTCGCCGTTCAGCTTGATCGTGCCGTCGACGACGCGGTCCGCGCCCGTCTTCGTCATGTCGAGCGTGTACGTGAGGCCCTTCGAGACCTGCAGGATCTTGACGCTGTTCAGGTTCGAGCCGCTGACCTGCTGCTTCAGCGCGGTGATCAGGTTCGCACCGGACAGGTCGACCACGTTCATCATGTTGGTGAAGGGCTGCACGGTGAACGACTCGCCGTAGGTCACCACGCCGTCGCCCTCGGCGCCGGACGCCTTGAACACCAGGTCGGAACGGATGCCGCCCGGGTTCATCAGGGCCAGCTGCGCGCCGCCCTTGTCCGCCGGGGCCAGGCCCTCCAGCTGCGCGTCCGCGATCAGGTCGCCGAGCGGCTTCTCGTACGCCGTGGAGCCGCGGCCGTTGATGTCGGCGGCGATGAAGCCCTGCGGGCGGTTCGCCACCGGCGCGGCGATCGTGCGCCAGTCCTCGATCAGCTTCGTGAGGTCCGCGGCCTTCGGCACGTCACGCGAGACGACGTGGTTGGCCGAGGCCACCGCCGTCCGCACGATGTCCTTGGTGGCGCGGTCGTACGTCAGCGTCGTGTCCGTGTACAGCTTGCCGAACGACGACGCCGAGGTCACCAGGCGCGGCTTGCCCGCCGGGTCCGGGATGGAGCACACGTACGCCTGGTGGGTGTGGCCGGTGACCAGCGCGTCGACCTGCGGCGAGACGTTCTTCGCGATGTCGACGATCGCGCCCGAGACGCCCTCGCCGTCACCGTCGCCGTCACCGTCGCAGTTGTAGTTGTACGAGGCCGAGGCCGGCATGCCGCCCTCGTGGACCAGGGCGACGATGGACTTGACGCCCTTGCGCTCCAGGACCTTCGTGTACTTGTTGATCGTCTCGACCTCGTCGCCGAACTTCAGGCCCTTGACGCCCTCCGCGGTGACGACGTTCGGGGTGCCCTCCAGGGTCACGCCGATGAAGCCGATCTTGACGCCGTCCTTCTCCCAGACGAAGTACGGGTCGAGCAGCGGCCGGCCCGTCTTCTCCTTCGTCACGTTCGCCGCGAGGTAGGGGAAGTCGGCCCCCTGGAACTCCTCGCCCTCGACGAAGCAGCCGGCGGTCGGGTGACAGCCGCCGTTCTGCATCCGGGACAGCTCGGCCGCGCCCTCGTCGAACTCGTGGTTGCCCACCGAGGAGACGTCCAGGCCCAGCTGGTTCAGCGCGCCGATCGTCGGCTCGTCGTGGAAGAGCCCCGACAGCAGCGGCGACGCGCCGATCATGTCACCGGCCGCCGCCGTGATGGAGTAACGGTTCCCCTCACGGGCCTGGCGCAGGTGCGTCGCCAGGTACTCCACACCGCCCGCGTCGATCTTCTCGGTCGTCCCGTCCGCCTTCGTCCGGGTCACCTGACCCGACGAACCGGCCGGCGGCTCCAGAGTGCCGTGCAGGTCGTTGAAGGACAGCAGCTGGACGTCGACCATCCGGCCCCATCCCTTGCCGTTCGTCCCCGCACCGGTGGCGTACGCGTCCCCCGCCGCCCCGGCCGACGGCATCGCGGCGACGAGCGCCCCGACCGTCGCCAGCCCGGCACCAGCGGCCAGAATCCGCCGTACCCTCTTGTTCTTCCTCGGCGTCGCTGCCATCTCTCCCCTAGTCCCCTTGCCCCGATTCGCGGCCTTGATCTACTCCCCCGTTGCGCGAGCAGCCTAGAGTCAACGCGCGTAGCGCAACAGGGGGGAGTGGGTTACAAGACAGTTGCCGATTGCTGACGGGGTGTCGCCGTAGGCTCGGGGGCATGACTTCCGATGCGGCGCCGGCCATCGAACCGGGACGGCAGATCAACACGTATGACGAGCTCACGCCGGAGCAGGTCCAGGACGTACTGGACCTCCTGGAGGCGGCCGACCGTGCTGACGGGGTGCACGCCGTGTCCGAGCAGGGGCGGCTGTACCTGCGTCACGGCAGGCGCGAGGGCGTGACCCACTTCCTGCTCACCGTCGGCTCGCACCTCTACGGGTACGCGCAGCTGGAGGAGACGGACCCGATCGAGGCACCGGCGGCCGAGCTGGTCGTCCACCCGGCGAACCGGGGCCGCGGCCACGGCCGGGCGCTGGGCACGGCGCTGCTCGGCGCCTCCGGCAAGCGGCTGCGCGCCTGGGCGCACGGCGGCAAGTCGGCGGCCCGGCACCTGGCGCAGGTGCTCGGCCTGACGCTCTTCCGCGAGCTGCGCCAGCTGCGGCGGCCGCTGGTGCCGCTCGACATCCCGGAGCCGGTGCTGCCCGAGGGCGTCACCGTCCGCACCTTCACGCCCGGCCAGGACGACGCCGCCTGGCTCGCCGTCAACGCCGCCGCGTTCGCGCACCACCCCGAGCAGGGCTCGCTCACCCAGCGGGACCTGGACGACCGGACGGCCGAACCGTGGTTCGACCCGAAGGGCTTCTTCCTCGCGGAGCGGGACGGGAAGCTGATCGGCTTCCACTGGACGAAGACGCACGCCGAGGAGCAGCTCGGCGAGGTGTACGTGGTCGGCATCCTGCCGGAGGCCCAGGGCGGCGGCCTCGGCAAGGCCCTCACCGCGATCGGCCTGCGCCACCTGGCGGCCCAGGGGCTGCCCACGGCGATGCTGTACGTGGACGCGGACAACACGGCGGCGGTCCGGGTCTACGAGGGCATCGGCTTCACCACGCACGAGGTGGACCTGATGTACCGCACGGAGTCGTGACCGGCGCCCGTACCGCACG
Source organism: Streptomyces sp. NPDC093089 (assembly GCF_044754405.1). Classification (NCBI taxonomy): domain Bacteria; kingdom Bacillati; phylum Actinomycetota; class Actinomycetes; order Kitasatosporales; family Streptomycetaceae; genus Streptomyces; species Streptomyces sp. NPDC093089. The sequence goes on from NZ_JBIVPA010000023.1 coordinate 91,564, forward strand.
GGCGTCGTGACCGGCCCGTACCGCACCGAGTCGTAAGTCCCTCCGAGAAGGGGGCGGTTGACACCGCCCCCTTCTTTGCACCACCCTTTCACTACTTGATTAGTGAAAGGGTGGTGGAAGGGAACGTGGTCGAGTACCGCATCGACCGGCGCAGTGGCGTCGCCACCTACCTCCAGATCGTCCAGCAGACGAAGCAGGCCCTCCGAATGGGCCTCCTGGAACCGGGCGACCGACTGCCCACCGCACGCGAGGTCGTCGAAGCGACGGCCATCAATCCCAACACGGTCCTCAAGGCCTATCGCGAGCTCGAACGCGAAGGCCTCGTCGAGGCCCGCCGCGGCCTCGGCACCTTCGTCCGCGCCACCCTCGGCACCGGCCCCGCCGACTCGCCCCTGCGCGGCGAACTCGCCGACTGGGCGCGCCGGGCACGCGTCGCGGGACTGGAACGGGACGACGTGGCCGCGCTCTTCACATCCGTACTGAAGGAACACTTCGAGGGGGACGACGCATGACGAGAGACGGCATCGCGCTGGAGGCCGATCTCCTGGGCAAGAAATACGGGGGGCGGGCCCGCGGCTGGGCCCTGCGCGAATGCGACCTCGCCCTTCCCGCGGGCCGGGTCTGCGCCCTCGTCGGCCCCAACGGCGCCGGCAAGTCCACCCTCCTCGCCCTCGCCGCCGGACTGATCCGGCCCACCGAGGGCAGCATCGAGGCCCCCGCCCGCGAGCGCCTCGCGTACGTCGCCCAGGACAAGCCGCTCCACCCCCGGCTCACCGTCGCCGACACCCTGCGCATGGGCCGCGAACTCAACCCCGGGCGCTGGGACGACACCGTCGCCCGGCGGATCGTCGAGGGCGGCGGCTTCTCCTCCGACACCCTCGTACGCGACCTCTCCGGCGGCCAGCGCACCCGCGTCGCCCTCGCGCTCGCCCTCGGCAAGCGCGCCGAACTGCTGCTCCTGGACGAGCCGATGGCCGACCTCGACCCGCTCGCCCGCCACCAGCTGATGGGCCTCCTGATGGCCGACGCGGCCGAACACGGCACCACCGTCGTCATGTCGTCGCACATCCTCACCGAGCTGGAGGGCTCCTGCGACCACCTCGTCCTGCTCCACGGCGGCAAGGTCCGCCTCGAAGGACCCGTCGACGACCTCCTCGCCGCGCACACCCTGCTCACCGGACCGATCGGGGACCTCGCCCCGCACACGGTCGTCGAGTCCCGCACGACGGGCCGACAGCTGACCGCCCTGATCCGCCGCGAGGGCCCGGTCGAAGGCCCGTGGGAGACCTCGGAGCCCTCCCTCGAAGACCTCCTCCTCGCCCACCTGCGCACCACCGAAGGAGCCTCGGCATGAGCACGCTCGCCCTGAAGGGCCCCTACTGGGTGACGCTCCGCCAGTACCGGCGCACGCTGTGGCTGGCGGTGGCGGCGGTGGCGGTGTCCCTGGCGGTGATCGGCGGCCTGCGGATCTGGGACGCCCAGACCCCCGACCGCCACCTGGTCGGCGGTGGCCTGGTCCCCGCCGACGAGAACCGCGGCTACGAGACGCTGCGGCTGGCCGTCGAGTCCGGGAGCGCGTACCTGCTCCTCGTGCCGCTCCTCGTCGGCGTCTTCGTCGCGGGCCCGCTCGTCGCCCGCGAGTTCGAGTCGGGGACGTACAAGCTCTCCCTCACCCAGTCGGTCAGCCCGGCGGCCTGGCTCCGCGCCAAGCTCGTCTCGACGACCGCGGTCGCCTTCCTCACCCTGCTCGCCCTCATGGGCGTCTTCCGGATCGGCTGGAGCCGCGTCTCCGACACCTACTACCTCACCTGGGCCGACCGCGGCCCGTACGAGGCCACCGGCATCGTCCTCTTCGCATACGTCCTCGCGGCCGTCGCCGTCGGCGCGCTCGTCGGCCAGCTGATCCGCCGCACCCTCGTCGCCATGGCCGCCACCGGTCTGGTCATGGGCCTGGTCCTGCTGGTCATGGGCTCGTTCCGCTGGTCCATCCTCTCGGTGAAGACGATCACCGCCCCGGCCGGCCCCACGCTCTGGACGCCGGAGAACGGCCTGGTGATGGACTCGGGGCTCCTCACGGCCTCCGGCGCCCGCTTCGACCAGCTCATCTGCTGGGAGGAGGCGGCGCGCACCCCGGGCACGGACGTCACCGAGGGCCTGTGGGGCAAGGTCGAGGCCCAGTGCCAGGCACGGCACGGCGCCACCACCCAGTACGTCGACTACCACCCCGAGTCCCACTTCTGGCCCACTCAGCTGATCGAGTCCGGCATCCTCCTCGCCCTCGCCGCCGTCGCGGCCTACGCCGCCTTCCGCGTCCTGCGGGCCCGGCACCGGTAGGAGCGGGGCGCTCGCCGAGGCCCGTCACCCGTAAGGAGGAACCGGGGGCGGGGCCCTGACAAGGGCCCCGCCCCCGATTCCCGTACGACATGTCGTCGTTACCGGCCATTCAGACGCGCTTGCGACGCTCACGCAATGAAGCGCTCCGTGTCCAGCCTCCCCAAAGGGAGGCTTCCCGGCCCCACGGCCCGCTCCGACGCGCCCGACCACCCCTTCGCGCGGAAGAATGGGCCCATGAGCCAGCAGCCCGCCGAGGTCCCGGTCCAGTCCGCCGCCAAGCAGTCCGCCCCGCCGTCGCTCGGCCCCATAGCCGCGCACCGCCCGCTCGTGGTCAACGCGAGTGCCGTGGAAGACCTCGACCACGGCCTGGACGCCGATCCCGACACGTACGAGGACGACGGCAGCCTGGGGGAAGCGCTCCCCCAGGGACGCTTCCTCGACCGAGAGCGCAGCTGGCTCGCGTTCAACGAGCGGGTGCTCGAACTCGCCGAGGACCCGACGACGCCCCTCCTCGAACGGGCCAACTTCCTGGCGATCTTCGCGTCGAACCTCGACGAGTTCTTCATGGTGCGCGTCGCCGGCCTGAAGCGCCGCATCGCGACCGGCGTCGCCACCCGTTCGGCCTCAGGCCTCCAGCCCCGCGAGGTCCTCGACCTCATCTGGACGCGCTCGCGCGAACTCATGGCCCGGCACGCGGCCTGCTACCAGCAGGACGTGGCCCCGGCCCTGGCCGACGAGGGCATCCACCTGATCCGCTGGCCCGAACTCACCGAGAAGGAGCAGGCGCGGCTCTTCACCCTGTTCCGGCAGCAGATCTTCCCCGTGCTCACCCCCCTGGCCGTGGACCCGGCGCACCCCTTCCCGTACATCTCGGGCCTGAGCCTCAACCTCGCCGTGGTCGTCCGCAACCCGGTCAGCGGCCACCGCCACTTCGCGCGCGTCAAGGTGCCGCCGCTGCTGTCCCGCTTCCTGGAGGCCTCGCCGCAGCGGTACGTGCCCCTGGAGGACGTCATCGCGGCACACCTGGAGGAGCTGTTCCCCGGCATGGAGGTGCTCGCGCACCACATGTTCCGGGTGACGCGGAACGAGGACCTGGAGGTCGAGGAGGACGACGCCGAGAACCTGCTCCAGGCACTGGAGAAGGAGCTCATGCGGCGCCGCTTCGGGCCGCCGGTGCGCCTGGAGGTCGAGGAGTCCATCGACCCGTACGTCCTCGACCTGCTCGTCCGCGAACTGAAGATCTCCGACGCCGAGGTCTACCCGCTGCCCGGCCCGCTCGACCTCACCGGCCTCTTCGGGATCGCCGGCCAGGACCGGCCCGAGCTCAAGTACCCGAAGTTCGTCGCCGGCACCCACCGCGACCTCGCCGAGGTCGAATCCGCGTCCGCGCCCGACGTCTTCGCCGCGCTGCGCGAGCGGGACGTGCTCCTGCACCACCCGTACGACAGCTTCTCCACCTCCGTCCAGGCCTTCCTGGAGCAGGCGGCCGCCGACCCGGACGTCCTCGCGATCAAGCAGACGCTGTACCGCACCTCCGGCGACTCCCCGATAGTCGACGCCCTGATCGACGCCGCCGAGTCCGGCAAGCAGGTCCTCGTCCTCGTCGAGATCAAGGCCCGCTTCGACGAGCAGGCCAACATCAAGTGGGCGCGCAAGCTGGAGGAGGCCGGCTGCCACGTCGTGTACGGCCTCGTCGGCCTCAAGACCCACTGCAAGCTGTCGCTCGTCGTCCGCCAGGAAGGCGAGCTCCTCCGCCGGTACTCGCACGTCGGCACCGGCAACTACCACCCCAAGACCGCCCGCCTGTACGAGGACCTCGGCCTGCTCACCGCCGACCCGCAGGTCGGCGCGGACCTGTCCGACCTGTTCAACCGGCTCTCCGGCTACTCCCGCCGCGAGACCTACCGGCGCCTCCTCACCGCCCCCAAGTCGCTGCGGGACGGCCTGGTCTCCCGCATCACCAAGGAGATCGCCCACCACCGCGCCGGACGGCCCGCGTACGTGCGGATCAAGGTCAACTCGATGGTCGACGAAGCCGTCATCGACTCCTGCTACCAGGCCTCCCGGGCCGGCGTCCCCGTCGACATCTGGGTCCGCGGCATCTGCGCCGTACGGCCCGGCGTCACCGGCCTCTCGGAGAACATCCGGGTCCGCTCGATCCTCGGCCGCTTCCTGGAGCACTCCCGGGTCTTCGCCTTCGGCAACGGCGGCGAACCCGAGGTCTGGTTCGGCAGCGCCGACATGATGCACCGCAACCTGGACCGCCGCATCGAGGCGCTCGTCCGGGTCACCGACCCGGCCCACCGGGCCGCACTCACCCGGCTCCTGGAGACCGGGATGTCCGACACCACCTCCTCCTGGCACCTCGGCCCCGACGGGAACTGGACGCGCCACGCGACCGACCCCGAGGGCCGCCCCCTGCGGCACGTCCAGGAGATGCTCATCGACGCGCGGAGGCGCCGGCGTGCACAACCCTGACCACTCGGCGGACATCACGGCGGGCGAGGTCCTCGCTCCCTACCTGCACGCCCGGGCCGCGGACTTCCTCCGCGGCCTGCGGCTGCACCACGAGAGCGGCTCCGACACCGCCGGAGCAGAGGAGGCGGCCCGCACCCTCCGCGGCGCCGCCCGCCGCATCAGCGGCACCCTCCACACCTTCCGCCCCCTCCTCGACCCCGCCTGGGCCGACCACCTCCGCACCGAACTCGCCTGGCTCTCCGGCACCCTCGCCCTCGAACACGCCTGCACCTCCCGCCTCGTCCGCCTCGTCGACGCCCTCTCCCGCCTCTCGAACGGAACGGGCAGCACGGGATACGGGACGCCCAGGACAGACCTGGGCGGCGCGGCCGGTACGGCTCCTGGCGGCGCGGTTCCGGGCGGCGCGGTTCCTGGCGGCGCGGTTCCGGGCGGCGCGGTTCCGGGCGGCGCGGGCGGCATCCAGGTGGGCGCATCGGGCACGCAGCTCGGCGCATCCGGCTCCTCGGGCGGGCCGTTCGGGCCGGTCGACCCGTCCGGCACGCAGCTCGGCGCATCGGCCGCCCAGCTCGGCGCGCCCGGCTCCCGGGGCGGCGCATCGGCCGCCCAGCTCGGCGCATCAGGCTCCCCGGGCGGCCGGTCGGGCGTGCCCACCGCGCGGGGAAGCGAGACGCACGGACTCTCCGTGGGCGCCGCCCGCGCCGGAGCCCTGCTGGACCGGCAGCTGACCCTGGCCCGTACACGGGCCCACTCGGCCGCCCTCCAGGCGCTGGGCTCCGCACGGTTCCACGCCGTCGCCGACGCCCTCGCGCTGCTCGCCTCCGAGGTGCCCCTCGGACCGTTGGGCGCGGCACCCGCCGTCGAGATCCTGGACGGCCCCGCCGAGGTCGCCGAACGGCGCCTCTTCGAAGCGGTGGCGGCGCTTCCCCTGAACCGGGCGGCCCACCCGTACAACGCCGAGGCGCTCGGTCTCGGCGCCGGGGAGACGCAGGACGCGCCCTGGCACCAGACCCGGCTGCTGCTGCGCCTGCACCGGTACGCCTCCGAGGCCCTGCACACCGGCGGCGAACCCGACTCCGCCCTGTACGAGGCCGCCCGCGCCCTCGACCGGCACCGCGACGCCGCCGAAGCCGCCACCGCAGCCGCCACGGCGGCCCGCACCCCCCGGATCGCCCCGGCCACCGCGTACGCCCTCGGCGTCCTCCACGCCGACCAGCGCCACGAGGTCGAAGCCGCCCGCTTCGCCTTCCAGCACGCCTGGCGCCGCACCACAGCACCCGTCCCATGACCGCCACCCCCGACCCCCCGCCCGTCCTCGCCGCAGGCTGCGTCCTCTGGCGCCCGGCCCCGTCCGGCCACGGCATCGAGATCGCCCTGGTCCATCGCCCCAAGTACGACGACTGGTCCCACCCGAAGGGCAAGCGCAAGCGCGGCGAATCGGCGAGGGCGTGCGCCCTCCGCGAGGTCCTGGAGGAGACGGGCCGGCACTGCGAGCTCGGCCCGCGCCTCCCCACGGCCCACTACACGGTCGCCGGCCGCCCCAAGCACGTCACCTACTGGTCCGCCCGGGCCCTCTCCGGCGCCTTCACTCCCAACACCGAGGTCGACGCCCTCCTCTGGCTCCCCCCGTCCGCCGCCCGCCTCCGCCTCACCCAGCCCCGCGACCGCGCCCTCCTCGACGCCGCCCTCACCACCCCCCACCCCTGACCCGACCCACGAGCCGCACCACCCGCCACCCGGGTTCCGGGCGGCCCGCCTCCCGGCCGCCACCCCCGTTGTGGGCAATCGCCCGCCAGAAACGGGCCCACCCCGGCTCGGCCTGGCCCACCTCGTTGTGGGCAATCGTCCGCCAGGGGCGTGGGGGTCCCCCCGGACGGAGTCTGGGGGAGGGTGGGCACAACGGACGGCGCCCTTTGCCAGGCCCAGGCTTCCGCGCCCGAACCCGCACCCCGTTGCGCGACGCCGTACCGGTACGGGTCCAGGCACAAGAGGCGGAGGCGCCGCCGTGGGCGCAGGCGCGTCGGCCGGCGACCGAGCGGACGGGCGCCGCACCCCGACGCCCCGCCCCGAAGCGCACCCCCGCAGCCCGCCCCGCCCCGCCCCGAAGCACACCCCCGAACCCGCCCCGCCCGCCCCGCCCGCCCCGCCGCCCGCCCGAGGGCCCCGCACCCGGGCTTACGGCACGGTTCACTTCCCGTTCACCCTCTCCCGTCGACGGCTTCACCTGTTCTGCCTAATTTCGGCCTTACACGGTGCACGAAGCAGTACGCCGCACCGACCAACCGACACACGCCGCCGTAGAAAAGTTCAGGACACTCGGTCCGCGACAGGGCGGCTTCTGGAAGGAACACCCGAAAGTGAAGCTTTCGCGCAAGAACGGGCTTCGCGCCTCCGCGATCGGTGCCCTCGTCGTCTCCGGTGCGCTCGTCCTGTCGGCGTGTGGTTCGGACAACAACTCGGAGACGCCCACGAAGGACGGCTCCAAGACCACCGCGGCCGCGTCGAACATCGCCTGTGACGGCGCCAAGGGCCAGCTGCTGGCCGCCGGCTCCAGCGCGCAGAAGAACGCCATGGACCTGTGGGTCAAGAACTTCCAGGCCGCGTGCGCGGGCGTCGAGGTCAACTACCAGGCGATCGGCTCCGGCGGCGGCATCACCAAGTTCAACCAGGGCCAGGTGGCCTTCGCGGGCTCCGACTCCGCCCTCAAGGACGAAGAGGTCGCCGAGTCGCAGAAGATCTGCAAGGGCGGCAAGGGCATCAACCTGCCGATGGTCGGCGGCCCCGTCGCCATCGGCTACAAGCTGGAGGGCGTGGACAACCTCGTCCTGGACGCCCCCACCCTCGCGAAGATCTTCGACACGAAGATCACCAAGTGGAACGACCCGGCGATCGTCAAGCTGAACCCGGGCGCGAAGCTCCCCGACACCACCATCCAGGCCTTCCACCGCTCGGACGAGTCGGGCACCACCCAGAACCTGGGCAAGTACCTGTCGGCCACCGCGAAGGCCGACTGGAAGTACGACCCGAAGACCAAGTCGTGGCCCGCCCCGGGTGGCCAGGCCGCCAACGGTTCCTCCGGTGTCGCCACCGCGGTCAAGGACGCCGAGGGCTCCATCGGATACTTCGAGCTCTCGTACGCCACGGCGAACAAGATCTCCACGGTCAGCATCAACACGGGTGCCGCCGCTCCGGTCGCCGCGACCACGGAGAACGCCTCGAAGGCCATCGCCGCCGCCAAGGTCAAGGGCACCGGCAGCGACCTGGCCCTCTCCCTCGACTACGAGACCAAGGCGGACGGCGCGTACCCGCTGACCCTGGTCACGTACGAGATCGCCTGCGACAAGGGCAACAAGCCGGAGACCCTGGCGACCCTGAAGGCGTTCCTCACCTACACGTCCGGCGAGGAGGGCCAGAAGGTCCTCTCCGAGGCCGGCTACGCCCCGCTCCCGGCCGAGATCGCGGCCAAGGTCCGCGCGATCGTCCCCACCCTGTCCTGACCCCCGGCCGGGTCCGGTCCCCCTCGTCCCGAAGGCTCACGCCGGAAGGAACGGAGCGGGGGACCGGCCCGGCATCCGGTGCACCGCCGCCAGGAGCCCGTGCAAGCCGTACGGGCACCGCAGACCGGAGAAGCAGATGGCTACCACCACACCAGACATACAGAGGAGCCGGCGCGCCAAGAACGCGTCCCGCCCCGGGGACCGCATCTTCAGCGGCCTGTCCCGAGGCTCCGGCATCACCCTCCTCGTGATCATGGCCGCGATCGCGGTCTTCCTCACCTACCGCGCCGTCCTCGCCATCTCGAAGGACAGCACGAACTTCTTCACCACCTTCGAGTGGAACCCGGCCGGCAGCCCGCCGGTCTTCGGCATCGCCGTCCTCGCCTTCGGCACGGTCGTCTCGTCGGTCATCGCGATGCTCATCGCCGTGCCCGTCGCGATCGGGATCGCCCTCTTCATCTCGCACTACGCCCCGCGCAAGCTGGCCAAGCCGCTCGCGTACGTCGTCGACCTGCTCGCCGCCGTGCCCAGCATCATCTACGGCCTGTGGGGCGCGATCTTCCTGGTCCCGTACCTGGACGGCCTGAACCAGTGGCTCGACCAGTACATGGGCTGGACGTACATCTTCGACAAGTCCAGCGACGGCGTCGCCCGCAACCTCTTCACCGTGGGCATCCTGCTGGCGATCATGATCCTTCCGATCATCACCAACGTCACCCGCGAGGTCTTCCTCCAGGTCCCGCGCATGCACGAAGAGGCCGCCCTCGCCCTCGGCGCCACGCGCTGGGAGGTCATCCGCATGTCGGTGCTGCCCTTCGGCCGCTCCGGCATCATCTCCGCCTCCATGCTGGGCCTGGGCCGCGCGCTCGGCGAGACCATGGCCGTCGCCGTGGTCCTCTCCCCCAGCTTCCTCATCTCGGGCCACCTGCTCGACCCGGGCGGCGGCACGTTCGCGCAGAACATCGCCGCCAAGTTCAACGAGGCCAACGAGTTCGGCCGGGACGCCCTCATCGCTTCCGGTCTCGTCCTCTTCGCCATCACCCTGCTGGTCAACGGCGCCGCACGCTGGATCATCGGCCGCCGCAAGGAGTACTCGGGGGCCGCGGCATGAGCCACGCCATACAGGAACGTCCGGTCCACGTGGCCCCGCGCCGTCCTCTCTCCCACGCCCGGCTCCCCCGCTGGACCCCGGCCGCCATCGCCGCCGGCTCGATCGCCGGAGGCATCGGCATCGGCCTCGCCGCGGGCTGGCACAGCAAGGTCCAGTGGGGCCTGATCGCCGCGCTGCTCTTCGTCCTCCTCACCTTCGGCGTGACCACCAAGGTCGAGGGCAGCCGCCAGGCCAAGGACCGTGTCGCCACCAGCCTGATCTGGGTCTCGTTCGTCCTCGCCGTCGTCCCGCTGCTCTCCCTGGCGTGGGTCACGATCAGCAAGGGCATGGACGTCCTCGACGGCTACTTCCTGAGCCACTCGATGAACGGCGTCCTCGACGCCGAGGCCGGCGGCGGCGTCTACCACGCGCTGCTCGGCACCATCGAGCAGGTCGGCATCGCGACCCTGATCGCCGCGCCGATCGGCCTGCTGACCGCGGTCTACCTCGTCGAGTACGGCGGCGGGAAGCTCGCCCAGGCCGTCACCTTCTTCGTCGACGTCATGACGGGCATCCCGTCGATCGTCGCCGGCCTCTTCATCCTCGCCACCTGGAACCTGATGCTGGGATTCGGTCCCTCCGGTTTCGCCGGCGCGATGGCCCTCGCCATCCTGATGATGCCGGTCGTGGTCCGCTCCACCGAGGAGATGCTCAAGCTCGTCCCGAACGAGCTCCGCGAGGCCTCCCTCGCCCTCGGCATCCCCAAGTGGCGCACCATCCTGAAGGTGGTCCTGCCCACCGCGATCGGCGGCATCACCACGGGCGTCATGCTCGCGGTCGCCCGCATCACCGGTGAGACGGCCCCGATCCTGCTCCTCGTGTTCGGTACGAAGCTCATCAACCCGAACCCCTTCGAAGGCGCCCAGTCCTCCCTGCCGCTCTACGTGTACGAGCAGTACGCGGTCGGCACCGACGCCGCCGTGGCCCGCGCCTGGGCCGCCGCGCTCGTCCTGATCGCCTTCGTCATGATCCTCAACCTGGTGGCCCGCGGCATCGCCCGCTGGAAGGCCCCGAAGACCGGCCGCTGACCGCGGCAATAGGAAGTGATTCACATGGCCAAGCGCATCGACGTCAGCGGCCTCTCCGCCTACTACGGCGCCCACAAGGCGATCGACGACATCTCGATGACCGTCGAGCCCCGCTCCGTGACGGCCTTCATCGGCCCGTCCGGCTGCGGCAAGTCCACCTTCCTGCGCACCCTGAACCGCATGCACGAGGTCACCCCCGGTGGCCGCGTCGAGGGCAAGGTGATGCTGGACGACGAGAACCTGTACGGGACGAACGTCGACCCGGTCGCCGTCCGCCGCACGGTCGGCATGGTCTTCCAGCGCCCCAACCCCTTCCCCACCATGTCGATCTTCGACAACGTGGCGGCGGGCCTGCGCCTCAACGGCAGCTACAAGAAGTCCCAGCTGAACGACATCGTCGAGCGGTCCCTCAAGGGCGCCAACCTCTGGAACGAGGTCAAGGACCGCCTGAACAAGCCGGGCTCCGGCCTCTCCGGCGGTCAGCAGCAGCGCCTGTGCATCGCCCGCGCCATCGCGGTCGAGCCGGACGTCCTGCTCATGGACGAGCCCTGCTCCGCCCTCGACCCGATCTCCACCCTCGCCATCGAGGACCTGATCGGCGAGCTGAAGGAGCGCTTCACGATCGTCATCGTGACGCACAACATGCAGCAGGCCGCCCGCGTCTCGGACCGCACCGCCTTCTTCAACCTGGCGGCGGTCGGCCAGCCCGGCAAGCTGATCGAGCTGGACGACACCGAGCGCATCTTCTCCAACCCGAGCGTCCAGGCGACCGAGGACTACATCTCCGGCCGCTTCGGATAAACACGTCTGCGGTGCTGCATGGCGGTGCCACCGCATGACGAAGGGCCCGGCTCCCCACAAGGGAAGCCGGGCCCGACCATTTCCTGCGCCCGGTCGTCAGCCGAAGAACAGCCGCACCACGTAGTAGCTCGCCGCGGCGACCAGCGCCGCCGCCGGCATGGTGATGAACCAGCCCATGATGATGTTCTTGGCGACGCCCCAGCGGACCGCGTTGACGCGCTTCGTGGCGCCGACACCCATGATCGCGGAGGTGATGACGTGGGTCGTCGAGATCGGCGCGTGGAAGAGGAACGCCGAGCCGAACATGATCGACGCACCGGTGGTCTCCGCCGCGAAGCCCTGCGGCGGGTCCAGCTCGATGATCTTGCGGCCGAGGGTCCGCATGATGCGCCAGCCGCCCGCGTACGTACCGAGCGAGAGCATCACGGCACAGGCGATCTTCACCCACACCGGGATGTCGTCGCCGGCCTGCTGCACGTCGGCGATGACCAGGGCCATCACCACGATGCCCATGGTCTTCTGCGCGTCCTGCAGACCGTGACCGAGGGCCATGCCGGCCGCCGACACCGTCTGCGCGATGCGGAAGCCGCGCTTGGCCTTGTGCGGGTTGGCCTTGCGGAACATCCACAGGATCGCGCACATGACGAGGTAGCCGGCGATGAGGCCGACCACCGGGGAGATGAACATCGGGATGACGACCTTGTCGAGGACGCCTCCCCAGATCACCTCGGTGCCGCCGGCCAGCGCCGCGCCCACCATGCCGCCGAAGAGGGCGTGCGAGGAGGAGGACGGCAGGCCGAAGTACCAGGTGATGAGGTTCCAGATGATCGCGCCGACGAGCGCGGCGAAGAGGATGCCCATCCCCTTGTCACCGGTCGGGGTCTCGATGAGCCCCTCACTGACGGTCTTGGCGACCCCGCTGCCCATGAAGGCACCGGCGAGGTTCATGACCGCCGCCATGGCGAGCGCGGCCCGGGGGGTCAGCGCCCGGGTCGACACCGAGGTGGCGATGGCGTTGGCGGAGTCGTGGAAGCCGTTCGTATACGTGAAGCCGAGCGCGACACCGATGGTCACGATCAGGGCGAAGGTGTCCACGAAGCTCAGGACTCCTTGACCGCGATGGTCTCCACCGTGTTGGCCACGTGCTCGAACGCGTCGGCCGCCTCTTCCAGCACGTCGACGACCTGCTTCAGCTTCAGCACCTCGATGGCGTCGTACTTGCCGTTGAAGAGGTGGGCGAGCAGCTTGCGGTGGATCTGGTCGGCCTGGTTCTCCAGCCGGTTGACCTCGATCCAGTACTCGGTGAGGTTGTCCATCGTCCGCAGGTTCGGCATCGCCTCGGCGGTCAGCTCGGCCGCGCGGGCCAGGACCTCGATCTGCTGCTCGACACCCTTGGGGAGTTCTTCGATGTTGTAGAGGACGACCAGGTCGACGGCCTCTTCCATGAAGTCCATGATGTCGTCGAGGGACGACGCGAGCGAGTAGATGTCCTCACGGTCGAACGGCGTGATGAAAGAGGAGTTCAGCTGGTGGAAGATCGCGTGGGTGGCGTCGTCGCCGGCGTGCTCCGCTGCCCGCATCCGCTCCGCGATCTCGGCCCGGGCGGAAGGCTCCGCTCCGAGCAGTTCCATCAGGAGCTTGGAGCCCGTGACGATGTTGTCCGCGGACGCGGCGAACATGTCGTAGAAGCTCGTCTCCCTGGGGGTCAGACGAAATCGCACGTGGGGTCCTCGGGGTGCTGGGTTTCGGTCAGGCTGATGCTAGGCGCATCATCCGGCCACGGCTAACCGGCGTCCTCTCAGTGTCGCCCATCAGGCACAGTGAACCTCACGTGCCCCCGCCCGGAACGGCGGGGATCGGTACCATATACCCACGAGGGGTATACACCCCCTTTCTGGACAACGGGAGGACGCGATGACGACCACCGAGACGGACCAGGTCACCCCCGACACCGTCGAGACGGTCGAGCCGGCCGACCACGGGCACGGCGTGCACGGCTACCACAAGCAGAAGGACGAGCACCTCAAGCGGCTCCGCCGGATCGAGGGCCAGATCCGCGGCCTCCAGCGGATGGTCGACGAGGACGTCTACTGCATCGACATACTCACGCAGGTGTCGGCTTCGACGAAGGCGCTCCAGTCCTTCGCGCTCCAGCTCCTCGAGGAGCACCTGCGGCACTGCGTCGCGGACGCGGCGGCCTCCGGCTCGGGCATCGACGAGAAGGTCGAGGAGGCCACGAAGGCCATCGCCCGCATGCTGCGCACCTGACCCGGCCGACACCGGGGCCGCACCCGACCCGTCCGGTCCGGGGACGGCCCCCGGCCCGGCCGCCCCGCGGGCCGTGCCGCCGAACGCCGCGGGGCCGTACCCCGGGGGAACCCCGTACGGCCCGGCCGCCGGATCCCCCTCGTACGGCCCGGTCGTCACAGGTCCCGTACGGCCCGCTCGGCCGCCACGCGCAGGACCTCGTCGATCCGGTCGGCGCTGAGCCGCTCCCCGTCGGCGGCGGCCGACGCCGCGATGATCAGGTCGCCGCACAGTTCGATCTCGGCGAGGGCGACGCAGTCCGGGTCTGCGGGCACGGTTGCTGTACCGGGCGGGGCCACGCGCATCCACCTCTTCCTGCCGGCGTCGGTCTCCCAGCGGTCTCCCAGCGTAGGGAGGGGGCAACGCACCGCGCATGACACGTCCGGACCATTTGCCGATGGTCCGCCCCATCACCCGCCCAGGTCAGGCCTCGATCTTCCCCGTGTAGATGTGCCGCCGGTCCGGCAGCGTCACCTCGACGGGCGCCCCGAACCCGTACAGCAGCGTCGTCGACGCGACGGCGACCGTGCGGCCCTGGTTGCTGAAGCTGAACTGGTGGCGCACCTTCCGCAGCCGCCCCTCCCGGTCCAGGTAGGCGTCGAACGGCACCGTGTCCTCGGCGAACCCTTTCGCCGCCGCGGCGAGCACCCCGCGCAGCTGCGGCGAGGCCGCCCGGGCCGCGTGCGCGATGTCGGCGACGCCCCGGTAGTGGCCGACTTTCACCCCCGCCAGTTCGACCTCGCCGAGGTACGCGACCTCCCGGACGCCCCGCAGCAGCTCGGCCGCCGCGCCGGGGTCGGTGGCGCCGCCGGTGACGAGGTTCCCGTCGTCGAGGGTGGTGGTGTCGACGCGGACCCACTTGTCGGCGGGCACCCCGGCGCCCCGGTTCTTCATGTAGAGGGCGCCGGGGGTGAGGAGCTCGGTGATCGGCCGGTGCTCGCTCGCGCCGGCCGCGTCCTTCGGCAGCACCACCTGGAGCCGGCCGGTGCGGCGCCGGAAGTCGTAGCCGCCCTCGCCCCGGATGGTGACCCGGGTGCCGCCGGACGCCATCTCCATCGAGGTGCTCGCCTTCGAGGTGCCGGCCCGCACCAGCCCGTCGGCCGCGTTCCGCACGGTGAGCAGGGGGTCGCCCACGGGCTTGGGGTCCTCGGGGGCCGCGCACCCGGAGACCGCCGCGGCTCCAGTGAAGGAGCCGACCAGGACGGCGGTGACGGCGAACGCCCCGCTCCTCCGGCCCCGCGGACGCCCGTACGGCTGCACCACCATGTCCTGCCAACCCCCAACGCCTCACCGCTGTTTGCCCGGGACCCGCCCGCCCCCGGCCCCGCGGGCCCGAGGGACACCCGCTCCCCCTAACGACGGTCGGGGCGTGCCGTCACGCGCAGTACGGTGGTGGTGTGCACGCGCAGGCCTCGGCCCACACCACCACGACGACGGAGCGCGGCTCGTTCGCGCTGGCACGGTGCAGCTGCGGCTGGACGGGCCCGGCCCGCAGATCAAGGGACCGCGCGCGCACCGACGCCGCCGAGCACTCCCGTACGAACAAGGACTGAGCCCGGCGCGGACGCGTCCGGGCCGGGCTCTCACGGGCGGCTCGGGCCGCGAGGTCGTGGGCGGCTCAGGCCGCGAGGTCCTTCTGGCAGGTGCCACCGGGGGCCGGGCCGCCGAGCCGGGGCTCGGGGATGCCGACCGCCTCGGGGTGGCGCGCGCCGCCGGCCCGCCGGGAGCGGACCAGCCGGGTGCCGGTGGCGGAGCGGGCGACGGCGGAGACGACCGGGGTCAGCAGGGCCAGTGCCGGCGGGGCGAGGAGCAGGGCGACCGCCGTGCCGAGGGCGAAGCCGCCGATGACGTCGGTCGGGTAGTGGACGCCCATGTAGACGCGGGCGAAGCCCTCGGCGAGGGCGAGGCCGATGGCGGCGAGGCCGAAGCCGCGGTGGGCGACGAAGAGCCCGACGCCGAGGGCCATCGCCAGGGTGGCGTGGTCGCTGACGAACGAGAAGTCGGTCTTCCCGTCCACCAGGACCTCCAGGCCCTTGTGGTCCTTGAAGGGTCTGGGGCGCTCGACGAAGCCGCGGATGGGGATGTTGACGAGGAGTGCGACGCCGGCGGCCAGCGGGGCCCAGACGAGCGCGGTGACGGCCGCGACGGAGTCGGTGGGGGTGCCGCGCCGGCGGACGCTCCACCAGCACCACAGCACCACGAGGACCATCCCGAGCACGATCCCGTACTCGCCGACGAATTCCATGACGCGGTCGAACCACGGCGGAGCGGCCTTGGCCAGTCCGTTGATGTCGTAGAGCAGGCTGACATCGGGGTTCGAACCGTCCGATGCGAGTACAGCCATCTGCTGCGGCCCCTTGCTCTCGTGTCTGTCGTCCAACCCCCGTGGTCAGAGTGGTCGGATCGGGGAACGAACCGCCTGAGGCGTACGTTCCGCTCGCTCCGGTGGATCATGAGGACGTTACCTAAGAGAGACGGTTCTCCGCAGCTCAGGGCCAGTGCATGACGGAGAGTTCCAGCCATGCCCCATACGCCCGAAGGGGCCCGGAAGCCGCCCGACGGCCCCTCTGGCCCCTTTACGCCTGCGGCAGATGGGTCGGCAGCGCCGCGGCGCCGTCCGCGGTGACCCGGGTGGCGCCGAAGTAGTCCGGGGTGTCGATCCGGTCGAAACGGATCACCGCCCCGGTGCGCGGCGCGTCGATCATGTACCCGCCGCCGACGTAGATGCCGACGTGCCGGATGGCCCGCGAGTTGGTCAGGTCGTCCGAGAAGAAGACCAGGTCCCCCGGCAGCAGCTCCTCCCGCGAGGGGTGCGGACCGGCGTTGTACTGGTCGTTGGCGACGCGCGGCAGCCTGATCCCGACGCTCTCGTACGCGGCCTGGGTGAGCCCGGAGCAGTCGAACCGCCCGTTCTGCGCGGCCGTGCCCGTACCGCCCCACAGGTACGGCGTGCCCAGCTTCCCCTGCGCGTAGTGGATCGCCCCCGCGGCCAGCCGGGACGGATCGACCCGCCCAACGGGCCGGGCGAAGCTCTTCTCCAGGGACCGGATGATGCGCACGTAGTTCTGGGTCTCGCTGATCGGCGGCACCCCGCCGTACTTGATGACCCGGTACGCGCCCGCGTTGTACGCGGCCAGCATGTTGTTCGCCGGGTCCCCCGGCACGTCCTTCACGTAGCCGGCGAGTTCGCAGTCGTACGAGGCCGCCGACGGGATCGCGTCCTTCGGGTCCCAGATGTCCCGGTCCCCGTCCCCGTCCCCGTCGATGCCGTGGCCGGCCCAGGTGCCGGGGATGAACTGCGCGATGCCGCGGGCGTCGGCGGAGGACACCGCCCGCGGGTTCCAGCCGCTCTCCTGGTAGAGCTGCGCGGCGAGCAGGGCCGGGTTGATGGCCGGGCAGAGATTGCCCCAGCGCTGCACGAGCCCCTGGTAGAGCGCGGGCACGGACCCCTTGGCCAGCGCCACGGTGCCGTTCGCCGAACTGCCCGCCCCACCGGCGATACCGGCCGCCGCCGAGTACGTACCGACGACGAGCAGCGCGAGGAAACCGAGGCAGACGCCGAGGCTCCCGCCGGCCCACAGCCACGCCTTGCCAGCCCTACGCACCGTCAACCACCCCTCGGTTCATGGCAGTACGCCCCGGCAGCCCAGTCTAGGCGGCGAGGGCCCTCCTGGGGACGTTGCGCGACACCCCGGTCACGCACCGGACGCGTTCGACCGCCGCGGCCCACTGGAACGAACGCTCTAACCACCCCGCCGCGACACGACCTACCCTCGCCCCCATGCAGACCAGCAGCACCCGCGACCGCATCGTCACCGCCGCCTCGCGCCTGATCCGACGCCAGGGCTACACCGGCACCGGCGTCAAGCAGATCGCGAACGAGGCGGACGCCACCCTCGGCTCCGTCTACCACTTCTTCCCCGGCGGGAAGGAAGCCGTCGCCGTCGCGGCCCTCGCCCACGGCCGCGAGGCCTTCGCCGACCTCCTGCGCTCGGCCCTCGACGGCGAGGACGACCCCGCCGCCGCCGTCGACGCCTGCGCCCGCCTGCTGGCCCGCGAACTCCGCGCCTCCGACTGGACCGACGGCTGCCCCGTCACCGCCGCCGCCCTGGAGACCCTCGGCTCCGTCAACCCCATCCAGCGGGCCTGCGCCGACGCCCTCTACTCCTGGCGCAACCTCGTCGCCGACAAGCTCCTCGACTGCGGACTCCCCGACCCCGAGGCCCGCGACCTCGCCGCCACCGTCGTCCACACCCTCGAAGGCGCCCAGGCCACCGCCCAGGCCACCCGCACCGAGGAGCCCCTGCTCCTGGCGGGCCGTCACCTCTCCCGACTGGTCGCCACCTACACCTGACGCCGCCCCAAGAGTGCAACAACGACAATCATTGCCCGGAGTCACCCTCCGTGATACACAGAGTGACCATACGCTTCTTCGCATGAGAAACCGGCCACACCACCGCAGGTCAAGACGGTCAGATCGGTCAAGTGTGCGGGGATCGGGTAAAGAGAGCCGCCAAGCCGTCACACGCGAGCGGTTTCATCAGCGAAGATAGGGCGATGACCCATGCCGTCCGGCAGGGGCAGACAACTACCCAACAGGGGCGGTGAGTTACATGTACCTGGCGGCCGAAAAGGGCGACATCACCACCATCATCGGTGGAATCGCCCCGAACTGGGGGCCTTTCGGGAGCCTGGGCGCCGAAGCCAAGATCATGATCGAGGTCGTGATGGCCGTGGCCATCCTGCTCTGCCTCGGCATCGCCATCTGGGGAGCGGCCAAGCAGCGCATCGGCGCGACCGCACTCCGCGACACGTTCAGCGCGGAACAGGGCAAGGGCCTCATCGTCGCCGGCCTCACCGGCGTCTTCATCATCGGATCACTCGGCACGCTGTTCACCATCGTGTACGGGATGGCCGTCTGATCCCCCGTCGGACCCCATCCATCCGAGGCCATCTGATGCCGCGTTCCCCGATGCCCAGCCATGTTGCAGCACTGCCGTACCCGCGAACGAACGAGGGGGCGTACCCGGCATGAGTCCCGGCGACGAGCACGACAGCTTCGGCGGCGTGGGCGGCTCGGGCCAGACCCGGACCCGCCTGCCCGAGGGCAACAACCGCGACGTCTACGGCGGCGCCCGCCGCCCCGTCCGCAGCTCCCGCTCCCTCATCACGGTCGTGGGCGTGGTGGTCGTCCTCGTCGCCGCCATCGCCTTCGCCAACCGCGGCGGCGGCGCCCCCGCCGACGCCGCCGGCCCCCGCGCCAGAACCCCCGCCGACACCGCCCCCACCTCCGCCACCGGCACCCGCCCCGTCACCGACAGAACCGGCCCCATCCCCACCGGCTACGCCCACGACGACCAGGGCGCCCAAAGCGCGGCAACGAACTACGCGGTGGCACTGGGGTCGGCGGAGATGTTCAACACCGACCGCCGCCGCGAGATCGTCGCCACCGTGACGGACGCCAGCACCCTGGACAAGCTCCAGTCCGGCTACGACGCCGACTACTCACAGGACTTCCTGAAGCAGATCGGCCTCAACGGCGACGGCAGCGCGCCCAGCGGAGCAACGTTCGTCAGTCGTACGATTCCGGTCGGCGCGAAGGTCAAGAGCTACTCCGACGAGTCGGCCGAGGTCGACGTCTGGGCCGTCGGCATGACCGGCCTCACGGGCGCCTCGTCGACCAAGCCGGTCACCCACGGATGGTTCACCGTCAGTTTCAAGCTCAAGTGGAGCGGGTCGGACTGGAAGGTCCTCTCGACCACGCAGACGACGGGGCCCACCCCCGTCAACGGAGACACCCCTGTCTCCGGTTCCGAAGAGATCGCGGACGCAGTCAGGGAATTCGGGGGGTTCACCTATGCGCGCTAGGCCACGTTCCCGTGGGCGTACCGTCCTGTCCTTCCTCGTGGCAGCACAGGTCACGGCGTTCTCCCTGGCATCCCGCGCGACAGCGGCCCCCACACCGCCCGCCACCCCTTCACCCAGCCCGAGCGATGATCGCTGCGCACTGATCTCCGGCCCCGCGCGGAAGTACTGCGTGGACGGCGAGGGGACCGGCGGAGGCGACAAGGACCCGCTCACCGACCCCACGGCCGCCGTGGATCCCCTGAAGTCCTTGGCCCGCGGCTGCGCCGACGCGGCCATCGCCACCATCGACTTCCTCTCGAAGGCGGTGAAGGAAACCGCCGACGTCGACTTCACCAACATGCAGTTCCTCGGCCGCTACGCCATCGTCTTCGCCGCCGCGACCTTCCTCACCCTGCTCCTGTGGCTGCTCGCCGTGGCGAAGCGCGCCGTGCGGGGCGTGCCGCTGACCGTCGCGCTGTCGGAGGCGATCGGGTTCCTGTGGCTGACGGTCCTCGCCTCCGCCTTCACCCCCCTCATCCTCTACACCGTCGTCAACGCCACCGACGCCGTCACCGAGGTCATCGCGTCCGGCACGGGCCAGCAGACCGACGTGTTCTTCGGCAGCTTCAAGCAGGCCCTGCAGAAGGGCGACAGCATCGGCGGCGGCCCGATCATGCTGATCATCGTGTCGCTGGTGACCGTCCTCGCCGCCGGCGTGCTGTACCTGGAGCTGTTCCTCCGCGCCGTGATGCTGTACGTCGGCGCGCTCCTCGGCGTCGTCGTGTACTCGGGCCTCGTCGACAAGAACATGTGGGGCCACGTCCGCCGCTGGGCGGGCATCATGATCGCGGTGATCCTGGTCAAGCCGATCATCGTGATCGTCCTCGGCCTGGCCGGGGCGCTCTCCTCCGGCACGGGCCCCGACTCGTTCTCCGCCGTCGTCTCCGGCCTGGCGATCATCCTGCTCGCCATCTTCGCCTCCGCGATGATCTACCGCTTCGTCCCCGGCTTCGGCGACGAGATCGCCGCCTCCCGCAACAACCGCCTCCACCGCGCGGGCGAGAACGCGGCCGCCGCCGTCATCTCCTCCCCCGCCTCCCTCGTCTCCCAGGGCATCAAGACGCACAGCACCCGCGACAGCGGCGGCGGCCAGGGCGGCCCCCAGGCGGCCCGCCCCGCCAACCCGGTGTCGGGCGGCATGGCGGCCCACAGCAGCCGCGGCGGGAGCGGCGGCGTGACACCGCCGCCGGCACCCCGTAGCAGCAGTCCCACCGCGGGTACCCCGCACAGCAACCGCAAGAACTCTGGAGGTGCAGGGCGTTGACGACCCAGTCCCAGCCGGTCGCGCCCCGCCGTACGTATCTCGTGGGCCGTGCCCGGCCGAACGCGATCGTCGGCAAGAACCGCGAGACCGGCGAGATCGCCCTGATCATCGTCGGCGCCTTCCTCGGCATGATGAGCGGACTCCTCGTCCCCCTCCTCCCCCTGCGGATCGCGCTGCTCGCCGGCCTGCCGATGATCGCGATCGCGGCCGTGTACCTCCCGTACAAGCACCGCACGTTCTACAAGTGGTTCGAGATCAACCGCAGCTACAAGCGGATGCTCAAGCGCGGTACGGCGTACCGCTCCGTCGTCGTCGAGGCCGGCACCCGCCTGGACGGCCGCGAGGTCGAGGTCGGCCCGCCGCCCGGCATCGGCCGGGTCGGCTGGCTCGCCGCCCCCTTCGGGCCCGACGAGATCGCCGTCCTGCTGCACGCCGACCGCCGTACGGTCACCGCCGCCATCGAGATCGAGGGCCCGGGCGTCGGCCTGCGCGACAGCGAGGACCAGGAGGCCCTGGTCGACCGGTTCGGCACCCTCCTGAAGCACGTGGCCAACGGCGACGGCTTCGTGACCCGGCTGCAGATGCTGGCCCGCACCCTGCCCGCCGACCCCGACGCGCACGCCAAGGACGTCGGCCAGCGCGGCGACCCGCACGCGCCCGCGTGGCTCATGGAGTCGTACGACCAGCTCCAGTCGATGGTCTCCACCTCCAGCGAGCAGCACCGCGCCTACCTCGTCGCCTGCATGCACTACACGCGCGAACTCGCCGCCGAGGCCAACGCCATGGCCCGCGCCGCCCGGCACGCCTCCGGAGCCCGCAAGCTGGACCGCGACGCCGGCCTCGCCGTCGTCATGGCCCGCGAGCTCACCGACATCTGCGCCCGCCTCGCCGAGGCCGACATCCGCGTCCGCCAGCCCCTCGGCCAGTCGCGCCTCGCGTCCCTGGTGCACTCCATGTACGACCCGGACCACCCGATCGACCACATCCAGGCCATGACGAAACGAAACGCTTGGCCGGCCGAACTCGACGCGATGGAACCGACGTACCTCCAGGCCAAGACCCGCGAGTCCTCCACCCGCGCCCCCTGGTGCCACGCCACGGCCTGGGTGAAGGAGTGGCCGATGACCCCGGTCGGCGTCAACTTCCTCGCCCCGCTCCTCGTCCACACCCCGGACGTCATCCGCACGGTCGCCGTGACCATGGACCTGGAGCCCACCGAGGTCGCCATCGAGCGCATGCTCACCGAGAAGACCAACGACGAGGCGGACGCCAGCCGCGCCGCCAAGATGAACCGCACGGTCGACCCGCGCGACATCGCCGCCCACGGCCGGCTCGACCAGCGGGGTGAAGATCTCGCCAGCGGCGCTGCGGGAGTGAACCTGGTCGGGTACATCACGGTGTCGTCGCGTTCGCCCGAGGCCCTCGCCCGGGACAAGCGCACGATCAGGGCCTCCGCCGGCAAGTCGTACCTGAAGCTGGAGTGGTGCGACCGCGAGCACCACCGGGCCTTTGTGAACACCTTGCCGTTCGCGACCGGCATCCGCCGCTAGGGCCGAAGGGGCACAGACCGATGCGAGATCCGCTGTCCGTCCTCACCGACGCCTTCACCTCCTTCGTCTTCGGGAAGGTGGAGACGACCCGCCTGCCCGTCCGCACCTCCACCGGGCAGGCGCAGGCCGTCTACCTGCCGACGGCCGCCCCCGGCCTCGGCGACTCCGGCGTCATCATCGGCCGCGAGGTGTACAGCGGGAAGGGCTACATCTACGACCCGTTCCAGCTGTACGGGCAGCAGCTCCCCGCCCCGCACTGGCTGGTCCTCGGCGAGTCCGGCAACGGCAAGTCGGCCCTGGAGAAGACGTACGTGCTCCGCCAGCTCCGCTTCCGGGACCGGCAGGTCGTCGTGCTCGACGCCCAGGGCGAGGACGGCGTCGGCGAATGGAACCTCATCGCGCAGGAGCTGGGGATAACTCCCATCCGGCTCGACCCGATGGTCGCCAACGACTCCGGCATCCGCCTCAACCCCCTCGACCCGTCCATCACCACGACCGGCCAGCTCGCCCTGCTCCGGACGATCATCGAGGTGGCGATGGGCCACGGCCTCGACGAGCGCTCCGGCTTCGCGCTCAAGGTCGCCCACGCCTACGTCACCGAGCACAAGACCGACCGGCAGCCGATCCTCACCGACATCGTCGAGCAACTCCGCCACCCCAAGGCCGAATCGGCCGAGGCGATGAACGTCGACATAGACGACGTACGGGCCTGGGGCCTGGACGTCGCCCTCGTCCTCGACCGCCTCGTCGACGGTGACCTCCGCGGCATGTTCGACGGCCCGACGACCGTCGGCATCGACCTCGACGCGCCGCTGATCGTCTTCGACCTGTCCCACATCGACCGCAACTCCATCGCCATGCCGATCCTCATGGCGATCGTCGGCGTCTGGCTGGAGCACACCTGGATCCGGCCCGACCGGAAGAAGCGCATCTTCCTCGTCGAGGAGGCCTGGCACATCATCAACAGCCCCTTCGTGGCCCAGCTGTTCCAGCGCCTCCTGAAGTTCGGCCGCCGTCTCGGCCTGTCCTTCGTCGCCGTCGTCCACCACCTCTCCGACGTCGTCGACGGAGCGGCCGCCAAGGAGGCCGCGGCGATCCTCAAGATGGCCTCCACCCGGACCATCTACGCCCAGAAGGCCGACGAGGCACGCAACACCGGCCGGGTCCTCGGCCTGCCCCGCTGGGCGGTGGAGATCATCCCGACCCTCACCCCCGGCATCGCCGTCTGGGACGTCAACGGCAACGTGCAGGTGGTCAAACACCTCGTCACCGAGCGGGAACGCCCGCTCGTCTACACCGACCGCGCCATGACCGAGGCCTCGGACCCGAACGCCGACGCGGAACTGGAGTGGGAGACGGAGCAGCGCGCCCTCCTCGTCGAGCAGCAGATCAACGGCTCCTCGCAGTCGACGGTGGCGTAGATGGACACGGCGCGGAAGGGCGGAGGAGTCTCCGACGGGCTGCTGCTCAGCCTCTTCGGCCTCCTCCTCTGCCTCACCGTCCTGGTGTGGACGGCGACCGGCCTCTCCGGCCTCTTCGCGCACGGCGCCTGGCCGCAGGGGGTCGCCTTCACCGGCACCCCCTCGGCCCTCCGCTCCCTCGCCACCGCCCCCACCGACCTCCCCGCGGCCTGGCCCGCCACCCCACCGGGCCAGCTCTCGGGATACGGCCTCTTCTGGGGCCTCCTCATCGGCGAGGCCATGATCCTCCTGGTCCTCGCCGTCTTCGCCCTCGGCACCCTCACCCGCTGGCGCGCCGTCCGCGCCCACCGCAAGGCGGGCACGTACGACCACCCGACCCCCCGCAAGCCCGCGCACGACGCCCCGGAGCCGGTACGAGAGCCGGGCCGGCCCGTACGGGATCGCGCGCAGCCCGTACGCGAAACCCCGGAGCCCGTACAGCCCCCGGCGCCCCGCCGCCCGGCGGAGGAGACCCCCCGGGCCCCGGAACCCCTCCCGGCTCCCACGGAGCTCCCGGAACTCACGGCCCCCGTCACTCCCCCTGGCACCCCCCGCACCGTGTACGGCCCCCCGGAGGCCCGCCGTCCCGCCGCCGTCCAGGCGATCAGGGACGCCGAGGGCCCGGTGCTCGTCGTCACCTCGGATCCCGAGGTCTGGGCGGCGACGAAGGACGCGCGCGGGAAGCTCGGGCCGGTGCTGGTGCACGACACCGGCCATGTGTGCGACACGCCGGCGAGGCTCCACTGGTCGCCGTCCGAGCGGTGCGAGGACCCGGCGGTCGCCCAGGAACGGGCCGTCGCCCTGCTGGCGCCCGTACGCCCGCACTCGCGCCTGGACGCGGCCACCGCCGACACCGCCGAAACGCTCCTGCGGTGCTGGCTGCACGCCGCGGCCGTCGACGGCCGCCCGTTCCGGCAGGTCCTGCGCTGGGCCCAGGGCGCGGGCGCCCACGAGCCGGTACGAATCCTGCGCAGCCACCCCAAGGCCGCCTCCGGCCACGCGGGCCTGCTGGAGTCCGCGCTCACCGCCCACCCGGAAAGCAGGCGCCTGGCACAGGAACTGACGGCCCGTGCGCTGGCGGCGCTCTCCGCTGTCCACATCCGGGAGGCCTGCACCCCGAATCGAACGGATTCGCTGGCGCTCGCATCTTTCGTCGCCGAAGGGGGCACCCTCTACGTGGTGGGAGAGGCGATCGAGGACCCCCGCACCCACCCCGGCGCGATGCCGCTCCTCACGGCGCTCGCCGCAAGCGTGGTCGAGCACGGCCGCCGCATGGCCGCACGGTCATCCGACGGTCGGCTCGACCCACCAATGGCCCTCGTCCTGGACGACGTCGCCGCCGTGGCCCCGATCCCCGGTCTCCCGGAGCTCCTCGCCACCGGCCACACCCAGGGCCTCCCGACCCTGGCCCTGATGCGCTCCCCCGAACAGGCCAGGTCCCGCTGGCCGGAGGACTCGCTCAGCCGCTGAGACCGACGGCAGCCACCGCCCGGACCACCGGCCTCAACCACCGCCCGGCCCCTGCCCGGACCACCGCCCGACCCCCCTCCACCCCGGCCGCGGCCCGACCCGCGGCAGCCTCACTCCGCCGGACGCAGCAGCTCGTACTCCAGCTCGTGCGCGTCCTCCGCACCGTGCAGGGCGACCCGGACACCGGTGTCCGCGAACCCGAGCCGCTTGTACGCCGCCTGGGCCCGGACGTTCTCCCCGTGGACGTACAGCCGCACCCGGGCGATCCGCTGCTCCAGCGACCAGGACCACTCGGCCGCCGCCGCGAACAGCGCGTCGATGACTCCGGAGCCGCGCGCCTCGTCCCGGACGAACACGCCGACGACATGGGCCTGTTCGACCTCCGGGACGTCACCGAAGAACGTCTCCTGGCCGGCCCGCTCCACGAGCACCGACGCCGTGCCCAGCCACCGCCCGTCCGGCGCCTCCGCGACGAACTGGCGCACGCCGCCGGGTCCGTCCTCCGACGCGCCCTCCGTCCGCTCCTGCCAGAAGGAGTCGGGACGCGCGACGGCGTCCTCGTGGGTGTCGAGGAACGCGAGGTGCGCGATCGGGTCCTTCAGCGCCGAGAGCCGCAGCTCCCGGGCCTTCTCCCACTCGTCGGAACGGATCACACGTATCGAGAAGTCCATGCGGAGCATCCTCGCCTGTCCCCACCCGACCGACAAAAGAATTTCCTGGTCAGCGCCCCGCGTCGTACCCCGGTACTACGCCCGCGCCCCGGCTCCCGCCCCCGGTCGGACGAAGGCGGCCCGCCCGCTCCCTACCGTCGGAAGCATGATCCGAGCAGAGAACCTCACGAAGCGGTACGGGGACACCACCGTCGTACGGGACCTCAGCTTCACCGTCCGCCCCGGCACCGTCACCGGCTTCCTCGGCCCCAACGGCGCGGGCAAGTCGACCACCCTCCGCATGCTCCTCGGCCTCGACGCCCCGACGCGCGGCCACGCCACCGTCGACGGCCTCCCCTACGCCGGCCACCCGGCCCCGCTCACCCGGGTCGGCGCGCTCCTCGAAGCCCGCTCCGTACACCCCGGCCGCTCCGCGTACCACCACCTCACGGCGCTCGCCCTCACCCACGGCATCCCCCGCGCGCGCGTGGAGCGGGTCCTCGCCCTCACCGGCCTCACCCAGGTCGCCCGGAAACGCGTCAAGGGCTTCTCCCTCGGCATGGGCCAGCGCCTCGGCATCGCCGCCGCCCTCCTCGGCGACCCGGCCACCGTCGTCCTCGACGAACCGGTCAACGGCCTCGACCCCGAGGGTGTGCTGTGGATCCGCACCCTCCTCAAGTCCCTGGCCGCCGAAGGCCGCACCGTCCTCGTCTCCTCCCACCTCATGAGCGAGATGGCCCTCACCGCCGACCACCTGATCGTCATCGGCAGGGGCCGGCTCCTCGCCGACACCACGGTCGACGAGCTCGTACGGTCCTCGGGCGGCGCCTCCGTCAAGGTCGTCACCCCCGAACCGGACCGGCTGCGCGGCCTGCTCCCCGGCGCCCGGATCACCGCGGAGGCCCCCGACACCCTCCTCGTCACCGGCCCCGACGCCCCGGAGATCGGCCGGACGGCCGCCGCCCACGGCCTCACCCTCCACGAACTCACCCCCAGGGCACCCTCCTTGGAGGAGGCGTTCATGGCCCTCACCCACGACTCCGTCGAGTACCAGGGAGCCCCCGCATGACCACCCCCGCCGCCCCCTACCGCCTCTCCACCGCCCGCGTCCTCCGCTCGGAGTGGCACAAGCTGTGGACGGTCCGCTCCACCTGGACCACCGTCCTCACCGCGGCCGCGATCCTCCTCGGCGTCGGCGTCCTCATGGGCGCCACGTACACCTCCGACGGCGGCGACTCCGACGTCGACACCGTCGTCCTCGTCCTGTACGGCTCCCAGCTCGGCGGCATCGCCCTCGCCGTCCTCGGCATCCTCGTCACCGCCGGCGAGTACGCGACGGGCCTGATCCGCGCCACCCTGACGGCCGTCCCCCGCCGCCTCCCCGTCCTGTGGGCGAAGGCGGCCGTCTACACCGGCGTCGTGTTCACGGTCTCCCTCCTGACCGCCCTGCTGACCTTCCTCACCGCCCAGCTCTTCCTCTCCGACACCGACCAGGCCGCCTCCCTCGCCGACGACGGCGTCCTCGCCGCCGTCGCGGGCAACGCCGCCGGCGTCACCCTCCTCGGCCTGATCGCCCTCGGCCTCGGCGCCGGCCTCCGCTCCGTCCCGGGCGCCATCGGCGCGTTCGTCGGCGGCGTCCTGGTCGTGCCGGAGGTCTTCGGGCTGCTCCCGTACGAGGCGGTGGACACGGCCGTCCGGTACTTCCCCACCCAGGCGGCCGGCGCCCTCGGCTCCGCGACCCCGCTGCCCGGGGCGGCCTCCCCCGGCGCGGCCCTCCTCGCCCTGCTCCTGTGGGCCGCCGCCGCACTCGCCGTGCCCGCACTGTTGCTCGACCGCCGGGACGTATGAGGATGATGACCGGGTGATCACGGAGGAGATACCGCAGCCCACCGGTACCACGGGCCCGAGCCGACAGGTCCAGCGTCTGATCGCCCGGGTCCGGGCCTCCGACGCCCGCCGCCCCCGCCTCTGGGACGCCGCGCTCACCGCCGGCTGGACCGTGGCCGCGCTCGTCGACGCGGCCGGCGGCTGGCGCACCACCGCCCACGACCCAAGCGTCCCGACCTGGCTCGTCGTCACCCTGAGCCTGGCCCTGTCCCTCCCGCTCTTCTGGCGCCGCAGCCACCCCACGACCGCCCTGGCGGTGATGGCCGCCGCCGCGTTCGTCAGCGAGGCGTCCGGAGCCTCCCTCCAGGCCGCCTACCTCCAGACGCTCCCGCTCTTCCACATCGTGCTGAGCCGCCCCACCCGCACCCTGCTCCTGTCCCTCGCCCTCACCCCGCCCCCGCTCGTCGTGAGCGCGATCCGCTTCCCCTCCGGCAGCTGGGACCAGCGCGTCCTCCCCACCCTGTGGGCGTACGCCCTGGTCGAACTCCTCGGCATCGTCGTCCGGTCCCGCCGCGAGCACACCGCCGGCCTCGTCGACCGCGCCCGCCGCCTGGAGATCGAACGCGACCAGGAGGTCCGGCTCGCCGCCGCCGCCGAACGCACCCGCATCGCCCGCGAGATGCACGACATCGTCGGCCACCACCTCTCCGTCATCACCGGCCTCGCCGACGGCGGCCGGTACGCGGCGGCGAGGAACCCCGAGCGCGCCACCCAGGCCCTCGACGCCATCGGCACGACCGGCCGCGAGGCCCTCACCGAACTCCGCCGCCTCCTCGGCGTCCTGCGCGACGACGACCAGGAAGCCGCCCGCGACCCCCAACCCACCCTGGCCGACCTGGACTCCCTGATCACGGGGGTACGCAAGGCGGGCCTGCCGGTCCATCTCGACGCCCGCCCCGCCCCCGCGACCGCCCCGCCGCTCCCCCCGGGCGCCCAGCTGACGATCTACCGCGTCGTCCAGGAGGCCCTGACGAACACCTTGAAGCACGCGGGCGCGGGAGCGACGGCACGGGTGACCCTCACGTACGCCCCCGAGGAGACGCGGACGGAGATCACGGACGACGGCACGGCGAGCACAACACCCGGTCAGGGCCAGGGACTCGTCGGAATGCGCGAACGCGCGGCCCTCTACGACGGCACACTCGAAACCGGCCCCCTGCCGACCGGCGGCTGGGCCGTCACGCTCCGACTCCCCCGGGAAGGCTCCCCCTCGTGACGACCGTTCTCATCGCGGACGACCAGCCGATGCAGCGCTTCGGCTTCCGCATGCTGCTGGAGAGCCAGGACGACATGGCCGTCGTCGGCGAGGCCTCGAACGGCACGGAGGCCGTCCGCCTGGTCGACCGCCACCACCCCGACGTCGTCCTGATGGACATCCGCATGCCCGGCCTCGACGGCATCGAGGCCACCCGCCGCATCATCACCACGGGCGCCCGCACCCGCGTCCTGATCGTCACCACCTTCGACCTCGACGAGTACGCGTACGACGGCCTCCGCGCCGGCGCCAGCGGCTTCCTGGTCAAGGACGCCCAGCCCGAGGAGCTCCTCGCCGGCATCCGCGCGGTCGCGGCCGGCGACGCCGTCGTCGCCCCGAGCCTCACCCGCCGACTCCTGGACGCCTACGTCCACCACCTCCCGCCGTCCCCCGCGGCCGCCGGCGCCCCCCGCCCCGACGATCCCCGCCTCGCCGCCCTCACCGACCGCGAACGCGAGATCCTCACCGTCATCGGCCAGGGCTGGAGCAACACCGAGATCGCCGAGCGCCTCCACCTCGCCGAATCCACCGTCAAAACCCACGTCGGCCGCATCCTCGCCAAAACCGGCACCCGCGACCGCGTCCAAGCGGTGATCCTCGCCTACGACACCCAACTCGTGGCACCGGCCTGAGAACGCAAAAATGCCTCAACCCCCGGACAATGTCCGGGGGTTGAGGCTAATGATTGTTCGGCGGCGTCCTACTCTCCCACAGGGTCCCCCCTGCAGTACCATCGGCGCTGAAAGGCTTAGCTTCC
>NZ_JBIVPA010000024.1:0-17044 GCF_044754405.1 Streptomyces sp. NPDC093089
CACGACCCACGGTCGAGAGTTCCTCTTCCCCACGAACGGACCAACGAGCATCCAAGCCGACAGTCACCCCATTAATGACTTCTGTTAGGACCTCTAAGGGCTTGATGGGGG
Source organism: Streptomyces sp. NPDC093089 (assembly GCF_044754405.1). NCBI lineage: Bacteria > Bacillati > Actinomycetota > Actinomycetes > Kitasatosporales > Streptomycetaceae > Streptomyces > Streptomyces sp. NPDC093089. Next base: position 112 of record NZ_JBIVPA010000024.1, read on the forward strand.
TGAACCGAGCCGACTTGTCGGCCACCGGTCAGAACAGATGCCTCCGGCGGGGGCGCTCGGGCTCCGGGATGAACGGGGCCAGTCGTGCGTCTGCCGGCCGGTTCGTGGTTCGGATGACAGCAGGGGCCGTTGCGGCTGCGGTGCTGGAGTGGCTTGCCCGCGCGAAATGCAGAGCAATGCATGACAATAGGGCAAGGAGGTGTATGAATGGGTACTTTTACGGTCGAATTCAAAATGCCTAGCGTCCCGCCGCTTAAGCAGCGGGAGGTGGAGGCGTACGACTACACCGTCAAAGGCGACTTCGTAGAGTTCATCGGAACTGACGACACAAAGGTGTTCAGCGTCAGAGCGGATGCTGTCGTGACGATCACCAGGCACTCGTAGTTCGTCCTTGCTGCCAAGCCTGGCTGAAATCCACGGCTGACGTCTATGGCGTACAGCAGCCAGGTGTCGCAACCCCAGCAATTGCCAGCACCCGGTAGCGTCCCTCCAGGGCCCTGTAGCGACCGGAATGACCACCCCTGACTGTTCCGGCTGGAGCTACGGATCAGAGCATGCCCGTGCCCCAACCGTGCCCGATCAGACAGGAAGTCACGGGGAATCACGGTGACGAGCGAGTGCCGCCCAACACAATGCCCCCTGACCGATTCAGCTGGTCAGGGGGCGTTTTCAGTGGCGGTGGGTGTGGGATTTTAACCCACGGAGACATCGCTGCCTCGACGGTTTTCAAGACCTTTGCCTGACTGCTGGCTATTGGCCGCCCGTGTCCGCACCGCCTGAATGCTGATGCTCCAACCCTCGACTCAGTGTGAAAGCGTCTGACGGGTGGTTCCAATCGGTTGCCGGGAGGCAATGGACGACCTCATCGCGCCCGATGGGGTCATTGGCGCTGGTCATAGATCGCAGGAAATCTCAGCCAACCATTCCGGGGCGTAGCACTCGGCGAACGACCACCTCTGGTCCGAGTAGTGATCGTCTGTGCTGTCGGTGTACACCTCAAGCCTGCCTTGCGGTGTCAAGCGGTAGTACTCGCGAATCGGGTCGCCCTCCACGGTGGGATAGGTCGCCTTCAGTTCCGCGCTCTCGCCTTTCTTGAGGGCTTGCTGGAGACAGAAAATTTCCCGCGCCGCCTGTTTCTGCATCTCCTCGCCCTGCTCCAGTCTCACCTCGCCACAACTTGAAAACTCGGTTCTAGACTTCCAGCGTTCCTTGACTGGATCGTTCAGCATGCCGCAACCGGCAACCAGCAAGGACGTTAGCGTTACCGCGACGAGCCGCGCGCGAATCGAAACAGCCGCCACGCAGCGACGACGGGCCCTGCCTTGAGCTATCACGCCGCCCCCTTCCTGGCCGTCAGACGCGGCTTCGATGGAACCGGTTCCGTGCGCGTGCGTGGCAGATCCGTGCCAGATCGAGCGGTCAGCCATGGTCGGTCGGGGGGACGGTGCAGAGGCCGTTGGCAGAGTCGGATCCCCCGTGTGCCAGTTGAACTGCAAGGGCAGTCCCGCGTGCGGCGCCAGGCTTAGAAAGCAGTTGCCGCTGGCCGCGGGACAGGACGATAGAGGCGCGGCCCATTCGTGGACCAGCGGAGCGCGCCAGCCCGCCTCTACGCCCTTGATCTGCCCATACGCCCGGGGCCTCCGGAGCCGTGTGCAGCCGCACCGCCTGGCGAGGCTTGGACCACCGAAAGATGCCGGCGTTGCAGTTCAGACCCGGTGAAGTTGCCCGGAGTGCAGTGCCTGGAGGTCGCCCGACAGGTGCTCTCTTAGGTCAGAAGCTGCCACTGGTCGCGCCAACTGGCGACGTGATCAGGCTTTATGACGGTGTTCTTCGAGTCAGGGTTACGGGGTCGTACGCCCCCAACTTGTTCCAGGAACTGCATGTGCCGGGTGCGCACCTCGGCGCGGAGCTTGTCGCCCTCCGCGATGTAGAAGTGGTGACTGTCCGTCGCGATGTGGACGAGGATGACTCGGCTGCAGGTCAGAGCCGTGAACTTGTCGATGTCTGCGATCATCCAGGCGCCCTTGGCTGCCACCATCACTTGAGCATCATGCTCGCCAACCTCGATGTAGGTCTGGGCTCCCTTGAGCTTGGCTGGTATCCCTCGCAAGAGCGCCTCAGCGACCGCGAGGTGGCGGCCTGCCTGGTGGGTCTGGGAGTGGGTGCGTGCGGCGACAGCTGACATGGATGCAGCATGCCGTAAAGCGCGGCGAGGGGAGAAGGGTTCAGCTGGGCGGGATCGATGGGTAGTTGGCCCGGGTCGAAGGTGTCGCCAGCCACATAGACCTCGGTGAGGCGACATCCACGTCTGACATCAGCGAGGGCGTACGTACACATCTCCGGGCGGTTCCTCGAGGGCGCCTCGGGTGAGGTGCGGGCACCAGGGGCGGGTCTCCGGACGAGCTTGCAAAGCAGATGTCGGCGGTTCGAAACCGTCCGCGCCCACCAGTGCAAAGGTCCCCAGCCGATCATGGCTGGGGGCTTTTGACGTTCACATCCGACAACAACACCGATGGTTACTTGAGTTGCCGCGTCCATTTACCGCTCAGGAGAGGAAGTGGCTTCGGGAAGGGGGCAGCGGGATGGGCTTGGGCCGATCGGGCTTGACGCACTGGTCACCGGCGGCCTTGCGTTGTGTGTTCTGGGCGACGTGGGCGTAGACGTTCATGGTCATGGCGATCGGGCTGTGACCGGGGGATTTGCAAAATGACGTTGATGAGATCGACCTGTGCGTCGTCTTGCCGTTTGACGATTCCGTCGCGCGTGTCGTCGACGTACTCGGGTGAGCCGGGCGAGCAGTGGATCCTGTGCCCGTTGATTCTGGCGGCGACCGTGAGGCGATGCGTGTTCTTGCCGGTGGTGGTGTCGGCGGTATGAACCCTGTGGTGGTTACTGCGTTGGTGGCGAAGGGCGGTGAGGGCATCTCGAAGGTGAGGCTTCGTGCGGTCGGCAAGGAAGGGTTGATCAGGCAGCGAGCGTGCGAGAAGACTGCCGTCCGTCTTGCGGCGTTGCTGAGCGGGTAGAGCAGATCGGTCACCTTCTGCGACCGGTCCCCAGGATCTGTGCCGGAACCCCGGTCGCGCGGACGAAGCCACTCGGAGATCGGACGTGCCGGCAGGGGCGCTGATGGCAGGCCGCCTGTACGTCCGACTATGCCTTGATCGCTGCGGCTGATCTGGCGGCCTGCTCGAGTTTCGCGCGGTGGGCCGCGCGGGCTTCCTCGTCGATCTGCTTCTCGTGTTCGGCGCGCAAGCCGGTCCGGCCGTCGAGGTTCTCGCGCAGGATGTCGGCGTGCCCGGCGTGCCGGGTGGTCTCGCCGAGGACGTGGAGCGTGATGGCGAACAGGTTTGTGTTGGGGTGGGGCTCAGGCCACCACGGCACGTGGCCGGGGGCGTCGAGGGGAAGTTCGTTGATCGTCCTGTCCGAGTGTTCCCATGTGCGTCGGTAGAAGGCGATGATCTGGTCGCGGGTCTCGTCCTCGGTCGCCCACTGGTCGCTGCCGTCGGAGTCCTGCCACCGGGGCAGCGGTTCCGGGGAAGGGCGGTCGAAGACCTCGCCGAAGTACCTGGCCTCGACGGTGGCCACGTGTTTGACCAGGCCGAGGAGGTTGGTCCCGGTCGCTGTCAGAGGTCGGCGGGCGTCGTACTCGGACAAGCCGTCGAGTTTCCAGAGCAGCGCCTCGCGGTCGCGCCGCAGTCTCCCGTGCAGGTTGTCCTTCGCGAATTCATCGATCATGCGGCATGAACCCTTCGTGGGCTGGGCGTGGTCTCGAGGTCCCGTACGTGGTCCGCGACGGCCGGCAGGGCCGAGGCTTGGCGCGTCTTGTGCAATGGGCTGACGGGATCGACTGCCTGTCAGGTAGACGTGGATGGGTGTGGGCGGGGGCCAGGTGAGGATCCAGACGGCGGTGAGCGCCGCCGCGCCGCCCGCCAGGGCTATTGCGCCGCCTGTTCCGATGCCTGCGGCCACCCAGCCGAAGCAGGCCGGCCCGACGCCCTGCGCCGTCATGCTGCCGGAGCCGAGGAGACCGAAGGCCTGGCCTTGGCCGTCCTGCGGCAGGGAGTCCAGGAATGGCCGCTGCAGGCCGAGAGCGTAGGAGAAGCCGAAGCCGCAGAGGAGCAGCAGGCACGACGAGACGCCCGCTCCGGGCTCGGCAGCGAAGCCGAGCAGCGGCAGTCCCATCAGCGCGATCAATGGGGCGACCAGGCGCTCCCGGCTGGGCGGTTGGAGCAGTCGCCCCACCAGTAGGTCACCGACGAGCATGCCGACCGGTAGGCAGCCCATCAGCACCGCGTACCAGCCGGGCGCGAAGTGGTGTCCTCCGGCGTAGGCGACGATCAGGCCTTCCGCGCCGGCTACGAACGCGGGTGGTAGCCACTGGGCCAGCATCAGTCGTCGCACTGTGCGTCCGCGCAGCAGCAGGGCGGCACCGTGCAGGCTTGTCCGGACTGCCCCGCCATCGCCCCGAGCGGTGCCGGGTGTGCCGCCGAACCCTCCCGGCCGCAGCCGGGGGAGCCGGATGCGGATCGCGAGCGCGCAGCCGAGGAAGAGGGCGGCGCTCACCGCGAGTGCCCGGTGCGGGCCGAGTAACGCGACGACCGCACCTCCCAGCGCCAGACCGAGCAGTTGTGCGCCTGCCGCGGCGATGTTGTTCAGTGAACGGCCCAGGACATAGGCGTCGCCCTCCAGCCACTGCGCGACCAGCCGACTCGACGCGCCGCTGAACACCGGTGTGGCGAGGGCGGCCAGCGCTACGACTCCGAGGCTTGCCGCGATCGGCATCCGGACCACGGCGAGCAGCAGAGCGGCGGCGCATTCCAAGGCGTAGCCGCCGGCGATGAGTGCGCGGGGCGGCAGTCGGTCGGCCAGTGAGCCCAGCAGCAGCGAGCCGAACAGCTGCGGGAGAAAGCCGATCCCGAAGGCCAGTGCGCTCAACAGGGCGGAGCCGGTGGCCGCGAAGACGAGGACCGAGAACGTGGTGATCCGCAGCGAGCCCGCAGTGATCGCGACGGCGCGGGTCGAGAAGAGCAGACGGAATCGCGGCTCGGCAAGCACCTCCCTGTAGGTGGCACGGTGGTCGCCCTGCACGGGTGCGGTGGTTGGGGTCATGACGCCCAGCCTCGCTGTGCGCCCACGCCGTTCACGAATGATTCGTCGCTGGACGAATCGGAACAGGCGTATCGCAGTAGCATGGCGGCGTGCTCCGCTTCGAAGTCTCCGTCGAGGACCTGCTGCGCAGCCGCTTCGCACTGTCGCCCGCGATGGACCTCTGCTTTCTGCTGCGCTCGCTCGCCGGCCACGGCCGGCCGCTGCCGCAGGCCTGGGCCGCCCGGCTCCTGCCGGCCTTCGAACGGCTTCGCCGCGAGACCGAACTGGACGCCGCCCTCGCCCTGCATACCCCGCAAGGCGGACCGAACTTCGTCGCCCCGCCCCCGCGCGGCCTCAACCAGACGTGGGCAGACGACCTGGCCATGATCCGGGCCACACCGCTGGAAGCGGCCCGCCACGAGTTCGCCATCAACGCGACCGGCCCGTCCGCCCGTGATCCCCGCGTACGCGCGGTGCTGGACTCGCCGGACGCCGTCACCAGGATCGCCGAGGCGATGGACCGGGCGTGGCACGAGCTGCTCGCCGCGGACTGGCCGCAACTGCGCGCGATCTGCGAGCGCGACGTCGTGCACCGGGTGGGTGTGATCGGCGAACACGGATGGGTCACGGTCATCGAGAGCCTGCACCCGGGCATCGCCTGGCGCGTCGGCGGCATCGAGATCGGCTTCCTCCGAGGCGGAACGGTCCGCCTCGCCGGCGACGGGCTCCTGGTGATCCCTTCGGTCTTCGTCGGGCATGTCGCCGCCCACATGGAAGACCCCTGGCCCAGGACCTTGATCTACTCGGCCCGCGGCACCGCCGCCCTGTGGGGCGAACAGGAGACCGTCCCCCGACCGGACGCGCTGACCGCTCTGGTCGGCCGGGCCCGAGCCCGGCTGCTGTTGGCGCTGGACGCCCCGGCCAGTACCAGCCACCTCGCCCGAAGCCTCGCCATGGCACCCGGCGCGGTAGGAGACCACCTCGCCATCCTGCGAGGCGCGGGGCTGCTCGTCCGCGCCCGGTCCGGACGGTCGGTGCTCTACCGGCGCACTCCGCTCGGCGAGGCACTGGTCGCCGGTTCGGGCTGAGGGCTCGCCCGAGTGCAGGCCCGCCCGCGTCGGACAAGCAGCTGCACACGATCACCCGCATCTTCGCTCGTGAGCATCGCTGGGCCGGGGGCTGTCGGTGGGGGCCGGCAGGGTGGGGGGATGGGTGATCAAGGGGTGGCTGCGGTGGGGCGGCTGAGGGAGTTGTTGGGGGGCCGGGGTGTTGGGGGTGGGTGCGGCCGCGGTTGTGGGAGGTCGCTGAGCAGTATCTCGGGGTGGGGCTGCCGGCGGACTACAAGGCGTTTCCTGATTTGTACGGGCCGGGTTCCATCGATCAGATCTTCTGGACGCTCCGGCCGGTTGAGGGGACGCAGGCCGAGCTGGAGCGCATTTGGGCGATGGAGGGGGGGTGCTTGTGGTGGTTTGTTTCGGTAGTGAAGTCCCGGGTTAGGGACGGGACTTCACTGCTCTGTCCGGGTGTGGGCGGGGGCGGGGTCAGGTGGGGAGTTCGGAGAGGAGGCGGTGGTCGCGGGGGGAGTGGGTGCGTTGGAGGCGGGTGTCGAGGAGGCGGCGGGCGGCGTCGGAGCGGCCGTCGGCGGTGAGGGCGTAGAGGAGGGTCTCCTCGACGACTTCGCGTTGGGCGGAGCTGCCGCCGACGCGGCGGAGGGTGGGGAGGAGGGCGTCGAGGCCGAGGGCGGCGTCGTGGAAGCGTTCTTCGACGAGGGCGGTGAAGGCGTCGCAGAGGGGGGCGATGATGTCGCGCTGGACCTCGTCGGCGCCGGCGGCGTGGTCGCGGAGGCGGCGGAGGGCGGGGAGGTCGCCGGCGGCGGTGAGGGTGACGGCGGAGTGGAGGGCGGTGAAGGCGGTGGTGGGACGTTCGAGGACGTCGGCCTCGACCGAGTCCAGGACGTCGGCGGTGGGGAGTTCGCCGCGCCAGCTGTCGCTGAGGCGGGCGCGCCAGAGGAGGGAGCCCGAGTCGACGAGGGCGCGGACGCCGGTGACGCGCCCGGGGGCGAGTTGGGTGAACCAGCGGCGGCGGACGGCGGCGGGGTCGTCGAGGGCCAGTTCGTGCAGGGCGATGTGCCAGGAGAAGTGGGCCCGGTGGACGGCGCCGCGGCCGCGGCCGGCGACCCAGCGTTCGAGCCAGTCGCGGCCCGCCTGGTGGGCGCCGGTCTCGTAGTGGACGTGGGTGAGGGCGTGGACGGCGTGGCCGGAGGCGGGTTCGGCGGCGAGGGCGCGGTGGGCGAGTTCGCCGGCCTCGTGGAGGCGGCCCTGCTCCTGGCGGAGGAAGGCCAGCAGGGAGGTGTGGAACCAGTGCCCGTCGTACGCGGGTGAGGTGCGCTCGACGAGGCGCAGGGCGTAGTCGTCGTCCAGGTCGTCGACGCCGGAGAAGGCGATGGTCGGTACGGCCGCGGCGAGCGCCAGCGCGTCGGCCGGATGCGCTTCGAGGTGCCGTACGAGCGCGGTGTCGCCGTTCTCGCCGTGGACGCGGCGGGTGACGACCTCGACGAAGGAGCGCTCCCGGTCGTCGGCGCGCTCGCGGGCACACCGCTGCGCCTCCGCCAGCGCCCGCGGTACGTCGACGGCCGCGCCGCACTCGTGGCCGAGGAGGGCGAGCGCCGCGTGCCCGAGGGCGAACCCGGGGTCGAGGGCCACGGCCCGCCGGAGCGCGTCCTCCGCGCCCGCCCGCACCTTCAGGATGCGGGCGAGACCGGTGCGGTACGCGGCGGCCGCCTCCGCGTGGGTGGACAGGGCGAGACCGTGGCCGTCGAGCGGGCGGCGCGTCGAGCGGCGCCCGGGGGAGAGCGGCGCGAGGAGCGTCTGGGCCAGGGTCGCCGCCTGGACGCGGATCTCGGGGACCGCGGTGGTCTCGAACAGTTCGCCGCGCCGCGGCGCGCCCAGTGTGTACACGGGCAGCCCGGTGCGGCCCTCCGCGGCGAGGAGCCGCCCGTCGAGGGTGGCCACGCCCATGTCGAGCGGACCCGGTACCGCCGCACCGGACGCGAGGAGCGACGTCCACAGCGGCCCGTCGGGGCGCCGGCCCGGGCCCGTGCAGTCGATCACCCAGCCCACGCGCAGCTCCCGGTCGCCGGAGAGCCCCACGTCCAGCGAGCCGTCGGGGCGCCCGGCGGCGCGGGTGACGCTGCCCGCGTGCAGGACCAGGCGTTTGGCGTTACGGGCGCGGGCCACCGACTCGGCGGTCGCGGGCGCCATGCGGTGGCGGTGCGTGTTCCACAACGCCCCGTCCAGAGAGAGGAGCTCGGCGCGTTCCTCGGCCGTCAGGCCCTGCCACAGCCGCGCGGTGTGCGGCCGCAGGCTGTCCAGGGCCGGCCGCCAGTCGCCGTGGAGGCGCATCGACCGGGCGACGTGGTGGCGGACCGTCCGGCGCAGCTGGTCGAGGGAGGCCCCGTACAGTCCCTCCGGCGCGGGCATCGGCCCGGCCGGGGTCAGTGCGTGCGACTGCGGCAGCAGTCCGTTGCGGGACAGCGCGTGCACCGTGCGCCCGGGGCGGTCGAGCGTGAGGGCCAGGTCGACGGCGGTCAGCCCCGTACCGACGAGCAGGACGTCGGCGTCGTCCGCCAGCGGCCCGTCCAGCGCACCGCTCGTCCACGGCGAGGCGACGAAGCGCGAAGACGCTCGCAGTTCTCCGGGCGCCCAGCCCCCCGTCGGCCCGGCGGGGCCGGTGGCCAGGACCGCCGCGTCGGCGGTGAGCCCCGTCCCGTCGGCCAGCCGGAGCGCCACCCGGCCGTCCGGTGTGCCTGCGCACCCCTCGGCTCGGGTGCGCAGCCGGCGGACGGACACCACCCCGTGGGCCCGCACGATCGCCTGCGCGAGGGTGTCGGCGAGGTAGGCGCCGTACCGGTACCGGGTCGCGAAGTCGGCTGCCGTGACGGTCGGTTCGCCGTGCCGGCACAGCCAGCGCGTGAAGTGACCGGGGTCGTCCGTGTAGCAACTCATTCCGCCGGTAGGGACGTTGAGGCGGTGGCCGGGGTCCTTGGTGGCGTACGCGACTCCCCGGCCGGCCTCCGGGGCCGGGTCGATCAGGACGAGGTCGAGGGGTGTGCGGCGGCGCGCGGCCGTCTCGCAGAGGTGGACGGCGGTCAGCGTGCCGGCCGCCCCCACTCCGACGACGGCCACGGTGTACGAGGCGGACGGGTTGTCCGGCGTGTTCGGCTCGCGGCTGTCCGGCGTGTTCGGCTCGCGGTTGTCCGACGTGCTCGGCTCGTGGTTGTCCGGTGTGTTCGGCTCGCGGTCTGGGCTCACGTAATCCTCCGGCATAGGTCGGCGGCGGGGCCGGTGGAGCAGGGCTCCGCCTTCGGGGCCTTCCGCACTTTCCGACGGGATCAGTGGGGAAGTCATGCCGGGACAGGGATCTCACCGCGCGGTCGAGGATCGCTGGGGGGCCGGTCGCGAAGGGTGGTGGAGTGGTGACCTCACGAGGTCGGGTCCGGGGTGCGGGGGAGGGCGAGAGCGGTGGCGGGGCGGTGAGTTGACGGGAGTCCGGCGGTGCGGGTCTACTCCGGGGCATGGTCGAGGTGGGGGACGCGCCCGAAACGGGCGTGCAGGGTGGCGAGATGACGCCGCAGCGGTACATCGAGAGCCGGCTGTCGCAGTACCAGGAGTGGTACGACGTCAAGGCGACCCGGATGAAGGCGATGCATCTGCGGATGCGGACCGTGTCCGTCGTCGGCGGGGCGCTCGTGCCGGTGTTCGTGAACCTGGACCTGGCGTTCGCGCGGGTCACGGCGACGGTGCTGAGCGTGGTGGTCGTCGCCGCGGTGTCGCTGGAGAGCGTGTACCGGTACCGGGAGCAGTGGAAGAACTACCGCTCGACCGAGCAACTCCTGGGCCACGAGCGGGTGTACTTCGAGGCCAAGGTGGGTCCGTACCACGACCTGCCGAAGCGGGAGGCGTTCTCCGTCCTGGTCGCCCGGGTCGAGAAGGCCATCGCCAACGAGAACTCGGCGACGTTGAACGTGATGACGCTCGGCGGGCAGGTCAGCGCGGACGTGCAGCAGCACGGGGTCCCCGCCGCCCGGCAGGAGACGGGGAGTTCCTGATCGGGCCGGGCCTGAGAGCCGGGCCGGATCGGGCCGGGCCTGATCGGGCCGGGCCGGTTCCTGGAGGTTCGGGCCGTGGAGGGTTGCCCCGGCGGGCCGGTCCCTGACAGGTCGCCCCCGGCGGATCTGCCTCCGACGGGCAGGACCACCGCGACGGGCGTGGTGCCACGGACCCCGGGGTCGGCGCGTCCCGGGGCGTGGTGGGTCATGAGGTGGGTGGGGTCAGCACCACTTGGTCAGCACCACTTGTAGTCGTAGCGCGTCGAGTTGTACGAGCAGACGCCGACGCGGGTGCCGTTCGACTTGCGGAGGGTCGCGGTGTCGCGGTCGTTGTTCCACACGTAGGCGGCGCGGTTCTGGTAGACGTGCGCGGCGCTGTTGGTGCCGCGGCCGGTGTGGACCGTGACGATCTTGCCCTTGCCGAGGACGAAGTTCCCGAAGGTGTACTTGTGGTTGGACGCGTCCGTGACGGTCCAGCCGCGGAGGTTGACCCCGGCGCCGGTGGTGTTGCGTATCTGCACGTACTCGGCGTTGAGGCTGGTGTTGGAGCGGTTGTCCGTGCCCGGGCTGTCGTAGTAGATCTTGTACAGGTGGACCGAGCCGGCGGCCTGCGCCTGCGAGGGCAGCAGCAGGATGCCGGCCGCGGCGGCCGCGGTCACGGCGGCGTACGTGCGGGTGCGACGAAGCATGAAAGTCCTTCAGTTCCTTCCGGGCGCCCGCCGATGGGGCCCGGAGGGCACACACGATACGCACGATCTTCACCCCGTCCCCACACTTCTCGATAAACTTGCCGTATGGCCAGTGACGCACTGCGGATCACCGTCCTCGGGTCCGCCGCCCCCTTCCCACGGCCGGGCAACGCCTGCTCCGGTTATCTCGTCGAGGGCGGCGGCGTCCGGGTGTGGGTGGACGCGGGGAGCGGCACCCTCGGGGAGCTCCAGCGGTACGTCGGCCTCGGCGACGTCGACGCCGTGTGGATCTCCCATCTGCACGCCGACCACAGCGCCGATCTCCTGACCGCCTTCTACGGTCTCGTGTACGCGGGACTCGACGTCGAGTCGCCGGTCCCCCTCCTCGGGCCGGCGGGCATCGCCGACCGGCTCGTCGGCTTCCTCACCAACGGCGCCCAGCGCAGCCCCGTCGAGAAGGCCTTCGCGGTGAGCGAGTTGTACGACGGGCACGTCGTCCGGATCGGCGGGCTGACGCTCCGGTCCAGGGAGGTCGACCACGGCGGTCCCGCCGCCTTCGCCCTGCGCGTCGAGGACGCGGAGGGGCGCTCGCTCGTCTACTCGGGGGACTGCCAGCCGTGCCCGTCCCTCGTCGAACTCGCCCGGGACTGCGACCTGTTCGTCTGCGAGGCCGACGGAGAGGTGCCGGGGCACCATTCCGCGGCGCAGGCGGGCAGGAGCGCGGCGGAGGCCCGTGCCGGGCGGCTCGTCGTGACCCACGTGGGGCCGGGTACGGAGCCGGTCGAGGCGGTCGCGTTCGCTGCCGCCGAGTTCCCCGGGGAGGTCGTTCACGCCGACCCGGGGGCGCGGTTCGAGGTCGTCCGCATGCCGTAGGTCGGCCGGGCGGGGTGGGGTGGGGTGGGGTGGGGTGGGGTGGGGTGTTCGGCCGGTGGGTCGGCCCCGTGTCGCAGGTCGGCCCCGTGCCGCAGGTCGGCCCCGTGCTGTGGGTCGGCCACGCGCCGCAGGTCGGCCCCGTGCTGCGGGTCGCCCGCACGCCGTAGGCCGTCCCCGCCCCGCCCGCGGGCTCCGGGGTCAGGCGTCGAAGTCGTACTCCAGGACGTACGAGGACGAGTCGAGGGTCATCTCGTTGAGCTCGACGGCCATTCCGGGGCCGGTGAAGGCCGTGCGGCCGATGAGGACGACGGGTGTGCCGAGGGCGAGGGAGAGTCGATCCGACTCGTCCGCCGTCGGCATGCGGCAGCGGATCTCCTCGCGGAAGCGCACGGGGCGGTGGCCGAGCTCGGTGAGCCGGGCGTAGGTGCCGCCGGGGCCGGTGTCCGGCTGGGTGATGGGCGTGCCGCGGACCAGTTCGGCGGAGAGGTACGAGACGGAGAGGAGCACCGGCTTCGTGTCGAGGACGAAGCGGCGGCTGCGGACGCACACGGGTGCGCCCGGCACCAGGTTGAGCGCGCCGGCGACCCGGGCGCCGGCCCGCGTCTCGACCACTTCGATCTGGTCGACGACCAGGTCGCGGTCCTCGACGTCGGCCGACCAGACGGAGCGGCCGTTGCCCCACTGGTCGCCGGAGAGGCGGGGGATGCCGCGGCGGCGCAGCGGGCGGAAGACGCGGACGAAGACGCCGGCGCCCTTGCGGGCCTCGGCCAGTCCTTCGTTGCGCAGGACGGAGAGGGCCTGGCGGGCCGTCATCCGGGCCACCTCGTACGTGGTCATGAGGTCGTTCTCGCCGGGGAGCCGGTCGCCCGGCGCGAAGGCGCCTGACTGGATCGCGGTTCTCAACTCGTCGGCGATGCGCTGGTACTTGGGCCGGCGAGCGCTGTCCTGGTCAGTCACGGGTGGACCACTCCCTTCCTGTGCGGGACACCCTACGGCGCACCCCCCGGCCAGGGTGCACACGCGTACGCCGTCCCGCCCGGTCGATCCATCCATCGGGGGACATCTCTAGAGATACGTTGACAGGGCGGGGCCGTGCGGCTTCTCTGGTTCTCCCCAGAATTCGGGATTCGGGACGGAGGGGATGCGTGCAGCCACTGCCCGAGGTCGGTGACCTCGTCCGCGACACCGCCACGGGGCGGGTCGGTTTCTATGTGGAGAGCGTCTCCGGGCGCTTTCTGATCCGGGCCGTCCACGGCGGCGCCGAGTGGGAGGCCGAGCCCCTCGACGTACAGCCCGCCACGCCGCTGCGCGAGCTGCGCGCCCGCGCCGCCGAGATCAACGCACGGAGCCGGCGCGGCTTCGGGGGGTGACCGGCGCGGGGGCGGCTTCAGGTGTGGCCCGGGCCGACGCGGCTTCGGGAGTGAACGGGGCAGGTGCGGCTTCGGGAGTGAACAGGGGCGGCGCGGCTTCGTGGGTGACCGGGGCCGGGGCGGTCGGCGGCCCGCCGGTTGTCAGTGGTGCGCGCCACACTGGAGGCATGTGCCGAAGCATCAAGACGCTCCGCCCGCCCGCGCTGCCCGAGGAGGCGACCGAGGACGACGTCCGGGCCGCCGCGCTGCAGTACGTCCGCAAGGTGTCCGGCTTCCGGGCCCCCGCCGCCCACAACCGGGAGGTGTTCGAGCGGGCCGTGGACGAGATCGCGGAGGCCACCGCGAGACTCCTGGACGGCCTGGAGGTGCGCGGGGCGCACCCCGGTGTCAGGAGGCGGGAGCGGGAGCCGCAGCCGGACGCCGTATGACGTACGCGGCGAGGCCGCCGGCGAGGAAGAGCGCGAGGGTCGACACCCCCGCGCTGAACCAGGTCGCGCCCAGCCACTGACCGCCCAGCCAGCCGAGCCCGACGCTGTACGACGCCCAGGTCACGCCCGCCAGGGCCGACCACGGCAGGAACTCCTCGATCCGCCGCTTCGCCGCGCCCGCGCCCAGCGAGACCACGGAGCGGCCGGCGGGGGCGAAGCGCGCGAGGACCACGAGCAGGCCGCCGCCCCGGGCCAGCGCCGTGCCGAGACGTTCCTGCGCCACGCTCAGGCGCCGCGAGCGCGCTATCGCCCGGTGCAGCCTCGCACCGCCCCGCAGGGCCAGCCGGTACGCGAGGAAGTCGCCGAGCACCGAGGCCGTGGCCGCGCAGAGCAGCAGCGGGAGCAGGGACGGCACGTCGGTGGAGGTCGCGGTGGCCGTGGCCGCCGCCGTGGCGGCGGTGATGACGAGGAAGCCGCTCGGCAGTACGGGCAGGAAGACGTCGAGCAGGATCGACGCCGCCACCACCGGGTAGATCCACGGGCCGGCGGTCAACGACCGCAGCGAGCCGAGGCTGTCGAGCAGATTCACAGGGCCAGAGCCTACGCGGGCCCGCCGACCCGCCCGCCGGGTGGGTACCGCGAGCCGACCGGCGGCCGAGCGGCGGTCGACCGGGCCTCGACCGCGGCGCGGCGGGTGACGACGGGCGGGTGACGACGAGCGGGTGCCGGCGGACGGGTGCCGGCGGACGGGTGCCGGCGGACGGGTGCCGGAAAGGCCGGAAACCGTGCTGCGGTTTCCGGCCCGTACCGGTAGCGGGCCTCACGGCGGGTCTCGCGCAGGCCTCACACGGGCCCCGTGCGGGCCGTGCGCGGCGTGCCCGGCCGTGCGGCGAGGGCCGCGCCGGGGCTGCCCGGCTGCCCCACCCGGTGCGGCCGGACAGGTCCGGGGCGGGCTCAGGCCGCGACCGGCGTGCCCTGCTGCTCCTGCTCGTCGCGGGTCTTCGTGCCGGTGGCGGGGCGGGCGCCGAAGAGGCGGTCGAGGGCGAGGGCGCCGGGGCCGGTGAAGACGAGGAGCGCGAAGGACCAGCAGAAGAGGGCCGCGGTCTCGCCGCCGTTCTGGAGGGGGAAGAGGGACTCGGGCTGGTGGACCTTGAAGTAGGCGTAGGCCATCGAGCCGGAGGCGAGGAACGCGGCGCTGCGGGTGCCCACACCTGCGAGGACGAGGACGCCGGCGACGAGCTGGATGACGGCCGCGTACCAGCCGGGCCAGGTGCCGGTCGGGACCGTGCCGCCGCCGCCCATGGCGCCGCCGAGGACGCCGAAGAGGGAGGAGGCGCCGTGGCAGGCGAAGAGGAGGCCGGTGACGATGCGGAAGAGGCCGAGCGCGTACGGCTGGGCCTGGTTCAGGCGACCTGCGAGCGGGGCAGGGGTGTTCGCGGGGGACATGGGGGAACTCCTTCGGCCTGACCCCGTCCGTGGGGAACGGGGCGTGGGGGACGGATACCGATGAGGCCGTAAGGTTAGGCACCCCTCACTAGTACTTGCAAGTTCAACATTCAGCCACGGGGGACGTGTGGTGGTGCTCACTTCCCGGCGGTCGTTATCGCGGGGCCGGCCCCGGGCGTCGTCGACACGACACCCGGGGCCGGTCCCGGGCGTCGCCGGCGCGGCGCGCGGGTCCGGCCCCGGGTTCCGCTGACGCGGCTTCAGGGGTGCTCCGGTCAGCAGCCGTTGAGGACGGACTGCAGGGCGCTCTTCTCGGCGGAGTCGACGCTGAGGTTGTAGTGGTACTTCACCTGCACCCAGGCGCGGGTGTACGTGCAGCGGTACGAGGTCACCGAGGGGAGCCACTTCGCCGGGTCGAGGTCCCCCTTGGCCTGGTTGACGTTGTCCGTGACGGCTATGAGCTGCGGCCGGGTCAGGTCGTTCGCGAAGGCCTGGCGCTGGGAGGTCGTCCACGTGTTGGCGCCCGAGCGCCACGCCTCGGCGAGCGGGACCATGTGGTCGATGTCGATGTCGGACGCGAGCGTCCAGGTGGCGCCGTCGTAGGGGGAGTACCAGCTGCCGCTGGTCGCGGCACAGCTGGAGTCGGTGACGACGTTCACGCCGTCGCGCTTGAGGACGGTCTCGCGGGTGTTGCAGGTGCCGGACTGGGTGATCCAGTGGGGGAAGAGGTCGCGGCTGTAGCCCGAGGTGGAACCTTCCGCCTTCACGGTGAGCGCGGCCAGGTAGGTGCGGGCCGTCGAGGCGCTCACGGGGGTCGGCATGGCGGCCTGGACGGCCGGAGCGGTGGTGAGCAGGCCGGTGAGGGCGAGGGTCGCGGAGCTGGTGAGGACGGCGAGTCGACGCGCGTAGATCTTGCCGACGGGCATGGGAACTCCCTTGAGGTGTGGGGACCTTGGATGTCCGCCGTCCCCGTGGGTTGCCGGGCGGCGGCCCGGTCATCGTGGCGGCGCGAGATGTCCGTGCGGGATGCGCCGGGTAACAGAGTGGCGACATGGGCACGTCACATCAAGAGGTGTGGCGTCTCTGACGGAGTGCCAGATTCCGCCCGGCGTCCTAGGGTTGACACGTGCTCCTGGACGTGAACGTCACCTTCGCGGCGCTTCTTGCCGTCCTGCTCGCCCTCGCCGCGGCCGTCGTCGCCGTCACCCGCCTCGGCCGGGCGCGGGACACGCTCCTCGCCGGCGGCCGGGCCGCCGTCCAGCTCGTCGCCGTCTCGCTCGTGATCGGGTGGGTCGTGCGCTCCGTACCGCTGCTGCTCTGCTTCCTGCTGCTGATGTACGCGGTCGCGGTACGGACGGCAGGGCGCCGGGTCGTCCCCGCCCCGGGGCCCGGCTGGTGGTGGGCGGGCGTGCCGATCGCCGCCGCCGTGGCCCCCGTCGTCCTCGCGCTCGTCGCCACCGGGCTCGTACCGGTCGAAGGCGTCACGCTCGTCCCCGTGACCGGCATCCTCGTCGGCGGCGCGCTCACCGCCACCGTCCTCGCGGGGCGGCGCACGCTCGACGAACTGGAGGCGCGGAGGGGCGAGGTGGAGGCGGGCCTGGCGATCGGGCTCGTCGAGCGGGAGGCGCGGCTCGAAGTGGCGCGCCCGGTCGCGGCGGACGCGCTGCTCCCCGGCATGGACCAGACCCGCACGGTGGGTCTCGTCACCCTGCCCGGGGCCTTCGTGGGCATGCTGCTCGGCGGCGCGTCACCGCTGCACGCGGGCGCCGTCCAGCTCTTCGTCCTCATCGCCCTGCTCGCCGTACAGGCCGTGGCCGCCGCGACCGTCCTGGAACTGGTGGCGGGGGGGCCGGGGGGGGGGGCGCGGGGGGGGGGGGGGGCGGGGGGCCCGGGGGGGGGGGGGGCGCGGGCGGGCCCGGGGGGGGGGCCGGG
>NZ_JBIVPA010000024.1:17054-91787 GCF_044754405.1 Streptomyces sp. NPDC093089
CCCGGCGGCGCCCCCCCTGCTCTGCTCCCCCCCCCCCCGGGGCGCCCCCCGGGGGGGGGCCCCCCCGCGGGGCGGGGCGGGGGGGGGGGGGGGGGGGGGGGGCGGCCCCCCCGCGGGGGAGGGGCCTTCGTCCGCGTAGGGCGGCGTACGGCGTACGTCCGCGCGAGAGGGCCGGCGGGTGGGGCTGGAGCGGGGTGCGTCCGTGCGAAGGGGTCTCGGGGCGCCTGTGGGGGCGCTCGCCTGTGCGGGAAGGGTCCGGAGGGAGGCGGGGGAGGGGTGTTCGTCCGCGCCGGGGGGCCCTGCGGGGCTTACGGCAGGGTCGTGAGGGTGATCGAGCCGTCGGCCGCGGCGTCGACGCGGAGGTGGGTGAGGTCGGGGACGTGCAGGTCGGGGGCGAAGGCGGCGGCGCGCGGGCCCACGCCCACGATCCGCATGCCGGCGGCGCGGCCCGCCTGGATGCCGGCCTCGGAGTCCTCGAAGACCACGCAGTCGGCGGGGTCGAAGCCGAGGTCCGCCGCGCCCTTGAGGAAGCCCTCGGGGTCCGGCTTGCTGGCCCCGACGCTCTCGGCGGTGACCCGGGTCGTCGGCATGCGGAGCGCGGCCGCGCCCATCCGCGCCTCGGCGAGGGCCGTGTCGGCCGAGGTCACCAGGGCGTGCGGGAGGTCGGCGATCGCGGCCAGGAAGGCGGGGGCGCCGAGCACGGGGACGACGCCGTCGAGGTCGGCGGTCTCCTCGGCCAGCATGACCCGGTTGTCGGCGTGGTTCTCCGCCATCGGGCGGTCGGGGAGGAGGACGGCCATGGTCGCGTACCCCTGGCGGCCGTGGACCACCTTCAGCACCTCGTCCCCGTCGAGGCCCTGCCGGTCGGCCCAGCGTCGCCAGCAGCGCTCGACGACGGCGTCCGAGTCGACGAGGGTGCCGTCCATGTCGAGGAGGAGGGCGCGGGCGGTGAGCGTTGCCGGGGTGACGGCGGGCATCGGGTCTCCAGAGGGGTGGTGCGGAGAACGAAGCGGTCCCGCCCACCGGTCAGGGAGTGCGGGCGGGGCCACTTTGTTCTTTCACGATACAAAACCGGGGGCCGACTTGGCCAACCCGTCCGCCCATCGGGATCGCGCGCGCCTCAGATGTCGGGCGTGGCCGCCTCCAGATGGCTGCGCGTGAAGGCCCCGTACACGCCCTCGGGGTCCGTCTGCGGGTACAGCCAGCGCTGGTACGTGGCCACCGCCTCCTCGACCTCCCTGCCGTACTTCCCGTTGATGCGGCCGCGGTAGATCCACAGCGCCTGCAGCCGCAGCTGGAGCTCGCGCACCTCCGGCCCGCTGGCGCCGAAGCTCAGCGTGACCCCCGCCTCCTCCGTCTCCTGGGGCGGCTGCGCGGACGCGGTGGCCGTCGTCGGCGCTGTCGTGGGGGCCGTCGAGGTGGCCGTCGGCGCGACCGCTTCCGACGTCGACGGGCTGGGGCTCGTGGTCGTGCGGGTCGCGGACGGGGTCGGGGAGGGCGACGCCGACGTCCTGTCCGGGGTGGGGGAGGACGGCTCCGGACTCGTCGAGGAGGGGGACGGCGCCTCCGACACCGCGACGTTCAGGGACGCGCTCGTCGTCACCTCGGGCACCGCCGCCCGGTCGTCGCCCTCGTCCCCGCCGCCCAGGACGGCCGCCGCGAGCGCCGCCGTCCCCGCCACGGCGACGGCCGCCACCGCCGCGACCACCACACCGCGCCGCCGCCCCCGCGCCCGTTCCCCGCCGTGCGTCGGCGGCACCTCGCCGACCCCGCGCAGCAGCAGCGGCATCGTCTCGGACGGATCGCCCCCGGCGCCGGGGTGCGCGCCGGGCACCGGGTACGCGCCGGTCGGGTACGCGCCGGGGTGGGGCTCCGCCAGGTACGTGCCGGAGTCGTGCGCGTCGAGGTCGTACGTATCGGGGGTGTACGTGTCGGGGGCGTACGCGCCGGCGTGGGGCTGCGCCGGGAACGCGCCGGGGGTGTGCCCGTCGGGGGTGTACGGGGCGGGCCGGGGTCCCGCCGCGAACGCGTCGGCCTGGCGGGACCCGGAGGCCGCCTCGGAGGACGCTCCCACGCCCGCCGGGCCGTCCACCTGGATCGCCGCCAGCTGGGCGGTCGGCGGATCGTCCGTCGTGTACGCGGGGAGGAACGCCGTCGCGTCGGCGTCCGGGCTCGCGGGCCCGGCATCGTACGGCGCCTTCGGGGCGTCGGGCATGGGTCCGGCACCGTACGGGGCCTTCGGGTCGCCGGACGCGGGCCCGGCACCGTACGGCGCCGCCACGGCCGGGCCGGCCGCGGGACGCGGGCCCCCGGGGCCGTCGGACGCGTCGAGCGTCACGTACGGCCTGATCCGCAGCGGATCGAAGTCCTCGGCCGCGGCTATCTCCGCCTGGACGCAGGCGCAGCCAGGTCTGTGTACACCGCATTCAGGACAGACGTGTCCGGTCATGATGGGTCCCCTCCCCGATACAACTGCGAGCGATTATGCAGCCCACCCCCCTCCGGTGGGTGAACAGGCATGCCCTTCCGCAGCCATAACCGGACATTCGGGCCAGGGTGGAGGGGTCGCTCAGGGCGGAGGGGGTGCTCAGGGGGAGTCCAGCGGGTGGGACGGGCTCGCCCGGGAAGGCGGTTGCCGGGGGCGGGGCAGTGCCGGCGCCGGGGGCGCGGGCCGGGGCGAGGCCGGAGTCCGGGGCGCGGGCCGGGCGCCCCTCCCGCAGGGCCGCTCAGAGTTCCTTGCCGTACCAGATCTCCATGTACGGACCCGTGCAGTACGCCGGGATCTCCGCGTAGCCGTGCCGCGTGTACAGCGCGCGTGCCTCGACGAGGTCGAGGCGCGTGTTGAGGACCATGCGGCGTGCCCCGAGCGCGCGGGCCGCGTCTTCGAGCCCGTCCATCAGGATGCCCGCGCCGCCGGTGCCGCGGAACGCGTGGCGCAGGAACACCCGGGTCAGCTCGGCGCGGTCCTCGTCGAGGAGGAGCACCCCGCCGCACGCGGCCGGCTTGCCTTCGTACCGCCCCACCAGGAACTGCCCGGTCGGCGGGGTCAGTTGCTCGGCTCCGTCGTCCGTGAGCCACGCGTCGGTCTCGGCCTCGGTGACGGGCCGCTTCCAGTAGCGGCCCGCCACGTCGCCGAAGTAGTCGCGCCGCAGGGCGGTCGCGTCCGGGGTGCCGACGTGCTCGGGGGAGAAGTTCCAGGTCATGCGGGCCATTCTGCGTTCCGCGCGACCGGTCCCGCCGCCGGATTTCCTCGGCCTGCCCTGCTTCCTCGGCTCGCCCCGTTCGCTCGGCCTACTTCGGCGATGCCTGCTGGACGACGTCGAAGGACCACAGCGTCGAGCCCGAGGCCGCCGGCTTCGGGCGCTCGCCCCCCTCGCCGCCGCCCTGGTGCGCCGCCTGCATGGAACCGCTCATCCACGCCTGGAAGTCCTCCTCGCTGCGCCACCGGGTGTACACCAGGTACTGGTCCGTTCCCTCGACCGGTCGCAGCAGCTCGAACCACTCGAACCCGTCGGACCCCTCCACGGCCCCGGCCCGAGCGGCGAACCGCTGTTCGAGCACCTCGCGCTGCTCGGCGGGAACGGTCAGGACGTTGATCTTCACGATGCTCATAGGGGGCAGGATATGACGACCCGTGGACCGGCCGACTTCCCGGCACACGCGATCGGGGCACTGGCCGCGCGGTGGATCCCGCGGCTCGGGGACGACGACTTCGTGGTGTCGCCGGTGGGCCTGTGGCTGGCGCTGGGGGCGGTGGCGTCGGGGGCGCGGGGTGCGACGGCGAAGGAGTTCGGGCAGCTGCTGGGCGTCGAGGGAGAGGCGGCCGCCGAGGCCGTGACCCTCGTCGGGCGGCGGCTCGCGGCGTCGGGCGGGGTGGCGGTGGCGACCGGGGTGTGGAGCACGGTGCCGGTGCTCCCGTCGTTCGAGCGGGGGCTGCCCGGGGTGCGGTTCGGGGTGTTGCCGGGGGCGGTGCGGGGCGCGCTGCCCGAGGGGGTGCTCGGGGCGGCGGACGGCGTGTCGCCGGAGGAGGTCCCCGACGCGCAGGGGGAGCTGGACGCGTGGGTGCGGGAGGCGACCGGGGGGCGGATCGAGCGGCTGCCGCTCGATCTGGACGGGTCCGAGGACCTGGTGCTGCTCAACGCGCTGGCGCTCAAGGCCTCCTGGCTGACGGCGTTCGACGGGCGGCTGACCCGCGAGGAGCCGTTCACCGACGGGTACGGCGACACCTGGCGGGTGCCGACCATGCGGAAGCGGATTCCGGCGGCGTGGGCCTGGACCGTGGGCCGGGTGACGGTGGTGGAACTGCCGTGCGCGGGGGAGGGGGGCGCGGGGCCCGTCGTGCGGTTCGTGCTGGGGGCGGACGGGGACGGGCTCGGTGAGGCGCTGCCGGCGGCCTGGGCGGGGCCGGGGGAGCGGAGGGCGTTCGCGGCCGAGTCGGTCGACCTGGCGCTGCCGCGCTTCACGCTGCGGACGAAGACCGACGCCAAGGGGCAGCTGGCCGCGCTCGGCCTCGACCGGGCGATGCGCCCCGAGGCCGATTTCTCGGGGCTGTCGGCGGCGGACCTCTTCGTCGACAAGGTGGTGCAGGAGGCGGTGGTCGAGGTCGCGGAGGAGGGGGTCGAGGCGGCGGCCGTCACGCAGGTGACGATGACCCGCGGTGCGGCGCCGCCCCGGCACGGGGTGGTGGAGCGGATCGCGTTCGACCGGCCGTTCGGGGTGGTGGTGCTCGACGGCGAGGGCGGGGCGCCGCTCTTCGCCGGGTGGCGGTCCAGTGCCCCGTTCGACGGTTCCGCTCGGCGGGCGTAGGCCCTGTCCGGAAAGTCCCGCCCGGCTCTGCTTTCCGGACAGGACCTGGTCCGGAACCAGAGGATTCGTCTCGGCCGGAACCAAGGGAATCCGTCCCGGCCGGACCAGGAGATCCGTCCCGGCCGGAACCAGGGGGCCCGTCCCGGCCCGACGCGGTCCTATTCGGTGACGCGGGCGAGGAGCAGGCCGTCGTAGCCCTTCGTGCCGACCGTCTGGAAGGCGGTCGCGTCGAGGCGGGGTTCGCGGGCGACCAGGTCGAACATGGCGCGGGTGCCGGTGATGGCCGGGTCGTCGGGGTGCGGGGTGGCGACCTTGCCGTCGCGCACCACGTTGTCGACGATGATCACCGTGCCAGGGCGGGAGAGCTTGAGGGCCCAGGCCACGTAGTGCGGGTTGTTGACCTTGTCGGCGTCGATGAAGACGAGGTCGAAGGGGCCGGCGCCCTCCGCCTCCAGCCGCGGCAGCGAGTCGAGGGCTGCGCCCGTGCGGACCTCGACGATCTTGTCGAGGCCCGCACGGGCGATGTTGGCGCGGGCGACGTCGGCGTGGGCGGGGTCGTACTCGAGGGTGATCAGCCGGCCGTCGGCGGGCAGGGCGCGGGCCAGCCAGATGGTGCTGTAGCCGCCGAGGGTGCCGATCTCCAGGATGCTGCGGGCGCCTTGCATCTGGGCCAGCAGGTGGAGGAGCTTGCCCTGGTTGGGGGCGACGGCGATCTCGGGCAGGCCGGCGGCGGTGGACGCGGCGAGCGCGGCGGTGAGGGCCTCGTCGTCGTGGCTGATCGTGTCGGCGAAGTAGTGGTCGACTGCGGTCCACTGAGGGTTCGTCATGCGGCCGAACGTACACCGGTGGCGAGCCGCGCCCGGCGCCTTCTCGCCCGTACGGCGAGGAGCGTCGTGAGGGTGGCGAGCAGCAGTCCGCCGCCCGCGGCGAGGAGCCAGGCGGGGACGCCGCCGACCGTGAGGAGCCGGTCGGTGTAGGCGACTTCGCGGTACGGGGTGTCGGCGACGGCCCGCAGGTGGTGGTCGTCGTCGATGCGCTCGGGATGCGGGAACCGCTGCTCCAGGGCGGTCAGCCGGACCGGGGTGCCGCCGGTGAACAGGGCGAGGGCGTGGCTCTCGTCGCCGGCGATCCGGCCCGCGAAGGTCACTTCGGGGCGGTCGCCGCCGATGGCGGAGCGGGGCTCCATCCGGTGGTCGGCGAGGACGTAGAGGCCGAGCGCCTGCGGTGTCGCCGCCAGGCGGGAGAGCCGCATGGGGTAGACGAGTTCGGAGGAGGCGAAACTGATCTGCAGCGGGGTCAGCCTGCCGTGGAGGGCGGCGCCCTTCTCGTCGGGGGCGAGGCGGACGGCGACGTACTCCCACTTCCTCTCGACGTACGGCCGGAGGGCGCCGGGGAGTCGTTCGGGGAGTTCGAAGCCGTTGGCGCGCAGCCAGTCGCCGAGCGCCTCGGGGTCGGTGGCGGTCAGCCGGGCCACGTCGAAGGGGCCGAGCCGGGCGCGGCCGACGACGCCGACGCCGGGGCCGGGAGCGGCCGGGGCGGCGCCGGCGGCCCCGTCGCCCCACGGGTCGTCGAACGGCCAGTCGCCCTCGCGCGGCCAGAAGTAGTGCCGGTCGCGTTCCTCGGGCGCGGTGAGGGATTCGAGCGCGTCGAAGAGGGCCGGCTCGCCGAGGGTGACCTCGGCTCGGCTCGGCACCGGCATGATCCAGGCGGCCTTCCTGGCGTTCCCGTGGACGTTGAACCGCATGGCGACGGTCTCGGTGCGGCCGTCCCAGCGGACGGCCGACTCCTCGCGGTCGACGCCGATGCGCTCGGACTTGTCCGGGATCATCGCGCCGCAGCCGCAGGCGTACGCCGGTGCGACGAGCGAGCCGATCTGGAGCGCGAGCAGTGCGACGAGTGTGGTCAGGATCCTGGTGGCCGGATTGCTTCCGTGTGTCCCCCGCATGTGGGGTCGGACGCGCCCGGTGGTGATCCGGTTCCGGGGAGGGAGGGGAGGGGGAGGGAGGGAGGGAAGGGGAGGGGAGGCGGGGCCGGTCGGGGTGCCGGCCCGGAGCTCCCTCGGGTCGGCACCCCGGTCGACCCGGAGCTCCCTCGGGCCGGCCGGGGTGCGGACTCCGACCTCCCCCGGGTCAGGCGGGGGTCCTGACCCGGAGTTCCTTCACGCCGTTCAGCCAGGCGGCGCGGAGCCGTCGCGGTTCGCCGGCGAGGGTGAGGTCGGGCAGGGCGTCGGCGAGGGCGTTGAAGATCAGCTCGATCTCCTTGATCGCGAGGGACTTGCCGAGGCAGAAGTGGGGTCCGCCGCCGCCGAAGCCGAGGTGGGGGTTGGGGTCGCGGGTGATGTCGAAGCGTTCGGGGTCGGTGAAGACCTCGGGGTCGTTGTTGGCGGAGGAGTAGAAGAGTCCGACCCGGTCGCCCTTGGCGATCTTCTGTCCGCCGATCTCGGTGTCCTGGGTCGCGGTCCGCTGGAAGGAGACGACGGGGGTCGCCCAGCGGACGATCTCCTCGGCGGCGGTCGCGGGGCGCTCGCGCTTGAAGAGCTCCCACTGGTCGGGGTGGGTGAGGAAGGCGTGCATGCCGTGGCTGATGGCGTTGCGGGTGGTCTCGTTGCCGGCGACGGCGAGGAGGAGCACGAAGAAGCCGAACTCGTCGGAGGAGAGGTTGCCCTGTCCCTCGGCGGCGACGAGCTGGCTGACGATGTCGGCGGCGGGGCACTCCTTGCGGGCCGCGGCCATGTTCATCGAGTAGCCGATGAGTTCCATGGCGGCCTCGGTGCCGACCTCCTCGGTGATGGCGTACTCGGGGTCGTCGTACGCGACCATCTTGTTCGACCAGTCGAAGATCCGGGAGCGGTCCTCCTGGGGGACGCCGATGAGTTCGGCGATGGCCTGGAGGGGCAGTTCGACGGCGACGCGGGTGACGAAGTCGAAGGTGCCGTCGGCGTCCGCGCCGCGCTTCGCCTCGGCGACGATGGCGCGGGCGCGGTCGCGCAGCGCGGTCTCCAGGTTCCGTATCGCGCGGGGGGTGAAGCCGCGCTGGACGATCTGGCGGACCCGGGTGTGCTCGGGCGGGTCCATGTTGAGCATGATCAGTTTCTGGGCCTCGATCTGGTCCCGGCTGATGTGCTCGTTGAAGCGGATGACCGCCGTGTTCTCGTTCGAGGAGAACAACTCGGGGTGGGTGGAGACGTACTTGACGTCCGCGTGGCGCGTGACGGCCCAGTACCCGCCGTCCTCGAAGCCGGTGACGCCGGCCGGCTGGGGGCACCACCAGACGGGTGCGGTCTGCCGCAGCCGGGCGAACTCGGGCAAGGGGACGCGGTCTTGGAGGAGATCGGGATCGGTGGCGTCGAACCCGTCGGGGAGCCCTTCGGGGAGATGGGGGCAGGGCATCGGCAACACTCTCCATATCTGATGGACCATCAGAAGTTGCCGGGAAAGTTAGTAACGAGTTCTACAAGTAGCAAGGGGCGGAGCGGGAACTGTTGCGTCCCGGACCCTTGCGTACCGGCGGTAGCGGTCATAAGACTGCACTCAGAACTAGAACGCGTACTAGTTCCCCCGTGACGCCGACCGACCGGGGTGCCGGGACACCCCGTCCGGTCGAGGAGAGGACGAGCTCATGGCCGCGGAACCCGTCATCGTCGAAGCCGTACGCACCCCCATCGGCAAGCGCGGAGGCGCGCTCGCCAACCTCCACCCCGCCTACCTCCTGGGCGAGACCTACCGCGAACTCCTCGGCCGCACCGGCATCCACGCCGACTGCGTCGAGCAGATCGTCGGCGGTACGGTCACCCACGCCGGCGAGCAGTCCATGAACCCCGCGCGCACCGCCTGGCTCACCATGGGCCTGCCGTACGAGACGGCCGCCACCACCGTCGACTGCCAGTGCGGCTCCTCGCAGCAGGCCAGCCACATGGTCGCCAACATGGTCGCGGCCGGCGTCATCGACATCGGGATCAGCTGCGGCGTCGAGGCCATGTCCCGCGTCCCGCTCGGCTCGGGATCCAAGCACGGCCCCGGCAAGCCCTTCCCCGACGAGTGGAACGTCGACCTGCCCAACCAGTTCGAGGCCGCCGAGCGCATCGCCCGCCGCCGCGGCCTCACCCGCGAACGCGTCGACTCGCTCGGCCTGCTCTCCCAGGAGCGCGCCGCCGTCGCCTGGTCCGAGGAGCGCTTCAAGCGCGAGACCTTCGCCGTCCAGGTCCCCACCACCGAGGCCGAACAGGCCGCCGGGCAGGGCATGTGGCGGCTCGTCGACCGCGACGAGGGCCTCCGCGACACCACCATGGAGGGACTCGGCCGGCTCAAGCCCGTCATGCCCGCCGCGATCCACACGGCGGGCAACTCCTCCCAGATCTCCGACGGCGCCTCCGCCATCATGTGGGCCTCCAAGCGCATGGCCCGCGCCCTCAA
This sequence comes from Streptomyces sp. NPDC093089, assembly GCF_044754405.1. Classification (NCBI taxonomy): domain Bacteria; kingdom Bacillati; phylum Actinomycetota; class Actinomycetes; order Kitasatosporales; family Streptomycetaceae; genus Streptomyces; species Streptomyces sp. NPDC093089. The sequence goes on from NZ_JBIVPA010000024.1 coordinate 26,273, forward strand.
ACTCCGCCCCCGCGCCCGGATCGTCGCCCAGGCCCTCGTCGGCGCCGACCCGCACTACCACCTCGACGGTCCGGTCGACGCGACCCGCGCGGTCCTCGGCAAGGCCGGGATGAGCCTCAAGGACATCGACCTCGTCGAGATCAACGAGGCCTTCGCCTCGGTGGTGCTGAGCTGGGCGCAGGTCTTCGACCAGGACCTGGAGAAGGTCAACGTCAACGGCGGCGCCATCGCCCTCGGGCACCCCGTCGGCGCCACCGGCGCCCGGCTCATCGCCACCGCCCTGCACGAACTGGAGCGCTCCGACAAGGAGTTCGCCCTCATCACGATGTGCGCGGGCGGGGCGCTCGCCACCGGCACGATCATCCAGCGCCTCTGACCCGTCCGCTCGGTGAGCGGGCCGCCGGTCCGCGGTCCCGGCCGTGCCGCGTCCGCCCCGCGAGCGGCCGTCACCCCGTGGCCTCCACCGCCTGCTCGACGAGTGCGGCGAGGTAGGCGGCGGCCCGGGGTGACGCCGGGGCGAGCGCGGCGGCCTGGCCGGCCCAGAGGTTCACGTACTCGGGCCGGCCCTGCTCGGCGGCGGCCCGGCGGATCGGCCGCATCAGCGCGTTCTGCACGGGGTACGGCGGTACGTGCTCCTCGTGGGCGGCCATGTCCCGGACGAAGTCGTTCGGGATGCCCCGTGCCGTACGCCCCGAGAACAGCCGGGTCAGCACGGTCGTACGGGCCTCCGGGGTGCCGAGGGCGCGCCGGTGGACGTCGCTCGCCCCCGACTCGCGCGCGGCCAGGAAGCCGGTGCCGATCTGGACGGCGTCCGCGCCGAGCGCGAGTGCGGCGGCGATCCCGCGCCCGTCGGCGATCCCGCCCGCCGCCACCACCGGGACGGACACCGCGTCCGCCACCTGCGGGACGAGGGAGAAGGTGCCGACCAGGGACTCCCGCACCGGCCGCAGGAACGCGCCCCGGTGGCCGCCCGCGTCGCTGCCGGAGGCGACGACCGCGTCCACCCCGGCCCGCTCCAGGGCCACCGCCTCGTCGACCGTCGTCGCCGTGCCGACCACGGCGATCCCGCGCCGCCGGGCCTCCGCGACCAACCGGCGCGGCGGCGGGCCCATGACCAGGCTGATCACGGGCGGGGCCGCCGCGAGCAGCGCGTCGAGCTGCTCGTCGAAGTCCGGCCACGCCCGTACGTCCGCCGCGCCGGGCGCTCGTACGCCCAGCTCCTCGTAGTACGGCCGCAGGCGCTCGACGTGCTCGGCGAGCGCGGCCGCCGGGAGTCCGCGCTCCTCGCCCTCCAGCGGTACCCACAGGTTCACGGCGAAGGGGCGGTCGGTGGCCGCGCGGAGCCGGGCCACCAGCGCGGTGATCTCCTCGGGGGTGTGGATGTGCGCCCCGTACGAGCCGAGGCCGCCGCCCTCGGAGACGGTCGCCGCGAGCTCGACGGAGGACAGGCCGCCGCCGAAGGGTCCCTGCACGATCGGGAGCGCGACGCCGACGAGCTCGCCGAACCGGCCGGGGGGAAGGGTGGGGAGCGCGGACACGGTCAACCTCCGGGGTCGCGGCGGGAGCCGTCGGCCCGCCGATGCCGGAATGCTAGACGACCGGTCTACTAAAAATCCACAGCGGAGAACACAGCGGAAAGCACGGCGGAGAACGCCGCAGGCCCCGCCCCTCCGAGCGGAGGGCGGGGCCTTGCGGATGCGCTGTGCGGCGGCGGGTTCTCTTAGTACCAGCCGTTGGCCTGCCAGAACGCCCAGGCGGCGTTCGGGGAGCCGTAGCGCTCGTTCATGTAGTTCAGGCCCCACTTGATCTGGGTGGCCGGGTTGGTCTTCCAGTCGGAACCGGCCGAGGACATCTTCGAGGCCGGCAGGGCCTGGACCAGGCCGTAGGCGCCGCTGGACGAGTTGGTCGCGGTGTGGTTCCAGTGCGACTCGTGCTCGACGATCTTGCTGAAGGACGCGTACTGCGAGGCGGGGACGATCTCACGAGCGAGCTCCTGCGGGCTGGCGGCCGAAGCCGAGCCCGTCGTGCCGAGCACCGCACCCGACGCACCCAGCAGCACAGCTGCGGAGGCGGCGAAGGTCTTCTTGCGGGCAACGACACGAGTGGCGAGCGAGCGGATCAACGTATCTACCTAACGTCGGGTACAAGGGCCGCGCCAGGCGATTTCGGCAAGCCGGAACCAGAGCCCGGGAGACCCGGGAACTGGGGGGAACCGGCCGTCCGAGGCGCTGCGGTGAGCATCGGCTGCCTGGCGACGTCCACTACACAAGCAGGGCCGGCGGGGCCGGGGCAAGGGCCCCGAATACGAGGCAGGTTCGGACCCGGGCGGAACGTCCCGCCGGGCGGCTTGGCGGGTTTCCGCAGGTCATGGCCCAGTCCGGGGTGGTTTGGGAGGGTACCGCCGCTCTACTATTCCGACTCGTACGTGACGTAGGTCCTGTGGGGCGCCTCACCCGGAGCGGGCCCTTTCCGGGCCTCGAATGTGACCTGGGCCTCGAAGTTCGCCCGCCGCGTGGCCCGCCGGAGCGCCCGGAGCAGCGTGCCGCCGACGGTCAGCGTCAGGACGACGGTCAACGCGGCCCGGCCCAGGTCCCACCCGAGGGACGTGGCCAGGACGTACGCCAGGAACCGGACCAGGTTCTCGCCCAGCGGGGCGCCCGGCTGGAAGGACACCCCGGAACCCAGGCCCTGGAGCAGGACCCAGCCCTGCAGGTTCATGACCGTCCCGTACGCGAACGCCGCCACGAAGCCGTACGCCGACAGCATCAGCAGCTCGCCCCGGCCCCGCAGGCCCCGCGCGCCGGGGAGCAGACCCGCCCCCATCGTGAACCAGCCCATCGACAGCATCTGGAACGGCATCCACGGGCCCACCCCGCCCGTCAGCAGCGCGGACGCGAACATCGTCACCGAGCCGAGGACGAAACCGAACCCCGGCCCCAGGACCCGGCCGCTCAGCACCATCAGGAAGAACATCGGCTCCAGACCGGCCGTCCCCGCCCCCAGCGGGCGCAGCGCCGCCCCCACGGCGGCGAGCACCCCCAGCATCGCCACCGCCTTCGCGTCCATCCCGCAGTCCGCGATCGTCGCGACCACCACCGCGACCAGCAGCGGCAGCAGCGCGGCGAACAGCCACGGCGCGTCCCCGGCGTGCGACGTGACCGCCGAACCGGCGTCCGCGAACAGCGGCCAGCAGAACGCGATCACCCCGATCACGGAGACCAGGACGAGCGCGGTCACGGAACGCGGTCCGAGACGGACCGGGCGAGCGACCCCGGGCCGGGTGCGCGCGGCCCCGGCCCTCGTCCGCCCCGCGCTCACAGCGCTGCCTCCACCTGTTCGACCGTGAGCCAGCGCTGGGGCGCGAGGATCTTCGCGACCTGCGGCGAGAACGCCGGCGACGAGACGACGACCTCGGCCGTCGGGCCGTCCGCCACCACCTCGCCGTCCGCGATGATCACCACCCGGTGCGCCAGCTCCGCCGCCAGCTCCACGTCGTGCGTGGCCAGCACGATCGCGTGCCCGGCCGCCGCGAGCCCCCGCAGGTGCGCGACCAGCCGCGCCTTCGCCGCGTAGTCCAGGCCCCGCGTCGGCTCGTCGAGCAGGAGGAGCGGCGGGCGGCCGGTGAGCACCACGGCCAGCGCGAGCGCCAGGCGCTGTCCCTCGGACAGGTCCCGCGGGTGCGTGTCGGCCGTGACCCCCGGCAGCAGCTCCTCCACCAGCGCCCGGCAGGTGCCCGGCTCCGCGCCCGCGTCCTCGTCCGCCGCCGCGCACTCGGCCGAGACCGTGTCCGCGTACAGCAGGTCGCGCGGCTCCTGCGGGACTAGGCCCACCTGGCGGATCAGCTCGCGCGGGTCCGTGGTGTGCGGGGTGCGGCCCGCGATCCGGACGGTGCCGGCGGTCGGGGCGATCATGCCGACGAGGGCGGCGAGGAGGGTGGACTTGCCGGCGCCGTTGCGGCCCATGAGCGCGATGGTCTCGCCCGGGGCGACCTGGAGGTCGACGCGGCGGAGGGCCTCGACGCGGCCTCGGCGTACGCCGAGCGCGGTCGCGCTGACCAGGGGGGCGGGCTCGGCGGGGGTGGAGGCGGCCGGCCGGGTGCGGCGCCGTCGGAAGAGGGAGAGACCCGCACCCCGCCCCTTCCCGGGACCGGGGGCTCCGGTTCCGTCCCCGGACCCCCGCGCCTCGAACGCCGGCGGGGCCGCGTGCCGCGGCTCTGCGGGGACCCGCCCCTCCAGCAGCCGCTTCAGCTCGCCCGACCTCCGCCGCGCGTCGCGCACCGTGAGGGGCAGCGGGGACCATCCGGCCAGGCGGCCCAGGGCCACCACCGGCGGGTGGACGGGGGAGACGGCCATGATCTCGGCCGGGCGGCCCAGCGCGGCCTCGGGGAGGAGGAGGACCTGGTCGGCGTACTGGACGACGCGTTCGAGGCGGTGCTCCGCCAGGAGGACGGTCGTGCCCAGGTCGTGGACGAGGCGCTGGAGGACGGCGAGGACGTCCTCGGCGGCGGACGGGTCGAGGGCGGAGGTGGGTTCGTCGAGGACGAGGACCTTGGGGTGGGGCGTGAGGACGGAGCCGATGGCGACGCGCTGGCGCTGGCCGCCGGAGAGGGTGGCGAGGGGGCGGTCGCGGAGCTCGGAGAGGCCGAGGAGGTCCAGGGTCTCCTCGACGCGGCGGCGCATGACGGCAGGGGGGAGGCCGAGGGACTCCATGCCGTAGGCGAGCTCGTCCTCGACGGTGTCGGTGACGAAGTGTGCGGAGGGGTCCTGGCCGACGGTGCCGACGAGGTCGGCGAGCTCGCGGGGCGGGTGGGTGCGGGTGTCGCGGCCGTCGACGGTGACGCGGCCGGTGAGGGTGCCGCCGGTGAAGTGGGGGACGAGGCCGGAGACGGCGCCCAGGAGGGTGGACTTGCCCACGCCGGAGGGACCGACGAGGAGCACGAGTTCCCCTTCGGGGACGGTGAGGTCCACGTTCCGGAGGGTGGGCGCGGTGGCGTCCTCGTACGTCACCGAGACGTTGTCGAAGCGGATCACGTGCTCTCCTTGGGGACGGGCGCGACGAAGGCCGGGAGGAGGCCGAGGAGGATCGACGCGGCCGGCCGGAGCGGTAGCTCCGGCGCTACGAGGGGGACGACGCCGGGATGGAGCGCGTCGGGCGCGGCGGAGTTCGCCAGGATCACGAGGGCGGCGACGGCGATCCCGGAGCCGGCGACGAGCCAGGACCGGGCGCCCCAGTGGTCGGGCCGGTAGCGGGTGCGGAGGGTGCGGCGGCCGCCGAGGCGGAGGCCGGCCAGGGCGGCGAGGAGTCCGGCGCCGAGGAGCGGGAGCCCGTATCCGGCGCCTTCCGCGGCGAGGAGCCCGTACGAGCCGGCGCAGATGCCGAGCAGGCCGCCGAGGGTGAGGACGTTGGTGGTGCGGCGGACGGCGGCGGGGACGCGGGCCGTGCGGCCGTAGCCGCGCGCGTCCATGGAGGCGGCGACGGCGATCGACCGCTCCAGGGCGCCTTCGAGGACGGGCAGCCCGATCTGGAGGACGGCCCGCACGCCGCCGGTGGGGCGGCCGCGGAGGCGGCGGGCGGTCCGCAGCCGGACGACGTCGGCGACCATGTTCGGCGCGAAGGTCATCGCCACGACGACGGCGACCCCGGCCTCGTACAGCGCTCCCGGCAGCGACTTGAGCAGCCGGGCCGGGTTGGCCAGGGCGTTCGCGGCGCCCACGCAGATCAGCAGGGTCGCCAGCTTGGCGCCGTCGTACAGCGCGAACACCAGCTGCTCGGCCGTCACCCGGCCGCCGATCCGCACGCCCTGCGCCCAGTCGGGCAGCGGCACCTCGGGCAGGGTGAACAGGAGGTGCGTGCCCGGGACGGGGGAGCCGAGCAGCAGTGAGAAGACCACCCGCAGGGCGACGACGAACAGGCCGAGCTTCACGAACGCGCCGTACGAGCGGGCCCAGGGCGCGTCCGTGCGGCGGGCGGCGACGACGTATCCGGCGACCCCGACGAGCAGGCCGAGGACGAGCGGGTTGGTGGTGCGGGAGGCGGCCACGGCCAGCCCGAGCGCCCACAGCCACCAGGCCCCGGCGTGCACGGCGTTCGCCCGGCTCGCCTCGGGCGCGGCGAACGCGACCCGCGGGGCGAACCGGGACGTGAGGGCGGAGCGGCTACGGGCGGGGCTCATCCGCGGCGGCGGGCCTTCCAGATCGCGGCGCCGCCGAGGGCCAGGACGGCCGCGCCGCCGGCGAGCACGCCGAAGGACGGCCCGCCGCCCTGCGCGGGGGCCGCGGCGGAGGTGGGCGCGGCGGACCCCGTGGGTGCGGCGGATCCCGGGGCCTGCTCCGCGACCTGCTCGCCGCAGCCCCGCGCCGGATACCCGGCGATCCCGCAGAGCATGGCCGCGCTGTCGTACCGCAGCGGCTTCGCCACCGCGGCCAGCGCCTCGGCGCTCGTCGCGTCCTCGGGGACCTCCGCGCAGCCGACCTCGATCGGCTTCGCGGGGGCGGTCTCGCCGGGCGGGGCGTCCGCGGGGCCGCCGAAGTCGACGACGACCGCGATCCGCTTGCCGCCGTCCTTCTTCTCCACGCCTCCGCACACGCCCGCGAAGTCGGGCGCGGGGGACGGCCGGGAGGTGTCGCTCGTGCCCTGGCTGATCGCGAAGCGGAAGCCGATGGCGTCGCCGTCGGCGGGCCGCGCGGTCGCGGGACCCTGCGTGGCGTACGCCCAGGGCTTCCCGCCGGCGCTCTCCCAGTACGACCAGTAGCGGTATCCGGCGGCCTGCGCCGGGGCGGCCGCCACGGCGGTGAGGGTCAGCAGCGCCCCGGCCGCGGCGCCCGCGGCCCGGGCGCCCGTCCTGCCGGTCGCTCTCACTTCTTGCGGCCGCTCACGAGGAAGCCGATGCCGACGCCGACGACCATGCCGATGCCGATGATCCACCAGATGTCGAAGCCGGAGTCCTCGTCGTCGCTGGTCGAGGACGCGGAGGTGTCGGGGGTCTTGGGCGCGGGGCCGGTGGCGTTGAGCTGCTCGACCAGGTCCGCCGTGCCGAACTCGCGGGGGTCGGTGTCCGTGGCGCGGGCGGCCAGGATCAGCTGCGCGTAGGCGGCGGGGCCGCTCTGCTTCGCCCAGTCGGCGGAGTTCTTCTCCAGCCACTCCAGGGCGGGCTTCGCCTCCTTGGCGGCGCCGGCCGCGGCGAGGGCGACGACCGCGTCGGCGGTGTTGCCGACGTCCGGCTTCTCGGTGGTGTCGGTGGCGCCCGGCATTGGCGGGGTGGTGAGGTGGCCGGTCTTCGCGAGGGCCTTCGCCAGGTAGGAGGCGCCGTTGAGGGCGGCCCGCTCGGCGGTCGGCTTCGTCGGGTCGGTGCAGGCCGGCGGCTGCTCGGGGGAGGCCTTGGTGGCGACGATGCTCTTGCCGAGCCCGGCGAGGGTGGCGGCGGCCGTGGCGTCGGCGTTCGCGAGGAGCTTGCCCGCCTTGTCCGGCTGGTAGGCGAACGCGCCGGCGCCGTCCTTCTCGGAGCAGGGCAGCGCGAAGGAGAGGAGCGCGTCGTACGGGGTGCGGCCGTCGGCGGAGGCGTACGAGCCGGGCTTCACGCCGGTCGCGGCGAGCGCGCCGACGACGATCGAGGTGGAGTTGGCGTCGCTGGCGCCGCCGGTGCTGTAGCCCCAGCCGCCGTCCTTGTTCTGCACGGTCTTCAGCCAGGCGTTGCCGGCCTTGACGGCCCGGTCGACCTTCTCGGGGGCGGCGGCCTGGCGGCGGACGGCGCCGAGCGCCTGGACGGCGACGGCGGTGGCGTTGGTGTCCCGCATCGTCTTCGCGTCGCAGGGCACCGTCGCGTCCGCGCGGTACGCGGCGAACGAACCGTCCGCGCACTGCTGGCCGATCAGCCAGTCCACGGCCTGGTCGGCGGGCTGGTAGCCGGTGGCGCGCTGGGCGAGGAAGGCGAGCGACTGGCGCCAGACACCGTCGTACGTCGGGTCCGTCGTGCCGTACAGACCCGCGGGCAGCTTGCCCGCGGAGGGGGTCGGAGAGGGGGCGGCGGCGGCCGGGACGACTGCTGCGGTGCCGAGTGCGACTGCGGCGGCGGCGAGCGCGGCGGCGCCGCGGCGGACGGTGTTCATGGGGCCCTCTCCTGCGGCCGGGCACCGGCACGCCTCAGGGGCACCAGGCTCCGGCTCCGTGTTCCTCGACGGTGCCGGCGGTCACGTCCCGGGTGGCTTTCCCCTGTACGGGCATGATGACGACCCGCTCACTCTACCGGCCCGTACGGGGCCGGACCCGGGGGTGCGAGGCGCCTCACACCCCCGGTGAGCGGCTACACCGCGATGTACGTCACCGGGTCGGTGCCCGCCACGGCCTCCGCGCGGCCGAGCTTCACGAGACGGCGGACGTGCGCCTCGGCCTCGCTGACGGCGATGTTGCGGGAGCCGTAGGGGATCCGGTCCCAGGGGCGGTTCCACTCCATCCGCTCGGCGAGCTGCCAGGGGGTGAGCGGGGTGGCGAGGAGGCCGAGGAGGCCGGTGAGGCGTTCCTCGTGGTGGTCGAGGAGTTCGCGGACCCGGCCGGCGGCGTCGGCGAAGGCGTACTGGTGGGCGGGGAGGACCTCGGCGACGCCGAGGCGGCCGATGCGTTCGAGGGAGTCGAGGTAGTCGCCGAGGGGGTCGGTCTCCGTCGCGTCGTCGGGGTCCTCGTACAGGCCGATGTGGGGGGAGATGCCGGGCAGCAGGTGGTCGCCGGAGAAGAGCCGGCCGTGGCCGGGTAGCCCGGCGGGGTGCTCCTCCTCCAGGTGGAGGCAGACGTGGCCGGGGGTGTGGCCGGGCGTCCAGACGGCGCGCAGCCGCCGGCCGACCAGGTCGAGGAGCTCGCCGGGGACGATCTCGCGGTCGGGGAGGGCGGAGCGCAGGCCGGGCAGGGTCCGGGTCCGGCCGGAGGCGGAGGCGGCCCGCAGCGGGGCGAGGTGGTCCTCGGGGGCGCCGACGGCGGCGAGTTTGCGGGCGAGGTAGCCGAGCCAGGTGCCGGGTTCGGCCTCGCGGGTGCGGCGGACGACGGCCGTGTCGGCGGCGTGCATGGCGATCCAGGCCCCGGACTCCTCGCGGACCCGGCCGGAGAGGCCGTGGTGGTCGGGGTGGTGGTGGGTGATGACGACCCCGTGGACGTCCCGGACGGAGAGGCCGAGCGCGTCCAGCCCGCCGGTCAGCTCGGTCCAGGAGGCGGGGTCGTCCCAACCGGTGTCGACGAGGACCGGGCCGCGGTCGGTGTCGAGGACGTGGACGAGGGTGTGTCCCAGCGGATTGTCCGGGATGGGCACCCGCAGGGACCAGACGCCTCCGCCGTGCTCGGTCACCTGGGTCATGAGCGTCCTCGTCTCTGCGTACCGGTACGGCCATTGCCCACCATAACTAGAACTGGTATCAGTTCTGAAGCATCGTCAGAAACTCAGGGCAATTCCATCTCCTCGGGAGGCAGCGGTCATGACCGAGCTTGTGGAGCACGGAAGGCTGTTCATCGGCGGGGAGTTGACCGAACCGCTCGGAACCGGCGTGATCGAGGTGATATCGCCGCACACCGAGGAGGTCATCGGACGCGTCCCGCACGCCTCCGAGGCCGACGTCGACCGGGCCGTCGCCGCCGCCCGCCGGGCCTTCGACGAGGGGCCGTGGCCGCGGATGACGGTCGAGGAGCGGATCGCGGTCGTCACCCGCATCAAGGACGCGATCGCCGTCCGGTACGAGGAGATCGGCCGCGTCATCAGCGCGCAGAACGGCTCCCCGTACTCCTGGTCCGTCCTCGCCCAGGCGCTCGGCGCGATGATGGTCTGGGACGCGGCGATCACCGTCGCCCGGGACTTCCCGTACGAGGAGCGGCGCGGCGGCGTCCTCGGGCCGCTGCTCGTCCGGCGCGAACCGGTCGGCGTCGTCGCGGCCGTCATCCCTTGGAACGTGCCGCAGTTCACCGCCGCCGCCAAGCTGGGGCCCGCGCTGCTCGCCGGCTGCACGGTGGTCCTCAAGCCGTCGCCGGAGGCGCCCCTCGACTCGTACATCCTCGCCGAGATCGCCGCCGAGGCCGGGCTGCCCGAGGGCGTCCTCAGCATCCTGCCCGCCGACCGGGAGGTCGGCGAGTACCTCGTCGGCCACCCCGGCGTCGACAAGGTCTCCTTCACCGGCTCGGTCGCCGCGGGACGACGGGTCATGGAGGTCGCCTCGCGCAACCTCACCCGCGTCACCCTCGAACTCGGCGGGAAGTCGGCCGCCGTGATCCTGCCCGACGCGGACACCGCGACCGCCGTCGCCGGGATCGTCCCGGCCGCCTGGATGAACAACGGCCAGGCCTGCGTCGCCCAGACCCGCATCCTCGCCCCGCGCTCCCGGTACGAGGAGATCGCCGAGGCCCTCGCCGCCGCGGCCGGCGCGCTCGTCGTCGGCGACCCGCTCGACCCGGCCACCCAGGTCGGCCCGCTGGTCGCCCGGCGCCAGCAGCAGCGCTCCCTCGACTACATCGGCATCGGCCAGCAGGAGGGCGCCAAGGTCCTCGCGGGCGGCGGGCGGCCCGCCGGGCTCGAACGCGGCTGGTACGTCGAACCGACCCTCTTCGGCGACGTCGACAACTCCATGCGGATCGCCCGCGAGGAGATCTTCGGCCCGGTCATCTGCCTCCTGCCCTACGAGGACGAGGCCGACGCCCTCCGCATCGCCGACGACTCCGAGTTCGGGCTCAGCGGCAGCGTCTGGACCGGCGACGTGGAGCACGGCATCGACTTCGCCCGCCGGGTCCGCACCGGCACCTTCAACGTCAACACCTTCAGCCTCGACATGCTCGGCCCCTTCGGCGGCTACAAGAACTCCGGCCTCGGCCGCGAGTTCGGCCCCGAGGGCTTCGGCGAGTACCTGGAGCACAAGATGATCCACCTCCCCGCCGGGTACGGGGACGCGTGATGGGCGACCGCTGGCGCGTCGAGGTCGACCGCAGCGTCTGCATCGGCTCCGGCATGTGCGTCAACCACGCCCCGGACGGTTTCCGCCTCGACACCGCCCGCCAGTCCCATCCGGTGGAGCCCGAGGCGGACGCCGGCGAACGCGTCCTCGCGGCCGCCGAGGGCTGCCCGGTCGAAGCCATCCTGATCAGCCTCGCGGACGGCGGCGAACCGGTCTATCCCCCGGAGGAGTAGCCGCTCCGGCCCGTGGCACACTGCTCCCTCGATCACGGGGCGCCGGCCCCGTGACCTGGGAGGGGACGAGCTGTGTACGGGAAGAGGGGGGCCGCCGTCGCGGTCCTGGCCGTGGCCGTGGCCGTCGGCGTCACGGGGTGCGACGGGAGCGGGGCGGGGGCGGCGGGCCCGGCGTCCGTCGCGCCCCGGCCGGCGGGGACGGGCCCGCTGACCAAGGCCGTGGTGCAGGCGGACATCGACGGCTCGGTGGCGGACGCGGGCACCCCGCCAGCCGACCCGGACTGGGCCGGCATGCCGGCCCGCACGTCTGGCGAGAGCTGCATGGTCGCCTACAAGGGCTATGGCACGGACGGCACCCCTGTGGGCGTCCCCCAGTACGAGGCGCTGGTGCGCGAGTTGAAGGAGCGCGGCTGGGAGCAGTCCGGGCGGCGGGGGGAGCGCAGGGCCGAGGACGAGGCCCGGACGGTCATCGACATCCAGACGGTTCTCAAGCAGCGCGGCTGGCTCGTGACGACGGAGTACCGCGCCGGAACCGACCAGGGTGACGTCAAGGCGATGGCTTTCGACGTCGCCTGCGCGAAGAAGGCCGGCCTCGACGAGAACCCGATGGGCTGACCATGCGTACGAGACACATGACGACGGTCGCGGGTGTGGTGGCGGCGGTGCTGTTCGGCGCCGGGTGCGGCGCGGAGGGGACCGGGGCCGGGGGCTTCGGGCGCGAGGCGGCGCAGGAGGAGATCCGCGCGGCCGTGGCCGGGGCGGGGCTGCCGAAGTCCGAGCTGCCCGAGCCGGGCTCCGTGACGCCGACGGCCGCGCCGACCGCGGAGCGGGACCGGATCGTGCAGCGGGCCGCCGCCTGCACCGCCGCCTGGCAGTACGTCGGGCCCGTGGTCGAGGGGGCGCGGGGGAAGTACGACGCGACGGTCGCCGCCCTCGGCAAGGAGGGCTGGAAGGCCGGCAAGCCGTTCGAGGAGAAGCTCGACGACAAGGGAGGGACCTCGGTCGGCGTCACGCTCAAGAAGAGCGGCTGGACGCTGTTCGCCCGCCACCACGCGCCGACGACGATGGCGATGGACATGGTCTCCTTCCAGGCGACGGAGGACGCGTGCATGAGTCGGTTCAGCGAGCGGGAGATGGACCTCCTCTCCGGGGACGAAGGGGGCACCAAGGGCTGACGCGTGCCCGGTTCGTGACGAGCCTTCATTTCCACGTGCAAAACTGTGCCCTTGCCAACAGGGGCAACAGGCCTTCGTACGTGCGTATTCGGGAGTGCCGTGCGCAAGGCGATGGGGGTGCCCCCTGTTCGAGCGAAGTCGAGAACTCGGGGGAGGGTGGCCGCGGCCGCCGGTGCGGTGCTGCGGGTCGCGGGTTGCGGGAGCGGGGGTGGCTCGGACAGGGGCGGCTCGGTGTCCGGCGGTTCGTCCTCGGCCGGTTCGTCCGCGACGGGCGGCTCGGGCGGTTCGGACGGTGCGAAGCTGGACGGGGCCGCTGTCGCCAAGGAGCTGACGGACGCGGCGACGGGGGCCGGCTTCACGCAGGACGCCTCGGGCGAGCAGATCCCGGCCGAGGTCAAGAACTGCATGGTCAGCTGGACGGCCGACGCCGCGAAGGCGGCGGACCCGGCGAAGTCCTGCACGGACACCGTCGCGACCCTGGCCAAGGGCGGCTGGAGCGAGGAGCGGAGCTCCGGCGCGGGTGGCTCGGTCGTCAAGTCGCTGAAGAAGAGCAGCCGGCAGCTCCAGGCCGGCAACCACTCGGCGGGCCCGCTGAAGCTCGTGATGTTCGTGGCCGTCGACGGCAGCCCGGAGTGCGCCGCGGTCCTCGCCGCGCACAACGCCAAGCCCCAGGGCTGAGCCGGCGCCGCCCGCACCTCCGGCGGTCCGGCCGCCGGGGGCGCGGGCGGCACCCGTCAGGACGTCCCCGGCTCCGGGGCCGTGAGGTCGATCAGCCGGCAGACCGTCTCGATGTCGATCTTCACCTGTGCGATCGACGCGCGCCCGGACAGCCAGGTGATCAGTGCCGAGTGCCAGGTGTGCTCGATCACCCTGACCGCGGAGAGCTGCGCCGGAGTGGGGTGGTCGGCACCCATCGCGTCCAGGATGATCGCGGTCGTCAGCCGCGAGACCGTGTCGACCTCGGGGCTCACGCTGCGGTCGGCGAAGGTCAGCGCCCGGACCATCGCGTCGGCCAGCTGCGGCTCCCGCTGGAGCGCGCGGAACGCCCGCATCAGGGTCTCCGCGACCCGCTCGGCCGGGGCGGCGCCGGCGGGCGGCCGCTTCCGCAGGGTCGTGTGCATGTGCTGGAGCTGGTCCTGCATGGTCGCGACCAGCAGGTGGATCTTGGAGGGGAAGTAGCGGTACAGCGTCCCCAGGGCCACCCCGGCGGCCTCGGCGACCTCCCGCATCTGCACGGCGTCGAAGCCGCCCCGCGCCGCGAGCTGGGCGCTGGCGTTCAGGATGCGGCGGCGCCGCGCCTCCTGGCGCTCCGTGAGGGGCGGCGACGCGGGTCTGTGGTCCGCTCTGTTCTCTGCGGTCATGAGGTCCCGTTCCGTGCGGTGGGGAGCGACGGTAGCGGTGCCGCCGCCGTGGCGCGAATCACCTGTTCCGGATCTCCCGACGGAGCTACCTGCCGGTAGATTCTGTCCTCCCCGGAGGATCAAGAGGACCGGTGGGCTGCCGGGCGAGAAGATCCCGAACGATCAAGTCTGTAACTTGTTCTAGATTAGCGCGAGCGGTTACGCTCCGGCGAAACGCACGCTCGAAGGGGGTCGCGCATGACCGCTGAGGCCATAGAGGCAGGCCCCCGACAGGGCGTCACCGCGGCCGGTGACGGACCGTTGCGGATCGCTCTCCTCACGTACAAGGGGAACCCGTTCTGCGGCGGGCAGGGCGTCTACGTCCGGCACCTGTCCCGCGAGCTCGCCCGTCTCGGGCACTCCGTCGAGGTCATCGGCTCCCAGCCGTACCCCACCCTCGACGAGGGCGTGCCGCTCACCGAGATAGCGAGCCTCGACCTCTACCGCTCGCCGGACCCCTTCCGGACGCCGAAGCGCGAGGAGTACCGGGACTGGATCGACGGCCTCGAGGTCGCCACCATGTGGACCGGCGGCTTCCCCGAGCCCCTCACCTTCTCCCTGCGCGCCCGGCGCATGCTCGCCGCCCGGCGCGGCGACTTCGACGTCGTCCACGACAACCAGACCCTCGGATACGGGCTCCTCGGCGGCGCCCGCGCCCTCGGCGCACCGCTCGTCGCCACGATCCACCACCCCATCACCGTCGACCGGCAGCTCGAACTCGACGCCGCCGCCGACTGGAAGCGCCGCGCCTCCGTCCGCCGCTGGTACGCCTTCACCCGCATGCAGAAGCGCGTCGCCCGCCGCATGGAGTCCGTCCTCACCGTCTCCGGCACCTCCCGGCAGGAGATCGTCGAGCACCTCGGCGTCCGCGAGGACCGCATCCGGGTCGTCCACATCGGCGCCGACACGACCCTCTGGTCCCCGGACCCGTCCGTCGCCGAGGTCCCCGGCCGGATCGTCACCACCTCCAGCGCCGACGTCCCCCTCAAGGGCCTCGTCCACCTCGTCGAGGCGCTCGCCAAGCTCCGCACCGAGAACCCCGACGCCCACCTCGTCGTCGTCGGCAAGCGCGCCGAGCAGGGCCCCGTCGCCGCGGCCATCGAGCGGTACGGGCTCGAAGGCGCCGTCGAGTTCGTCAAGGGCATCAGCGACGCCGAACTCGTCGACCTGGTGCGCTCGGCGCAGGTGTCCTGCGTGCCCTCGCTGTACGAGGGGTTCTCGCTCCCGGCGGCGGAGGCCATGGCCACCGGGACCGCGCTCGTCGCCACCACGGGCGGCGCGATCCCCGAGGTCGCCGGACCCGACGGCGAGACCTGCCTGGCGGTGCCGCCGGGCGACGCGGGCGCGCTGGCCGCCGCGCTCGGGCGGGTGCTGGGCGACCCCGAGCTGCGCGCCCGGCTCGGCGCGGCGGGACGGGCACGGGTGCTCGCGAGGTTCACCTGGGCGCGCGCGGCGCAGGGCACGGCCGAGCTGTACCGGGAGGCCGTCGCCCGCCAGGGCGCGGGAGCCCGCCGGTGACGGCGCGCCGCCACCGGGCGCGGTCCGGCGGGTGGGTGGTGCCCACCCGTTCCGCCCCGGCGGAACGCTTGCCCACAACCTTCGTCAACCCCGAAAGCAGGATCCCGTGCTGACCGTCGACTTCACCCGCTTCCCGCTCGCCCCCGGCGATCGTGTGCTCGACCTGGGCTGCGGTGCGGGCCGGCACGCCTTCGAGTGCTACCGGCGCGGCGCGCAGGTCGTGGCCCTCGACCAGAACGGCGAGGAGATCCGCGAGGTCGCCAAGTGGTTCGCGGCGATGAAGGAGGCCGGGGAGGCCCCCGCCGGGGCGACCGCCACGGCCATGGAGGGCGACGCGCTCAACCTGCCGTTCCCCGACGAGTCCTTCGACGTCGTGATCATCTCCGAGGTCATGGAGCACATCCCGGACGACAAGGGCGTGCTCGCGGAGATGGTCCGCGTCCTCAAGCCGGGCGGCCGGATCGCGATCACCGTCCCGCGCTACGGCCCGGAGAAGGTCTGCTGGGCGCTCTCGGACGCGTACCACGAGGTCGAGGGCGGCCACATCCGCATCTACAAGGCGGACGAACTCCTCGGCAAGATCCGCCAGGCCGGGCTCCGGCCGTACGGCACCCACCACGCGCACGCCCTGCACTCGCCGTACTGGTGGCTGAAGTGCGCCTTCGGCGTCGACAACGACAAGGCGCTGCCGGTCCGCGCGTACCACAAGCTGCTGGTCTGGGACATCATGAAGAAGCCCGCCCTGACCCGGGTCGCCGAGCAGCTGCTCAACCCGGTCGTCGGCAAGAGCTTCGTGGCCTACGCGACCAAGCCGCACCTCCCGAAGGTCGACGCCAAGTGACGAGCCCCGAGCGGATCGCGGAGCACCTGGTCCTGACCGGCGTGCTCACCGCCGAGCAGGCCGCCGAGACCGTCGCCGGGATACTCGCCGGGCAGCGCGAGGACGGCGCCATCCCGTGGTTCCGCGGCCACCACCTCGACCCGTGGGACCACACCGAGGCCGCCATGGCCCTGGACGCGGCCGGCGAGCACGCCGCCGCCGCCCGCGCCTACGAGTGGCTCGCCCGGCACCAGAACGGCGACGGCTCCTGGTACGCGGCCTACCAGGACGGGGAGGCGGACCGGGTCACCGACCGCAGCCGGGAGTCCAACTTCGTCGCGTACATAGCCGTCGGCGTCTGGCACCACTACCTGTCCACCGGCGACGACGCCTTCCTCGACCGGATGTGGCCCGTCGTCTACGCGGCCGTCGAGTTCGTCCTCGGGCTCCAGCAGCCCGGCGGCCAGATCGGCTGGAAGCGCGAGCCCGACGGCACCGCGGTGAACGACGCGCTGCTCACCGGCAGCTCGTCGATCCACCAGGCACTCCGCTGCGCCCTCGCCATCGCCGAGGTCCGCGAGGAGGCGCAGCCCGACTGGGAGCTGGCGGCGGGGGCGCTCGGCCACGCGATCCGCCGGCACCCCGAACGCTTCCTGGACAAGTCGCGCTACTCGATGGACTGGTACTACCCGGTCCTCGGCGGCGCGGTCACCGGGCCCGAGGCGCAGGCCCGCATCGACGCCGACTGGGACACGTTCGTCGTGCCCGGCCTCGGCGTGCGGTGCGTCGTGCCGAACCCGTGGGTCACGGGCGGCGAGTCCTGCGAGCTCGCCCTCACGCTCTGGGCGATGGGGGAGTCCGACCGGGCCCTCGCGGTCCTCCAGGACATCCGGCACCTGCGGGCCGAGAACGGCATGTACTGGACGGGGTACGTCTTCGAGGGCGACGAGGAGGCCGACAAGGCCGTCTGGCCCGAGGAGCAGACCACCTGGACCGCCGGCTCCCTGCTGCTCGCGGTCGCCGCCCTCGGCGGCGAGGAGGCCACGGTCGCGGTCTTCGGCGGCGAACGCCTTCCCGCGGGCCTCGAACCGGACTGCTGCGCCTGACGGCACCTCTCGGGTCCGGGACCGCCCTGGTCCGGGACCGCCCTGGTCCCGAACCGCCCTGGTCCGGAACCGCCCCGGTCCGGCCCCGTTCGGAGCCACCCGGGTGGCGGCCCGGCGGGGCCGGGGCGAGGCTGGCGCCACAGTCCCCAGGGAGGTCCGCCGTGCCCGTCGTGCCCAGAACCGTCTCGCGTGGCGTCGTGGCGCTGCTGCTGTCCTGCACCCTGCTCCTGACGACCGCCGCGTGCGGCGGGGACGACGAGGCCCGGAGCGCGGGCGCCGCCGTGACCCCGACGAGCACGAGCACCTTCGAGCAGCAGAAGCTGGCGAAGACCCGGTTCGTGGCCAACGCGGGTCTGGCGGCGGGCGCCGCGTACCAGTGGATCGTGAAGCCGTACCGCGCGGGCAAGTTCGCCAAGGGCGCCGACGGCCGGACGGTCGCGCTGGTGAAGGCGGGCCTCGCGGGCGCGTTCACGTACAACCGGCTCAAGGCGGCGGTGAACAACGCGAAGGGCGACCCGCTGCTCTCGAAGGCGGTCGCGCCGCTCTCGGCCGGCATCGAGTCGCTGAAGGACCTCGGGACCAAGCTCCGCAAGGGCGAGGCGGGCGCCGCGGACGTCGGCGCCTTCGAGAACGTCATCAACAGCGTCAAGGACGCGGGCGAGGGCGCCGGCGCCACGGTCGTCGACAAGGTCCCGAGCGCGGCACAGCTCGGGGGCGGTGGCTGACGCCCGGAGCCGGGATCGGGATGGGGATCGGGATCGGGGTTGACCTCAACCCAGGTTGAGGAGCGAGTGTCGTGTCATCGAACCGAACGGCGAGACGAGGAGCTTGGCGATGACACGACCCACGATTCTGGTGACCGGCGCGACCGGAAAGGTCGGCGGCGCGGTGGTGGCCCGGCTGCACGCGGCGGGCGTGCCCGTCCGGGCGCTGGTACGGGGTGAGGCCGCCCTCCCGGAGGGCGTGGAGGCGGTACGCGGCGACCTCGCCGACCCCGCGTCGCTGGCCACGGCCCTGGACGGCGTCGACGCGGTCTTCCTCGTGTGGCCGTTCCTCGGCGCCGAGGGTGCGGCGGACGTGATCGACGCGATCGGGAAGCAGGCCCGCCGGGTGGTGTACCTGTCGTCCGCCGGGGTCGGCGACGTGAGCGAGGGGGACGCGCCCGGCGAGGCGATCACCCTGTTCCACACGGAGCTGGAGCGGCTGGTCGAGGCCTCGGGCCTGGAGTGGACGGCGCTGCGGCCCACCGGCTTCGCGAGCAACACGCTGGGCTGGGCGGACGAACTCCGCGCCACGGGCGTGGTACGGGCTCCGCTGGCGCGGCTGGCCCGCCCCTTGATCCACGAGGCGGACATCGCCGCGGTCGCCGTGGAGGCGCTGACCACCGACGCCCTGCTCGGCGCCCGCCCGCTGCTCACCGGACCCGCACGGGTCACCCAGGAACGGCAGGTGGAGCTCATCGGCGAGGCGACCGGCCGGCCGGCGCGGTTCGAGGAGATCGGCCTCGCCGAGGCCGTCGAGGGGATGAAGGCGGCGGGCTACCCGGCGGAGCTGGTGGACGCGATCCTGCCGGCGCAGGCGAGGATGCTGGACGACCCCGAGCCGGTCAACGACGAGGTGGAACGCCTCACGGGCACCCCGGCCCGCTCCTTCCGGGAGTGGGCGGCGGACCACGCCGCGGACTTCCGCTGAGGCGGGACTTTCCGGACAGGGCCTAGGCGTTGAGCTCCGCCATCAGGCGGAGCGTGGCGGGGTCCGGGGCCGTGACGAGGAGGTCCGTCACCGGGCCCCGCCGCCACGCGTCGAGGCGGGCGGCGATCCGGTCGCGGGGGCCGACGAGCGAGATCTCGTCCGCGAAGGCGTCCGGGACGGCGAGGACCGCCTCCTCGCGGCGCCCCGCCGCGAACAGCTCCTGGATGCGGGCGGCCTCCTTCCCGTACCCCATCCGCCCCATCAGGTCGGCGTGGAAGTTCCGGGCCGCGTGACCCATGCCGCCGATGTAGAAGCCGAGCATCGCCTTCACCGGCAGCAGCCCGGCCGCCACGTCCTCGCAGAGCTGCGCGCGGACCATGGGGGCGACGGTGAAGCCCTCGGGGAGCCGCTCGGGCAGGGCGTAGACCTCGGCCCAGCGGTCCGGCGACCAGTACAGGGGCAGCCAGCCGTCGGCGATGGCGAGGGTCTGCGCGATGTTCTTCGGCCCCTCGGCGCCGAGCAGGACCGGGAGGTCGGCGCGGAGGGGGTGGGTGATCGGCTTGAGAGCCTTGCCGAGGCCGGTGCCGTCCTCACCGGCGTACGGGTGGGAGTGGAAGCGCCCGTCGAGTGTGACCGGGCCCTCGCGGCGGAGCACCTGGCGGATCACCTCCACGTACTCGCGGGTGGCGGTCAGCGGCGAGCGGGGGAACGGGCGGCCGTACCAGCCCTCGACGACCTGCGGCCCCGAGAGGCCGAGGCCGAGCGTCATCCGCCCGCCGGAGAGGTGGTCGAGGGTGAGCGCGTGCATGGCGGTCGCGGTCGGGGTGCGGGCGGCCATCTGCGCGACGGCGGTCCCGAGCCTGATCCGCGAGGTGTGCGCGGCGATCCAGGTCAGCGCGGTGAACGCGTCGGAGCCCCAGGCCTCCGCCGTCCACACGGAGTCGTAGCCGAGCCGCTCGGCCTCGCGGGCGAGGTCGAGGTGGGCGGGGGAGGGGCCGCGGCCCCAGTAGCCGAGGGCGAGTCCGAGTCGCATGCCCCGCAACCTTTCTGACGGTCTATCAGATAGTGCGGGCACTGTACGGCAACGGCCCCCCGCCCGGAAGTGATTCCGGACGGGGGGCCGTTGCCCACGCGATGCGTGCGGGTCCTAGCCGCGCTGGATGCCCGTGGTGTCCTGGAGGACACCACGACGGCCGTCCTGCGTCTGGGCGACCAGGGCCGGACCGCGCTGCTCGACCGCCAGGTACCAGGTGCCGGGAGCCAGTTCGGCGATCGGCGCCTGCGAGCCGTCCTCCGCGTACAGCGGGCGGGCGACCGGGACCGCGAACCAGAACGGCGCGAAGTCCGCGGCGGGCGCCGCCGGCTGCGGGGCCTGGGCCTGCGGCTCCGGCTGCCGCGGGGCGTGCGGCTGCGGGGCGCCGGCCTGCGCGCCGAACGGCTGGCCCGCACCCTGCGACGGGTCCTGCGGTCCGCCGTACTGCGGGTGCTGCGCGCCCGGGTAGCCGTAGCCGCCGGGAACGCCCGGCTGACCCTGCTGGCCCGGCTGCATGCCGTACGGCTGCGGGGCCTGCGGGCTCGGTGCACCGACCAGCGGCGCCTTCAGCGCCGGCACCAGTGGGCCGGCCACCGCGGCACCGGCCGCGACCAGGGAGGCGATCAGACCGAGGATCAGGCCCGCACCGGCGTTCGTCGCCTCGAAGACCCACATCAGCAGGGTCCACGCGGAGGCGACGGTGAACGCGGCACCCACCTGGTTCAGCTCCAGGCCGACGACCTTGCGCTGCTGCGGCAGGCCGTGGGAGACGACCACGAGGGCGACGCCGGCGATGCCGAGGAGGAAGGAGCCCCAGCCGAGCGGCGACACCTCCCACGAGTTCGGGGTGTCGATCTGGTCGCAGATGGACGCCGGGCCGTCGCAGCTGGCGTAGCCGAGGAACGAGGCGATGAACAGCACCACCGCTGCACCGATCAGCACGCCATCGCCTCGGGTGAGGGAGCGGATATTCACGTAAGAGTCCTTCGTCGTTCGTCGGTCGTCGCGTCGGGGGGTGGCACTCGGGGCCTCGCGGCACGGGGGCGGCCCCATCGTACGGAGCGAATCTATCGCTCGCCGGTTCTACCCCCCGAGGTAGGTCGCGATGCCGTCCGCGATGCCCTGTGCCGCCTTCTGCCGCCACGTCGACGACGTGAGCAGCTGCGCGTCCTTCGGATCACGCATATTGCCGCATTCGACGAAGACCTTGGGCACGGTTGACAGATTGAGGCCGCCGAGGTCGTCGCGCACGTCCAACCCCGTACCGTCGCCGAGGTAGTTGGCGGGGGACGTTCCGGTCGCGCGCTCGAACCCGTCGGCGATCCGCTCGCCCAGCGCGCGCGACGGCCCCACGATCGGCGCGGTGTCCGCCGCGCCGCCGCGCACCCGTGCGGGAAGGATCACATGGAAGCCGCGGTGGCCGACCGCCGAACCGTCCGCGTGGACGGAGACCACGGCGTCGGCGCGGGCGGCGTTGCCGATGCGGGCCCGCTCGTCGATGCACGGACCCCACGGGCGGTCGGCGTCGTGGGTGAGCACCACCTTCGCGCCGCGCGCCGTGAGCAGGTCCCGCAGCCGGTGCGAGACGTCGAGCGTGAACGACGCCTCCGTGTACCCCGCGTCGGTGGAGGTCCCCGTGGTGTCGCACTCCTTCTGGTTCGTCCCGATGTTCACCTTCTGGTTGATTTCCTTGGAATGGCGGAAATTGCCGGAGTTGTGGCCGGGGTCGATGACAACGGTCCGGCCGGCCAGGGACCCGCCGCCCTCGGACGCCGGCGCGGACGCGGACGAACGGGTCGGCGTCGGGGCGGACGCCAGCGGGGGACGGGACTGGGCGCCCTGGGCCTCCTGGGTCTCCTGGGCTTCCCGGGTCTCCTGGGCCTTTCCGGAGGGCGGGGCGGCCTGCGAGGCCGCGCATCCGGCGAGTACGGCGCAGCAGCCCGTGGCGGCGAGGACGAGGGCGAGGGCACGGCGGGCGGTGTTCCGGTGGTCGTACGGCACCCAGCGACTCTAGGCCCTGGGCGGCGCGAATTCCCGCAGGGCGAAGGTCGCAGCTTTGTCACCGCTTCCCGGAACCGCGGACGCGTGTGCGGAGACGGTGAAGGGTAGGTGAGAAGAGCGACGGTGGGGTGCCACCGCGCATGGACCACGAGGGGGAACCGTGGTGGGGGAAGAGCCGAACGACGCACGTCCCGAACCGTCCGACCGCATCCCGGACGACAGATCCTTAACCCCGGCAGAACCGGCAGCCTCGGCAGCGCCGGTGACCCCGGAAGACCCGTCAGGGCCGGCAGCCCGCGTGGCCCCGGTGGACCCGCGGACTCCGGCACCGGCCGCGCCGCCCGCGCCCGTGGGCCCTCCGCGGGCCGCCGAGCCGCCGTGGACCGCTCCGCACCTGACGAAGCCCACGACCCCGGCGCCGACCCAGGCGCCGACCCCGGTCCCGACCCCGGCCGCTCCCGCGACCCAGGCCCCGGCCGCTCAGGCTCCCGCGGCCACGGCTCCGGCTCCGGCCGCTCCCGGGACGCCCACGCTCGCGTTCGGTGCGCCGTCCGGTGCGGCGCCCGGCGGTGGGGGAGAGGTCCCGCCCGGCCACGGCGAGGGGGCCGGGCCCGCGCCCGGCTGGGCGGGCGGTGGGGTCGCGGCGCCGCCGCCCGGGGCGCCGCCCGGCTACGGGCCACCGCCGGGGTACGGGCCGCCCGGGTACGGTCCGCCGCCCGGGTACGGGCCGCAGCCGCCCGCGCAGCCGCGCGGGGAGGCGAACCGGGCGCAGGCCGCGCTGATCGGGCTGCTGAACCTGTCCTGCCTCGGCCTCGGGTACGTGCTGCTGCGCAACTGGGCGGGGGCGGCGCTGTGCTGGCTCGCCACGGCCGCGCTGCTGGTGTTCGCGCTCCCCGCGGACGTCGACGGCGTGCCCGGCGGGCTCCTCGTCGGCTACGGCGTCCTCCTGCTGGCCGCGGCCGCCGACGGGGCCCGGCGCGGACTGCGCGCCACGCTGCGGATCGGCGCGTCGCTCCGGCGCCTCGCGCTGCCGCTCGCCGTCGTGCTCCTGGCCGTGCCCGCGGGCGGTTCGCTCGCGTACGGGGCGGCGCGGGACGAGGCGAAGGAGCAGGCGCTGCTCGAACTGCTCGCGGCGGCGGACGCCCTCGTGAAGTCCGCCGACGGGCTCCCCTTCGACAAGGCCGAGCCGACCTTCCGCACGGCGCTCTCCGCGTACGAGGACCTCGGCACGCGGCACGCGGGGTCGCGGGCCGGGAAGCTGGTCCCCGAGCGCCTCGACGCGTACTACGCGACCGTCTCCGCCCCGTACGGGAAGAAGCGGTACTGCGAGGCCGTCCCGCCGCTGAAGCACCTGCGGGGTCTGGCCGGCACGGTCGACAAGGACCTCCTCGGCTCCCGGCCCGCCAAGACGGACGATCCGCTCGCCGAGTCCCTCTACGAGTGCGGGACCGCCGCGCTCGGCGTGCAGACGGCCGACCCGACCGCCAGCGAGAGCCTCAACGAACTCCTGAAGACCTTCCCGAAGTCGAGCCACGCCACCCGCGTCGAGCCGGCCGTCCGCGCGGCGGTCAAGACCCGGAAGACCGCCCTCACCGGCGGCTCCGCGCCCTGCGACACCACCGTCGAGCTGCGCGCGCTCCGGTCCTCCCTCGACAACATGTCGGACCCGTCGCTCCAGGGCGCCGCGAAGGAGGCCGCCGACGCGGTGCGGACGGGCGAATTCGCCTGCGGCACCTTCCAGTTCAAGAACAAGGACTTCACCGCCGCGATCACGACCATGACGGACTACGCCAAGGCGTACCCGAGCAGCCCGCAGGCGGCGCACGCCCGCTCGATCGCCATCGCGGCCGAGATCGCCGACGAGGAACCGGCGGCCGGCAGGAACCTGCCCCCGGCGGACGTCCCCGGCGGCGGCAGGATGGTCATGGTGGTGAGCAACGACGGCCCCGGCGAGGTCGAGCTCCTCTACACCGGCCCGATGACCGGCAAGGTCACCCTCAAGGCGTGCGGGACCTGCACCAAGTACCCCGGTCCGGTCTTCTCGAACGGCGAGAAGGTCAAGGCCTGCACCGGGCCGTCCTCGAAGTACCCGAAGGCGACCCTGCTGCTGCCCGCCGGCGACTACCACTTCCTCCAGAAGCGGACGTCCACCGGCACCGCGAGCGCGGGCGACACCAAGTCCAGCAAGGCGAAGATCGAGCCCGGCTACAGCTACACCAACTGCCTCTACGTGACGTCCGGGTACTGACCCGGAGCGCCCGGACGGGCGCGGGCGGCGGCACGGCGGCGACCGGCCTCAGCCCACGCGGCGGAGCACCCGCAGCGAGTCGGTGGCCGAGGCCTCCTCGAAGTCGCCCGACTCCAGGGCGCGGAGGTAGATCCGGTACGGGGCCTGGCCGCCGTCCTCCGGGTTCGGGAAGACGTCGTGGATGACGAGCAGGCCCCCGGGGGCGACCTTGGGGGCCCAGCCCTCGTAGTCGTTCGTGGCGTGCTCGTCGGTGTGCCCGCCGTCGACGAACACCAGGCCGAGCTGCCCGCCCCAGGCCTTCGCGACCAGCGGCGAACGGCCGACGACCGCCACCACGTGCTCTTCGAGGCCCGCCTTGTGGAGCGTCCGGCGGAAGGTCGGCAGCGTGTCCATGAGGCCCACCTCCGGGTCCACCACCGTCGGGTCGTGGTACTCCCACCCCGGCTGCTGCTCCTCGCTGCCCCGGTGGTGGTCCACGGTCACCGCGACCGTCCCCGCCTGCCGTGCCGCGTCGGCCAGCAGGATCGTCGACCGCCCGCAGTACGTCCCGACCTCCAGCAGCGGCAGCCCGAGCTTCGCGGCCTCGGTGGCCGCCCCGTACAGCGCGAGGCCCTCCCCGACGGGCATGAAGCCCTTCGCGGCCTCGAAGGCGGCAAGGATCTCGGGAGTGGGCACGGACATGATGGGCTCCTACTGGCGAGTACGCGGTTACGGGCGCCTATCGTGCCCTACGCCTGCCCCCGCGCGCCCTCCGCGTCGCACTCGAACCACACCGTCTTCCCGCCGGCCGTCCCCTGTGACCCCGAGTTCGGTCTACCTCCCCAGGCAGCACCCGAAGCGATCGCCGGATGGAACGACCTGGCGGATCCGCCTCCCGGCGGGCGCCACCACCGGAACGTCCGCGCGTTCATGCCCCTGAGAGGACCGCGCGCAGCTTCCGTATGCCCGCCTTCCACTCCTCGCCGTTCGACTCCTCCCACAGCTCCAGGAGCTCCGACTCGGGGCCGAGTACGCGGTCGAGGGCTGCCACGGCCAGGGGGCGGAGGTCCGTCGGGAGCTCGGGCAGGGGCTCCTTCGGGGCGTACGAGGTGGTGACCGGATCACCGCCGGGGCACTGTGCGGAGAGCAGGGCGGCCGAGGCGACGGCCTTCTCCGCGAAGCAGGAGTCCAGGAAGTCGTCGTCGCCCGTCGCGATCACCTCCTCGAAGGCCGCGCGCAGCACCTCCGCGCGCTTCTCCGCCGGGGCCTCGTCCACGCGGTACGAGAAGTCGGCGGCGGTGTCGTTGTCGAACGGACCGATGTCCCAGGTGCCCATGGCGTGTTCATTCCCTCTGCTCGTGATCGTTCGCGATCTGTGGGCATCGTGACAGGCCTCACTGACAACACCCCGGGCCGCGGGCGCGCGTGCGAGGATGCGCCGTCTGTTACCGATCATGAAAGGACGTGCCCGTGCGTGTGTCGTTCAGAGCGCTCCTCGCCGCGCTCTTCTCCGCACTCCTCCTGCTCGCCGCCGGGACCGGGACCGCCCGTGCCGACGAGGTCACGCCGGAGACCGCGAAGCCGCTGCGCTTCATCTCGTACAACGTGTGCGGGGCGAAGTGCCCCCTCTACCCGGAGACCGCCACGGAGGCCGAGAAGGGCGCGGCCAGGGCCGCGTGGGTGTCCGGGCTCGTCGCGGAGGTCGACAGCTGGGACTCCGACCTGGTCATGCTCCAGGAGCTCTGCTACGGGCAGTGGAAGCTGATACGTGACGCCCTGGCCCCGGCGCAGCGCGCCGGAAAGGCCTCCTACGACACGGTGTGGGGTGCGGCGCTGCCCGTCGCCTCCAAGTGTGACCAGTGGGGCGATACCGACCGCCGCTTCGGGCTCGCGATCTTCTCGAAGGGACAGGGCTCGGTCGTCCCCGGCACCCGGACCGTGACGTTCCTGCCCGAGGTGGCCGACGTCCCGACGGAGGACCGCATCCTCCTGTGCGCCCAGACGGCCCTGGACGGCCGGACGGTGCGTGCCTGCAACACCCACATCGACCCCCATGACGCCACCACGTCCCTCCAGGTGACGGCGGTGGCCGGGCTCGTCGAGGCGGACCGGCAGGACGGCGGGCCGGTCGTCCTCGGTGGTGACTTCAACCAGCTGCCCGAGCACGCGGACATGGACGCTCTCTACAACCACGGGACGGATGCGACCGGCCGGTTCCAGGAGGTCGACGAGAACGACCAGGCGGAGTTCACGGAGGGCGTCGACTGCCCCGCGACGGCGGTCCGCTGCCGCAGCGGCGAGAACACGGTCTGCACGGCGGTACCGACCGAGATCGCCAAGATCGACTACGTCTTCCTGAGCTACGAGTGGTTCAAGACCGTGCAGGGGGACGCCCTGCCCTGCACGGCCGGGCTGTCCGACCACAACCTCCTGCGCGGCGCCGCGGCCTGGGAGAAGTAGCCGAGCGGCCTCCCGGGACCGGGGTGAGCCGTTCGTCAGCCGGATCGGCGTCGGCCGGCTCACCCGAGTTCGTCGCGGCGCACGCCCTCCCGCATTCCGATCCGTACCTGACCTTCCGTCAGAATGGAACGTGTTCTAGTCTGCGGCGCATGGGCATCGCCATCACGCACGAACAGCGGGAGCTCGCCCGATCCGTCCGCGGCTGGCTCACCCGCGCCGTACCTCCTGAAGAGGTCCGCAAACACCTGGACGTCCCCGGCGCCTCCGCCGGACGGCCCGCCTACTGGGACGCCGCCGTCGGGCAGGGGCTCCTCGGGCTCCACCTCCCCGAGGAGTACGGCGGCGGGGGCGGCGGGCTCGGGGACCTCGCCGTCGTCGTGGAGGAGGCCGCCCGGGCCCTGCTGCCCGGGCCGTACCTGCCCTCCGTCCTCGCCGCCGAACTCCTCCACCGCGCCCGGCAGGGGGAGTCGGCCGCCTCGGTCGCCGGCGGGGAGCGGATCGCGGCCGTCGCGCTCGGCGGCACCGGCAGCCTCACCGCCGTCCGCACCGCGAGCGGCTGGCTCCTCGACGGCACCCCGCCCCCCGTCCTCGGCGGCGGCCAGGCCGCGCTCGTGATCCTCCGGGCCGCCACCGCCGACGGCTCCGTCTGGCTCGCCGTCGACGTCACGGACACCCAGGGCCTCACCGTCCGCGCCCACGAGAGCGCCGACCCGACCCGCCCCACCGGAGGGCTCACCGCCCGCGCAGCCCACGTGCCCGCCGCGCGCGAACTCGCCCTCGACACCGGCCTCGTCCACGACCTCGCCGCCGTCCTCCTCGCCGCCGACGCCTGCGGCACCGCCGCCCGCGCCGTCGAGACCGCCGCCGAACACGCCCGTACCCGCGAACAGTTCGGGCGGCCCATCGGACGGTTCCAGGGCGTCAAACACCTCTGCGCCGACATGCTCGTCCGGCTCGAACAGGCCCGCGCCCTCACCTGGGACGCCGCCCGCGCCGGGGACGACGAGGCCGGGGTCCGCTCCCTCACCGCCGCGCTCGCCGCCGCCACCGCCCTCGACGCCGCCTACACCTGCGCCAAGGACTGCATCCAGATCCTCGGCGGCATCGGCTTCACCTGGGAGCACGACGCGCACCTCCTGCTCCGGCGCGCCGTCGTCGCCCGCCAGCTCCTCGGCACCGGCGACCACCACCGGCTCACCGCCCTGCGGCACGCCGCCGACGGCGTCCGGCGCGGCCTCCGCCTCGACCTGCCGCCCGAGGCCGATCCGTACCGCGAGGCCGCCCGCGAGGCCCTCGCCCCCGCCGTCGGGCTCGAACCCGCCGCCGCCCGGCGCGCCCTCGCCCCCACCGGCTACGCGGCCCCGCACCTCCCGGAGCCTTACGGACTCGGCGCGGACCCGCTCCGGCAGCTCGCCGTGCAGCGGGAGCTGGACGCCGCCGGGATCGCCCTCCCCGGGCTCGGGATCGGCGCGTGGGTCGTCCCCTCGCTCCTCACCTACGGCACCCCCGAGCAGCAGGAGACGCACCTCGGCCCGACCCTGCGCGGCGAACGGCTCTGGTGCCAGCTCTTCTCCGAACCCGGCGCCGGCTCCGACCTCGCCTCCCTCCGCACCCGCGCCGAGCGCCTGGAGGACGGCCGCTG
This sequence comes from Streptomyces sp. NPDC093089, assembly GCF_044754405.1. NCBI lineage: Bacteria > Bacillati > Actinomycetota > Actinomycetes > Kitasatosporales > Streptomycetaceae > Streptomyces > Streptomyces sp. NPDC093089. The sequence goes on from NZ_JBIVPA010000024.1 coordinate 54,496, forward strand.
GCGGATCGCCGGGCAGAAGGTGTGGACGAGCGCCGCCCAGTGGGCGCACCACGGGATCCTCCTCGCCCGTACCGACCCCGCCGCCCCCAAGCACCAGGGACTGACCTACTTCCTCGTCGACATGCGGAACACCCCAGGCATCGACATCCGGCCGCTCAAGGAGATCACCGGGGACTCCCTCTTCAACGAGGTCTGGTTCGACGACGCCGTCCTCCCCGCCGACGCCGTCGTCGGCGAGGTGAACGACGGCTGGCGGGTCGCCCGCAACACCCTCGGCAACGAACGCGTCCACATGGCCGACCAGGTCGCCTTCGACACCGGCCTCGAAGCCCTCATCGAGCGGGCCGGCCGGCACGACAGCTCCGTCCGCGCCCGGATCGGTGGCCTCGTCGCCGAGGCGCACGCCCTCGCCTGCATCGGCCTGCGCACCACCCTGCTCCAGGTCTCCGGCCTCGAACCGGGCGCGGGCGCCAGCGTCCGCAAGCTCGTCCAGACCCTCCACCAGCAGAAGGTCGCCGAACTCACCCTCGAACTCCTCGGACCCGAGGGAGCCCTGCGGGAGGGGCCCGGCGAACGGGCGCTGCACGGAATGCTCATGTCCCGCTGCCTCACCATCGCGGGCGGCACCACACAGGTACAGCTCAATGTCGTCGCCGAGCGCCTGCTCGGCCTGCCGAGAGACTGAGGGGGACCCGCGATGACCACCAAGGCGTACGTCGTCGGCGTCGGGATGACGAAGTTCGAGAAGCCGGAGACCCGGGACTGGCAGTACTGGGACATGGCGAAGGAAGCCGGCACCGCCGCCCTCGCCGACGCCGGAATCCCGTACGAGACCGTGGAACAGGCGGCCGTCGGCTACTGCTTCCAGGCCTCCACCGCCGGACAGCGGGCCGTCTACGAACTGGGGCTCAGCGGCATCCCCGTCTACAACCTCAACAACAACTGCGCGACCGGCTCCACCGCCCTCATGACCGCCCGCCAGTTCGTCGAGGGCGGCATCGCCGACTGCGTCCTCGCCCTCGGCTTCGAGAAGATGACCAGGGGCGCCCTCGGCGGCGGGTCGGGCGCCGGGGACTTCGCGACCTCCCCCGTCGCCCGGCACTACGGGATCATGGCGGCCGCGCACGGCTTCGAGACGTCCCCGCCCACCGCCCAGATCTTCGGCAACGCCGCCCGCGAGCACATGGAGCGGTACGGGACGACCGAGGTGCAGCTCGCGGCCGTCGGCGCCAAGAACCACCAGCACTCGGCGAACAACCCCAACGCCCAGTTCCAGGACGTCTACACGGTCGACGAGATCCTCGCCGCGAAGACCGTCCACCGGCCCCTCACCAAGCTCCAGTGCTCGCCCACCTCCGACGGCGCGGCGGCCGCCCTCGTCGTCTCCGAGCGCTTCGTCGACGAGCACGGGCTGCGCGGGCGCGCGGTGGAGATCGCCGGCCAGGCCATGACCACCGACACCGAGGAGTCCTTCGCCTCGGGCTCCTGCATCGACGCCGTCGGCCGCCCCATGTCCCGGGCCGCCGCCCGCCAGGCGTACGAGCGCTCCGGGCTCGGCATCGAGGACGTCGACGTCGTCGAACTCCACGACTGCTTCTCCGTCAACGAGCTGCTCACCTACGAGGCGCTCGGCATGTGCGAGGACGGCGCCTCCGGCAAGCTCGTCGAGTCCGGCGCCACCACCTACGGCGGACGCTGGGTCGTGAACCCCTCCGGCGGCCTCATCTCCAAGGGCCACCCGCTCGGCGCGACCGGCCTCGCGCAGGTGGCCGAGCTGGTGTGGCAGCTGCGCGGCGAGGCGGGGCCACGGCAGGTCACGGGGGCGCGGGTCGGGCTCGCGCACAACATCGGCCTGGGCGGGGCGGCGGTGGTGACGCTGCTGCGGAAGGCATAGAGGAGGCAGGGAGGGCAGCGGGGGAGCCCTCGGGGGAGGCCTCGGGGGCCTCGGGGGAGGCCTCCGGGCGGAGTGACGTTGCGGCCGGGGCCGGCGAAAGGGGTCCGGAGGTCGTAGGGCGGAATCCCCATGTACGGGTCCCGACCGGTCTGTGACCATGACATCCATGCCGCAGAACGACTCCGCCACGAGCGACACCACCACGCCCTCCTCCCCCCGCACGCCCCGCCCGTGGCTGGTCGTCCTGACCGCCTGCGCCGCGCAGTTCCTCGTCGTCCTCGACGTCTCCGTCGTGAACGTCGCGCTGCCGTCCATGCGGAACGACCTCGGCCTCACCGCGCTGGGACTGCAGTGGGTCGTCAGCGCGTACTCGATCGCCTTCGCCGGCTTCATGCTGCTCGGCGGCCGGGCCGCGGACGTCTTCGGGCGGAAGGCGATGTTCCTGCTCGGGCTCGGGCTCTTCACCGGAGCGTCCGTCGTCGGCGGCATCGCCCCGGAGGGCCAGTACCTGATCGGCGCCCGCGCCGTGCAGGGCCTCGGCGCCGCGCTCCTCTCGCCCACCACGCTGACCCTCGTCACCGGCGCCGTCGAGGCCGGGCCGGCCAGGACCCGGGCCATCGGGACCTGGACGGCGGTCGGCGCGGCGGGCGGCGCCGCGGGCGGTTTCGTCGGCGGCCTCCTGGTCGACCTGCTCTCCTGGCGCTGGGTCCTCCTCATCAACGTCCCCATCGGCGTCCTCGTCCTCGCCGCCGCCCTGCTCTGGCTCCGCGAGGGCCCCACCGGCACCGGCGGCCGTCACCTCGACCTGCCGGGCGCCGTGCTCGTCACCGGCGGCCTCGCCACCCTCGCGTACGGCATCGTCCAGACCGAGGAGGCGGGCTGGACCGACCCGGCCACCCTCCTGACGCTCCTCGGCGGCCTCGCCCTCCTCGGCGTCTTCGTCGCCGTCGAGGCGCGCACGCAGGCACCGCTGATGCCGCTGAAGATCTTCCGCAACCGGGCCGTGTCGGCTGCCAACGTGGCGATCCTGCTGTGCGGTTCGAGCTCCTTCGGCATGTGGTACTTCATGACGGTGTACGCGCAGAACGTCCTCGGACACACCCCGATCCAGGCCGGCCTCGCGCTCGTCCCCAGCTCCCTCAGCGTCATCCTGGGCTCCAAGCTGGCCCCGCGCCTGATGCCGGCGCTCGGCGCCCGGAACGTCGCCGTGGCGGGCGCGCTCATCGGGGCGGCCGGCTTCGCCTGGCAGTCGACGCTGACGGTCGACGGCACCTTCCTCGGGACGATCCTCGGCCCCGGCGTCGTGATGATGGTGGGCCTCGGCCTGGCCACCACCCCGCTGGCCACGCTCGCCACCTCGCACGCGGAACCGGGCGACGCGGGCCTCGTCTCCGGCCTCGTCAACACCTCCCGCACGATGGGCGGCGCGCTCGGACTCTCGGTCCTCTCCACGATCGCGGCGTCGGGCGGCCTGCCGGCCCCCGTCGCGTTCTCCGAGTACTCCCTGATCGGCGGCCCGGACTCCTCGTACCTGGTCCCGGGGTACGCCCTGGCCTTCCGCGTCTCGGCCGGGATCCTCGTGGCGGCCTCGGTGCTGATGCTGGTCCGGCTCCCGAAGGAGGCCGAGCGCGCCGGGTGACAATGCCCGGGTGATATCGATCAAGAACGACAAGCAGCACGGCGGCAAGGGCGCGAGCGGGTACAGGTTCCGGACGGCCGTGACCGCGCTCGCCGTCGGTGCCGCCCTGACGGTCGCGCCCTCGGCCTCGGCGGAGCCGGTCCTGGCGGTGACCACCGGCGCCCTGTTCAACGACCCGAACAGCACCGACGCCGCCGCGCGGGGGCGGATCCTCTTTCACCTCGGGGACCTCGTCGACGGCGCCGAGGCGGGGTCGTCCATCCGGATCTCCCTCTACCTCTTCCAGTCGGTGTACCTGGCGAACAAGCTGGGCGACGCCCACAAGCGGGGCGTCACCGTCCAGGTCGTCGTCGACGCCGACAGCCGGTCCACGGGGCTCGAAACGCTGAAGACCCGGCTGGCGGACCCGGCGGGCAGCCCCGACTCCTGGGTGCGGACCTGCAAGCCGGAGGAGGCCTGCCTGGCCCTGGACCCGGGCACCACGGAGGCGGACCCGAACGGCACGTACGACAACGTCAACCACAACAAGTTCTTCCTGTTCTCCCGTACCAGGGGCAAGGGCGACGTCGCGGTCGACGACGTCGTCGTGCAGGGCTCCGGGAACCTCACGAGCCAGGACACCGACGACTGGTGGAACGACGCGCTCACCGTCGTCGGCAACACCACCCTGTTCGGCGCGTACGGGCAGTACTTCGGCGATCTCGCGGCCGCCGCCGCCGGACAGATCCCGCAGGTCGCCGACTACGCCCACGACACCCAGGCCGGCAAGGCGAAGGTCTACTTCTTCCCGAGGTCCGGCTCGGACACCGTCGTCAACATCCTCGGCACGGTGGCGCCGGTCGGCACCCCGGACTCCTGCGGCGGCAACTCCGCCGGCTTCGGCACGAGCGACGGCCGGACGAAGATCCGCATCGCCCAGGGCCACACCACCCGCACCGACGTCGCCAAGAAGCTGTGGGAGCTCGCCGACGCGGGCTGCGACATCGAGATCGTCTACCGCTCGCTCGACAACTGGACCACCGACGACAAGCCCATGGGGCAGGTGGCCAACTGGCTGACCAGGCCGGTCACGGGCAAGGGCCGCATCACCCTGCACCAGCTCGACAACGACAAGCGCGGCGGCTCCGACTCCCACACCAAGTACCTGCTGATCGAGGGCACGTACTACGGCGGCGTGAACAAGAAGATCGTCTTCACCGGCAGCCACACCTACACGACGACGGCGCTCCGCTACAACGACGAGACCCTGCTCAAGTACGAGGACGCGACCGTCTTCGACGCCTACGTGAAGAACTTCGAGGCCCAGCGGACGGCGGCCCGGACCGAGGGCCTGTAGGCCCGCCGCGAGCGGCCCGGCCCCGCCCCGTCGTCCTACGGCCGGTCCTCCTGCCGCCGCGCGGCGGCCGCGAGGGCCGGGTCGACGACCGTCTCGCCCCGCAGCACCTGCCGGACCGCCTCGGCCAGCTCCTCCACTGGCCCGTCCTTCACCAGGAACCCCGCCGCCCCGGCCTCCATCGCCCGCCGCAGATGACCGGGGCGGCCGAAGGTCGTGAGGATCAGGACCCGGCAGTCCGGCACCTCGTCCCGCAGGTCGGCGGCGGCGTCGAACCCGCTGCGCCCCGGCAGCTCGATGTCGAGGAGCGCCACGTCGGGCCGCGCGACCAGCGCGGCGTCCACGACCTCGTCGCCCCGCCCGACCTGCGCGACGACCTCGATGTCCGGCTCCATCCCGAGCAGCAGGGCCAGCGCCCCGCGCACCATGCCCCGGTCCTCGGCGAGGAGGACGCGGACGGACTTCGCCGGGCGGTGGTCCTGCGGCATCTCGGTCACGAGGAACAGGTTATGTCGGGAGACCCGTTGGGGCCTGTCCAGCGGCGGCCGGGCGGCGCCCACCACGGACCGGCGGTGCACGGCCTCCGCGTACCGGGCACGGGGGCGGGGGCTACGCGGTACGGGGGCACCTCCTCGCAGGACCGGACCCGGCATGCGCCAGCGCATCATGATCGAAGGATGTGGCAGGTCGGCGCTGCCGAACTGCCCGGCTTGAGTGTTGCGCAACTGCCGGTCGGTCCGCCGGACCCACCGGCACTCCGGCGAACCCGCCAGCTCAGACGTATGCACCCCCCCTGCTTTCAGGCTCCGATCAATGCGCGGATAGCGATGGTTACGATCTGTGGCACCACGTGGGCACCACCTCGGAACGTCGCTTCATCTCGTCGAACAGGGAGAGCGCCATGTCGTCCACATCCACCCGCCCCGCAATCGAACTCCGCCTCGGTGGGCTGCACTTGACCGTACAGCGCATTCCGGGACGGCTCGTTGCCCTGGTCACCACCGCCGGTGGGGCCGCAGGCACGTGGCGGGCGCAGCGCTAGACCGCGTGTGCGGCGGCGCTCGGCCGGTTCACCGGGGCGGAGCGCTTCGAGGAGTACGGCGCCGAGCAGTGGTCCGGCGTACGGCCCCCGGCGGGCCGGCCGTCCGAACCGGAGCCTGAACCCGGACCGGAGTCCGCACCCGGGCCCGACCCGGTCCTGATCCCTTGCCGCCCCGCCCGTGGCCGTTGCCACGGGCGGGGCGTCGTCGTGTCGGCCGGGAGTTCTCCGCCCCCTCATGCAGCTTTCTGACGTACCGTCAGGCAGGCGATGTCGGGAGGGTTCCCAACTCCCTTTGCCTCGGCTATACATGAGATCCACCGACCTAGAACGCGTTCTAGAACGGCCGCGTCCGGGACGGTCCCGCACGGCCTCGGTGCGACCGACGGTGCGGACGGTCGCATCGAGGTCTCTCCCCGCCACCTCGCCCACGAGGAAACACGCGCCCACGAGGAGCAGCAGCCCGATGCCGATCGACCCCGCCAAGGCCGTCGCCGCCGAACCCCGCAGCGCCGAGATCTCCTGGGACCACAAGGACGTCCAGCTCTACCACCTGGGACTCGGCGCGGGCACACCCGCGACCGACCCCGACGAACTCCGCTACACCCTGGAGTCCCGGCTCCACGTCCTGCCCAGCTTCGCCACCGTCGCGGGCGCCGGCATGGGGGTCGTCGGCGGACTCTCTGCCCCCGGCATCGACATCGACCTCGCCGCCGTCCTCCACGGCGGCCAGTCGGTCACACTCCACCGGCCCGTCCCCACCGGCGGCCGGGCCGTCTCCACCTCCCGCGTCGCCGCCGTGTACGACAAGGGCAAGGCCGCCGTCCTCGTGCTGCGCACCGAGGCCGCCGACGACGAAGGGCCGCTCTGGACCAGCGACGCCCAGATCTTCGTCCGCGGCGAGGGCGGCTGGGGCGGCGACCGCGGGCCCTCCGAACGCCTCCCGGTCCCGGAACGGGAGCCCGACGCCGTCGCCGAACGGCCGATCCGCGAGGAACAGGCCCTGCTCTACCGGCTGTCCGGCGACTGGAACCCGCTCCACGCCGACCCGGAGTTCGCCAAGCTCGCCGGCTTCGACCGGCCGATCCTGCACGGCCTCTGCTCGTACGGCATGACCCTCAAGGCCGTCGTCGACACCCTGCTCGACGGTGACGTCACCCGGGTCCGCGCCTACCGCACCCGCTTCGCCGGCGTCGTCTTCCCCGGCGAGACCCTCCGGGTCCGGATGTGGGCCGGCGAGGGCACCGTCCAGGTGACGGTCACCGCCGTGGAGCGCGACGACGCCCCCGTACTCGCCGACACCGTCGTCGAGCACTCCTGACCCGCGGATCCGCACCGACGGGATCCGTACCGAGTAGAGATCCGTACCGAGCAGATCCGTACCGATTGGAGCCGCACCCATGCGCGCAGCCGTACTGCACGAGATCGGCCAGGACAAACTCGAGGTCGTCGACGACGTCGAGGCGGTGGGCTTCGGCCCCGGCAGGGTGCGGATCCGCGTCCGGGCCACCGGGCTCTGCCACTCCGACGTCTCCGCGATGAGCGGCGTCCTGCCGCAGCCCGCCCCCTTCGTCCCCGGCCACGAGGGCGCGGGCGAAATCCTCGACATCGGCGACGGTGTCACCCACCTCACCCCGGGCCAGCGCGTCCTGCTCTGCTGGCTGCCCGCCTGCGGCACCTGTCCCGCCTGCAAGCGCGGCCAGACCCAGCTCTGCCTGGCCGGCTTCATGAACGCCGGCACGCCCAACTTCAAGCGCCCCGGCGGCGACGTCTTCGGCTTCGCCGGCACCGGCACCTTCACCGAGGAGGTCGTCGTCGACGCGGGCTGCGCCGTCCCCATCCCCGACGACGTGCCCTTCGACATCGCGGCCCTCATCGGCTGCGGCGTCACCACGGGTCTCGGCGCGGCCATCAACACCGCGAAGGTGGAGGCCGGTTCCTCGGTCGCCGTCATCGGCTGCGGCGGCGTCGGCATCTCCGCGATCCAGGGCGCCAAGCTCCAGGGCGCCGCCCAGATCGTCGCCGTCGACCCCGTCGAGTCCCGGCGCGAGGCCGCGCTGAGGTTCGGCGCCACCGAGGCGGTCGCCCCGGACGCGCTCGCCGACGCCAAGCAGCGCGTCACCGGCGGCGAGGGCTTCGACTACGTCTTCGAGGTCGTCGGCAAGTCCGCCACCGCCCGCACCGCCTACGACACGACCCGGCGCGGCGGCACCCTCTGCATCGTCGGCGCCGGCGCCCTCGACGACAACCTCCAGCTCAACATGTTCGAGCTGTTCTTCGACGAGAAGCGGATCCTGCCCTCCATGTACGGCGGCGGGGACGTGCTCACCTCGTACGAGCGGACCATCGCGCTCTGGCGGGCCGGCCGCGTCGACCTGGAGTCGCTCATCACCCACCGCGTACCGCTCGCGGGGATCAACGAGGCACTGGAGCAGATGCGTACGGGCACGGCACTCCGCACCTGCATCGAGATCTGAGAGGACTGCTGCGAGATGTCACTCCCCCTGGAGGGCTTGAGCGCGATCGTCACCGGCGCCGGACGGGGACTCGGCCGCGCCGAGGCGCTCGAACTCGCCCGGCTCGGTGCAGCCGTCGTCGTCAACGACTACGGGCAGCCCGGCCGCGACGGCTCGGGCGAGGCCTCCGCCGCGCCCGCCGAGGAGGTCGCCGCGGAGATCCGCGCGGCCGGCGGGCGCGCGGTCGCCCACCTCGGCGACGTGTCCGACTTCGAGACGGCCCGGGGCCTGGTCGACCTGGCGGTGAGCGAGTTCGGGAAGCTGGACGTCCTGGTCAACAACGCGGGCATCCTGCGCGACCGGATGGTCTTCTCGATGAGCGAGGACGAGTGGGACTCCGTCGTACGGGTCCACCTCAAGGGCCACTTCAACACCACCCACTTCGCCGCGGTGCACTGGCGGGGCCGCTCCAAGGCGGGCGAGACCGGCGTCTACGGCCGGATCGTCAACACCTCGTCCGAGGCCTTCCTCGCCGGCTCGGCCGGACAGCCCAACTACGCGGCGGCCAAGGGCGGCATCGTGGGCCTGACGACCTCATCGGCGCTCGCGCTCGCCCGGTACGGGGTGACCGCCAACGCGATCTGCCCCCGCGCCCGGACCCGGATGACCGAGGACGTCTTCGCGGGCTTCGCCGAGCCGGCCGGTGAGGGGGAGCTCGACCCGCTGTCCCCGGAGCACGTGGCGCCGCTCGTCGGCTATCTGGCCTCCCCCGCGGCGGCCGGGGTCAACGGCCAGCTGCTCGTCGTGCACGGCGGGATGGTGGCCGTCGTGGAACGGCCCCGGGTCTCCGCCAAGTTCGACACGGCCAAGGAGGCGTTCACCTACGAGGAGCTCGACGCCGTGCTGACCCCGCACTACGCGACCCGCCCGGCGGGCGAGACCTTCGCCGCGACGGAGGTGCTGGGCCTGAAGAAGGACTGAGCCGCGGAGGTGGCGAGGGCCCGGCGGCGGGGACGCCGGGTCGTGGGGACGTCCGGCGGCGGTGGCGCCGGGTTGTGGTGACGCCGGGTCGTGGGGACGTCCGGCGGCGGTGGCGCCGTGTTGTGGTGACGCCGGGTCGTGGGGACGTCCGGCGGTGGTGAACCGGGGCGTGGTGACGCCGGGTCGTAAAAACGTCCGGCGGTGGGAACACCCGGTGTGGGGACGCCGGGTCGGGGGAAGGCGAAGGGCCCCGGGGGAGGCCCCGGGGCCCTTCGCCGTTCTCCGTCACCGCGCGTGGGCGTCGGCCTCGCGGCGGTGCCGGCCGTGCGGCGAGGACGTGGAGTCCTCCGCCGGAGAGGCCTCGCCCCGGTGCTTCCCGGAGCCGTTCGGCTCCGTACCCTCCATGCTTGCTTCCGACATGGTCGAACTCACCCCGTACGTGTCTCTTGCTGCTGTGCGGCCAGTGAGTCTAGCCAGCCGGCCTGCGGTCCGTCAGAGGAGCCTGCTGCAAAGGCACCGGACGGCAGACCCGGGGCTCCTCGGCGGTGACGGCCGGCTCGGGAGCGGGCTCCGGCGGGGGCTCGACGTCGGCGAGGCCGCACGGGACCTCGGCCGTCGCGTACGGCAGCCGCAGCAGGCCCCCGGCCGTCCACAGGCCCGCCCCGGCCAGCCAGCCCGCGGGGGCGGCCAGTTGGCCCAGTCGGCGGGACGAGGGCTGCCAGGTGCCCACCCAGCTCCCGCCCGCCGCGTCGATCCGCAGCGCCACCGCGCAGCTCTCCGGCATCAGCACCTGGCCGGGCTGGACCGCGAACGGCGTCACCGCCGCGTCGTCGAGCCGCAGGCACTCGGGGAAGCGCACCGGCAGCAGGCTGCCGAGGACGCCCCAGCCGAGCCGGTCGTGCCCCGGGGACGGCGCGTCGGAGCGGATGAGGAGCAGCCCGCTGTCCGGGTCGGCGAGGAGCAGCCGGTCGTCGCTGTCCTCGGTGATCTGGAGCAGCGGCGTCGCCTCCCCGCCCCGCTCCAGGTCGACGGCGACGGCCTTCACCGGTCCGTCGTCGAGCCGCCGGTCGAGGGCGAGTATCCGGCCCGCGCGGTCGAGCCACACCCCGCCCGAGCAGCGGCCCTCGACCTCGGCGACCCGCTCGGGGCCGAAGGCCCCGCCCGCCACCAGCCACAGGGTGGTCGTGTCGGGGCCGACGCACATCGCGTACGCGCGGATGCCGTCGGGCGCGGGCGGCAGGAGCACCAGGTGCTCGGAGCCGGGTGCCTCCACCGCGCCGAGCTGGAGCTCACCGGTGGCGGGGCCGGTGGGGTAGAGCAGCGAGAACGTGTTCCGCCGTCCGTCCACCCGGCGGGCGACGAGGACCCGGCCGTCCGCGAGGGGCAGCAGCCGCGTGCCCGGCTCCTCCGGCTGGTCGAGGGGGAGCGGAACGGCGTACGGCTCCGGGCCGTCGAGGGTCCACCGCTCCACGTACAGGGCGTTCCCGGCGCCCGCGAGCCTGGCCGCGTACGCGCCGTTCGCCGTGATCGTGAACCCCGTCGGCCACCCGGTGTCCCTGTCGCGGTCGTCGTCCTCGGCCGCGGTCTCGATGGCACACGCTGTCATCGACTCGTCACCTCCGGCCACGAAGCTAGTTTTCGCGCTTCCAGCCGAACAACACGAGCCGGGTCACTTCACACATAAGGGTGGTCGTGCGGCGGTTCGACCGAGGGTGCGGGGGCGGTTGTGCTGGAGTGACCCATGGTGAGTAAGGTAAGGCGAACCTAAGCGGAGTCTGAGCCTCCGCCAGGACGACCCGTACAGGAGCCTTCTCATGTCCCTCCGCCGCCGCGGCACCGCCGCCGCCGTCGCCCTCGCCGCCGCGCTCTCGCTCGCGGCCTGCGGAGGGGGCGACGGGCCCGCCGACCCCGCCGCGAAGGGGGACACCGCCAAGAAGAAGGACGTCGCCACGGGCGGCAAGGACTTCGGCGACGCCGCCGCCAAGACCGCGGCCATGGGCACCGACGCGCAGGCCGGGCAGTTCCCGCGCACCCTCACCCACGCCCTCGGCAGGACGGAGCTCAAGGCCGCCCCCAAGCGGGTCGTCGTCCTCGACGTCGGCGAGCTCGACAACGTCGTCTCCCTCGGCGTCCAGCCCGTCGGCTACGCCCCCTCCGAGGGAGACGACGGCATCCCCGGCTACCTGAAGAAGGACGCCGGCGCCCCGAAGTCCGTCGGCACCATCAACAACCTCAACCTGGAGGCCATCGCCGAGCTCCAGCCCGACCTCATCCTCGGCAGCCAGCTCCGCGCCGCCGACAAGTACGACGAGCTGTCGAAGATCGCGCCGACCGTGTTCTCCATCCGCCCGGGCTTCACCTGGAAGGAGAACTACCTCCTCAACGCCGCCGCGCTCGACAGGACCGCCGAGGCGAAGGCGAAGCTCGCCGCGTACGAGACCAGGGCGAAGCAGCTGGGGACGGACATCGGCCCGGACAAGCCGACGGTCTCGATGGTCCGCTACCTCCCCGGCAAGATCCGCCTCTACGCCAAGGCCTCCTTCATCGGCACGATCCTGGAGGACGCCGGCCTGCCCCGGCCGAAGAACCAGCAGATCAATGAGCTCGCCGCCGAGATCAGCCCCGAGAAGATCGACGACGCCGACGCCGACTGGATCTTCACCGGCGTGTACGGCGACGCCAAGGCCACCAAGAAGGACACCGCCCAGGCCAACCCGCTCTGGAAGAACCTCGAGGCCGTCAAGGCCGGCCGGGCCAAGGACGTCCCGGACGAGACCTGGTACCTCGGCCTCGGCGTCACCGCGGCGAACAGCGTCCTCGACGACCTGCGCGAGGACCTGGTCAAGTAGGTCCGGACGAGGTTGTCCACAGGCCGGGACTCCGGCCAGAGCAAGGGGGCACGGAGGACAGGTAGCCTTTCCTCCGTGCCCCGTCTGTCTGAAGTCATCGCCGAGCTCGACGCCCTCTGGCCGCCAGAGCGGGCCGAGTCCTGGGACGCCGTCGGCACCGTCTGCGGCGACCCCGACGCCGAGGTCACCCGCGTGCTCTTCGCCGTCGACCCCGTCCAGGACATCGCCGACGAGGCGATCGCCCTCGGCGCCGACCTGGTCGTCACCCACCACCCGCTCTACCTCCGCGGGACGACGACGGTCGCGGCCGGCCACTTCAAGGGCCGCGTCGTGCACACGCTGATCAAGCACGACATCGCCCTCCACGTCGCGCACACCAACGCCGACACCGCCGACCCCGGCGTCTCCGACGCCCTCGCCGGCGCGCTGGACCTCCGCGTCACCGGGCCCCTCGTCCCCGAGAACAACCTCGGCCGGATCTGCGAGCTCGACCGCCCCGAGACCCTCGCCGAGTTCGCCGTCCGCGCCGCCGCGCGGCTGCCCGCCACCGCGCAGGGCATCCGGGTCGCCGGCGACCCCGGCATGACCGTGCGCCGCGTCGCCGTCAGCGGCGGCTCCGGCGACAGCCTCTTCGGCGCCGCACGCGCCGCGGGCGTGGATGCCTTCCTCACCGCCGACCTGCGCCACCACCCCGTCTCCGAAGCGACCCAGCAGTCCGCGCTGGGCCTGGTCGACGCCGCCCACTGGGCGACCGAGTGGCCCTGGTGCGAGCAGGCCGCCGCCCAGCTCGACTCGATCTCCGACCGCCACGGCTGGGACCTCCGCGTCCACGTCTCGAAGACGGTCACCGACCCCTGGTCCTCCCACCACACCTCTCCTGGAGCCCCCAACTGAACGCCGCGCCCGCCGACCAGATCCGCCTCCTCGACGTCCAGGCCCTGGACGTTCGCCTCCAGCAGCTCGCCCACAAGCGCCGCTCGCTGCCCGAGCACGCCGAGATCGAGGCGCTGACCAAGGACCTCACCCAGCTGCGCGACCTGCTCGTCGCCGCGCAGACCGAGGAGAGCGACTGCGGCCGCGAGCAGACCAAGGCCGAGCAGGACGTCGACCAGGTGCGCCAGCGCGCCGTCCGCGACCAGCAGCGCCTCGACTCCGGCGCCGTCTCCTCCCCGAAGGACCTGGAGAACCTCCAGCGCGAGATCGTCTCGCTCGCCAAGCGCCAGGGCGACCTCGAGGAGATCGTCCTGGAGGTCATGGAACGCCGCGAGTCCCTCCAGGAGCGCGTCACCGAGCTCACCGAGCGCGTCTCCGCCGTGCAGGCCAAGAGCGACGACGCCACCGCCCGCCGCGACGCCGCCCAGGCCGAGCTGGACACCGAGGCCGGCACGGTCACCAAGGAGCGCGAGGTCGTCGCGGGCACCGTCCCCGCCGACCTCCTCAAGCTGTACGAGAAGCTCCGCGAGCAGCAGGGCGGCGTCGGCGCGGCCCGGCTGTACCAGCGCAAGTGCGAGGGCTGCCACATCGAGCTCAACATCACCGAGCTCAACGATGTCCGCGCCGCCGCCAAGGACGCGGTCGTCCGCTGCGAGAACTGCCGCCGCATCCTCGTCCGCACCTCGGAGTCCGGTCTGTAATGACGTCTTCGCGCGAGCTGATCGTCGAGGCGGACGGAGGCTCCCGGGGCAACCCGGGGCCCGCCGGATACGGCGCCGTGGTCCTGGACCCGGCCACGGGCGAGACGCTCGCGGAGGCGGCCGAGTACATCGGCGTGGCGACGAACAACGTCGCCGAGTACAAGGGCCTGGTCGCGGGTCTGAAGGCGGCCAGGGAGCTCTTCCCCGACGCCACCGTCCACGTCCGCATGGACTCCAAGCTCGTCGTCGAGCAGATGTCCGGCCGCTGGAAGATCAAGCACCCCGACATGAAGCCGCTCGCGGCCGAGGCCGGCCGCGTCTTCCCGGCCGGCCGCGTCCGCTACGAGTGGATCCCCCGCGAGCGCAACAAGCACGCCGACCGCCTCGCCAACGAGGCCATGGACGCGGCCAAGCTCGGCCGCCGCTGGGAACCCTCCGGCTCGACGGCCGCCCTCGACGCCTCCGCCGCCCGCAACGCCGCCACCCCGCCCCCCGCGGGCCCTCCCGGCGACGCCGCGGCGGGCGCGGCCAGGGCCCGCGCCGCACTGGCCACCGCCGCCGGGACGACCGGCGGCCCCGGCGGTACGGCCACGGGCTCCGGCGCCTGGCCGGGCGCCGCACCGCGCCCGGCGACCCCCGCCGCCGACCAGGACACCGGCCACGACGACGGCCTGTTCGCCGCCGAGGCCGTCACCGCCTCGGGTGACTTCGAGGCCGAGGCGGGCGCCGCGGCCCCCACCGGCCACGCCGCGCGCTCCCACGCGCCCGCGCCCCCGACCGCCCCGGCCTCCGCGCAGGGCGACGGCGCCGCGCCCGTACGGCCGGAGGCCGCCGCCCCGGCCCAGGGCTGGGCCGGGCCCGACATGGGGGCGCCGGCGACGTTCGTGCTGCTCCGGCACGGGGAGACGGCGCTCACGCCCGAGAAGCGGTTCTCGGGAAGCGGGGGGAGCGACCCCGAGCTGTCGGCGGCCGGACTGCGGCAGGCGGAAGCCGTCGCGGAGGCGCTCGCCGCCCGGGGCACCGTCCAGGAGATCGTCAGCTCGCCGCTCACCCGGTGCCGTCAGACGGCGGCGGCCGTCGCCGCCCGGCTCGGCCTCGACGTGCGGATCGAGCAGGGACTGCGGGAGACCGACTTCGGCGCCTGGGAGGGGCTGACGTTCGGCGAGGTCCGGCAGAAGTACCCGGCGGACCTCGACGCCTGGCTGGCCTCGGCCAAGGCCGCGCCGACCGGCGGGGGCGAGAGCTTCGCGACCGTCGCCCGCCGCGTCGCCGCGACCCGGGACCGGCTGGCCGCCGCGTACGCGGGCAGGACCGTCCTCCTCGTCACCCACGTCACGCCGATCAAGACCCTGGTCAGACTCGCCCTCGGCGCCCCGCCGGAATCCCTGTTCCGCATGGAGCTCTCCGCGGCCTCGCTCTCCGCCGTCGCCTACTACGCCGACGGCAACGCATCCGTACGCCTCCTCAACGACACCTCCCACCTGCGGGGCTGAGCCCGCCCGCGGGGCAGGGCTCGCAGCGACTGGCACGCTCACCGCGTCGCCGTCGGCCGCCACGGTCCCCCGTGGCCCTTCGGGCGCGGGAGGTGCCCCACTGCCGTACGACTCCTCAACGGCACCTCCCACCTGCGGGGCCAGGTCCCGCCCGTAGGGCAGACGGCGCCGTTTTCCGGACGGGACCCGGCGGGTGTTCTGCCGCCGGGTCGGCATCGCCCCGGGTAAACGGGTGGCGCGGGCCCCGTCCGCGTACCACCATCCGGTCATGACTTGGCACTTCACCGAGGACGCCGATGCCTTCCGTGCCGCCGCCGCGCGGCACCTGGCCGCCGAGCCCGACCGCAACACCGCCGTGCTGACCCTGATGGGCCGGGCGGAACGCCTCGGTTGGTGGGAGGAGCCCGATGGCCGGGTCACGGGTGTGCTCGCCCACTCCCCGGCCGCGGGCCTCGACCTCGGGGTGACGACGGAGGAGGCGGCCCGTGCCCTCGCGGCCGAGGCCGACGCGCTCGTTCCCTCGGGAGGCGCACCGGCTGCCGGGGGCTCGATCGCCGGGAGCCCGGCCTCCGGGGGCCCGGTCGCCGTGCGCGGCGAGACGGCCGCAGTCGAGGCGTACGCGGCGGCGTGCGCACGGCCGTGGCGCGTCACCGGGCGGATGAGGCTGTTCCGGCTGGGCGAGTTGACCCCGCCGGACCCTGCGCCGGAGGGCAGGGGAAGGCTCGCGGTCGAGGCGGACGTGCCGCTCGTCGCCGGGTGGACGCGGGAGTTCGCGGTGGCCATCGGGGAGGAGCCCGCCGAGGACTACACCGGCTTCGTCACGGAGCGGATCACCGAGGGGCGGCTGCACCTCTGGGAGGCCCCCGACGGCCGTCCGGTCTCGATGGCCGCCGTCTCGCGCACCATCGAGGGCCAGGCGCGCGTCCACCTCGTCCACACCCCGCCCGCCGACCGCCGTCGCGGCTACGCGGCCGGCGTCACCACCGCCGTCAGCCGTGCCGTCCTCGCCGCCGGCACCGGCCGGGTCCTGCTCTTCACGGACCTGGCCAACCCCACCAGCAACGCCCTCTACCAGCGCCTCGGCTACCGCCCGGTGACCGACCACGTCGGCGTGGAGTTCACCGGTCCCGCCCGCTGACGGGTACTCCCGGCCCCCGTCGCAGTCCCGCCGCCCCGCGCGCGAGGGACTCGATCAGGGCCCAGTCGCGGGCCGCGAGGGCGTCGGGGGGCAGCATCCACGTACCGCCGACGCAGCCGACGTTGGGCAGGGACAGGTAGGCGGGGGCGGAGGCGGGGGAGATGCCGCCGGTGGGGCAGAAGCGGGCGTGGGGGAGGGGGCCCGCGAGGGACTTCAGGTACGGGACGCCGCCCGCCGCCTCGGCGGGGAAGAACTTCATGTCCCGCACCCCGTGTTCGAGGAGGGCGACGACCTCCGAGGTGGTGGAGACGCCCGGCAGGAAGGGGACGCCGGACGCCCGCATCGCGTCGAGCAGCCGCTCGGTCCACCCGGGGCTCACGAGGAACCGCGCTCCGGCGCCCACGGCGTCGGCGACCCCGGCGGCCGAGACGACCGTGCCCGCGCCGACGACCGCCTCCGGCACCTCGGCCGCGATGGCCCGTACGGCGTCGAGCGCGGCCGGGGTGCGCAGGGTGACCTCGATCAGCGGCAGCCCGCCGGCGACCAGCGCGCGGGCCAGGGGCACGGCGTCGGCGGCGTCCTCGATCACGACGACGGGGACGACGGGGACGTCAGGGGCTTCCGGGGCAAGGCCGAACACGCTCGTCATGGGCCTCATCCTGCCCAGGGCGAGCAGGACCCGCAACGAGCGTTGCGCGGTGTGCAACAGGACTGGTGGATCTCCTCCAGCTAGTGGATCTCGTCCACCAGGACGTCCAGCGCCCCCGCCTTGCCGCCGTCCTCCACCACGTACCCCAGATCCCGCAGGGCCTCCGTCAGCTCCGCCGGCGACGCGGGCGCCGCGCCCGCCTCCAGGAGGCTCCGGACGATCCGGCCCTTCGTCGCCTTGTTGAAGTGGCTGACGACCTTCCGGGTCGGGGCGTGCAGCACGCGCACCGTCGCGGTCCGTGCCGCGACCTCGCCCTTCGGCTTCCACGCCGACGCGTACGCCGACGAGCGCAGGTCGAGGACGAGACCGTCCCCGGCCGCCTCCGGCAGCACCGACGCCATCGCACCCCGCCAGTGCGCGCCCAGCGCGCCCAGGCCCGGCAGCTTGACGCCCATCGAGCAGCGGTACGAAGGGATCCGGTCCGTCACCTTCACCGCGCCCCACAGCCCCGAGAACACCAGCAGGGACCGCTCGGCCCGCTTCCGGGCCGCCTCGTCCAGGGTCGCCAGGCCCAGCGCGTCGTAGAGGACCCCCGTGTAGACCTCGCCCGCCGGGCGCGCGCCCGCCGTCCGCAGCCCCACGTTCTTCGCGACCTCGCCGCGCAGCCCCTCGCTCAGGCCCAGCACCTCGCGCGCCTTCTCCTCGTCGGCGGCGCACAGCTCGACCAGCTCGTCCAGGACCGCCGCCCGCGCCTCCGCGAGCCCCGGCAGGGACAGCGACTCCGGCTTCAGCGGCGCCCCCCGCCCCGAGGAGGCCTTGCCTTCGGAGGGCGGCAACAGCACGAGCACGGTGTTTCTCCTTCGTCCGTACGGGGTGGGGGTGCGGCCCCGGCCGTCCAGCGTACAAAGTGCCGGGGGCCCCTCCGCGCCATACGCTCGGTCCATGCCACGCCGCCACATCCACGTGACCGGCGCAGCCGAGGCTCCGCTGCGGGCCGCCCTGCGCGCACTCCGTACCGAGCTCGCGATCCCCGAGGCCTTCCCGCCGGCCGTCCTCGCCGAGGCCGAGGAGGCCGCCAAGCACCCCCGCCTCCCCTCGTACGACGCGACCGACCTCCCCTTCTTCACCGTCGACCCGCCCACCTCCACCGACCTCGACCAGGCCATGCACCTGGCCCGCAGGGCCGACGGCGGCTACCGGGTCCACTACGCCATCGCCGACGTCGCCGCCTTCGTCGCCCCCGGCTCCGCGCTCGACGCCGAGGCCCACCGCCGGGTCCTCACCCTGTACTTCCCCGACGGCAGGGTCCCCCTCCACCCCGCCGTCCTCTCCGAGGGCGCCGCCAGCCTCCTCCCCGGCGAACCCCGCCCCGCCCTCCTCTGGCGCATCGACCTCGACGCCCAGGGGCGCCGGGTCGCCACCGACGTCCGCCGCGCCCTCGTCCGCAGCCGCGCCAAGCTCGACTACGAGACCGTCCAGCGGCGGATCGACGACGGCACGGCCGAGGAGCCGCTGGCCCTGCTCCGGGACATCGGGCGGCTCCGCGAAGCCCTGGAGGCCGAACGCGGCGGGATCTCCCTCAACGTCCCCGAACAGGAGATCGTCGAGACCGACCACACCTACTCCCTCGCCTACCGGGCCCCGCTCCCCGCCGACGCCTGGAACGCCCAGATCTCCCTGCTCACCGGCATGGCCGCCGCCGACCTCATGACCGCCGCCGGCACCGGCATCCTGCGCACCCTCCCCACCGCCCCCGACGGCGCCGTCGCCCGCCTCCGCCGCTCCGCCCACGCCCTCGGCGTCGACTGGCCGCACCACGTCTCGTACGCGGACGTCGTCCGCTCCGCCGACCCGGAGAACCCGCGGCACGCCGCCTTCCTCCAGGAGTGCACGACCCTGCTGCGCGGCGCCGGGTACACCGTCTTCACCGACGGCCACGTCCCCACCCCGGCCGTGCACGCCGCCGTCGCCGACGAGTACACCCACTGCACCGCGCCGCTGCGCCGGCTCGTCGACCGGTACGCGGGCGAGCTGTGCGTGTCCGCGGTGGCGGGCGACGAGCCCCCCGAGTGGGTACGGGCCGCCCTGCCGGCCCTCCCCGACGAGATGGCGGCCGGCTCCCGCCGCGCCAACACCGTCGAACGGGAGAGCGTCGACATCGTCGAGGCGGCGCTCCTGCGGGACCGGATCGGCGAGATCTTCGACGCGTACGTGATCGACGTCAAGGAGGGCGAACCCGCCGTCGGCACCGTCCACCTGGAGGACCCGGCGGTCGTCGCCCGCATCGCCGGCGGGGAGTCACGCCTGCCGCTCGGGGAGTGGCTGCGGGTCAGGCTCGCGGAGGCGGACCCGGGATCGGCGAAGGCGCTGTTCGCGCCCGCGTGAGCGCCGCGACCAGGGCGCGCGGGTCGTCGGCGTGCAGCCGGATCAGGCGGACGGGCCGGGGCGCGCCGAGCAGCCGGGGCGCGTCGACCGGCTCGGTCAGCTCGACCGTGACGGAGGTCTGCGAGCCGACGGCCAGGTTCAGTTCGCCGTCGGCCTTCCCGTGGGTGAAGAGCGACTCGTGGCGGACGGCCGCGATCCGGTCGACCGGGACCCGCACGTCGACGTGCGCGGCCTGCCGCACCCGCAGGACGCCCCCGCCGAGCGTGTGCGGCCGGGTCGCGGACGCGGCGTGCAGCCCGAGGACGAACAGCACGGTGTACACGTCCAGGACGAGGACGACCGCGTGCACGAGCGGCCAGTCGGCGAGCAGGTACGACATCCCGGCCGTCTCGACCAGGCACACGAACGCGAAGCCGTACATCAGCGCCGCCTGGTCCCGCGCGTGCGGGAAGACCCCGTCCGCGCCGTCCACCCCGTGCGGGCGCCGTGCCGCCCACCGGACCAGGCTCGCCATCAGGCGCAGCTCGTGCCCGATCAGCCGCAGCACCGGCTCGGGCACCAGCTCCGCGACGGCCGCCCGGCGGGAGAGCCCCCGCCGCCGCAGCCCCCGGTAGGCCAGGCCCTCCGCGAGCAGCAGTGCGACGGCGGCCGCCTCGGCGACGGCCCACACCGCCCCGGGTATCCGCACCCCGCCGACCAGCAGGACGGCGAGGACCACTTCGGCGGGGAGCGCGACGTACGCGAAGAGGCGGAGCAGCCGGACGGGCCGGGGGCGGCCGGCGGTCGCGTGCGCCGCCGCGCGGGAGCCCGTCACCGGTTCCGCCCCCCGCGCTCGCGGACCAGGCGGATCGCCAGGCGGACGGCCGCCGACTGGGCCGGGGCGAGGTCCGCGAAGAAGGTGTCGGCGACGGAGGAGCCGTCGCCCGACCCGGCGGGCGGGATGTCCACCCCCAGCTCGTCCGGCAGGCAGGCGGCGAGCATCCGGGCCGCCTCCGCGACCCGCGGATCGTCCGGCGCGGCCCCGGCGAGGGCGTCGAGCGCCGGGTACAGCTCGTGCGCGTGCTCCGCCGCTCCCCCGATCAGGCCGATCAGCCGGGCCCGCTCCTCCTCCGGCACGACCACGTCGAGCAGCGCCAGGATCTCCCGGTCCTTCGCCGCCATCGGCGACCCGGGCAGCTCGCCCAGGCCCGCGAGCAGCGCCGCGAGCTCCGCCGACACGGGCCCCTCGGCGGGCACCCGCCCGGCCCGCGCCTCCGCCAGCAGCGGGGCGAGCCGCTCCCGCCGCTCCCGGACGACCGCCTCCTGCCGCGCCAGGTCCTCCGCCAGCTCTTCGAGCACCTCCACGAGCCCCCTCCCCTCGTCGTCCGCCAGCACGTCCCGCACCTCGTCGAGACCGAGCCCCAGTTCGGTCAGCCGCCGGATCCGCGCGAGGAGCACGGCGTCCCGGACCCCGTACTCGCGGTATCCGTTCGCCCGCCGCGCGGGCTCGGGCAGCAGCCCCGACTGGTGGTAGTGCCGCACGGCCCTGGGGGTGACCCCCACGAGTGCGGCGATCTCGCCGATACGCATGCCGCCCAGTAGAAACCCTGACGCTGCGGCAAGGTCAAGCACCCGGCCCCCGGCGGGTAGCATGGTCGGCACGGCAGACGAGCCGGGCGGGCGGCCGCGTGGGGATCCCCGGATCTCCCCGAGGAACGTCCGGGCTCCACAGAGCAGGGTGGTGGCTAACGGCCACCCGGGGTGACCCGCGGGACAGTGCCACAGAAAACAGACCGCCGGGGGCTTCGGCCCTCGGTAAGGGTGAAACGGTGGTGTAAGAGACCACCAGCGCCTGAGGTGACTCAGGCGGCTAGGTAAACCCCACTCGGAGCAAGGTCAAGAGGGGACACCCCGGTGTCCCTGCGCGGATGTTCGAGGGCTGCTCGCCCGAGTCCGCGGGTAGACCGCAGGAGGCCGGCGGCAACGCCGGTCCTAGATGGATGGCCGTCGCCCCGACGACCGCGAGGTCCCGGGGCACAGAACCCGGCGTACAGCCCGACTCGTCTGTCGGCCATCGCGAGAAGGGCCCCGACCGGGTGGAGACCCGGGCGGGGCCCTTCGGCGTGCCGCCCGTCAGGCGAGGACCTCGATGGTCCACCGCGGGTCCCGGTCGTCGGTGCGGACGAGGACGGGCTTGGGGAGCGGGGAGCGGTCCTCGAAGAGGTCGCGGCCGAGGGGGAGGCCGTGCTGGTCGATGACGTAGGTGCCGGTGCGGAGGTCGGCGAGGGAGATGACGGTGGTGGCGCCGTCGGCGTCGAGGCGCTGGATCCGCCAGACGGAGGCGGGGGAGGCGTCGGGGCGGACGGCGGCCGGGGCGCGGCCGGTGCCCTCCGCGGCGATGGTCTCCTCGGTGCCCTTCGCGGTGAACCGGAAGCCGTCGGCCTCGCGGGTCACCAGCCACTCGCCCGCCCGCCCCCGGTCGGCCGGGAAGCCGACGAGGACGCCGCCCTCGACCCCGACCGGGGCCCCCTTGGCGTACAGCCTGACGACCTTGCCGGTGTCCGACATCGCTCCTCCTGGGTGTGTCGCGGATTTTGGGGCGATAGTGCCGGTTCCGCGTCGCGCGGGGCCAGGGAACACGCAGGACCTGGGGGGTGTCTTTCCGGTCAGGCCGTGTGGCGCTGAGAAGCCGTCAGGTCCCGGCGGCGCGGGCCGGGACGGCTGTCGGGGGGACCTCACGGCCGGGGCGTACGGGTGGCGGGGGCCGCCGGGTGTACGGGTGGGGCATGACGATTCCCGTGAACCAGCTCAGTGACCCCGCCGTGCGCGCCTTCGTCACGGCCCTCAACGCCAACGACCAGGAGGCCTTCCGGGCCGCGCTCGCGCCGGGCGCGACCATGTCCGACGACGGCTCGGAGCGGGACCTGGAGGCGTGGACGGAGAAGGAGGTGTTCTCCTCGCGGGGGCACATGGAGGTCGAGTCCGAGAAGGGCGACGGGCTCGTGCTCGTCGCCCGCTACCGCAACGACACCTGGGGCGAGATGCGCACCAAGTGGCAGTTCACCGTCGACGGAGGGAAGGTCTCCCGCTTCGAGACCGGGCAGGCGTAGCGGCCCGGGGGCGTCGGCCGGGGGTCATCCCCGGCCGACGTAGGGCATGGCGGTGGCCATGACCGTCGCGAACTGGACGTTCGCCTCCAGCGGGAGGCCCGCCATGTGGACCACGGTGGCGGCGACGTCCGCCGCGTCCATCACCGGTTCGACCGCCGTCCGGCCGTCGGCCTGGAGGATGCCGGTCTGCATGCGGGCCGTCATCTCGGTCGCCGCGTTGCCGATGTCGAGCTGGCCGCAGGCGATGCGGTACGGGCGCCCGTCGAGGGACAGGGACTTGGTCAGGCCCGTCATGGCGTGCTTCGTCGCCGTGTACGCGATGGAGTGCGGGCGCGGCACGTGGGCGGAGATCGAGCCGTTGTTGATGATGCGGCCGCCCTGGGGGCTCTGGTCCTTCATGGTCCGGAAGGCGGCCTGGGCGCAGAGGAACGCGCCGGTCAGGTTGACGTCGACGACCGCCCGCCAGGTGTCGGGGTCCAGGTCCTCGACGGGGACGCCGCCGCCCGCGAACGTACCGGCGTTGTTGAAGAGCAGGTCGACGCGGCCGTAGTGGTCGCGCACCGCCGCGAACAGGGCCGTGACCTCCTCCGCCGAGGTCACGTCCGTGGGGACGGGCAGGAAGTCCCCGGACGGCAGGGCCGCCGCCGTCCCGGTCAGCGCGTCCGCCCGGCGGCCCGCGAGGGCGACCGACCAGCCCGCCCCCGCGAGGGCCAGAGCCACGCTCCGGCCGATGCCCGATCCCGCTCCCGTCACCACTGCGATGCTCATGGGCGCGCAGCGTACGCGAGGCGCGTGCCCCGTGAACGCATCCGTCCGACACGTGGATGCCCGCCCCGTGGGTGCCCGGACGCCGGGCGCGCCGCCGGGAGCGCCTACACCCGTACGGCCGCGGCCTCGGACGGGTAGCGGACGCCGACGCGCTCGCGGACGGCGTCGAGGGTGCGCATCACGGCGAGGGAGCCGTCGAGGGGGACGAGGGGGGACTCGGTGTCGCCGGCGCGCAGGCAGCGCATGACCTCGGCGGCCTCGTGGCGGAGCGAGTGCGGGTCGTCCGCATTGGTGTGCTCCTCCGGCTCGGCGCCGTGGCGGTGCAGGGTGAACCGTTCGGGGAAGAAGAAGCCGCGCGGGACGTCGATGCGGCCGAGCGTGCCGGTCACGGACGCGGTGAGCGGGGTGTCCGCGACGAGGGAGCAGGAGAGGAGGGCTGAGGCGCCCGAGTCCCAGCCGAGCAGCATGCCGGTGTTGAGGTCGACGCCCTCGGGGGAGATCAGCGCGTGCGCCTGGACGGAGGACGGCTCGCCGAGCAGCAGCTGTGCGAACGACACCGGGTACACGCCGAGGTCGAGGAGCGCGCCGCCGCCGACCGCGGGGTCCCGCAGCCGGTGGCCGGCGTCGAAGGGGCCCGCGAGCCCGAAGTCGGCCTGCACGGTGCGGACCTCGCCGATGGCGCCGTCGCGGACCAGTTCGACGAGCCGGCGGATCAGCGGGTTGCAGTACATCCACATGGCCTCCATGAGGAAGAGGCCGCGGTCCCGGGCGAGGCCGACGAGTTCGGCCGCCTCCCGGGCGTTGAGGGTGAGGGCCTTCTCGCAGAGCACCGCCTTGCCGGCCTCCAGGGCGAGGCCCGCCGCGGCCCGGTGGGCGTGGTGCGGGGTCGCCACGTACACCACGTCGACGTCCTCGTCGGCGAAGAGCCCGGCCCATTCCCCGTACGCGCGCGGGATGCCGAACCGGTCCGCGAAGGCCCGCGCGGACGCCTCCGTGCGGGACGCCACCGCGACGACCTCGGCGCCGTCGAGCGTCAGCAGGTCCGTCGTGAACCGCTCGGCTATGCCACCCGTCGCCAGGATCCCCCAGCGCACCGCTTCTCCCATGCTGCCCATCCGTTCCCACGAGGTGCCGACCATGCCGATCGAGCTGAGAGCATAGGCAAGGTTTCAACGAAATGGAGCAGTCGATGCCCGAGAGCGACCAGAAGACAACACCGGGGCACATAACCGAAACGGCGCCCGCGGTGACCGCCACCCGGCGGACGGGGCTGCTCGTCACCCTCGTCCTGGGTGGACTCACCGCCCTGCCCCCGCTCTCCATGGACATGTACCTGCCGGCGTTGCCGCAGGTCACCGGCGCGCTGCACGCGCCTGCCGCGACCGTCCAGCTCACCCTCACCGCCTGCCTCGCCGGCATGGCCCTCGGCCAGCTCGTCGTCGGCCCCATGAGCGACAAGTGGGGCCGCCGCCGGCCGCTGCTCGCCGGCATGGTCGTGTACGTCCTCGCCACCGCCGTCTGCGCCCTCGCGCCCACCGCCGAACTCCTCATCGGCTTCCGGCTGCTCCAGGGCCTCGCCGGAGCCGCCGGCATCGTCATCGCCCGGGCCGTCGTCCGCGACCTGTACGACGGCGTCGAGATGGCCCGCTTCTTCTCCACCCTCATGCTGATCTCCGGAGCCGCGCCGATCGTCGCCCCGCTCATCGGCGGCCAGATCCTGCGGATCACCGACTGGCGGGGCGTTTTCCACGTCCTCACCGTCATCGGCGTCCTGCTCACCGTCGTCGTCTGGCGGTTCCTCGACGAGACGCTGCCGGCCGGGCGCCGGCAGCAGGGCGGGGTCGGCGCGGCCCTGCGGACCATGCGCGGCCTCGTCGCCGACCGGGTCTTCGCCGGATACATGCTGGCCGGCGGCTTCGGCTTCGCGACGCTCTTCGCCTACATCTCGGCCTCTCCGTTCGTCGTCCAGGAGATCTACGGCGCCTCGCCGCAGACCTTCAGCCTGCTCTTCGGCCTCAACTCGGTCGGCCTCGTCGCCCTCGGCCAGATCAACGGCAAGCTCCTCGTCGGCCGCGTCAGCCTCGACAAGGTCCTGGCCTGGGGCCTCGGGACGATCTTCCTCGCCTCGCTCGCGCTGCTCCTCCTGACGAGCGGCGCCTTCGGCGAGGCCGGCCTCTTCCCGATCGCCGCCTGCCTCTTCGTCCTGATGTCCGCGATGGGCGTCGCCCTGCCGAACACCAACGCCCTGGCCCTGATGCGCACCCCGCACGCCGCCGGATCGGCCTCCGCGCTCCTGGGCACCACCTCGTTCCTCGTCGGGGCCGTCGCCTCACCCCTCGTCGGCATCGCCGGCGAGCACACCGCCGTCCCCATGGCCGTCGTCCAGATCGTCTGCGCCGTCCTGGCCCTCGCCTGCTTCCTCGGCCTGTGCCGCCCGTGGCGGAACTCCCGCTCGGAGCTCTGACCCGGCGGGCGGTGTGGCACCGACCGCCACGCCGACCGCGATGTGACGATCTGCGGCATGTGTCACTACTGCGGATGCCGTGAGATCCCCCTGATCAAGGAGTTCATCGCCGAGCACGAGGCGATCACCGACCTCGCCGGGGACGCGGTCCGCGCGCTCGACGCGGGGGACCGGGAACGCGCGCGGCCCCTCGTGGAGCGGATGGCCGTGCTGCTGCTCGACCACTGGGCGGGCGAGGAGCGCGGCCTGTTCGCCGTCATGCGCGAGAACGAGGAGTACACGGCGTACGTCGACGCCCTCGCCCGCGAGCACCGCGAGCTCGCCGCCTTCCTGGCCGGGCTCGACCTCGACTCGGCCGCCCGGCGCGCCGAGTTCGTCCGCGCCGTCGACGAACTCCACGACCACATCGCCAAGGAGGAGGACGGCCTCTTCCCGGCCTCCCTGACCGAACTCACCGGCGAGCAGTGGGACCGCTCCATCGACGCCTGGAAGACGGTCCACGGCCGCTGAACCCGGCTCGGAGGGGCCACCGCACCCCGCCCGCCTAGACTGTCTCGGTGAACGCCTCCCCTCCCTCCGCCGAGTCCCTGCGCGCCGCTCTTGCCGGGCTCCTCGACGGGCTGCCGCCCCGCCAGGCGGCCAAGGCCGTCGAGCGGCTGATCGCCAACTACCGGGGGACCACCCCGACGGACGCCCCCGTGCTGCGCGACCGCTCCGACGTCGCCGCGTACGCCGCGTACCGGATGCCGGCGACCTTCGAGGCGGTACGGGGCGCCCTGGGCGCCCTGCGGGAGACCGCGCCCGACTGGGCGCCGCGTACGCACACCGACGTCGGCGGCGGGACCGGCGCGGCGAGCTGGGCCGTCGCCGAGGCGTGGGGGGAGGAGCCGCCGCGCACCACCGTCCTCGACTGGGCGGAGCCCGCCCTCGCGCTCGGCCGGGAGCTGGCTGCCGGGGCGCTGGACGCCGAGTGGCGGCGCGAGCGGATCGGCGCCGCCCTCGACCTCGCCGAAACCGACCTCGTCACCGTCTCGTACGTCCTCAAGGAGCTGACCGGGGCCGACCGGACGGCGCTCGTGGACGAGGCGGCGCGGGTGGCCCGGGCGGTCCTGATCGTCGAGCCGGGCACCCCCGACGGCTACGAGCGGATCATCGCGGCCCGCACCCGGCTCGTCGACGCCGGCTTCACCGTCGCCGCGCCCTGCCCGCACAGCGGGGCCTGCCCGATCGTGCCGGGCACGGACTGGTGTCACTTCTCGGCCCGGGTCAGCCGCTCCTCGCTGCACCGGCAGGTCAAGGGCGGTTCGCTGCCGTACGAGGACGAGAAGTACAGCTACGTCGCCGCGACCAGGTTCCCGGTGACGCCCGCCGTCTCCCGCGTCACCCGCAGGCCCCAGATCCGCAAGGGCCAGGTGCTGCTCGACCTGTGCGGCCCCGACGGACTGGCCAGGGACACCGTCACCAAGCGCCACGGACCCCTGTACAAGCAGGCCCGTGACGCCGAGTGGGGCGACTCCTGGCCCCCCGAGCTCGACGGATGATCGGCGAGACGGTCCTTACGGCCTGAGCTCCTGGGTGCAGCACTTCACGCTGCCGCCGCCCTTGAGGAGTTCGCCCAGGTCCATGCCGACCGGCTCGAAGCCGCGGTGGCGCAGCGGTTCGAAGAGGCCGATCGCCGCCTGCGGCAGGAGGACGTGCAGGCCGTCGCTGACGGCGTTGAGCCCGAGGGCCGCCGCGTCCTCCTCCGTCGCGATCAGCGCGTCGGGGAAGAGCCGGGCGAGGACCGCGCGGCTTCCGGGGGAGAAGGCGTCCGGGTAGTACATGACCTCGTCGCGGGTGTCGTCCAGGACGCACAGCGCCGTGTCCAGGTGGTAGTAGCGCGGGTCCACCAGTTCGAGGCCGATCACGGGGCGGCCGAAGAACTCCTGTGCCTCGTCGTGGGAGAGCGGGCTGGAGCGGAAGCCGCGGCCGGCGAGGATCCAGGAGGCGGTGACCGCGAAGTCGCCCTCGCCCTCGTTCACGTGCTCCGGGACCCGGACGGCGTCGTCCGCCCAACCGTTTCCGCGGAACCAGGCCAGGTGGGCGTCGGCCTCGCGCGCCCGCTCCGGGTGGGCGAACCTGGCGCCGAGGACCCGGCCCTCGACGACGGTGGCGCCGTTGGCCGCGAAGACCATGTCCGGCAGCGCCGGGTCGGGCTCCAGGAGCTCCACGGTGTGGCCGAGCGCGCGGTAGCGGTCGCGCAGGTCCTCCCACTGGGCGAGGGCGAGCGGCAGGTCGACCGGTTTGGTGGGGTCCATCCAGGGGTTGATGGAGTACGTCACCGTGAAGTGCGCGGGTGGGCACATCAGATAACGGCGGGGCGAGGACGTGCGCGGAGTGGGGCGCAATGAGGGCTCCTCACGGACGGGTGGACGGAAGAACCGAAGATCGGTGGACCCCATGGTCCGCTCTCGGCGGCCTTCGCGCAGTGGACCGTTCGGGTGGTTCGGGCCCGGCCCGGAGCGGCCGGCGCGGAGCGCGGACCTTGGCGAGACGTATCGTCTCGCTCGCTGCTAGATTGGGGCCATGTCCGAGCCCAGGCCCGCCAAGGCCGCCCCCGACGCGTCCCGCCGCAGCGAACGCTCCCGCCGCGCCATCTTCGACGCCGCCCTCGCCCTCGTCTCCGAGACCGGCTACGCGAAGACCACCATCGAGGGCATCGCCGCCCGCGCCGGAGTCGGCAAGCAGACCATCTACCGTTGGTGGCCCTCCAAGGCGGCCGTCCTCCTCGACGCCTTCCTCGACCTCGCCGCCCGCGCCAACGAGGCCCTGGGCGGCTCCGCCGACAGTGAGATCCCCGACACCGGGGACCTCGCCGCCGACCTCAGGTACGTGCTGCGCGCCACCGTCGACGAGATGAACGACCCCACCTTCGACGCCCCCACCCGCGCCCTCGCCGCCGAGGGGATCGTCGACCCCGAACTCGGCGCCCGCTTCACCGAGGCCCTGCTCGAACCCCAGCTCCGGTACTACGTCCGCCGCATCGAGGCCGCCCAGGCGGCGGGCCAGGTCGATCCGGACGCCGATCCCCGCCTCGCCGTCGAACTCCTCGTCGGCCCGCTCCACCACCGCTGGCTCCACCGCACCCTGCCGCTCACCCACGCCTACGCCGACGCCCTCGTCGACCTCGCCGTGCGCGGCCTCGCCCCGCGGTCCTGACGGCTCCGGTACATCTCGCGGGCACCCCGGTTCCGCACTCCGGTCACCCGGAGCGCAGGATGGTGGGACCATGGGCAGAGCCGAACGGGCGAGCATGAGGTGTGAGGGGATAGATGGGCGACGGTATCGGCCGCTACCGCGGCACGGAGAGCAAACTCGCACAGTGGCTGCGCAGGCGCCCCAAACGCACGGCGGCCGACGACGAGAACGAACGCGAGAAGCTGCTCCTGGCCACCGCCGCCGCCGGGCTGCCCCTGGCCCCCGCCGCGTACCCCGTCGGCTACAGCTGCTCCTGTGAGCGGATCGGCTGTCCGACGCCGGCCCGGCACCCCGTCTCCTTCGCCTGGCAGACGCAGTCGACCACCG
Organism: Streptomyces sp. NPDC093089; assembly: GCF_044754405.1. NCBI lineage: Bacteria > Bacillati > Actinomycetota > Actinomycetes > Kitasatosporales > Streptomycetaceae > Streptomyces > Streptomyces sp. NPDC093089. Next base: position 83,871 of record NZ_JBIVPA010000024.1, read on the forward strand.
ACCGCGCCCAGATCGAGCGCTGGGCCAGGAACGAGCCCGCCGCGAACTTCGTCACCGCCACCGGCATGGTCCACGACGTCCTCGACGTGCCGCTGGCCGCCGGCCGCGCCGCCCTGGAGCGCCTCCTCGCGGAGGGCGTCGAGGTCGGACCCGTCGCCGAGTCCGCCGACGTCGACACGGTCGGCGGGCGCATGCTCTTCTTCACCGCCACCCGCGGCACCCCCGAGGACGAGGACGAGTGGTGGCCGTGTGAGCTCGACTGCCACCCCGAGACGATGGACGAGCACCCCGGGCTGCGCTGGCACTGCCGCGGCAGCTACGTGCTCGTACCGCCGGCCCGGCTCCCCGGGGACGAGGACGCCCATCCGGTCGTCGCCTGGGTCCGCGGCCCCGAGCACCCGCTGCCCGACCCGCTGAACCTCCTGGAGACCCTCCAGGACGCCTGCGCCCGCCACGCGGCCGAGCGCGAGGCGGACGGGGACGGCGGGCACACCGCCCACGAGATCGCCTGGCCGCTGACCCGCTGACCCGCTGGCCTGCTGACCCGCTGGCCTGCTGACCCGCTGGCCTGCTGACCCGCTGGCCTGTTGACCCGCTCGGCTCCGGCCGGTGGGTGGGGCCGCGAGCCCGCCCGGGTGGGGCTACGAGCCCACCGCGCCCACCACGCCCTGGAGCCGGCTCGTGACCGCGACGGCACCCTGGTCCGTGCCCGCCGGCTTCACCAGCACCGTCAGGCTGGACACCCACTCCCGGGTGACCGTGTTCTTGATCTCGCCGGTCAGCAGCGCCTTGACGTCGGGGCCGACCGTGGGCCGGTAGCCCTTCGCCGTCGTCTGCCGCTCGAAGAACCGGGTCGCGAAGAAGACGAACGCGCCGCCGTCCCGCGTCCGCAGCCCGAGCGGCGCGAAGTCGCCCCGGTCGGTGGGCTGGTCGAGGTACTGGGTGGCGATGCCCGGCCGCTGGGCGGTCTTCTGCCGCTGCTCCCGCCACTGCGTGGTGTGCGCGCCCGGCGCGAACGGACCCTGCCCGTCCTTCAGGAACGACACGAACGCCGTGCCGAGCTTCCCGGGCGCGACCGCCAGCGCGTCGCCGTCCGCGGCGACCGGCACCGCGTACCCGGCCTCCTCCGCGAACGCGGGCACCTCGCGCGCGCCGAGGATGGACAGGTAGGCGGCCTCCCACAGCTCCTCGGGCCCGTTGCGGACGAAGACCAGGAGCCAGCGCTGGTCGCCCGCGCCCCCGTCGACGTCCCGGTTGGAGTCGGTGTCCGCGACGAACCAGCGCGGCCAGCCCGCCTTCCGGGGCAGCGAGAAGCGCGCGTCCGTCAGTTCGAGGGGCTGGTGGTCCTTGTTGCCGCCCGGGGTGTTGACCGACCGCGCGCGCAGCCCCGCCTGGTTGATCGCCCCGAGGGGACCGGTGACCCTGTTCGCGTCCAGGGCCGGGTCGTACGCCTTGTCGGCGCGGTTGTAGGCGGCGGTGAAGTCGGCCAGGGCCTGCGCCGCCTCGGCCTGCGTCGCCGCCGGCAGCAGCGCCGTCTCGCCGTGCACCGTCACACAGCCGCTCGCGGTCAGCGCCAGGACGGTCGCCGCCGCCGTCGCCGCGAACAGCCGCGCCGGCCGGTGCACCCGCCCGTGTGCGAGCGGTCGCACCGACCTGCGTTCCGTCGATCCCGTCGTCAGTGGCTCAACCGGCAGTCTCGGCGTTCGCCGCAGCCTCAGCCTTCTCATCGGTCGCCTTCTGCTTCTTCACCCGCACGGACGGACCCGACCCTATCGGGGCCAGGAACAGTGCGAGCGTCGGGACCAGATACAGCGCCCACACCGTGACCTGAAGGACCGTCGGATCCGGCTGGAAGTTGAAGACGCCCTTGAGGAGGGTGCCGTACCAGCTGTCCGGCGGGACGGTCGACGAGATGTCGAAGGCCTTGTCCGCGAGGCCGTCGAGGAAGCGCGCCTCCTGCAGGTCGTGCACGCCGTACGCGAGGACGCCCGCCGCCACCACGACCAGCATGCCGCCGGTCCAGGTGAAGAACTTCGCCAGGTTGATCCTCAGCGCGCCCCGGTAGAACAGCCAGCCGAGGAGCACCGCGGTCAGCAGGCCGAGGAGCACGCCGGCGAGCGGCGCGTACGTGCCGTCCGAGGAGGCCCGCACCGACGCCCACACGAACAGCGCCGTCTCCAGGCCCTCGCGGCCCACCGCCAGGAAGGCGGTGGCGACCAGCGCGCCCGTGCCCATCTGCAGGGCCGCGTCCAGCCTCCCGTGCAGCTCGGCCTTGAGGTGCCGGGCCGTCCGCCGCATCCAGAAGACCATCCAGGTCACCAGGACCACGGCGACGACGGACAGCGAGCCGCCGAGCAGCTCCTGCGCCTCGAACGTCAGCTCCTGCGAGCCGAACTCCAGCCCGGCGCCGAAGGCCAGGGCCACGCCGACGGCCACGCCGATGCCGATCCAGATCGGCTTCAGCGCGTCCCGGCGCCCGGTCTTCACGAGGTACGCGATGAGGATGCAGACGACCAGGCTGGCCTCGAGGCCCTCGCGCAGGCCGATCAGATAGTTACCGAACACGTCGGTGCTCCTTCTCCGTCAGCTCCGTCACGAGAACAGCGCCCGGCCCCACCAGTCGTCCTTGTCGCGGACGCCCGGCGGAACGGCGAAGAGCGCCGAACCCACGTGCTGTATGTACTCGTTGAGCGCGTCGGCCTTGGCCAGCGAGGTCTGCACCGGGATGAAGCCGGTGCGGACGTCCTTCTGGTACGCCAGGAAGAACAGGCCTGCCTCCAGACGGCCGAGGCCGTCCGTGCCGTCGGTGAACGAGTAGCCGCGGCGCAGGATCGTCGCGCCGCTGTTGCCGTCCGGGTGGGCGAGCCGGACGTGCGAGTCCGGCTTCATCGCCTTCAGGAACGGCTCGTCGTGCTCCCTGGCCTTGCCGACGGGGGCGCCCTCGCGCTTGTCGCGGCCGAAGATGTCCTCCTGCTCGGCGAGCGGAGTGCGGTCCCAGGTCTCGACGTTCATGCGGATGCGGCGGGCGACGAGGTACGAGCCGCCGTCCATCCAGGCAGCGGCGCCCTCGGCGTCCTTGCCGGCGACCCACACGTGCTTCGCGAGCCGCTCGGTGTCGGTGCCCGCGATGTTGCGGGTGCCGTCCTTGAAGCCGAAGAGGTTGCGCGGGGTCTGGGCGTCCGGGGTCGTCGACGACGTCTTGCCGAAGCCGAGCTGCGACCAGCGCACCGCCACCTTGCCGAAGCCGATCCGGGCGAGGTTGCGGATGGCGTGCACGGCGACCTGCGGGTCGTCCGCGCAGGCCTGCACGCAGAGGTCGCCGCCGCTGCGCGCCGGATCCAGGTTGTCGCCCGGGAACCTGGGCAGGTCCACCAAGGCCCCGGGCCGCTTGTCCTTCAGCCCGAAGCGCCCGTCGAAGAGCGAGGGGCCGAAGCCGATGGTGAGGGTGAGACGGGAGGGCTTGAGCCCGAGGGCCTCGCCCGTGTCGTCCGGCGGAGCCTCCGGCAGGCCGCCGTACGCGCCCTCGCCGACCTCGGCGCCGGCCGTCATCCGCTCGGCGGCCCGCGTCCAGTCCTTGAGGAGCTGGACCAGCTCGGCGCGGTCCGTCGTCCGCACGTCGAAGGACGCGAAGTGCAGGCGGTCCTGCACGGCGGTGGCGATGCCGGCCTGGTGCGCGCCGTGGAACGGCACGGCCGCGCCGCTGTCGGCGACGGGGGCGGTGGAGTCCCCGTCGCGGGTGAGCACGGCGGCCGCGCCGCCGGCCGCGGCGGCACCGAGCGCGAGCCCGGCGCCGCCCCAGCCGATGACCGCGCGGCGGGAGGGCGCGGCGGCCTCGGCCGCCGGCCGCTCCTGGGTCTCCTCGGACATGTCCTGCTCCCGTCCCTGCTCTTCGGCTGCTACTTGACGACCGCGGCGGCGAGCTTGGAGAGCGGCTCGGCCAGCGCGTTGACGCCGTCGGACAGCTCCTTGCGCTCGGCCTCGCCGACCTTGTCGTACGAGGTGAAGACGTAGCTGTTCTTGTCCGTGCGGTACTTGTCGAGCAGCGTGTTCAGCGCGGCGAACTGCTTGTCGAGTTCGGCGACGAGCTTCGCGTCGTTCTTGGTGGCGACCGGCTTCAGCAGGTCGAAGGACTTCTGGGCGCCCTCGACGTTCGCCTTGAAGTCGACGAGGTCGGTGTGGGAGTAGCGCTCCTCCTCGCCGGTGACCTTGCCGGTGGCGACCTCGTCCAGGAGCTCCTTGGCGCCGTTGGCCATGGAGGTCGGGGTGATCTCGGCCTTGCCGACGCGCTTCACCCAGTCCGCGAGGTCCTTGTCGAGGAGGTCGGCGAGCTGCTTCTCGCGGTCGCCGATCTTCTTGTCCTGCCACAGCGCCTTCTCCAGGCGGTGCCAGCCGGTCCAGTCCTTCGCCGGGTCCTGGCCGTCCTCCAGGCCGTCCTCGCGGACGTCGACCTTGGGGTCGATGTCGCCGAAGGACTCGGCGACGGGCTCGGTGCGCTCCCAGCCGATGCGGGAGTCGGCGTAGGCCTTCTTCGCGCCCTCGACGTCACCGGCGCGGACGGCGTCGGTGAAGACCTTCACCTTGGGGAGGGTCTCGTCGGCCTGCGCCTGGACGTACTGGCGGTAGGCGGCGACGGCGGCGTCCATCTCGGGGGAGCGCTTTGCGGCTGCGGTGTCCTTGCCGGTCGCCTTGACCTGCTGGCGGATGCCGTCGCCCTTCATGCCGGGCTTGCAGGCGATGGCGTAGTCGCCGGCCTTGATCTCGGCGGTGATGGTGGCCTTGGTGCCGGGGCCGATGTTCTCGCGCTCGGTGACGATCCGGTCGTCCGGGAAGAGGACGTAGACCTCGGTGACCTTGGAGCCGCGGTTCTCGACGGCCAGCTTCACGTGGCCGGCGGGGAAGTCCTTCTTCGAGACCTCGCAGGAGTCGTCCTTGGCGACGACCGTGATGGTGCCGTCGCCGGCCTTGGAGTCGCTCTTCTCGGCGCAGCCCGTGACGGCGGTCAGGGCGGCCGCCGTCACGGCGGCGGTGACGACGGACAGGCGAACGGCTCGCATGAGGGCTCCAGGAACGCGGGGACGTGGGTGAGGCGAACCTAACTTAACCGAGGCTTACCTGAGCGATACCCGCCCGTCCAGTGATTCAGCTCTCAAGCCGGGCGACCTGGACACGGCAGGGTCACAGGGGCTTCATGGAGCCCTCATGGACTGGTCAAGGACTGGTCAAGCAAGGAGAATTGCCCCGGTTTCGCCGACGTGCCTGTACGGCGAGCGTCGCCCCCGTGCCACGAGGGCGCTCCCGTCCGCGGACGCGGGAACGCCTCCCCCGATCCGCGGGTGCGGCCCTGCCGCCGTACCGACGGGTGGTTGAATTCCGCCATGAACACGACCGCCACTGACATCGACGTCCTCCGGGTCTTCTGTACGGGCGACGGACGGCACGGCAACGCCCTCGGAGTTGTACGGGAGGGGCGCGAGTACCCCGACGAGGCCGTTCGGCAGGCACTCGCCAAGGAGCTCGGCTTCAGCGAGACGGTGTTCGTCGACGACCCGGAGCGCGGGATCATCGACATCTACACGCCCAGCGTGCGGCTGCCGTTCGCCGGCTACCCGCTCATCGGCGCCGCCTGGCTGCTCGACCTGGAGGTCGTCTGCCCGCCGGCCGGCGAGGTGTGGGTGCGCGGGGACGGGGAGTTCACCTGGATCGAGGCGCGGGCCGAGTGGGCGCCGCCCCGGACGCTCCGTCAGTACGGCTCCGCCGCCGAGGTGGAGGCCCTCGACGTGCCCGAGCCGGGCGAGTGGATCTACGCCTGGGCCTGGGAGGAGGAGGCCGCGGGCCGGGTCAGGGCGCGGGGGTTCCCCGGGCGCGGCGACGGCATCGACGAGGACGAGGCGACCGGCGCGGCCGCGCTGCTCCTCACCGCGGAACTGGGCCGGGCCCTGAACATCACGCAGGGCCGCGGCTCGCAGCTGCTCACCGCGCCCGGTCCCGACGGCATCGTGGAGCTGGGCGGACGGGTCCGCCTGGAGGGCACGCTCACGCGCTGAGGCATCTCAGTCCCAGAGGAACTTCCACGTCCTGGAACGGGTCCAGCGGTTCGCCCAGGAAGCGGTGTCGTTGCCGTCCGGGCAGTACGCGTACTGCTCGATCGCGGTCTCGGCCACCGCGGGCGATTCCTGCGGCGGCGAGGCCACGTCGAGGATCAGCACCTGGTCGGCCACGTACATGAGCTCGGCTCCGAACCGGTCGTGCCAGGTGTGCAGGAAGGCCGCGTGGTCCGAGTCGAGCATCGGCCGGCCTTCCGGCCCGTGGGACCAGGCGGGCGCGTACGGATACCCGGGCAGGATCCCCGGGACGGCCCAGCCGTCCCGGGTCTCCACCAGGCACAGCCAGCCCGGCCGGAAGTCGGTGACGCGAGCGGTCTCGGCCACGGGGGAGATCTGCTCGGCGAGCAGTTCCGCGTCGAAGTCCGCCCGCCACTCTTCCTCTCCCGCCTCGTCCTCCGCGTAGGACAGGCAGTCCTCAAGGGCCGCCGCCGTGATCTCGGCGACGATCTCACGGGGTGCCGTCACGGCCCGGTCGTCGAAGACGTCCGGCTCGGCGGGTTCCCCCGCCACCAGCTCCGCGGGGGACAGCGGGGAGAGCAGCGGGTGGAAACCCGTGCTCTCCCGCGCCGCCAACAGCTCCCGCCACATGGCCTCGGCACCGCTCTCGGTGATCCTGCGGCCCAGGACACGGGCTCCGGAACGCGAGCGGGCCTCTTCCACGCCTTCCCGAGGGACGGTGAATCCGGCCGTTCGGAGGGTTTCGACGATGTGGTCTGTGTCCATGGGGCGGGTCTCTGTCTTCCAGCTGGTGCTAGCGGAGGTTCTCGGTGATGTCGTAGTCGTCACCGATGATGCGGATACTGGTGAGGCCGACGGGCTTCTGGGTCGAATTCCGCACCTGGGTGATCGCGGATCTCGCCATTTCCTCGTCGTGGTCACGAAGGCGGACGATCACGGCGTCGGCACCCTGCTTCCAGCCGCTCTGGATCTCCTTGGCAATGGAGTTGCGCGGGTTCTTGCCCTGCGGCGAAAGGTCCTTGAACTCGGTACGGATCCCGTCGACCCAGGCGTCGAACGACCCGACCCCGCCGGGTGCCCAGCGTGACCTGGCTCTTCCCTCGCCCCGGGCGACCACGTTGTGGCCCTCCTTGGCGAGCTTCCACGCGACTTCGAACTCCTTATCCGTGAACTTGAGAGGGACGTCCTTGTTCTTCAGGTTGGGCTGACTCTCGTCGGCCCAGATCCAGGACTCGTCGATCCGGCTCAGGACGTCCTTGACGTGGTCGTCCCATCCGTCCGTCAGCTCGTAGCCGAAGAACTCGATGCCGTTCTCCTGGGTGTAGCTGTTCCACTTGCAGCCTATTCTCTCCCGGCCTGCGCCCCGGCAGCCCAACTCCATCGCGTCGCGGTACTTGTCCAGGACCTCGCCGTACTCGTGCTTCTCCAGCACCCAGATCTCGAAGAAGCGCTTCTCACGCTGCTTGTGCGCGAGCTTCTTGTTGGTTCGGGCCTTCCGGTCCGCCTGATCCTCGGTGGCGTGGGTGAGCGTCTTCTCGTACGGATCGTCCGTGAAGTCCTGACCGCCGACGTCCCAGCCGGTCGTGGTGCTGAACCGGCACGTCACGCCGAATTCGACGCACTCGGCCGGCTTGCGGCCGCTCGGGTCCGACAGATTGACGGGGTTGTTGTTGGAGTACGTGTACCCGTGGGTCTGCTGCGGGTCCGCCAGGTCCATGACGGGGTCGACGGAGACGAAGCGGCCGATGGCCGGGTCGTACTCGCGGGCGCCGAGGTGGGTGAGGCCGGTGTCGGCGTCCTTGGTGCCGCCGACGAAGCCCTTGTCGCCGCGCCAGGTGGCGGGCTGGGCGCCGCG
>NZ_JBIVPA010000025.1:0-59806 GCF_044754405.1 Streptomyces sp. NPDC093089
GCCCTACTGGCGCCGATGGACGACGAACTACGGCGTAGGACTCTCCCTGACCCGTTCGCCTACCAGCATCCGCATCGCAGAGGAGGCTGGTGGCAGTGGCGCCTCTATGACGAAACCGACCTTCTCTGATAGCCCGGACCTCACAGAAGTAGACGCTCGCGCGTTGTTAGGACCTCTAAGCCCACTCGGCGCCGCCACCCCCAAGGGCACAGCGCGATCCACGTGCAAGAGTCCCTGATCCCCGCGCCCCTACGCCTCGGTGCAGGTTGCCGCCGACTCGCTCGACCGCGGCACTGGTCGGCGCAGTGCCCGGCGTGAACGTGGATGCCGAAACGGTCGACAGGCCTCGTCTCGGCACGACCGGCAACCGCTGGCGCGGTTGCCGAACTCACCTACGGCACGCCGCTGAGAGCATCCCCGGGCGCGGGGAGCAGCCCGCGTGACCTGCCACCACACAAGCGTGCCCGTACCTGTCGCTGCTTCGTGAAAACTGACCCCCTGGCAGTCTCCGAATCTTGACCCCCTCCGGACTCTTGGAGGGTGCTGAACGTGGAGGACTGGGCAGAGATACGCCGGCTGCATCGAGCGGAAGGTGTGCCCATCAAGGAGATCTCGCGGCGACTGGGGGTGGCCCGCAACACGGTGCGGGCCGCGTTGTCCTCAGAGCGACCGCCGAAATACGAACGGACACCTCGGGGATCGGTCGTCGACCCGTTCGAGCCGCAGATCCGCGTCCTGCTGAACGAGTGGCCGCGGATGCCGGAACCGGTCATCGCCGAGCGAATCGGCTGGCCGCACTCGATGCCGCCGCTACGGAAGCGGCTGGCGGTGATCCGACCGGAGTACGTCGGCATCGACCCGGTCGACCGCGTGACCTACGAGCCCGGCGAGATCGCCCAGTGCGATCTGTGGTTCCCCGAGACGAAGGTGCAAGTCGCTGCCGGGCAGGAACGGGTTCTGCCGGTGCTGGTGATGTCGCTCGGGTTCTCCCGCTTCATGACCGCGACGATGATCCCGACCCGCCAGGCCGGCGACATCCTATCGGGCATGTGGTCACTGATCAGTGGCATCGGCAGGGTCACCAAGACGCTGGTCTGGGACCGTGAGTCCGCGATTGGCGGGACCGGGCGGGTGACCGCTCCCGCGGCGGCGTTCGCTGGAACGCTTGCCACCAAGATCAAGCTGGCGCCGCCCGCGACCCGGAATACAAGGGAATCGTTGAACGCAACAACCAGTACTTGGAGACCTCGTTCCTCCCCGGCCGGCAGTTCACTTCCCCGGCCGACTTCAACCACCAGCTCGGCGACTGGCTGATCAGGGCCAACGCGCGGACGGTCCGCTCGATCCAGGGCCGGCCGGTCGACCTGCTGGAGACCGACTACTTGTCGATGCTCCCGCTGCCGCCGATCACCCCGCCCATCGGGCTGAACCACCGCATCCGGCTGAGCCGGGACTACTACGTCCGCGTCGACACCGTCGATTACTCGGTCGACCCGCAGGTCATCGGCCGTTTCGTCGACATCACCGCATCCCCGCAGGAGGTCAGGGTCCTCTGCGAGGGCCAGCTCGTCGCCCGACATGCCAGGTCCTGGGCCAAGCAGGCGGTGGTCACCGACCCGGTCCACGTCGCAACCGCCGCCCGACTGCGTCAGGCCTTGGCGTTCGACCGCGAAAGACGTGCGGCAGCCACCCGCCAACACGCCGACGACCACAGCGTCGCGCTGCGGGCCCTGCCGGACTACGACGCCCTGTTCGGCGTCGACTTCAACCCGTCGTCCACGAAAGCGAAGTGACCCATGACCACGGCCATCACGCCCGACCAGTCCACCGCGGTGACCGGGCCGAAGGACGGTATGCCGTCCATGCTCGCTTACCTGACCCGGGTGCTGAAGATGCCCACGATCGGTGCGACCTGGGAAGAGCTCGCCGATCAGGCACGCGACCAGAACTGGTCCCACGAGGAGTATCTGGCCGCCCTGCTGCAGCGGCAGGTCGCCGACCGCAAGTCCAAGGGCACCATGATGCGGATCCGCACTGCCCACTTCCCCCAGGTCAAGACGCTGGAGGACTTCAACCTCGACCACCTGCCATCGCTGCGGCGCAACGTCCTTGCCCACCTTGCGACCGGCACTTTCGTCGCGAAGGCCGAAAACGTGATCCTGCTGGGGCCGCCCGGCATCGGGAAAACCCACCTGGCCATCGGCCTCGGGGTCAAGGCCACCCAGGCCGGCTACTCGGTCCTGTTCGACACCGCCAGCAACTGGATCGCCCGCCTCGCGACAGCCCACCAGGCCGGCCGCCTGGAGGCCGAGCTCAAGAAGATCCGCCGCTACAAGTTGATCATTATCGACGAGGTGGGCTACATCCCGTTCGACCAGGACGCGGCGAACCTGTTCTTCCAGCTCATCGCGTCGCGCTACGAGCAGGGCTCTGTGATGATCACTTCGAATCTCCCCTTCGGGCGGTGGGGAGAGACCTTCTCGGATGACGTCGTGGCAGCCGCGATGATCGACCGCCTGGTCCACCATGCCGAGGTTCTTACCCTGACCGGCGACTCCTACCGCACCCGCCAGCGACGCGAACTGCTGAACAAGGAGAACGGCGCCGAACGCCGGTAATTCACAGCGCCCACCAGCAATACAACCGCTGACCGGAGGTCCGAGCGCGCTGAGCCAGTCCAGCCAGGCCCTTCAGAACGTCCGCCGCGACTTCGGCGCCGATCCGAATCTGCTGGAGTTCGTCGGTCTTCGACCATGGCTCAGCAAAGCGAACGAGGTCGTCCTGCGGCGCCGTGACGAGGGCATCGAACAGGGTGTCCGACAAGCTGACCACAAAGGGCGGGCCGTCCTCCTCCGACGACAGTAGTTCTCCGGACCGCGGGCGTTCGCTGGCCTCCTCATAGCTGCAGCCCGTCATGATGGCCTCAAGTTGGGCGATCGCGACGACCGGGTCGATGTTCTTGAGGAGGAACACGTCGAGCTCCGCTCGACCCGGTCCTCCCGGAGTCTGGAGGACCGCGACGGCGGCTTGGTCGTCAGCGGCGGAGAAGTAGTCACACAGCGTCATGCCGCCGATTCTGGCATCCACGGCTGACAACCCTGCCGACACGACCAGGGCACTCGGCGGCCAACAACATTGGGGGTCAGTTTTCAGAGACTCGCCGGGGGTCAGATTTCAGAGAGCGTTGACAGTACCATCCGCATACGGCAGCGGTGCGGTCGCGGGCACGGGCACGGGCACGGTTGGAAGGGCATCGGCGCCAGCCTCAGAGCATCAGGAATCCTCAGTTGTCCGGCGCCAACCTCCGGTTGGTGCCGGACCGGCTGATGTCCAAGTCGAGGAGCGCGGTCAAACCTGTGCCGCTGTTCCAGAAACCGAGCAGGTCGACATCGACGAGGACCAGGTTGTGGCGGGCGGCAAAGGCACGCGCCTGCTTGGTGAACTTGCAGGAGGCTACGAAGAGCGGGACGTCCGCGCCATGCTCGCTGCGGGCGGTGCCGTTGAACTTCTGAAGGTCCGGGCTTCCGACAGTGCGGTGCTTCGCATAGCGCTTGCACTGCACCACGAGCTTGCGGCCATCGGGCATCCGGCCCACGACGTCGGCACCCAAGTCGTTCGCGGCGCCTACACGGCGCACCTCGGTGCAACCGTCCCGGCGGCAGAGCTCCGCGACGTACTCCTCGAACTCCAGAGGACTCATGGCCCAAACCGCTTCGACCGACCGCTGGGCCTGGACCTTGGCCTGCTCCGCCAGGCGAACCTTCTCCGCCGCGGCCTCCCGACGCCCAGCCCGGGCCAGGGCCCCGATCACTGCACCCACCCCCAAGACCGCTAACACCATCAGCGCAACCATGCCCGATCCCATACTCAGGTCCTCTCCTGCATCGCCACCAGCCAGCTACTGCTCCCCATCCGCAGCGTGCTCTACGCGTGGGCGGCTCCGGACGGACCGTGCTGGTGGCGGTGGCCGTCCTGCGGATGGAGAGCACCCCGGGCAGCGGAGCTGCCCTCGCCACGAGGGAACTCGCCTTCTCCCTGAGATGGCCACCCGCTGCGGTCCCCCGGCCGGACTCGTCCGCGTGGCCGGCGCTCGCTGGAGCGCCGGCCTACGTCGAATGCGGGTTCATGCGGTACCCGCTGAGGAGGAGCGGTGGAGGCGGTCGGTGAGGTGCGGGGCAAGGGTGCGGACGTTGGTCTCCGCTTCGGTTCGGGTTGGGCCGGGCCCGATGGTGTCAGCGGTTGGCGTACGGCAGCAGGGCCGTTTCGCGGGCGTTCTTGATGGCGGTGGCGAGGGCGCGCTGCTGTCGGGCGGTGACGTGGGTGACGCGGCGGCTGCGGATCTTGCCGCGGTCGGAGATGAACTTGCGGAGCAGGTCGGTGTCCTTGTAGTCGATGTATGTGATGCCGGCTGCGTCGAGCGGGTTGGTGCGGGACTTCACGGGCTTGCGGGGGTCGTGGCGGCGGGCCATGGTGCGGTTCCTTCGGTTGAGCGTTTCAGTGGGGTCGTGCGGGGTCAGGAGGCGTCGAGGAGGGAGTCGAAGGCGGCGGGCAGGTGCTTCCACGCTTCGCGTCCTGCCTGGTACTCGGCGTCGTTGAGGAGGCAGGAGTCGAGGAGTTCTTCGAGTCCGTCGCGGTCGAGGCCGGGTGAAGTGAAGACGAGGTGCTGGCAGCAGTCGCCGTGCTCGGGGTGCCAGTCGAGGGCGGCTGCCGCGCGGCGCATCGGCGGGACCATCTCCCAGGCGGCGTCCGGTAGTGACGCGAGCCAGGGACCGGCGTTCTCCACGCACAGCGCTCCGCCGGCGGAGTCCCAGGCGAGCAGGGTGTCGGGGCGGTCGGCCAGCCAGAACCGGCCGCGGCTGCGGGCGGCGGCGCAGCACAGGTCCTCGAGTGCCTCGTAGAGCCGTTCGGGGTGGAACGGACGGTGGCGGCGCCAGACGAACGTGGTGACACCGGCCTCGTCGGCGTCCTGGGGCAGCAGCGCGCAGGCGGGGTGCTGGGCGGCGGCGGCGGCTTCGACGTCGAAGCCCGCGAACGCGGCTTCGACGAGTTCGCCGGATCCTGCCGGGACGCGCCGGGCGGTGGGATGGAGCTGCGCGAGGAGGGCGTGGTCTTCCTCGTCCGCCTTGTCGCTGTCGACGACGGCGAGCACGGGTGCGTACTCCAACTGGCGGGCCCAGGTGTCCCCGACGGTCCGCTGATCGGTCGCCGCGGCCGCGAGGCCGACTTCTGCCAGGTCGTCGCCGTTGCCGAGGCACGGCAGGATGAGCGCGGGGTCCACGGCCGTGATGACGTTCGCCAGAGCCAGGCGGTCTCCCCCGTGGCCGGCGATGACCTCTGCCATGGCCTTCGGTTCGACCGAGTCCCACAGTTCGACGACGGCGAGCCGGGTCAGGCCGCTGTCCGCCAGCCTTTCCAGTTCGGGTACGAGGTCGGCGCGCAGCGCGCAGCACGCGCAGTCGTTGACCAAGGGTGTCTCGCTGGAGGAGAGGGGGCCGGAGGCGTCGCGGACGGTACGGAGCACGGTGCCGGCGGGCGCGCCGGCGAGGTCGTGGTGCAGGGCCGTGCTGCCCGGGACGGTCCGCAGGAGTCGACTCACGACCTCTTTGCGCGCATCGGCGTGCAGTCCGGCGACGATCACGACGGGCAGTGCGTGTTCGTCGGTCATCAACGGGCTCCGTAGCGGCGCTGGAACTTCTCGACGCGGCCGGCGGTGTCGAGAACGCGGGCGGTACCCGTGTAGAAGGGGTGGCTCGCCGAGGAGATCTCCACGTCGACGACCGGGTAGGTGTGGCCGTCCTCCCACTCGACGGTCTTGTCGCTGGTCATCGTGGAGCGGGTGAGGAATGCGGTGCCGGAGGCGGAGTCGCGGAAGACGACGGGCCCATAGGCGGGGTGGATTCCGGGCTTCATTGCGGGGCCTTTCGATGGGATGGAGGCGGCTCGATGGGATGGGGCAGCGCTCTTCGCGGAAGTCGGCGTGCCGGCCGAGCACAGGGCCGTACGTGCGGAGCACTGGGCGGGCGGGCTCATTACGCCGGTTCCTACGTGTCACCTGGGTGAACCCGGAAGCCCGGAATCCACGTGCCCGCCGTGGAACGGAGCATGGCGACCGGGCCTCTGTCGTCGAGTGCCGCACCCACACTACATGGTAACGATTTTCATTTCCAATACTGTAGAGTGATCGCCATCCCAACCAGCGAGAAAGGCGGCAGCCACCCATGCCAGCCCACTGCCAACTGACCGGCACCCAGCCGGGATTCGGCAAGACCATCTCCCACTCCCACCGGCGCACCTCGCGTCGCTTCGACCCGAACATCCAGCGCAAGCGCTACTGGCTGCCCAGCGAGGGCCGCCACGTCCGCCTCACGCTCAGCACGAAGGCGATCAAGACCGTGGACACGATCGGCGTCGAGGCCGCCGTGGCGCGCATCCGCGCACGAGGGGGGAAGATCTGATGGCGAAGCGAAGCAAGATCGCGAAGAACGAGAGGCGCAAGGAGATCGTCGAGCGGTACGCCGCACGGCGGGCCGAGCTCAAGGAGATCATCCGTCGCCCGTCCTCCACGAGGTCGGAACGGGGCACGGCCCTGGCGGAACTGCACCGGCAGCCACGCGACGCCAGCGCCACGCGCGTACGCAACCGCGACAGCACGGACGGCCGCCCCCGCGGCTACCTGCGCAAGTTCGGCCTCTCCCGCGTACGGACGCGCCGGCAGGCACACGCCGGCTTCCTTCCGGGCGTGACCAAGTCCTCCTGGTAGGCACTCCCAAGGGGCCGGTCACCGCTCCGACGCATCGGCCCGAGCGCAGCCACTCACACACCGCGCGCGCAGTCCGGGTCGCCCCGACTCTTCGCTCTGCGGACCACTCCGGCATGCCCCGCCCTGAAGGACGGGGTACGCAGCGGGCGCGTTCGGTCACCCACCTGAGGAAAGGCGGTTCTCCAGTGGCCGAGGCAGCGGGTAGGCACGCTCTGCGGGGAACAGTCGCTGGGCTTTCGCTGCCTGCCCGGACTGCGCCAGGGAGACAGCCTTGCGGACCTGCGGGGTCAGGTCGGCGAGACTCACCATCCAGTCGTCGGTGAACGTACGCATCAGATGGCGGCCGATGCCGACCTGGATGCTGTAGTGGTTGAGCGCCGCCCCGCGCGACGAGCGCTCCGGGTCCCATTGGACGTGGACGGACGCCTCGGCGACGGCCGCCGGGTGGGCTGTCGTGAGCACGGCCCGGGAAAGAGCCTCCTCCCAGCCCTCCCGCGTCATTCTCACCGCGAGGATGCGTTCCTGACCGGGCTTGCGGCCCCAGTTGCTGCGGTGCATCAGCCACATGAACGACGGCTTGATCCACGTCATCCGGTGGAATGAGAACGGCGCGACGAAGCGGCCCGCCCGCAGTGCCGCGTCGGCGATGGCAGGCGTGTACGCCTGGTAGACCACGATCGTGCGAGCGTCGTAGTCGGCACGAATCTGATACCGGGGTGCCATGCGCTGGACCCTGCCATCCGCCCCACGCGTCTCGCCAACCGATTTCCCGCACTGGCCGCACGGCCGACTCCGAAAGCTCCGGTCACAGAGACTCGTTGATGGCAGCGGCGAGGCCGGTCGCTTCGTAGCGGACTGCGAGTCGCGCATAGGGATCTCGGCGTCGTCGACGGCCGGCTCGCCACGGCCTTCGGATTCCCCACGGTGGGCACAGAGCGCTCCCGTCGTCTCGGCCGGGCGGTTTGCGACCGGGGCGGTGCAGGAGGCGGTGACAGCGGTCAGAGCGGTCAAGGTCGCGCAGGCCATCGCAGGCAGGCAGCGCAGCGGGGCATCGTCGGCGAGGTTCCTTTGGGGTCGGTGAAACACAACGGTAGGGATCGTCCCTGCCGAAGGCGCAGAAGCTGGGGTGACGTCACCCCAGCGGGGACGTGGCTTTGTTCATGAGAACGGGCTCTGGCTCACTTTCCGTTTCCGTGGAGGGCTGGTCAGGTGCGATGTCAGTGGGGTGTGGTGGGATGACCGGACTCTGCTGCCGTGACCTGCGGGGAGACCGCCTTCATGCCCGTGTACTCGTCTCTGACTCACGCCCTGGCCGAAGCCTTGGTCGATGTCCTGTGGTTCATCGAGGGCAGTGAAGACGAGCAGATGGATCCGGACGACGCCGTGAAGGTTCTTGAGAGCGTCGCCCGCCTGGTCAGCAAGCTGTCGAGCGACCAACGGAGCGAACTGATCGATCTGCTCGGAACGATGGCCGAGGCAGAGTCCGACCCCGCACGGCGGGAGTTCATGGAAGGGTTTCCGGAAGGCTTCGGGCTCCTTGATGATGCGGTCTGACCTCGCGTCCACCGAGGTCCTGGTCTTCAGGAAGAGGTACTGACGCCTGGCTTGCCCGGGTGCCCTGTCCGTCGGGCAGCTCGGCACGGACGCCGCGGGAGGGACAGAAAGCGTAGAGGTCGAACGCGTAGCTCTCCCCCGGGGTCGTCACCCAGGATCGCGACGGGTTCGGCCTGCTCGCGCCGGTCGGCGCGGGCGGGGCGGGCGGGCCCTCTCGTGCGTGGGGTGGGCGGCCCCCTCGTCCGCGGGGGGGGCGCCCGTGCCTGCCCCGTAGCGGTGGTCACCTTCCCGAGCAGTCGCCCGCTTCTTCGCCGGGTTCGCCCAAGTGGGGGCGCGGTGAGCGGCGTGGCCGCGCTTTGTGGTGTGCCATGGCTACGTGCAGAGGAAATGGGATCTGGGCCGGCTGAGAACCCTCGCCCGGCGCCGTACGGCGGCCGGGCCGGCGGGATCCTTCGCCGGTGGGCCGGAACCGGACGCGGGAGCAGGCAGTCGTACGGCTCCGGGGACGGCCGCGGAGCGGGGAACAGGACCGGAGCAGGGTACGGGGCCAGAGCGAGGCACGGGCTCGGAGCAGGGCTCACGAGCTGTCGGGAACCGGTATCAGAGCTGGGCGCTGGCCGCCTCCGCGTTGCCGGGGCTCGCCGCGCTCGTCGCCGTGTTGTTCACCTGGATGCAGGTCGGCCAGGCGAGCAAGGAGCTACGCATCGCCGAGGCCGGACAGATCACCGACCGGTTCAACACCGCGGTCGGCAACCTGGGCTCGGCGTCGCTGCACGTCAGGCTCGGTGGCATCTACGCCCTCGGCCGCATCGTGCAGGACTCCCCACGCGACGACCCCGCCGTCACCTCCGTCCTGTCCGCCTACGTCCGCGACCGGGCGCCACTTCCCACGAAGAAGCCCGCGCCGACCGACGGGACGCCCACTCCTCCCAGCGACGTGGCCGCGGCCCTGACCGTCCTGGCGAACAGGCAGGAGTCGGCGCGACCCTTGACGATCGACCTCAAGCAGGTCGACCTGCGCGGGCTGGAAGGCGACGCCGTACCGGTCTTCGATGATCCCTTCACCTCCAAACGGAACTTCCGGTACGCGAATCTGGCGGGCTCCGATCTCAGCGACGCCAACATCGCTTGGTACGACTTCCGTCGGTCGTTCTTCGAAGAGGCGAACCTGACCGACGCGCAGCTCACCGAGTCGGACCTACGCGAGACCGCGTTCAATCTCGCGAACTTGACGCGGGCGACTCTCGTCGGTGCGGACCTCACCCAAGCGCAGCTCACCGGTGCCGACCTGTCGGGCGCGGTTCTCAGTCACACCGACGAGAGCACCGGCAGCACGAAGGACGCCATCCTCGTCGAGGCGGATGTGTCGGAAACGAAACTGGTCGACGCCGACCTGCGGGGCGTGAAACTCGCCAGGTCGTTCCTGGCCGGGTCCGACCTGACCCGTGCCGACTTCGGCGGCGCCGACCTGAACGGCGCGACGCTCAGCAGGGCCGGCTCCTCTTTCATCACCACGGACGTCAAGCTCGCACGGACCTCTTTCAGATTCGCCGACCTCCGCGGCGCCGACCTACGCGGCGTCGACTTCACCGACGCCGACCTGCGGGGCGCTGACCTGCGCGGCGCACAGTTGTCCGGGGCCCGCCTGGCAGGGGCGAAGGTCGATGCGAAGACACAAGGGCTTCCCGC
The DNA here is from genome assembly GCF_044754405.1 of Streptomyces sp. NPDC093089. Classification (NCBI taxonomy): domain Bacteria; kingdom Bacillati; phylum Actinomycetota; class Actinomycetes; order Kitasatosporales; family Streptomycetaceae; genus Streptomyces; species Streptomyces sp. NPDC093089. The sequence continues at coordinate 10,004 of NZ_JBIVPA010000025.1, forward strand.
CACGGCGCAGTGAGGAGTTCGACGGCGTACTCACCAGGACCAAGATCGTGACGACCGGAGGGGACGTACGTCCACGCCGGCGCGTTGTCAGCCACTCGCTCGGCGCCCACTCTGAATCATGGCGTTCACGCCCTGCCCACCCAGCCATTCCAGGATGCGTAGCATCACGTCCTCCATGCCGTCCTGGTCGGTCGTCTTTGGCCAGCGGCCTCGTTCTCCTGCCATTGCCTCGACCCTGACGAGGCCTTCGCGGCAGTTGGGCGCCCACGGGCCGAGCTCGGCAATCAGCGACCGGTCTCCAGTACGGCGAAGAGTTCAGCGAACGCGCAGCTGCCAGCGGTCGATCGGAGGCGTCCGAATCACCTTCCCCAGACCGATGTCGATACCGATGCCGATATCGATGCCGATGCCGATGCCGATGCCTGCAAGCGATCAGCTGTCACTGAAGGACGACGCTCACGCCCCGTTCCTCGAAGATCTCCAGGAGCAGGTCGAACAGCGCGACCTCACGGTCGCCGTCAGGGACACGCTCTACCCACCGCGTCCGGGCCTCGGCCGAGGACTCCCAGTGCAAGGTGAACGGAGCGGTGGCGCCCCAGTCTCCGTGCAGGCAGTCGTCCAGAGCGTCAAGGTTCCATCCGAAGTATCCGCCGGGTCCGTTGACGGCCTCACCGATCGCACAGTAGAAGCTGTCCTCGTCGACGATGTGTCGGCCGTCCAAGGTGAACACCTGGCCCGCCGGGGCATCGGGCTTTCCCTGGCGTTGGTACTTCCGGGACCACAGCGCCACCGACAGCCACGCGTGTCTCGCCTCGGGTGCGAGTTCGTGCCACATGCCGGTGTGGGTCAGCCGACCCGAGCGGACCAGGTCCCACGCTCGTTCCGCTCCGGGCAGGGCGTTCTCGCACCACAGCGTCACCGTGAGGTCGACGAGGCCGGCTCCACGGACGGAAGGTTTGACGTCGACGACGGTGACCTCGTGGACGAAGTAGGTCCCCATGGTGGCACCGTCCCCGTCGAGAAGGGCGAGCCAGGCGTTACCCGCCACGGCACGACGGCCACCGACATGATCGACGCTCTTCAGTAGGCCACCTTGCGGGAAGCAACCTTCGAGGTGCACTCGGCGCGCTCCCTCCTCATCCGGCAGAGGCGTGAAGAGCCCCTCGGCCTCGTGAGCAAAGCCCCAGAAGTCACTGCCGTCCTCGTCCGAGGTCAGCGCGTACTTCTGCCCCTCCTGGCCCCGCCCTGCTGCTCGCATCGCTCCCCCGATGTTGCCCAGACCGAGGACTTTACTGGGCTACCGGGAACGAGTTCACCGACATGTCCGACCGGGCGATGAAGGACCGGCCGACCACCTACCGCGGCTTCCTCACCGAGCTCCCGAGCTCCCGAGGCATCGCCAAGCCACTACCTGGGTCTCCCCTCGGCCAATGCTGCCGGGGAGAGCCACACTCTTGATGCCGTCGAAGAATTCAGAAACGGCTCCAGCCCTTGCCGACGTCGGGCGCGGACGCGATGCCGGCAAGGATCCCGATGCCCCCGGCCACGCTGCCAGGGCATGTGCCGGAAGTGCTCCTGCGACTTCTTCGTCTCAGGTCACTAGCCGACGGAGACAACCCGGTCGGGACGGCCGTTCAGGGTGATGGTCACTTCGTGGACCGCGCCTCCCCCGGTGGTCATGCGAATCCGGTCCGGGGCCGTCCACGCGGTCTCGCTGAGAGGATGTCTGACGTGGCGAGTTTCGCGAGTTTCTTGTAGCAGGTCAGGGCGGCGGCCAGGCCGAGGAAGGCGAGGAAGTGCGATCCCTTCCGTTCGTATCGGACGGCGAGACGGCGGTAACCGAACAGCCAGGCGATCGACCTCTCGATCTTCCAGCGGTGCCGGCCGAGCCGTTCGCTCGACTCGATGCCCGGGCGGGCGATACGCGGGATGATTCCGCGTTCACGCAGCCAGGCGAGGTGGTCGGCCGAGAAGTACGCCTTGTCCGCGCGGAGCTTGACCGGCCGGCGCCGGCGTGGCCCCCGGCGGGAGCGGACCGCGGGTATGCCGCGGATCAGCGGCTTGAGGGCCTGGCTGTCGTGGGTGTTCGCGCCGGACACGGCGACGGCCAAGGGGATGCCCCGGGCCTCGGACAGTACGTGCAGTTTGCTGCCCTTCTTGCCCCGTTCGACCGGGTTCGGCCCGGTCAGCGCACCCCCCTTTTCGCCCGCACACTGGCGGCGTCGACGATCGCGGAGGTCCAGTCGAGCTCGCCCCGGGCGCCGAGCTCGTCCAGGACCGCCCGGTGCAGACGACGCCACAGTCCTGCCTTCGTCCACGCGGTGAACCGGCGGTGCGCGGTGGCGGGTGAGACACCGAACGTCTCCGGCAGGTGCCGCCAGGCACACCCGCTGCTCAGGACGTACACCACTGCCGTGAAGACGGCCCGCTCGTCCAACGGCGCGGTCCCACCGCCCTGGGGACGGGACGAGAACGGCGGCATCAACGGAACGACCAGCTCCCACAGACCATCAGGAACCAGTCGCTGCGACAAATCAACACCCACGACCGCCATCATGCCGCACAGACGGCACACCACGTGAGACATCCTCTCAGCCATTACCCCATTGCAAATGGTGCAAGTATGGCCGTTTTGCGGCACACGAGCCGAGATGGAACGGCTAATTCCTTCCCGTGCACCCCATCCCCATGGTGCGATTAGCGGAGGGATCAATTCATCCCTGGCCCAGGGGTGCAATAAAGCCGCCCTCACCCACGCGCCTCGGCGCGGGAGGGCGCGTGCGCGTGCTTCATCGGGCGGCCAGGCCTCGCGGGGTGACCAGCGTCGTTACACCGGTTCTGCGGCGGTGAGGTTGTCGCCGTTGCGTGCGGCGTCCGGGGTGAGTCCGGTCCAGCGGCGGAAGGCGCGGTAGAAGGAGTTGGTGTCGTCGTAGGCGAGGAGGTAGGCCACTTGGGAGGTGGGGAGGGAGCGGTCGGCGAGGTAGCGGCGGGCGAGCTTTTCCCTGGTGTCGCTGAGGACGGCCTGGTAATTGGTGTTTTCTGCCTGGAGCTGTCGCTGGAGCGTGCGGGGGCTGAGCATGAGTTGGGAGGCGATGGCGTTGATGGAGCTCTCGCCGGCGGGCAGGCGCTCGTGGAGTGCGGCACGCACGCGTTCGGCCGTGGTGGCGGACGCTTCGAGTTCGGACAGGCGGCGGCGTAGTTCCGGTGCGAAGAAGTTCCACATGGACTCGTCCTCGGTGAGGAACGGCAGTGAGGCGTCCTCGGCGGAGAAGGTGACGGCGTCGGTGTCGGCCTCGCGGATCGGCGTGCCGAAGTAGGAGGTCGTCTCTGTCGAGGGTTCCGGGGCCCGGCGCATGGCGACGCGTGTCGGGTACACCTGGCGCCGCGTGCCGATACGTGCGAGTGCTGCCCAGAACGCGAGCTCGGCGGCGACGAGGAGCGGGGGCGGCGTCGGGCCCTCGGGCCAGTGGAACGTGATCGTCAGGTCGGCGTGGTCGAAGGCGACGTCGAGGTTCACGGGGCAGATGAGCGGCTTGAACGCGGCGATGCGCTCGGCGGCGGTGCGCAGGTCCGCGCTGCACAGCGCCGCGAAGATCGGCGGGTTGAACACCTCGACCGACAACGCGCGCCCGATCTTCGCGGCCAGGTCGGGATCGGCCGCCTCTCCGTCCAGCGCCTCCCAGAACCGGTAGTACTCCTCGGTCGTCAGGGTGACGGGACCGTGCGCGAAGAAGCCGGCCGGGAGCTGCGCCCGCCGCAGTACGCGGGCGGTGGAGATCCCGAGGTCATGCAGGAGCGCGCGGGTGCCCGGGTCCAGGGTGAACTGCTTCGGTGCCATGCCTTCAGGCTAGTTCCGTACGGACATCGGCGGGGATGCCGTGTGCGCCATCCGACCCGCAGAAGACGCCACGCCCCAATGGCGTGAACGGCAAGAAGGGAGGCGTCTTCCGCTAGTTCCTTGTCGTCATTCTCCGCCTAGCGTGGAAGCAACGGACCACCCCGGACCACCCCGGATCGCCTCAGCGGTGGGCACGACGAGGGAGCGGATCCGAGCCACCGGCTCCCCGCACCCCACCTGACGAAGGAACACCATGACCACCCCCAAGACCACCCCCGTGACCATCTCCAAGACCACCCCGAAGACAGCCCCCAAAACCGCCCTCGTGACCGGCGCCTCCTCCGGCATCGGCGAAGCGACCGCCCTCAAGCTGATCAACCTCGGCTACACCGTCTACGGAGCGGCCCGCCGCACCGACCGCCTGCAGAAGCTCGCCGAACGCGGCGTCCGGCCGCTGGCGATGGACGTCACCGACGACGACTCGATGCGCAGCGGAGTCGACCGCGTGATGTCCGAGACCGGCCGCATCGACGTCCTGGTCAACAACGCCGGATACGGCTCGTACGGCGCGCTGGAGGACGTCCCGCAGGACGAGGCCCGCCGCCAGTTCGACGTCAATGTCTTCGGCGCCGTCCGCCTGACCCAGATCGTCCTGCCGCACATGCGTGCCCGGCGCAGCGGGACGGTCGTGAACGTCACCTCGATGGGAGGGAAGATCTACACCCCTCTGGGCGGCTGGTACCACGGCACCAAGTTCGCGCTCGAAGCCCTCAGCGACTCCCTGCGGATCGAGGTCAAGCCCTTCGGGATCGACGTCGTCGTCATCGAACCCGGCGGCATCCGGACCGAGTGGGCGGGCATCGCAGCCGACCAGTTGGAGAAGTCCTCCGCAGCGGGTGCCTACTCCGACCAGGCCGAGGCCGTCGCCGCCTCGATGCGCTCGGAGGGCATGGTCAAGCGCATGTCCCCGCCCACCGTCATCGCCGACGCCATCGGCAGGGCGGTCACTGCACGCCGGCCCAAGACCCGCTACGCCACCGGCTTCGGCGCACGCCCTCTCCTCGCCCTCCGGCGCGTCCTCCCCGACCGCGCCTTCGACGCCCTGATCTCCCGCTCCATGAGCCTTCCCCGCTGAGCCCAGGGACGGACCGCCATGATCGGCCCCGCGCCGCGGGGCCGCGGGCGGCCTGGGCCATGGCGACGGCCACGCCACGCCGTGCCGTCCCCCTTCACAATGAACACGCCTCACCAAGCACACCCCACCCGCATGCCCCACCCCCTCACCACCAGGAGAACTCGTGCGCGTCATCGTCTTCGGAGCATCCGGGATGGTCGGACACGGCGCCCTGCACGCCTGCCTGCGGGACGACGCGGTCACCGAAGTCCTCGCCGTCGTCCGGACCCCCCTGGCAGTGGACCACCCCAAGCTGCGGCAGATCGTCCACGCCGACTTCACCGACTACACCGCGCTCCAGGACCGGCTCACCGGCCTGGACGCCTGCTTCTACTGCCTCGGCGTCTCCGCCGTCGGCCGCACCGAAGCCGAGTACACCCGTGTCACCCATGACTACGCGGTGGCAGCCGCACGCGCCCTGATCGCGGCCAGCCCGGACCTGACCTTCGTGTACGTCTCCGGCGAAGGCACCGACCCCACAGGCAAGAGCCGGCAGATGTGGGCCCGCGTGAAGGGCCGTGCGGAGAACGACCTCCGGGCACTGCCCATGGCCGCGTACATGTTCCGTCCCGGTTTCATCCAGCCGGTCGACGGCGCCGTCTCCCGGACACCGCTGTACCGCGTGCTCTACCGCGCCACCGCAGTCGTCCACCCGCTGCTCAAGCGCCTCTTGCCCCGGCACGTCACCACCACGGACGCCGTCGGCCGCGCCATGCTCGCCGTGACCCGGCCGGACGGCGACGCTCCCACCGTCCTGCGCAATCCCGACATCAACCGCCTCGCCGCCACGCAGCGATAGCGCTGTCACGCGGCCGGCCTCTCGTTGATCAGGGAACCTCGCCGCGCCCCATGGAACCGCTTCCGCCGCACTGCGCTGCGATGCGTGATGCCCCCCCACCCGTTCGGCGGACTGCGGTCGCTGGTGTGCGTGCTGAGCGTGAGGGTGAGGCCAAGGTCCGGAGCATCGAGCCCGGGCACGGATCCGGGCCGGGAGGCGGAGGCGTCGTGGTGGAGCGGGTGGAGTTTCGGGGCGGGTATCCGGTGGCGGAGAGTGCGGCGGAGTCGTACGAGCGCAGTGACCGGCATCGGGCGGTGGAGGCGTACCGGTTCTTCTATCCGGTGGTGTCGCTGGAGGCGATTCTGCGGGGGACGCGGGCGGCGGGGGCCGTGGACAACGAGTCCGCGCCGATCGTCGTCGCACGCCCGCACCACGTCGGCTTCACGTTGAACTCCGACACCCCGTACCTGGGCGGGGGGCTGGACCTGCGCAAGAGCGGGCCGCTGGTGATCGAGCTGCCGTCGGGGCCGCTGGTCGGCCTGGTGGACGACCACTACCACCGGTGGTTGGTCGACCTCGGGCTGCCGGGCCGCAACGGGCCGCGCGGCGGCAAGGTCCTGCTGCTGCCGCCCGGTCACGACGGCGCACTGCCGCCCGAGTCGGAGGGGTACGAGGTGGTGCGCTGTGACACCTGGCAAGTGTTGTGCGCGCTGCGGGCGCTGCCGTTGGGCGGTGACGTGGAGGCGGCGAACGCCCTGCTGGGGTCCGTCCGCTTCTACCCGCTGGCCAGGCGGGACGATCCGCCGGTCTTCACCGTTCTGGACCGAAACGAGCAGCCGATGGACAGCACGCCGCTGGCGTGGGAGGACAACCTGGAGTTCTGGCGGGTCCTGCACGCGGTGGTCGACGCCGAGCCGCCGGTCGACGAGCTGCGGTCGATGCTGGGGCTGCTGGCCGAGCTCGGCATCGAGGCGGGGCGGCCGTTCGCTCCGGACGGGCGGATGGAGCGGATCCTCGTCGAGGCGGCGCGGCAGGGGCGGGACGAGTTGCTGGTGTCGGCGTTCGCCTCCCGCCGTCCGGACCGGACGGTGTGGCCGGACCGGGTGTGGGAGTGGGTGGGACTGCGGCCGGAGAACGGCACGTTCGAGCGGCCCGGTTCGCTGGACGTGGAGGCCCGCGACCGGTGGTTCGCGCAGGCGATCGTGACCTCGCCGGCGATGTTCCGCCGGGAGATGGGCGCGGGCTCGCTGTACTGGCTGGGGCTGCGGGACGGGACCGGCGCGTACTTGGACGGGGGTCGGACCTACCGGTTGCGGGTGCCGCTGCCGGTGCCGCAGACCCTGTTCTGGTCGGTGACCGTCTACGACGCCGCCACCCGCTCCGAGGTGGTCGCCGACCAGGGGCAGGCGGCTCTGCGGTCGCTGTTCGACAAGCTGGAGCCGGAGGGCGCCGACCACGTGGACCTGTTCTTCGGCCCGACCGAGCCCGCGGGGGCGGAGGGCCGGTGGATCCAGACCGTCCCGGGGCACGGCTGGTTCGCCTACTTCCGTATCTACGGCCCCGAGCAGGCCGCCTTCGACGGCGCGTGGCGCCCAGCCGACTTCGAGGCCCTGGACCGAGCGTCGTAGAGCTGCTCGTAGTGGTCCGCCCGAGTGGCGGCCCGGCCTGGGCGGCATCGAGACGGCGACTTCGGGCCGACGGCTTCAGGCCGACGGCTTCAAACAGGCCGTTTCGGGCGGACCGTTTCGGGCGGACCGTTTCTCACCGATGAGAAGGGAGCGTGGGGATGGGTGAGGCGATCGGGGCGATGCTGGCCTCGGCGGTCGGTATCGCGATCAGTCCGCTGCCGCTGATCGCGGTGATCCTGATGCTGGCGACGCCGACCGGGCGGGCGAACGGGATCGCGTTCACGGCGGGCTGGGTGCTGGGCCTGGCCGCGGTGGTCACCGTCGTCGTGGCCGCCGGCAGTGGCCTTTCGACCGAGGGCGAGAAGCCGACGTGGGCCTCCTGGACCAAGCTCGCGCTCGGCGTGCTGTTCGTGCTCATGGCGGTCAAGCAGTGGCGGGACCGCCCCCGCGAAGGACACGAGGCCGCGCCGCCGAAGTGGATGGCCGCACTCGACCGGTTCACCGCACCGAAGGCCGCCGGCCTCGCGGTCGTGCTCGTGGCTGCCAACCCGAAGAACCTGGTCCTCGCCGTCGGCGGCGCCGTCTCGATCGCGACCGCCGACACCAGCGCGGCCGGAAAGGCGGTCGCGGCGGCGCTCATGGTGCTCATCGGCTCGCTGTGCACCCTGCTGCCGCTGGGCGTCTACCTCCTCGGCGGGCAGCGCTCCGCCGAGGTTCTCGGCGGCTGGAAGGGGTGGATGTCCGCACACAACGCGGCCATCATGACCACCGTGCTCGCCGTCCTCGGCACGAAGTACGTCGGCGACGCCCTCACCGGCCTGTCGTGAAAGCCGCGCAGACCGGCGGGCAGGACCCGACGGGCGGCGATGACCGAGCCGGGGGACACGACCGGGCCGACGGCCGCTCCGGTCGCCGCGGCCTTTCCGATCGCCGCGGCCCTTTGGCCCGGCTGCGGGCCGTGTGGGGCCGTCCCACTCCCGCCGACGCCACCTCGGGCATGGTGACCGGGCTCTTCTCCATCCCCGAGGGCATGGCGTACGCGTCGATCGCCGGCTTCAACCCCGTCGCCGGTCTCTACGCGGGCGTCGTCCCACCGATCCTCGGCTCGCTCACCGCCCCGACGGTCCTGATGATCACCACGCTGACCAGCGCCATCGCGCTCACCGGTCAGAGCGTCCTGTCGGACGCGGGCCTCGATCCGTACGACGCCGGGAACGTCGCCGCGCTCACCGTCCTCGTCGGCGTGGTGATGCTCCTGATGGGCGTCCTCCGCCTCGGCGTCGTCCTCTCCTTCGTGTCCAACGCCGTGATGGTCGGCTTCTCCACCGGCATCGCCCTGCAGATCGTCACCGGAGTCCTCAAGGACGCCACCGGTTACGAGCCCCAGGGCCACAACAAGCTCGTCCGACTCGGCGACTGGCTCGTCCATCCCGGCCAGTGGCAGCTCGCCGCCACGCTCGTCGCGGCCGCCACGATCACCGTCTGGGCTCTGGCGCGGGCCGTGAAGCGACTCGAACCCGTCGCGCTGCTCATCGCCATGGTGGCGGTCTCCGTCGCGGTCGCCCTGCTGGGCACGGACGTGGAACTCGTACGGGACATCGCCCGCATCCCCGCCGCCCTGCCCTCCTTCACCGCACCCGACTGGGGTGCGATGCCTGAACTCGCGCCCGGCGCGGTCTCGGTCGCGCTCGTCGCCCTTGCACAGGCGGCGGGCATCCCGCCCTCCGTACCGAATCCGGACGGCAGCCGTTCGAGCGTGAACGGCGACTTCGTCTCCCAGGGCGTCGCCAACGTCGGCGGCGGCCTCTTCCAGGCCCTCCCCTCCGGTGGCTCCCTCTCCCGTACGGGCGTGGCCTCCTCGGCGGGCGCCCGTACCCGCTGGGCCGGTGTGATCTCCGGCGTCTTCCTCGCGCTCGTCGTCCTCGTCGCGGGCTCGCTCGCCGAGCACATCCCGATGCCCGTCATCGGCGGCCTGATCCTCGTCGTCGGCGGCGAGCTCGTCTGGGGCAAGCGCCACGACATCCTCCTCGTCCTGCGCACCTCGAAGGTCTCCACCGCCGCGATGGCCGTCACCTTCCTGGCCACCACCCAGCTGCCGCTCCAGCGCGCCATCGTCCTCGGCGCGGTCCTCTCCCTCCTCCTGTACTGCGCCCAGGCGGCCCGCCGCGCCCGCTTCACCGCGCTCGTACGGGACGAGGACGGCCAGTGGTCCACCGCGTCCGTCCCGGCGCGGCTCCCCTCCGGCCGGGTGACCGTCCTCGACTACGAGGGCACCAGTCTCTTCGCCGAACTCCCCACCCTCCGCGACGGACTGCCCGACCCCGCGAAGGCCCGGAACGCCATCCTCGTCGTGGTGGTCCGCACCGCCCCCGACATCCCCTCCTCCGCCATCCTCAAGGCCCTGCGCCGCTACGCCGACACCCTCACCGCCAACGGCGGCCGACTCGTCCTCGCCGGAGCACAGCCCGGTCTGCACGAGGTCCTGCGCCGCACCGGTCTCACCGACCACGTGACCGTCGTCCCCGCGACCGCCGGAGAACCCCTGCTCGCGCCGCTGAACCACGCGTACGACGACGCGACCGCACGGCTCACCACCCGGTGATCCTCGGCGGCCCCGGACCCGTCGGACCCCTTCGTCGCTTCAGGGACGTTCGTAGTACTGGAGGATGCCGGCCGCGGAGAAGCAGAGGGCACCGGTGAGGGTGCCCCAGTTGGCGATGTCGGCGTTGATCAGGCTGCCGGTGGCGGGGCGCGTATAGGCGGCGAGTGCCGAGACCATGAAGAGGACGGAGCCCAGCTGGTTCACTGCGACGATCCACCAGCCGAGGTCACGCTGTCGGATGCACCGCCGACCGTGGCAGATCTCGACGAACGCGAGGTGGCCGGAGATCAGGAAGAGCACGCAGCCGATCACGTCGGGCGCCCAGATCAGCCGGTTGATCTGCTGGGTGGTCAGGCCCTGGAGGAAGGAATCGAGCAGGTCGACGGCGAACACCAGGGTGCCCGCGAACAGGACGAAGGCGCTCAGCCAGTCGACCCGCGTCGGTTCGTAGCTCCACCAGCGCCACCGTCCGGCGACCAGGGCGCCTTCCCCTCCGGGGACATGACGCGGGGCGTTGACGACCTGGAGCAGGGACACGTAGCCGCCGGTGTTGAAGAACAGGCCGCCGGCGAAGTAGATCGAGGCGCAGGTGGTGGCGTCGCCGGAGCCGAACTGGGCCACGGCGGCACCGGCCGCGAAGAGCGCTCCGCCGATGATGAAGGCGGTGGCCGCCAGGGCGTTGAGCCTGCGGAGCCGGCCGAGCGCGGTGTGGTCGGCTCTGGCATGAAGGGTGCTGGCCGCGCCGGGCGAGCGGACGGCGATAAGGCCTCGGCGCCGGGCGGGCCTGGATTCCCAGACGACTGTGCCGCCACCGGGCGGCTGCCAGGTGAGGCGGGTCGTGAACGGTCCCGCGCCTTCGGCACGCTGATCGGGCTGTCCCACAGGCCGAGACTAGACGTCCCGCCAGTCGTCGGCCGGGCGCAACGCCGACGGTGGGCGGCACGCCCGCCACGGCGAGCGGGCAGCGGCGGTACGAGCGGCTCGCCGCCGGACTCGACCACCGTGCGCGAGGCGACATTTGTCCAAGACGCCCGCGCCCGCCGGCGTAAGAGTGACGGCACCCCGCATCGACCGACGGAGGAGCCATGGACGAGACGACCGCCCCTCACACCGAACACACCAGCCGCCGCCCCGACGCAGCACCGGACGTCCCGCGCAAACGACGGCCGGTGCTGCGTCGGGGCGGCGGATCACCCTGCTGATCGCCGGTGCGCCGGCCCTCCTCCTGGCGGCGAGTACGGTGTCCGTGCTCGGCCAGACGGCCGAGGCCTCCGGCGACCGGATCGTGCGCCTTCCCGGCGGGGACCTCCATGTCGTCCAGGAGGGACCGCCCGACGCGCCCACGGTGGGCCTCCTGCACGGCCTCGGCGGCTCGACGGCGTGGTGGGACCCGGTCCTGCCGGCACTGCGGGACCTGCACGTGGTGCGGGTGGACCTGCTCGGGCACGGCAGCTCGGCCAAACCGGCCGGCGGCTACGGCATGGCGGAGCAGGCGCGGCAGGTCGGTGCCGCGCTCGAACAGCTCGGGGAGCAGGCGGACTCACGTGTACAAGCGATCCGCGGCTCGGGGCGCCCCGGTACGCGGGGAGCAACCGGGACGCCCCGGTGCGCGGGAAGCAAAGGGAGCGCTACGACAGAAAGCCTCGCGCACCGGACAGCGGTTCCCGGGTGGTTGCGCGAAACCCCTTGCCCAATGGTCAAGAGCCGTTGACCATTGCTCGCATGCCTACTGACGGTCTTCCCGAGACGTTCCACGTCACCACGGACGAGCAGCTGCGCGCCGTCTCCAATCTGACGCGTCACCGGATCATGGCGGTGCTCCGCTTCGAACCGGCGACGATCACACAGATCGCCGAGCGGGTCGGCCTCGCGAAGGGGAGTTCCAGCTACCACGTGCGGCTGCTGGAGCGGGCCGGCCTGGTGAAGGTGGTGCGGACGCGGAAGGTACGGGGGGTCACCGAGCGGTACTACGCGATGGCCGCGCGGGCGATCGTGCTGCCGGATCCGGGCGAGGGAGGGCCGGACCTGCTGATGCGGCACGTGGTGGCGGATCTGGAGGCGTCGCCGGCGGACGGCGAGCGGCACGTGCGGATGGCGCATCTGCGGCTCACCGAGGAGCAGTTCGCACAACTGGGCGCGCGCCTGGACGCTCTGGCGGACGAGTACCGGGAGCTGTCCGATCCGTCGCTGCCGGACGTGTCCCTCGCCTTCGCGCTGTTCCGGCCGGCGCAGCGCGGGCAGGCGGACGGGGGCTCCAAGTGAGCGAAGTGGCCCCGAAGGAAGCCCAGAAGTTGCCGGCCGGGTTCGGACGGCTGTGGACCGCTCAGACGATCTCCTCGCTCGGTGACGGAGTCACGCACGCCGCGCTGCCGCTGCTCGCGTTGACGTTGACGCGGGATCCGATGGCGCTCGCCGTCGTCGCGGCCGCGGGGACGCTGCCGTGGCTGCTCTTCGGTGTGCTCGGCGGTGCGCTCGTGGACTGCTGGGACCGTCGGCGCACGATGTGGGTCACGGACACGGCGCGTGCGGTGCTGCTCGCGATACCGGTGGGCGCGGTCGTGCTCGACGTCCTGAGCATTCCGCTGCTCGCGGGCGTCGCCTTCCTGCTCGGCCTCGGCGGGCTCTTCTTCGATACGGCCGCCACGGCCTACCTGCCGGATCTGCTCCGCCGCGACCCCGCGCTCCTGGAGCGGGCCAACTCCCGCTTGCGCGGCGCCCAGACCGCCATGTCCGGCTTCGCGGGGCCGCCCGCGGGCAGTGCGCTGCTCGCGCTCGGACGGGCGTTTCCGCTGCTCGCCGACGCGGTGTCGTTCCTCCTCTCCGCACTGCTCGTACGTACGCTGCCCGCCGTGCCCCGGCCCGTGCCGGAGGTCCGCGATTCACTGCTCCGTCAGGCGCAAGCCGGCGCCTCGTACGTCTTCCGGAACCAGCTGCTCCTCGGGCTCGCGCTCCGCCCCGCGGTCGGGAACATCGCCTTCCTCGCCGTGGAGGCCGTCCTCGCCCTCTTCGCGCACGACCACCTCGGCATCGACACCTACGGCTTCGGCCTGCTCCTCACGGCGGAAGCCACCGGCGGCCTGCTCGGTGCGGGCATCGCCTCCTTCCTCGGCCGACGACTCGGCACCGGCACCGCGCTGACCTGCACAGCCGCCGTCGAAGGGCTCGCCATCCTCGGCCTGGCCTCCGCCCCCGACCCGTACGCCGCCGGCCTCGCGCTCGCCGTCTGCGGAGCCGGCATGGGCGCCACGATGGTGCTCGCGCCCTCCCTCCGCCAGGCGATCGTCCCGAGCCACCTCATGGGCCGGGTCGCCTCCACCTCCCGCATGCTCGCCATGTGCGCCGCCCCCGTCGGAGCCGTTCTCGGCGGCGCGCTCGCCACCGCCTACGACATCCGGACCCCGATATACGCCGCCGGCTTCCTCCTCCTGACGATGACGGCCGTCACGGCATCCATGACCAGCAACCGCAAGGTCGATGCGGCACTGCGCGCCGCCCAGGCCGACAGTCAAGCCGGTCCCGACCACCAGGCATCCGAGGATCGCGTCCACGAGAGCGCACCCGGCCCGTCGTGACGCCTGCCGCGAAGGCACGACGACACGACGACACGACGACACGACGACACGACGACACGAGTCGTAGCGGGCTACGCGTACACCTGCCACCAGCGGTCCCCCTCGGCGCGAGCCACTTCGGCGTCGTACTGGTGTGCGTCGAAGTGGAGCTCAGACAGTGAGTAGGGGTAGGGGTAGGGCTCGAGCCGGGACAGTCACGGCTCCTCCCCGAGGTTGATGTCCCCTCCGCATGGCGGAGGAGACATCGGTTGCTGCTCTGGTCGTGCGTTCGACAGAGATCCGCGGGCGAATCTCTGCGTCATCAGGACCGTTCGCTGCCGTCCGGCCCGACGGGTCGGGCTCCTACGACCAGGACCATCAGCACGGCCGTACAACCACCCAGCAGCATGACCGCGGACGGCGAGGTGCGGTCCAGGAGGACTCCCCCTGCCAGCGCGCCCATCGAGATGGTCGCTTGAAAAGAAGCGGTGAACAGGACTGATGCCGCTTCCGGGGATTGCGGTGCCGCCTTGAAGAACCAGGTCTGCGACGCGACGGGCACGGCACCGTACGCGACGCCCCACACGATCAGCAGCATCGCCGCGCCGACCTCCCCTCGGCCCAGCACCGGAAGCAGGAGGGTGGCTGCGGCGATCAGGGCGGCCGCGAGCCCGAGGACGATCCGCGGGTACCCGGCCACCCGGGCGCCGCCGAGGAAGTTGCCGAGGATGCCGGCGGCGCCGTAGAGCAGGAGGAATGTGGTGATCACACCACTGCCGGCGTGGGTGACCTGTTCCAGAAACGGCGTCACGTAGGTGTACGTGCCGAAGTGAGCCAGCACGACGAGGAACGTCAGCAGGAGCGCGAAGCGCGTCTCGGCGCTGCGGAGCATGCCGTTGAGCACGCCCAGTCGTGTGGCATGGACCGGTGGAAGCGGCGGCACGAACAAGAGCAGCATGACCAGTACGCCGACCGTCAGAACTCCCATCACGGTGAAGGCCATGCGCCATCCAGCGAGATCCCCGATGAGCGTGCCCGCCGGCACGCCGAGCACGGATCCCAGCGGTACGGCCGAGAAGATCACAGCAGTCGCCCTGCCGACCGAAGCCGGCGGGACCAGCCGCTCCGCCAACCCGGCTCCGATCGACCAGAAGCCACCGATCGTGACCCCGACCATGACCCGGGAGGTCAGTACGAGCCAGTAGTCGGGTGCCGCGGCGGCAAGAAAGTTCGCCAGCGCCAGCAAGAGCATGAAGACGCACAGCATCAGCCGGCGGTCGAGGCGTGCCGTGGCCACGGTGACCAGCGGGGCGGCGATCGCCGCCAGGAAGCCCGGCATGGTCATCATCAGTCCAGCCATCCCGTCCGAGACGGTGAAACTGGATCCGATCGAGGTCAGCAGCCCGATCGGCAGGATCTCCGTAGTGACGATGGCGAAGATCCCCAGCATCACCGACACCACGGCCAGCCACCCCATCAGCGGGGACCGCGGAAGTAAGGGTGTGCCATCGAGTGAAGCGGTGGTGGACCGGCCTGTGGCCTGCATGGCATTCCGTCCTGTGAAAAGGCAGCGCGTTTCGTGATCAGTCCAGCAGGCCGCATCACGAAATGGCTGGCAGATCTCCGACATCACCGTTGCCTTGCAAGGGTGATGTCGGATTCCGGCTAAGGCTGTCCCGTAACTGGGTGGCGCCCCTTTCCTGCCCGTTGGGACAGGGCGGGCTCATCTCGCCGACTCAGCCGCTTTTCGGGTGTCGAGAACGGGCTGCCCGTCCGCCTTTCGGTATACCGGTGGCCTCTAAGGCCGCTAAGGCCGCGTAACGCAGAGGGAGAACCGTCATGACGCTTCAGCGGATGGACAACGTCGGCATCGTCGTCGAAGACCTGGACGCCGCCGTCGCCTTCTTCACCGAGCTGGGCATGGAAGTCGAGGGCAAGGGGCCGATCGAGGGGCTCTTCGCGGATCAGGCGGTCGGACTCGACGGAGTCCGTAGCGACATCGCGATGATGCGGACCCCGGACGGTCACGGCAAGCTGGAGCTCGCCCAGTACCACTCCCCCGCGGCGATCCGGGACGGCGCGCACAACCCGCCGCCGAACACGCTGGGTCTGCACCGGGTGATGTTCGCCGTCGACGACATCCACGACACCATCGCCCGCCTTCGGCCCCATGGCGCCGAACTCATCGGCGAGGTCGCACGGTACGAGGACATCTACCTGCTGTGCTACCTCCGCGGGCCCTCAGGCATCATCGTCGCCCTGGCCGAGCAGATCAGCTGACGATCCTTCGCCGACGGCCCCGACCCGCGAGCAACCGGACGGCCCGGCCCGGACCGCTCGGCCCGGACTGCACCCGGTTCACCGGGTTCGCAGCGCTCACCCGACAGGCCCCTCCCTCCCGGCCGGCCGGACAGCTGCCGGGTAGAGCGAGCGCCAGCAGACCTCTCGCCCATACGGGAGTACAGGCCTCATAAACCCGAGGACACCGAAGCGCGCCCCGTGCTCCCCGACCAGGTGATACGCGCGCCGCACCTCGCGACACTCCGCGGAGGACACGAGACCCCGCCATCTAGGTCCGGATCTGTCCTAATGGGGCCCTAGGGTCGTCACATCGCGAAGGCCAGGACCACACGAGGGGACGGGACCGATGACTCACACGACACCCGAGGGCTACACCAGCGTTGCACCGTGGGTGGTCACCGATGACACCGGCGCACTGCTCGACTTCATCACCGCCGCGTTCGGCGGCGAGGAACTTGCACGGGTGCCGGTCGAGGACGGCAGCATCGGCCACGGCGAGATCCGCGTCGGCGACACGGTTGTGCTGGCCTTCGACCGACGGCCCGACTGGCCGGTGATGCCCTCGCTGCTGCGGGTCTACGTCCCCGACGCGGACGCCGCCATGGCGGCCGCGGTCGTGCACGGGGCACAGGTGATCACCGAGGTTGCTGACAGCGCGTGGGGGGATCGCGGCGGCCGGGTGCGAGATCCCTTCGGCAACATCTGGTGGGTGACGAGCCGGGTCGAGGACGTCGCACCGGACCGGGCTTGGCAGCGCATGTCGGAGCCGAAGTACGCCGAAGCGATGCGCATGGCGCAGGAGACCCTGGATGCCGCGCTGAGTGGCCGGAGCTCAGGGGTGGCAAGTGCCCCGCAGCGCCCCACCGACTGAGATCAGCCTCCGACCTGACCTGAGGTCGGCTTCCGACCTGACTGTCGGCAGCGGGAGTTGAGTGCGACCGGCGCGCATGGCTGTGGCGAGGCTTCGAAGCTCTTGGCAGGCGGGGTCTCGACAAGGCGCCGGTACTTGTCGCACTCGTAGCCGCGGCCCGCCATAGGTGTGTCGGGCCGTCGGCAGCGGTGTCCCGACCTGCCGCACAAGCCCGTCTGCGGCACGCCCTAGGCTCCACGTCATGACCAGCGATCACGGATTCCTCTGCTCGTGCTGCGGGGCGCACCACCCCGAGCTGCCCATGAACCACACGGCCGAGGCCCCGGCCGTGTGGGATCCGGCCTTCGCCGATGCGGACGGCTGTCTGCTCTCGTCGGACCAGTGCGTGATCGGAGCTCAGCACTACTTCGTGAAGGGGCTGATCGAGATACCCGTCATCGGCAGCGACGAGGTGTTCTCCTGGGCTGTCTGGGTCTCGCTCAGCCGCGAGAACTTCTCCCGCGCGGCGGACTTGTGGGACACCGCGGGCCGGGAATCGGAGGAGCCCTACTTCGGCTGGCTCACCACTGACCTCGCGGCCTATTCGCCCACGACCCTCAACCTGAAGACCCACGTCCACACCCGGCCGGTCGGCGAGCGCCCCTTCGTCGAACTCGAGCCCACCGCCCATCCCCTCGCCGTCGAACAGCGCACGGGAATCACCCGGGACCGGGTAGGGGAGATCGCCGCGGCGATGCTTCACCCCTCCCTCGGCAGGAAGCAACCGTGACGGGGGATGCGGGAGTGCCGCTGACCCCTCGCGCGCCGGAAGGCCTGACCCGCCGGGCCCGGCACTTCGCCGAAGCCAATGGCTTCGACGTCCCCGCTGCATGAAAGCCCATATCCACGGCGAACTCGACGCATGGGGCCTCGGCGGCCACTGACAGCCGGAACACCACGCTTCCCGGGTTGGACACCCACCGACCACTGACCTGTTGCGGCGCCAACGCCCAGGTATGGCACCCAGCCGCCGACACGCGCCAACCTGCTGCTGCTTCGCCTTGTCGATCTTGTCGGTTCACTTTCATCGGCCGCACTACCAGACGCGGGGAGAAGGGGGCGAGGACGGCGACCTCACTCCTCTGCCCGGTCCCGGCCCCTCACTCCAATGGCCGCTAGAACCACGCACACCACGGCAGCGAGAGCGATCATGGCCGATGTAAGTGTGGTGAGGTCGCGCGCAGTCCTGCAGCGGTAGGCCCGCTGGGCTCGTGCCGACGTCGACGTCGACGAGGCATCACCCTACGTCGCCCCTTCCGGGGCTCTCATCCAGGCGACACCGCCTGGTGCTGGACAGCGAGCCGCACCCGCCTGTCGGTGGGGCGGGTGGCGACCGTGGCGCATCGCCTGGCTTGTCGCGTACGCGTACGTACGGGCACTGCATCAGGCCGACGCCGCACAACAGCAGCAGCAGATGAGCCTGCTGAAGCCGGCGCTCGTGCTCCGTCCCCGTTGCTCAGCGGGCGGGCGGTGGACCGTGCAGCTCGACGCGCTGCCTCGGTGAAACTGGAGGTCTAGATGGCACCGCATGAGCCTGCCGCCGAACGTCTCGTGGAAGCTGCGCGCAACGCTCCCGACGGTCTGATCACTCGGCTCCTGGAGAGCGACGACTTTCGTGAGTCACTGCTCGGAGAGGCGATACGAGACTGCCGGCAGGCGTCGGAGGATTCGAAGGAAGCCGGCGACGAGGCCGTTCCCATGGACCTGGACCCGGTCACCCACGATCCCGCTTGGTGAGATCCCACTCGGGGAGATCCGCTCGGAGAAGAGAAGGGCCACCGACCGATTTCCGCAGCACGGCAACCACGCGGTGGCGTGGTGGGCAGTGGTGAAGGGAGACTCCGATGGACCGGCGAGCAGTTTCGGCGGCAAGGGTGCTGGTGACCGACCTCGATGGCACCCTCCTCGGCGGCGAACCGAAGGAACGGCGCCGCCTGCGCGACGCGTTGGCCCGGCACCCGCAGATCAAGGTGGTCTTCGCCACCGGGCGCAGTCTCGCCTCCGTGCAGGCTCTTCTGCGTGACGATCCGCTCGTACCGGTGCCGCAGTGGATCATCGCGGACGTGGGTGCGAGCGTCATCGAGGTCCCGCGGATGCTGCACGTGGAGGACTTGGAGGAGGAGCTACGTGAGGGGTGGCCGGGCGCGGAGCTCGTACGGGCAAAGCTGGGTGCTTTCCCGCAGCTTGTCTATCAGCACGGCGTGGCGCAGGAAGGCCGGTGCTCGTTCCATCTGGATCCGGCGGGTCTCACCGGTGCGCTGAGGTGCGCGGTCAAGGAGCTGGGGTGCTCCTGGACGTACTCCTCGGGGCAGTTCTTCGACGTGCTGCCGGCCGGTGCGAGCAAGGGGAACGCGTTGGAGCTGCTCAGGCGCGGCATGGGCTGGCCGCGTCAAGGTGTCCTCGCGGCAGGGGACTCGCTCAACGACCTGTCGATGCTCTCCGGAGGCACGCACGCCGTCGTCGTGGCGAATGCCGAAGTGGCCCTGGCCGCGGCCGTTCCGGTGAGGGAGGAGGTCCATCACTCAGTGTGGGACGGCGCTGCCGCGGTGTTGGAGGGAATGGAGCGTCTGGGCTGGCTGGACTGTCGGTCGGTGACGGTCGGCTATCACCGTCCTCCCGTACGGTGGGTAGACGGCCGCTGGCATGCGCCGTGCAGCCCCAACGGAATCCTGCCGACCTTGCGGAGCGCGCTGACCGACGAGCGTCTGAACGCCGTCTGGGCGGCAGCCCACACGGGCGAGAAGGCACCGACCGCGACGGCCGCGACGGCGGCCGGCGTGCCGCTCTCACTCCTGCCGCTGAGTCCCGAGCGGTGGACGGGCTATTTCCATCGCGTGTGCAAGGAGACTCTCTGGCCTGCCCTGATGTCCCAGCCCGACCTGATCCGTGATCTTCCCGATCACTGGTCCGACTACGAGCGGGTCAACGTCGCCTTCGCCCGTCACATCGGTTCTCTCGCGGCGCAAGGGGGCACGGTCTGGCTGCACGACTACAACCTGTGGCTCGTTGCGGCGGTACTTAAGTCCCAGCGCCCCGACCTGGCCGTCGGGCTGTTCCACCACACGCCGTTCCCCCGACCCGAGGTCTTCCTCCGCATACCAGCGGCCGAGCAGCTCATCGCGTCCCTGGCGCACCTGGACTGGGCAGGCTTCCACACCGCGGACGACGCCGACAACTTCCGCCGACTGTTCGCCTCCGCCGCCATGCCGGCTCCACGCCTGGGTGTGCATCCCCTCGGCATCGACCGCCACGCCGTGGCGGAGGTGGCCAAGTCACGCGTCAGTCATCCTCGTCGGGACAGCGACCGCGACGTCCAGCTCGTCCTGTCCGTGGAACGGCTCGACTACGCCAAAGCCCCCGTACACAAGATCCACGCGCTCGACGCGCTCCTGGCACAGACCCCGCAGCTCCAGGGGAAGGTGACGTACCGTCTGATCTGTCCGCCTCCGGAACCCGGCATCGAGGCCTACGACACCACCCGGGAGGACCTCGAAGCAGCGATCAAGCTCATCAACCACCGTTGGTCCACACCCGCCTGGCAGCCTGTCGACTACATCCCCCACAACCTCGACTTTCCCGAGGTCGTCGATCACTACCTGGCCGCCGACGTGTTCTGGGTGACCTCCCTTGCTGACGGCATGAACCTCACCGCGCAGGAGTACGTCACCACGCACCACGCCACCGACCGCCCCGGGACACTCGTCCTGTCCCGGTACGCGGGAGTGGCCCGACACACCGGATCCGCCGCCCTGCTCACCGACCCCCACAGCGCGGAGGACCTCGTCGCCACCCTGCGCACCGCGCTGGCCATGCCCGTACACGAGCGCACCGCACACATCCACCAGCTGCACAGCCTGCTCGACATCCCGGCCCCCGACGAGTGGGCCCGCGCCTGCATCGACGCCATCGACCACGCCAGGACCCCCTCGCAGGCCGCACACGTCCTCGCCGACATCCGCGCCCGAACCGAGCAGGCGGCCAAGGTCGGCTGAAGTCAGCAGTCCCCGCGTCGGGCGCGAGGAATCACCTACGTGCCGCTCGGGCCACGAGCAGCGGCTGGAAGAAGTCCGCCTACGGAGAGGGCAGAACTGATCTTCAGCATGCCCCGGATCGTGGCATGTCGGCAAGCACGGAGGCTTTCGTTCCTCGCCGTACGGGCGCCCCAGGGACGTCCGGAGCGTCCTGGGACGGCCCCCGGGAGGCATGGCCCCGCTCTCATAGTCACGGAAGGACGTGCATGCTGAGCGCCCAAGTGTGGCCGCGGGTCCCGTCCAGAGTTGGTCGTCGTCCGCGTCAGCGGAGCACTACGGTGACGCCGTGCTCGCGCAGGAGGTGCACGGTGACGTCGAAGTAGGACTGGCCGGTGCGGTGGTCCAGGACGTGTCCGGCGAGGGCGCGGCGGGCGACGTCGGCGCGGTGCCAGACGAGGGTGAACGGGGGGACGACGGAGGGTCCACCGCCCAGATGGTCCTTCACCGAATCAAGGTCTCGGCCGTAGTTGGCGCCGGGACCGAGCAGGGCTTCCCCGAGTGCGAGGAGCAGGCTGATCGCGTCCGTGACGTGTTCTCCGTGAAGGTGGTACGTCCCACCGGAGAGGCCGTCCGCTCCGTAGGGGCCGGTGCGGGTGAGGTCCAGCCACTCGGACCGGCCCTTGGCGTCGAACCGCGCCCACTGATCGGTCAGGGTGGGCACGCCTTCGTACCAGACTTCCCGGACCGGCCGGGCGGCCCGCGTGGGGCGGTCGTCGCCGGGATCGGTGAGGGTGACGTCGATCAGGGTTCCGCCGAGGACGGACGGGCGTGCCTCGACCGTGTGCAGGTCGAGGCGATGGCCGGTCATCGTCCGGCCATGGCGGTCGAGGCACCAGAGCGCTGCCGAATCGCCCTTCCGCGAGTGAGGACGGCGGAGCAGGGTCAGGAGCGGTTCGGCGGGTTCGCAGCCGATCAGGTGGAGGGGCGGGCTCGGCCGCAGCGGGCGCGAGGTGAACAAGCCGTCGACAGAACGGCAGCTGGCGGACGGGGCATCCTCCCGGAGCGACGGGAACCACAGCTCGAACCTCGGGCTCGAAAGCAGCCGCTTGCTGCCCTGGTAGCAGTCCTCCCTGACGCCGACACCCACGGCGATGTCCACGCGATCGGCGTCTCCGCGCGTGGGCCACTGGGCCAGGACGGCTGCGTCCTCCAGGTCCCAGAACCAGGGCGGTCCGTCCACCGAGGGATCCGCGGGCTCGAGCGAGAGCGTCCCGTCCCCCAGCAGCCGTGTCCGCTCGCCGGTGTCGGCCACGGCCTGGGCCAATACGCTCTCGCGCGGGCAGCCGCGCAGTGTCAGGACTTCCCGCGGCAGCGGAGGCGGGTCCATGAACAGGCCCTCGACGTCAGCGCACCGCCCCCACAGCACGTCGTCCTCATCTCCGAGGTCCTCCTGCACCAGGAGATACCGGACGGGGAAGTCCCGCTCCCACTCCACACATTCCTCAGACCGCACGTGTCTCCCCCGCCACCAGGTTGCATCGGCGCGCCACCCTACGGCCCGCCGACGCCGAGCGCCGTCGAATATCGAGTGCTTGGAGCGACGCGCATCGCGCTTCTGCGCGGCCTTCACGCTCCGGCGCGGGCCAGGTCCGCGAACAGGGTGGGCCAGCCGCCCTCCGAGGAGTGGCGTTTGTGCAGGTCCAGGATCTGGTGGACGGCTCGTTGGAGGCGGGCGCCGAGGTCGGGGCGGGCTGCGATGCCGCCGAGGGCGGCGCGGAGCTCGGGGGTGCGGTTGACCGGGACGCAGTGGAGGAGGTTGGCGGCGAACGGGTCGTCCAGGAAGGGGAGTTCGCGGATGATGCGGAGCTGGGTGTCCGGGGTGGCGCTCGGGACGAACGACCACATCGCCGCCTGCCATGCCTTGGCGATGTCCTTGCGGCGCCCCGAGCCGAGCGGGCTGGTGCGCAGGCGGCGGCCGACGTCGAGGAGGAGGCCGGTGCACTCGTCCTCGGTGAGGGGGGTGTCGCGCCGGTCCAGGAAGGCGAAGTTGCTCACCTTGATGACGGTGTGGGCGTCGACGGGTTCGTGGAAGGCCAGCCGGAGCGCCTCGGGGATGTCGGAGGCGGCGCCGTGGACGCTGTACCACCACACGCACCACAGGCGGGCCTTCCGGCCCAGTTCGCTCTCGCCGTCCAGTGTGCCGTCTGCGCCGCACTGCGCGCGCAGGAGTCGCAGGGCGTCGGCGGGCGGGTACTCGCGCCGCTCGAGCCCCGCTCCGACGAGTTCCACCAGCCAGCCCTGGGCCAGTGGCTCGGTGACGCG
Organism: Streptomyces sp. NPDC093089; assembly: GCF_044754405.1. Classification (NCBI taxonomy): domain Bacteria; kingdom Bacillati; phylum Actinomycetota; class Actinomycetes; order Kitasatosporales; family Streptomycetaceae; genus Streptomyces; species Streptomyces sp. NPDC093089. Next base: position 33,079 of record NZ_JBIVPA010000025.1, read on the forward strand.
GTCGATCCAGCCCGCCAGTTCCGTCCAGGGGAGATCCAGCGCGGTGCCCCTCCGCCGGAGTACGACGAGCAGTTCGGCGAGGGCCTTCAGTTTCGTACGGAGCGGGTGGCTCATCGTGCTGGGACGGACCGGTGGTACGGCGGCGCGCAGTGTGCCGAGGGCCGAGCGGGTGAGGTGGGTGAGTGCGGCGGCGTCGAGTGCCACGCCGTTGACCAGCATGGTCTTCGCCTGCCGGAGTTCGCCGATGCGGACGAGCAGGTCCACCATCATGCCGGCCTCGACCGCGTCCGCGGGCCATTTGTTGTACGGCTCCGACCATGCCGTGACGTCCGGCCCCCTCACGGCGAACCCGCCCGGGAGCTCGTCGAGTGCCGCGGCGGCCTCGGGGACACCGGCGACCGCGCCGCGCACCAGGAGGGACAGCAGGCATCCCGTCGAGCGCCAGACCTGGACGGGGTCGCCGTCGGGCGCCTGCCAGGCGGCGGCCGCGCGGCCGGCCACGTCGGCGACGCGGTGGGCCGGCAGGTCCAGCTGTTCCAGGGCCGTCCGGGCGACCTTGGCACGGATGTGCACGAGTTCCTTGTCGTCGCGGTCGGCGATCGGCATGCCCTGGACGAGCCAGTCGACGAACAGGTCGCGCACGGCTCGGCCGACGGGGTTGTCGGAGTCCACGAGGCGCACCAGGGAGCCGCGGGACAGGTCGGCGACCTGCTCCCTGCGGGTGACCTGGGCGAGGAGGTCGATCAGCGTTGCCGGGTCGGCGTCGGGTGGGCACACGTCCGCGGCGGCGGTGAGCAGGCCGCCGAGGAGGGACCGGTCGGCCGTCGTCGGGCCGGGGGCGGCCGACAGCCGGGGGGCGAGCTCGGTGAGCCGGTCGACCAGCTCGGGGAACGTGAGCGTGCGCAGGGCGGGCAGCTGGACGGAGGTGTGGGCCTTGATCAGCGCGGACGAGACGACGCGGGTGTCGCCGAGCAGGTCGTCCGCCCAGGCGGCCCACCGGCGCGGTTCGGTGTGCGCGGCGCTCGACGCGGCCATGCGCGAGAGGACGTCCGCCGCGTACTGGTGGTTCTCGGCCGCCAGTGCGGCCCGCACCACGGACCTGACGAGCGGGAAGGCGTCCGAGGGGCGCGCGGGGAGGAGTCGGACGAGGAAGTCGGCGAACTCGCCCCGCGTGGACAGTACGTGGCCGCCTTCGGTCGCACGTTCCACGAGCCCCGTCGTACGGACGGCGTCGACGACCTCCCCCGGGTCGCGGGGCAGCAGCCGGTCGAGTACTTCCAGGACGGCGAGCCAGGCGTTGTCGGTGCGGGCCGCGGCGGCCTTGAGGCAGTCGGCGTCGCGGGGCTCGTACGCGCGTCCCGGGGCGGGCAGCAGTTCCAGGAACTGTCGCAGGGCCGGCAGCGTCAGCCTCGGGGAGCGGAGGATGCGCAGCAGGTCGGTCAGCATCTCCTCGGTCGGCAGGGAGCTCTGGGCGCAGACGGACAGGACCGCGCGGCGCAGACCGTACCGGACCGTGGTGCGCTCCTCGTCGAGGTCGTCGCAGATGGTCTTGAGGAGCTTGCCCACCGTCTCCGCCGCGGCGTCGGCGGCGTCCTGCGTCCGGTCGGCGCACAGCCATGCCTGCTCCAGCACCGCGAGCGAGAAGTAGTCCTCGCCGTCGGCTGCCTGGAGCCGCTCGACGAGGGCGCCGAGCCCGGCGGCACCCCGGCCGTGGACCAGGGCGTGGCTCGCGGCGTACTCGAAGAAGGTCTGGTGGAAGAACTGGAAGACGCCGTTCGCTACGTGCCCGACCCCGCGCTTCTCCAGCAGGGCCGCTTCCTCCCTCAGCCGCGCGGCGGTGAGATCCGCCGGCCGCCGGACCCGGTCGATCCACGCCTCGGGGCGGCCGGTCCGCAGCATCTCCAGTGCGAGTGCCACGGCCGTACCACCGAGGTCGCGGTCGTGGTCGGAAGCGTTGCCGCCGGGGTCCCAGGAGCGGCGGTCGCACGTCACCCGGTGGTCCCAGTACGTCTCGTACAGGCCGGTCGTGTCGACCACGTCGGGGACCTGACCGGGCGTGTAGATCTCGAACAGCATGCGCAGGGTCAACGGGCGCAGGCACAACGGGTGCAGGGAGATGTCCCGGGCCACGATCGCCAGCATTCTGCTGATCAGGTCTTCCCTCTCCTGGGGGTCGTTCGTGAAGAACCTGCTGTGCGCCAGTACGGCACGCTCGAACTCGCTCGTGGTGTACGGGCCGGTCCCGGTGTCGGTGGCGTAGTCGCTGAGCGGCAGCCGCCCCCACTCCGGGGGGAGCTCGGCCGCCTCGGACACCCTGGAGGTCACGACGACGGTTGCACCGGCGTCTCCCGCCGCGTGCACGACGGTGACCAGCCGCTCCCAGTCGCCCTCGTTGTTGACCAGCACGTCGACGGTGTCGATCAGGACCGTGACGGTCCGCCCGTCGGCGCGGGCCTGCCCGATCGCCTCGACGAGCACGTCCGGGTCGACCCTGGCGCCTCCGGACGGGCCGGACGGCCGAGAGGGACCGGATGGCCCGGGGACCAGCCAGGTCGCCTTCAGGAAGAAGACTTCCCCGGTGTCCGTTCCGCAGCGGCGCCGGGCCAGGCTCCACAGGATGCTGGTCTTGCCGCACCCGGCCTCCCCGACCACCACGAGGGGGGTGAGGGCGTCGGTGTCCAGCCGGTCGAGCAGTTCCTCCTCCAGGTCGCGGGTGACGTAGAGGCCCGCCGCGAACTGGCTCTCCTGGCCGTCGGCGAACACGGTGCCCGAGACGGTGCCCGCCGATTTGCGCGCACGGTCGCTGAGGAGCCGCAGCCGGGGCAGCGGGTCGCCGGGCCGGAAGCCGAGGACGGACTCGCGGGAGGCGGGGGCCGGCGGCCCCGCCGGAGCGGACGGCGAGGCGCCGAGGGCGGAGGCGAGCCGCGCGGAGGCCTCTCTCAAGTGGTCACGGCCCTGATGCCCGGTGCCGGGGGCGACGTGCGCCTCACGCAGGTCCACGGGCGACAGCAGCGCGAGGCTTCCCGAGGCCTCGCCCTCGACCAGTACGGGCACCAGGCGACTCGGCGCGCTGGCGTGGTCGAAGTCGTGGACGATGTGGTCACGCTCGTCCGTCATGCCGGGGTCGGCGAGATAGGCGGGACTGACCAGGGCGAGGACCTTCCCGCCACCGTCCACGTGCTCCCGCAGCGTGCGGTGCCCCGGCCGGTCGACGGACGGGCCCATCAGCACCTCATGCCCCGAGGCCGCCAGGACGTCGTGGACGAGGTCGGCCCAGGACCGGTCCTGAGGCACCCAGCTCAGCATGACGGCGGGTGCGGCACCGCTCGGTGTCCCGGCGGGGGCGGCACCGCTCAGCAGCCATGCGGGTGCCGGTGGACTCGGATCCAGAATCCCGGCGTGCCGGCTCATCGCCACGGCCCGGGCGATCATGGAGGCCGGAACGCCCTGGTTGACCGCCCCCGCGGCGTAGTGGTGGATGCCGACGAGCCGGCCCCGGAGATCCACGATCGGGCCGCCCGACGACCCGGGCGTGGTGTTCACGTTCTGGTAGCGGATCCTCGTCCCCTGGTCGTTCACCACCACCGGAGCGCTTGTGTACGAGACGCGCACCGGCTCGCCGAGCGGATGGTGCACGACGAACAGCAGATTCGCGTGGTAGAGGTCGTAGGTTTCCCGTTCGAGCAGGTAGTGCCCTCGGGGGCCGGATCCGGAGGGCAGGGACGCAGGACTGTACGCCATCGGTCTGCCGAGCCGCAGGAGGGCGTAGTCCAGGTGCCTCGGCGACGCGTCCCAGGCGAGAGGGGAGGCGTTCCGTTCGGCCTCGGTGGGAGGACTGGAGACGAGCAGCTCCGTCAACCGCGCCCGCATTCCCCGCTCATGGGGTGCGACCTCGCCGTCACCGTAAGGGGTGACGAAGCCGAACCGCGCTTCCATCCCGTCCGGCAGCATCCCCGGTTCCTGCACCGTCCCCAGCACGTGACCGGCCGTTAGCAGGACGTCAGGCGCGACCAGCACGCCCGTCCCCACGGGGCGACCGCCGATCTCCACGCGCGCGACCCGGGCCATCATGTCGCGCAGGACCCGGATGAGGTCCGCCGGGTCGACCAGCCCGGCGCCGGCCCGGGTGATGACTTCCAGCCCGGCCTCGTAAGCCGTATCCCCGTCCTCCTCCAGGCCGGGCCCCTTCCCCGGAGAGGACGCCTCGGCACCGGCCGGGCGCCCGCCAGGCCCCTCCCCCGCCGGGGACGCCGCACCGGCGGGGTCCAGGCCATCGTGCCCGTCGCCCGGCGGGGCGGCGTGCTCAGCGGCCATGCGCGCGGACGATCCGGGCCACGGCCGCGGCGTGCACGGCCACGTTCCGCTGACCGGCCTCGCCTGCGAAGTGCAGGGCGACCGCCTTGCCGGAGTCCAGGTCGATCACGGCCGAGCCGGAGTTTCCGCCCAGGGTCGTGGCGTCGTGGTGCACGACGTCCTTGCCCTGCACCGCGGTGAGCTTCCCACCGGCCAGCCGCTTGCAGTCGTAGACACCGTCGAAGATCCGCTGCTGGTCGCCGGGGTCGGCCCGGGAGTCACGCGCCGGATAGCCGATGACCCCGACCCAGCGGCCCGTGCGCGCCCCGGAGGTGTCGAGCTCGATGGGCGGCGGCGGCTTGCCACCGTCCTCATCGGTCGCGCCGATCCGCAGCAGGGCCACGTCGTGGCTCCCGTCCGGTTCGATCCATACGACCTCGGTGACCCTGAACCGGGACTCCTCCGGCTGCTGGTGCTCCTGGTACCAGTCCAGTTCGGCCCGCACGGCTTTGCCCGTCCAGGACTGCTTGAACGCGAACCCGGCGCCCGCCCCGGACTGGGCCTGCTTGGCGAACACCTCCGCGACATGACGGTTCGTCACGGCCAGCCGGGGGCCGACCATCCATCCGGTTCCCGCCCACTGCATGCGGTGGTTGCGCAGGTCGATACGGCCGACACTGGGGATCGCCCGCTCCAGCGGCCGACGGGCGCGTTCCAGGCGCGCCGTCACGTGCGCACTGGTGGGACGACCGTCCGGCGGCAGCCGGAACGTCGACCGCTGCACCAGGTGCACCGGCCGGGCGAAGCGCTCGATGATCGCCTCCAAGCCCGAATCGCCGGACACCCAGTCCCCCTGGGCCATCCGCTCCACGACCTCGGCGGCCCGGTCGACCGTGAGACCACCGTCCATGCCCTCGAACCCGCCGAGTGCTGTCGCACCCGCAGCGATCTCGTCGAAGCGGTCGAGAAACTCCTGCCGCACCTCGTCGTCGGAGAACAGTTGCCTATAGTCCAAGACTCGGCCCCCTGGCCCTGGTAGGTCGACGGGACGGCGTTCGCGATCCCTGAAGGGGATGATACGAGGGCGCTCGTGGGGCGCGGGAGTGTTCCTGAAGGCCTGGTCCGCGCTGCACGAACGTCCGGGCTGGGTAGTGCAGTTCGTCGGGTAGGCGGTCTTCCACGCGGTGACTGGTGTGGGGCCGAGGGCGGCAGATCCCCGTGGTGTGGAGCCGAGGGCGGTGGATCGCCGCCCTCGGCTCCCGTCCTCCGCGGGGAGAGGTTCGTGCCGCTGACACCATCACCAAGAGGAGCCAACCAGCCACGCGGATTGGCCGCACTCACCGGGCTCAACCCGGCGGAGGAAGAGCTCGCCCGCTGCCTTCGCGAGCTCCACGGCGAGCAGGTCAGGAGGAAAGCTCGAACGGATGACATATGGGGCAAGGAACCGTCCAGACGGCGAGCGGCTGCAGTTGGCGGATCCAGGCACACCGGCATCGATGAACCGAGACGTGTTGACCGTAAGCTCTCGGGGAAAGGCAGGTGCAGCGGACATGGACATCACGGTGCAGTGGATCAGGACGTCCTGGACGAAGCAGTCTCGGGGCGGGGAGGCCGCCGCCCGCAGGAACGCGGCGCCGGTCGGCTTCTCGATCCCTCAGGTCTCCTCCGGGTTTGCCCACTTCGTTCAGATGCACGAGCACGACGGCTTCGAGCCGCGTTCGAACCAGAAGGACCTTCGCGAGATCGGTGTCAGCCTGCGCGACGAAGGCGATCGGCTCCGAGTACTCGCTCGCGTGGAGCCGCTCTTCGGCTTGCCGCCTCGACCGCGCAGGCCCCCGGCAGTTCGCCTGCTTCCCGGACAGTGGGTCCGCTGGCAGTTGAACCACCGGTTCAGCAGTGCCCTGGGCATCCGCGGTTGGTCGTACTGGCTCGACACCTTCAACATCGCCTACGGCCCCGTCGACCGTGATGTCTTCCTGTCGGAGCCGAACGTGATCGTCGACGAATGCGGGCCAGTTCGATAGAGCGGGCTGACAGCGCTCAGAATCGGGTCCGGCAGCTGCTGCCGATGCAGTGGCCGGCCTCCGACCCGACGCCCCTTCCGTTCCTTACCTTCCACCGAGGCTGGAGGAGCCGAGGCAGGCTCCCCGCTCGACGGCCCGACACAGGGGATGGCGGCCGGCCCCACGTCTCCTTGCACCTCGGGCCAACTTCACTCCGTACGGGGCTCAGGCAGCCGCCGACCGCTCGCGCAGCAGCAGTCCCGCAGTCACGGCGACCACCGCCGCAGCCAGCCCGTGGACTCCGTACGCGGTCGCCGCCGGGCCCCCGTGACTCAGCACGATCGTCATGTCGCCGACCGGGACTACGGCCATTGCGGCCATCGCCATCCCGAGCGCTTTGCGCTGCCCGGCCAGCAGCACGAGTATAACCAGGCCGAAGCCGATGTCCCGCATTCCCTTGACCATCAGGAAGCCCTCCCCTCCGCCCTGCGGCCGGAGCGGGACCCCGAACCCTTCGGCCGTCGCCTGCGGGGCCAGGAGAAAACTGACCCCCGTGTAGAGGAGGAACAGGCCACCGAGGACGGCAAGGGTGGTGGCAAAGCGCTTCATGGTCATGGCGGGTCTCCTGAAGTTGTCGTACGGCAGGGCAGGGCAGGGGAGGGCGGGGTTGGGACGGGACAGGGTGGAGCAGGGCGTTACGGGATTCGCGCCGGGCGTCGCATCGCCTCGCGAGCCGTCGCGGAGCCGTCGCGGAGCCGTCGCGGAGGCATCGCGGAGGCATCGCGGAGGCATCTCAGGAGCATTGCTGGTAGCGGCGAGCGGGCAGCGGCTTCGTCAGTTTCGTCTCCCCCGTATTCGAGGCTGCCGATGGGCGGAGCCCTGTGTCCGCGGTCGGCCGAGTGCTCGGCGTCGGGCTCGTCAGGGGCAGATGATGTAGCGGCCGCGGAGGCCGCCCTCGGCGGTGGCCCGGTGGGCTTCGGCGGCCCGGTCCAGGGGCACGACGGCGTGGACGCGCGTCGGGAGGACGCCGGCGGCGGCGCGGGTGAGGAGGCCGGCGAGTCGGGTGGGGTCGGAGGCGGTGACCACGGAGGTGACGGAGATTCCGCGCTCGGTCGGGGGTTCCAGGCCGGGTCGGAGACCGACGTAGGCACCGCCGTCGCGGACAAGTTCCACGGCCCGGTCGTTGAGCTGTGCCGCGTCGACGACCGCGTCCCACTCCGGCTCGGCCTGGGCCGTGAAGTCGGCACCGAGGCCCCGGACGAACTCCTCGTCGCCGGCGCGGGCGAGCCCGGTCACCCGCCAGCCGCGCTCCTGGGCCAGTACGGTGACGTTCGCCCCGACCGCCCCCGCGGCGCCGGTCACCAGCAGCCGGGTGGCCCCGGTGGGCGCGTCGCCGAGGAGGTCGACGGCCCGCGCGGCGGCCAGTCCGTTGAGGGGGACCGTGGTCGCGGCCAGCAGGTCCAACCCGTCGGGGACCGGGACGACATCGGCCGCCGCGACCACGATCTGCTCGGCGTAGGTGCCGTAGTCGCGGTCGAAGCCGACCACCAGGCCGGCCACCCTGGTGCCGACGGTCAGGTCGACGCCCGGCCCGGCCGCGTCCACGACACCGGCGAACTCCCATCCCAAACCGGTGTGTTCGGGCTGCTGGACGAGCCCGATCGCGTGGAAGAAGCCCGCCGCCACGCCGAGGTCGGTGGGGTTGACCGTCGCCGCGGCGATGGCGACGCGGATCTGACCGAGGCCGGGCTCGACGGCGGGAACGTCGATGACCTCGATCGAGTCGGGCCCGTTCGGGACGCGGACGACGGCGGTACGGAAAGTGGCAGCACCCATGGCTTTGTTCCCTTGCGGTGGGGTGATCGCTTCCGAGACCCATGCTGGTTTCGTTAACCTCCGCCCGTAAGAAGGCACTTGAAAGTGCGTAACCCCCCTTGCCGACCGAAGGGACGAGCGATGTCGACACGGACAGCGGCCCAGCACCGGGCCGAGGCGAAGACGAGCTACAACGCGTTCATGGAGGGCTGCCCCAGCCGCCAGCTACTCGACCGGATATCCGACAAATGGGTTGCGTTAATCCTCGCCGCCCTCGGCAGTGACGGCCCCCACCGACCCGGCATCGCCCACGAGGACGGTCCCCGGTCGATGCGCTACTCCGAACTCTCCCGCCGACTCGCGGGTGCCAGCCAGAAGATGCTCACCCAGACCCTGCGCTCCCTGGAAGCCGACGGCCTGGTCACCCGTACCGTCACACCCACCGTGCCGGTCACCGTCACCTATGAACTGACGGAACTCGGTCTGTCCCTGAACCACGTCATGGCCGGCCTCAAGAACTGGGCCGAAGCGCACATGACCGAAGTACTCGCCCACCGGGAGGAGCACCATCGCGCGTCAGCCGAACACTGACCACTTTGCTCATCGAACCCGGAACAAGACGAACCGAAGTGGTTTCGGCGTTCCTTGAGTTGGGTCCACGTGCCCTGTCGCGGTACGTGCGCCAGGGGTGCTGCCGGGCGGGTTCACCAGGCCACCGGCGGAGGAGTCAGTGCCTTCCCCTAGCATTCAGGCATGAGCATGATCGGCGAGTACGCCCGCCTGACCCCTGCCGAACTCGATCGCGCTGTCCGCGACCCCGATTGGGCCCAGGAGTTCGTCGGCGAGCTGATCGAGGCAGAGCTGGATGAGGAACCCGACGTGTCCCAAGCGCGGTGCCACGATGTCGACAAGGCGTGGGACGCCCTGGACTTCCTGCTGCGTCGCATCACCTTTCCTGTCGACGTCATCCACGGCGAGGAGGAGCTTCCCCAAGCCGAAGACTGGGGCTACGGACCGCCCCGCTACCTCACCCCCGAACGCGTCCGTGTCGCCGCCGAGGCGCTCGCCGGCACGCCGCACCGTGCTCTGACCGAGGGCGTGGGTCCGGCAGACCTTGCCAAGGCTGACATCTATCCCCACATCGTCTGGGAACGCGGCGAATCGCTGGACTACGTCACCAGCCACTACCAGGAACTGGTTCCGTTCTTTCAAGCGGCAGCACGCGCCGGTGACGCCATGCTCGTCTGGCTCGACTAAGGGCTGCCCCGTAAAGATCTTCGAGTCGGTGGTTCCGTGATCGGTTGCTGCTCACTTGGCTCGTCCACCAGCCGAGTGCGAGGTCGGACGGGTGCGCGATTCCGCTCATCGCGTGATGGACGCCGTCGCCCTTCAAGCGACAGTCACAGGGGATCTTCCAGGTCTTCATGCGGGCGGAAACGTGAACGAGGTGGCGCCGGTGGGCGGCCGGGCCACTCGACCACCCACCGCGGATCGACGAGGGCACCGGAACCCTCGTGTCCTGTCCGGTCGCCGATCCGGGTCTGAACCCGATCCGGGGCCTGAACCCGATCCGGGGCGACTCCCGTCCTCAGAGAAGACCGGACGACGTCTCCTTGCCAAGACGCACCTGCAGGGCTTCTTGGGCGAGCGCGAGCGGGATGAGGTTCGCATCGGCCAGGCCGTAGACCTCCCCGTGGATCTCATCGGAGAAGGGCGTCAGGCCGCCGTCATTCCTGTAGTAGCCCGCGTCCATGGCCTTTCCGATGCCGCTGTTCGTCGAGGAGACACCGAAGCGAAGGTTCTTCGGACTGTTCGAGACCGTGGAGACCAACTGGCGGAACACGGCCTGTGTCTGACTGACCGGCTGGTTCCTCAGGGTCACGAACTGGTCGATGGCGGTCTGTACGTCGCTGCTAGGAACGCAGGCCCGGAAGAAGTTCAGCGTGGCCTGTTGGTGAGCCTGGTTCGTGTGGTTGTAGCTCTGGGCGGCACTTGTGAGGATCTTCGCTATGTAGTGATCGGACAGCCGATGGTTCCGGGACATGGAGACGCCGGCCGGGGTCGCTCCCACGCCACCGTTGGGACCGGTGAAGTTGTTGTGTCCCCACTGGTCGTAGGGGTTGAACGTTCCGCCCTGCGCCTGGATCTCCTCCGCGCGGAGCTGTGCTCCGGGTGAGGCGAGGGCTCCGGTCTGGTACGGGAAGATCTGCCGTGTGGCGGCGTCCGGGATGTTCGGCCTGCTATAACCCTGCCCGTAGTTGAAGTTCGGGTTTCCAGCAGCGATGGTCTGCTGGTTGAGGTATTGCAGCTGTTGCTGCATCTGATCCTGCCGCTCCTGTTCCAGCTGGGCCATCTGCTGCGGGGTCAGCCGGGGGCGCCCCATCATGCGTTGGACCGCCGGATGGGCGGGGGTGGATCGCGCCTGGCCGGTGGAGGCGGACTCGGGGGCCGCGGCGGTCCGCGGCTCGGGGTCGCGGGCCATCACCTTGCTCGCGTTCGCGTCAGCCTCCCGTTCGAAACGGTCTGCGGGGTCGCTGATGGACAGGCCCGAACCGTTGTCGCTGCCGGAGACAGGCCCCTGGCGTTGCTGGATGACGTGGGTGAGCTCGTGGGCCAGGGTGTGCTTGTCGCCACCGCCCTCGCCGAGGACGACGTTGTTGCCCGAGGTGTAGGCGCGGGCACCGATCTCGCTCGCAGAGGCACGGGCGGCGCTTCCGTCGTGGACGCGGACGTCGGAGAAGTCGGCGCCCAACCGGGCCTCCATTTCGGCGCGCAGCGGTGTTTCCAACGGTCGCCCGGTCCCGAGCAGCACCTGGTGCACGGCCGACCGCTGCACGGCGGGTCCTTCCATGGCCTCCTGGCGGCCGCAGCCCGCACCGTGCTGGTGCTGCTCCGCCGCCTGGGGCTGGGCGTAAGGATGGCCGGCGAGCTGGAGCGCGCGCACCACGGCCGCGTTCCCGGCGGCACGCTGGAGGGCCAGAAGCCCCGCGGGACCCATGGGCTCGGGCCCCCTGGGGCCGGGCGGCCTCTTCGCGGGGGCATGACGTACTTCGTGCTGGTGTGACATCGGTGAGCTCCGGGCGTAGATCCAGCGGGCAGTCGCAGGATCGCCTGACCGGACGGCGGGGGAAAGGCGCGGGAAGGCAGTGTGACGGGCACCCTTCGTTGCCCTGCCGCCCCTGCGCCCGCAGCGACTCGGAACCATCTACGGGACAGCCCTTAGCCACGGCTATCGCCGGGCACCGCCACCAGAAATACAAAGTCGAACTGCACAGATCTGAGCCGATCAGCCCCTCAGGCCCCCCTGAACGGGATCATGCAGTAGTAGACGATGCCGGGATCGAAGGCCAGGTACCCCTTGGCCTTGTCGCAGTAGCTCCAGTAGCTCCATGAGCTCCATGAGCTCCAGTAGCTCCATTCCATGCCCCGCGGTCAGCGCAGAGTTCGCGCCGACCGCGGAGTTTCGACGTTGTCGGTCTCCGGCAGGTCACGTTGCCCGTGAAGGTCAGACCACGCCGGCCGCAGAGCTGCTCAGGGCGGCGACGATCTCCTCGTCCTCGAAATCGCCGGTGGGCACGAAGCCCAGCGAGTTGTACAGGGCTGCCGCGGGTGCGTTGTCCGGGTGGTAGGAGAGGCGGATCTCCCGGCAGTCCGGAAGCGCCGCGAGGTGGCGCAACACCGCTCGTACCGCCGCGCGACCGATGCCCTTGCCCTGCTCCTCGGCATCGACGATCATGCCGCCGATCCAGTGGGTGCCCTCCTCGTCGTCATGGGCCCACATGACATGACCGACGACCTCGTCGCCTGCCCGCACGGCAAGAGAATTCCAGAGCCCGTCGCGCAGGGAGAGCAGCAGATAGCGCGCACCGAGAGCGGCCACGAAGCGGCGCTGATCGTCAGCAGGGGCCACATCCGCGACGCTCCTCCAGTTCTCGTCGGATATTTCCTCGAGCACCACACGCCGACCTTGACGGTCAGAGAAACCCATGATCATTTCCACTCTTTCGTCTGACATCACGTCATCATCCCCCGGCGACAGACAGCTTCCTCATCAGCCCGACAGGCTCCCCTGGACGCCCTACGCGTCCTGCACGCCGTACTGACCCTCGGCAGGGCCACTCCCCACGTGCGCTGGCAACGGCGAGGAAGCGCGGTCAGGCCCTCGACGGCCAGGAGGCCGCCTCTCTGCGGCGCGGGAGGTGCCGGAGAGGGACCTTCTCTTGTCGCCGATGACAGGTAGGCGATCCCTGCCCAGCCTGGAAGGCGTCGCTTCATGCCGGGATTCCCCCAGAGACGTTCTCCAGCTGGGTTGTTAAGGAGCGGACTTCCGCCGACTCCGCTTCGCCCACTCACACCCTTACAGCACCGCACCGGACAACAGCGCCCACGCCAGCACACCTCGGGTGATGCTGTCGTCCTCGACGATCAGGGCCACCAGCACCGGAACAAGCACCAAGAGATACCCGTGCGGGCTGTTCCGCCAGTCCCTCTCGTTTGTCATCCCCCACCTCCCTGCCGCACCCCAACGCGAGCGTCAACACCACACGTCGTGCCCTACCAGACCACAAGCGGCACGCTGTAAGGCAGGCGCCCTCCTGACCCGATCACGGAGGACGTGAGCCTTTCCCTCCCCAGGAACAGGCACCTCGTGGTCAACGCAGTCTTTCAGGGGCACCTCACCTTTCTCGCACTTGCCATCGCTGCACCGTCAATCCAGCCGCGTTCGAGGCATTCGGCACCACACAGGGCCGGCTCGACTTTGCTCTCTTCGCGCCATTCGACCTGTTCGCCGCCCTTGCCACCAGGCGGCCCGTCTTCAGTGCCGCACTCGGCATCGTGTTCACCGCGGTGGTGGAGACGGCTCAAGCGACCGCGCCGTTCATCAGCCGCCTCTGCGATACCGATGACCTCGCAACCAACACCGCCGGCGTACTCGCCGGCGCGGCGTTCGGGGCGCTCGTCTGCCGCAGGACGCACTACGGCACGCCCCTCGCTCGGGCCGCGGTCAAACGCACCGCCATCGCCGGAGTCGCCCTCTCATCACTCGTCGCCGCGACCTGGGTCACCACCATCGAGCCGGGGCGCGCCATGCCGCCGGCCTCGGATCCCGCCGCAGCGCCCGAACAGGTTCGGGCGCTCAACGCAGAGCTCAAGCGGGCTTCTGGGGACGCGTACACCATCGAGAAGGCTGAAATCATGAACAACGCCGACGGCCCCAGAACCGTCAGCGCTCCCCTACCAGGTGGCTTCACCGAACTGACCTGGCCGGACCGCGAGAAGATCACGGTTCACTTCACTCCCACCGACCAGGGCGAGGGATCCCACGCCTACTGGATTCCCGACGCCAGCCGTCCCCTCATCACAGCCGCGGAAGCCCGACAAGTCGCCACCCTCTTCGCGCAGAGATACGCACCCTGGGCCCTGCGCGTTTCCAAAGTCACGGCCTCACCAGTGGACGCAAGCGAGAAGAACCTCGGCTGGCTCGTCGAACGGCGCCGCTGGCACGGCAATCTCCTCATGCCCATGCGCTCGAGCATCCTTCTGGAACCTTCCGGCCGCATGACCGACCTCGTCGCCCGACATGTCGACGACCCCAAGGTGCCCCGAGGCCTCGTCACCGAGGAGTCGGCGTGGAAGTCCTTCGAGTCCCACCACAGACTGCAACACGGCGAGGCCAGGCGCGAGGCGCCCGTCTATCTGGTCGAGCGCCAGGAGGGCGAATGGCGCGTCCACTGGCGGCTGTCGGCTCGCCAGGCGGACGCCCTGCTGTCGGCCACGCTGGACGCCACCACCGGTGAGGTGGTGAACGCATCGACGATTCCTGTGTCGGGGGGGTGCCGCTCCTGCGGCTGAGGGAGAACTGATGCCCTGATCACCTGATCGCTCATAGCGCTGCCGAGCACTACACGACTGACCTGCTTCACTCGCTTCAAAGGCGGCAGCCGTAACTGCGCAGGGATCTCCCAAGAGCCGCGAGCAGCCGACGATCCCTGACTTCCGCGCTTTCGCCGGCACCACTATCGAAACCAGAACCGGCTCCGGACACGGCTCCTACCGCCTCGCCTCGAACGGAGCGCGGACCGAAAGTCCCGCGAAGGCCGGCCGACCTCTGCCGGCTCTACTCGACGGCCGCCCGGTCCAAGCATCATCAACCCGTCCCCGTCAGGTAATCGCAATCTGCCGGACCATCACTGACAGATCCAGTAGCTGTCTCGCACTGGATGCCTACGCCGCCCACCGGTCGGGCGCGTCACCACGACGGCGCCAACTTCGTACGAGACCTGGTCGCCCGCCGATACGAGTAGCGGCCCATCCAGTTCGACCTGAAAGCCAGGGCGGAGCAGAAACTCACTGACCAGCAGCATTCGCGGAGCGGGAGTGACCCCATCAAAGTTCACACGCACCGATCAAGTATCCCGAGGAACACGTACGGGAGCGACACGTTTCCCGTCATGCCCCGGTCGCGCAGCAGCATCTCCACGCGCCATCGAGTCACCGCGGAGTCGGCGGCCCCGCGGGACCCCCGCGGAGCCGGGCCCGCCGCCGCAGATGCGGGGAGCGGGTAGTGGCGTCGGGCCATAGCTTCTCGTTTGGGTCAGTAAACGCAACCGGCCTTCGAAGTACGCTCAGCCTGGTTGCCGGACTGCGCTGTCAGGTTTCGTGCGGGCGAACCAGGTCTGCGTCTCGCCTGCGGTGAGGACGCGGGCCAGCTCCGCTGTGCCCGGGAGGTGTGGAAAGAACCGGTCGGCGTTCCAGCTGCGCTGGTAGAGCGGGTCGTCGAGCACGAGCAAGCGGCGGTCCTCGATCACGGGAATGTCATCGGGCAGGCCCTCGTTCCAGATCCGGTCGCCGTTCGGGGCCAGAAGTTCGAAGGCGCCTGTCGCAACCGCCTGGGTAGGCCCCTTGGCGGGCTCGGGGTCCGTGGCCAGGCGGACGCTCTCCGCTGACGGTTTGGTGCCGGGGATGTGGCCGCCGCCGATGAGGACGTGGGCGAGCAGCGTGTGCAGCTGGAAGTTGTCGCCGATGCCGCCGATGCGCACCTCGAAGCCGGTGCCGGTGGGCCTGTGCAGCACGACGAGGGGCTCATCGTCCAGAACCGCCAACGCATACGCCAGACATTTGAGGTCATGACGCCCCAGGGCCATCAGCGCACGGCAGGCGGGGAGCAGCACGGATGCGTGTCGACGGCGGACCTCGGCACTGCGGCACAACACGGCAAGCGCCGACGGCTGCCACTCCTCGACAGCGCACCATGCCAGCGCCAGCCGCGTGGCCTCGAACGCGTCGCCGCCCAGACGCGCCAGCAGGGCGTCATCGATGACTTTCCCGTCCGGCTCTGGCAGTTCGTCCGTAGCTGCGGCCCCGACGGCGGCGGTGGCGGTCCAGCGACGGGCGAACTCCAGAGCGTCGAGCAGGTCCTGGTGGACGCCGTCGAGGATCGGTTCGGCGCAGGCCACCGGATCGGCCCCGTGCTCGACGCAGTAGCCGGCCGCCATCGCCAGCATCGGTCGGGGACCGTTGGACGGGAAAGCCGGGAGCAACGCGGCCAACCGCGGCCCCGCCAGAACGCGCTCCGGGTCCGATGCCGACTGCACATCGTTCATCACTGCGGTGAAGGCACGCTCAGTGCGGTCACCGTCGCGTGCGGCGACCGCCTCCTCCAGCTCGGACACGCCGGTGGTGAGGTCCGATGCCTTCCGCTTCCACTTGAAGATCACCGGCACACCTTAGGCCCGTGACCTGCTCGTCGTCATCAGGCCAGGACCGAACCGTTCCGATCTCCCGGACTTCTGTCTACTCAGCGTTTTCCAACCTGGTGTCTGTGATGGTCAGGAGGTAGGCCGTCGTCGCCCTTCACCACGCCTCGACCTGGGGTTGGAAAGGCTCACTTACGGCTCCTCCGGCAGCCCGACGGCGGCATCACGCTTTCCGCCGCAGTTCATCACTCGGGCTCACCCGGCCGGCTGGTCGTACCAGGCCGTATCACTCCTCGTCGCCGGCTTCCTTCTGCACGCCGGAGTCCTGGACACGCTCACCAAGCTGAAGGAGGAACCCGTACGCGTTCATGCGCCCCTCGATACGGACGAAGTACGAGCGACTTGAACACGTGAAGATCTCGCGCCGACGGACCTTCCAAAGGTCGTACTCAAACGTCGACGCTGCCTGGAGCAGCGCAGCCTCCGCCTCCTCCGCACTGCCATCGAATTCAGCGACAGTCCGGGCATTCCGACTTCGCCCTTCCGAGATGCCGTCGACAGGTATGGCCAGCACGATCCAACGGGACACCGGTTTCCCTCCCCCCTGGCACCGTCAAGCACGGCGCAAGCGAACTCAGTGTCTCAGGTCATCAGCGCTGCTGATCTGCGACAGCCACCTGTCGTCGCGGGACGCACACATCTGCCGGGATTTCCGACCTGCTCACCGCACCGGGACATCCTCCGCGACACAGACCTCGGCCAACGCTGCCCTGCGCCCACGAACACCGTCAGGACCAAGTGCTGGGACCGTTCGAGCTCGACAGAAGCCGTTGCCATACCGATCATGGAGTCTGTCGATCGAACGGAAGTCTCGATCGGGTGATCGTGGGCCATGCTCGATATGAGAGCAGGGCCTGGCGGTATGCGGGGAAAATCCATGGGAGCGGACGGCCGCGCGCTGCTACGGTCGGGCGCCATGAGCTGGCTTCCCGATGACTTCGTCCACCCCGTCCTGGTACCGCTGCCGGGTGGTAGTCACCACCTGCGGCCGATCCGGGAGGCGGACACCCCGCTCGACTATCCGGCTGTGATGGGTTCGCGCGAGCGCCTGTGGACCATCTTCGGTCCGGCCTGGGGCTGGCCCTCGGCCACCATGACCTACGAGGCCGACCAGGCCGACCTGTTGCGGCACGAGAAGGAGATCGCCGCGCACCAGTCCTTCAACTACGCACTGTTCGACGCGGCGGAGACAGTTCTGCTCGGCTGCGTCTACATCGACCCGCCGGAGAGGGCCGGCGCGGACGGCGAGATCTCCTGGTGGGTGGTGGACGAGCTGGTGGGCAGCAAGGTCGAGCAGGCTCTCGACGCACTGGTGCCGCAGTGGATCGCCTCCGACTGGCCGTTCGAGCAGCCGCGCTTCCTCGGCCGTGAGATCTCCTGGTCGGACTGGCTCGCCCTGCCGCAGCACCCCGACACGTAAGTGATTGTTGCCCGTACCGATTGGGATCTCGTGGCGGCCTGCTGATGCGGCTGCACCGCATGCACCGCGACACCACCCTCGCGTGGGCCGGCGGCGGCTACACCGGCGGCCTTGTCGGCTGGTGCAGGGACAAGCTTGCTCTGACCTTGGAAATCGTCAATCGCACCGACGACATGGCAGGGTTTGTGGTGCTGCCGAGGCGGCGGGTGGCAGAGCGCACGTTCGCGGGACTGTCTACTGTCTACGGGGAGACAGCCCCGCCGTTCTCATGACACCAGGTAAGCAGCGTCACTTGGCGGCCCTTGGCCTCCCGCGTGATGGGTTCGTCGTCGGTGAGCCGGAAGCCGGTCGTGCGGGCGACAGCCACGCTTCGGAGGTTCCCGGGGTCGATGCGCAGCAGCACGCGCCTTGCGCCCAGTTGGCGACCGGCGTAGTCAGTCAGCAGCCTGACGGAGCGTGAGGCCAGGCCCTGTCGCCGGTGTCGGCTGCCGACGCCGTATGCGAGTTCCACATCGCGCGCGTCGAGCTGGCAGCGAAAGAGGAGTGCCTCACCACGCGGCAGTTCGCCGTCAGTGGTGATCGCCAGTTGTGCTGTCCTGCGGCCGTTTTCCCGGCCTTCGTGGGCCTTGGTCAGGTACTCGCCCGCCGCGGTGGAGTCGAACGGGGAGGGCACCGGGGTCCATCGGTCCATCTCGGGGTCGTCGTAGAGCTCGATCAACGCCGACAGGTCCGCCTCGGTCCACTCCCTCAGCAGTATCCCGTCTCCTGGTAACCGAATGCTTGACGGCAGGACGATCTCTCGTCGGGTGGGCATGTACCCGATCTTGCACGGTCAGTGGGTCGAACTCCAGAGCAGGCAAGGCCTCAGGTCGGATGCCACGTTCGACTGTCCCTCCGCGCAGGCCACGCACCCCTACCTATCTCCAGCATGCGTTCGGCGTCCTCCGGGACCCAGGGGAAGGGCACGTCGGGCCATCGCGCGGCGGCCCATGCGTCGAGAACGACGGCGAGAACGGCGTCGATGATCTACGACGGCACGGCACCGGCCGACTCCGACGTCCCGCGTGCCCCTCGTGTACGGGGACGATGGAGTTCGCGGCACATCTGGAGGAAGGGGTCTCCGCGCGGACCGTGATGAACCTCGGCGGCCGGCTGAGCCACGTCTTCGTCTGCCGCGCTTGCCGCGAAGGTGCCCTCCTCACGGACTGCGCTCACCGGGGGTACGGCTGTCGTAGGCGGATGAGAGTCTGGACCTGTGTTGATCGAAGGATACGGAGACGCCCCTGTCAGCCCGGGCGAGGAGCTGCTGGCCCTGCCGGGCTTCTGGGCGGCCTACTTGATGTGGCTGAGTCAGACGGAGGAGTACGACCCGATTCCGGAATGGTTCGGCGTCGACGGGGCGGACGCCGACGCGGCCTGCGATGCGCTCGGCCACGAGGATCATTGGCCTGTCTTTCGGATCCCGTTTTCCGACGGCCACACCGCGCTGGTCCTCGGACGCAACTTTCCCG
Organism: Streptomyces sp. NPDC093089; assembly: GCF_044754405.1. Lineage (NCBI taxonomy): Bacteria > Bacillati > Actinomycetota > Actinomycetes > Kitasatosporales > Streptomycetaceae > Streptomyces > Streptomyces sp. NPDC093089. Next base: position 51,878 of record NZ_JBIVPA010000025.1, read on the forward strand.
ACGATCCGGAAACGGAGTACCTCGTCACCCACCCGGAGTGGGGGCGGCACGGCCACCTGGCCAGCGTGAGCGGTCACCAGGCCGGCCCGGGCTTGTCATGGCGAGAGCTCCTCCACATCACCCGCACACCCGACCTCGACGCTCCGGGGGTCCACGCCGAGTACGCACGCCTGCTTCTGCTGCTGCCCGCGCTCGGCGACGAGGAGTTGCCCGGCGACGCCGCAGCCGTGGTCGGCCAGGCGTTGGCGGAGGCGGGTGTCCCCGCAGCCATGGCCCCGGGTCTCGCGGAGGCGCTTCTGGAGGACCACCCGTTGTGGGAGCCGGCCGAATGGACACTTCCCGCCGCTTCCCCGCTCTCCGCCGGCGAGGAGCCCTTCCTCGGGATCCTGCACTGTGACGGGTACATGAGTCCTCGGTGCGGGACGCGCCTCGCCCGGGGCATCACCCGGGAGCAGAGCGACCGCCTGGCCCGCGCGCTCGGCACCTGGGCCGACTGAACAGCAGGCCCAGCAGGCGGTGAGGGCCGTCGATCGCGTACGGAAGAGGGGGCGGGGTGCGTCACACAGTTGGTGGGAGTTCCCTGGACATCGCTACCGCCTTCCATGCTTCCGCTGCCAGATCCAGGTATCCGGCGCCTTCGGATTCCCCGGCGACACTCTGCGCGAGCCGAACTCCCTCTTGGTTCCGGCCCAGTCTCATGGTGGCCTCGGCGCGCAGGAGCCTGGTGCGCAATCTGTCGTGGAAGGTGAGGAGGCCCGTGTCCTCCGCGGCCGCCGCTTGTGTCAGAGCGTCCGCCGGGCGGCCTTCCACGAGGTGCACGCGGGCGGCCACGGCCGTGAGTTCGGCGTGATGGATGGGGTCTCCCACATGGCGGAGGGCCTCTGCGGCTTCCTGGAGCCGGCTGTGGATCTCGGGAGAGGAGGGCTCGGGGCAGCGCAGTTCGAGGGATGCCGCGGCGAGTCTCAAGCGCGCCCAGCCGAGCAGGTCGCGTCGGCTGTCCATGGCGGACAGGGCGTGTGCGATCAGCTTCCTGCCTTCTTGGAAGAGTCCCTGTCGGATTCTCACACCGGAGCACGTCCAGTACGCCTGGACCGTGAGTTCCGAGGGGGCGTCCGCGGCCAGGTGCAAGACGTCGAGGATTCGTGCGGCGGCCTGCGCCAGCAGGCCGGCCTCGGTTTCCGCGGCGATGAGGGCCAGGCGGACGCTCACGCCGAGGGTGTGGGTGCCGGAGGGGGACCCGTCGACGAGGGAGAGGGCTTCCTGGGCGGTAGTACGGGCTTCGGCGATGCCGCCCAGCTTGCGTTCCGCTCTGGAAAGCTCGACGAGCAGCCTGGCCAGGGGTGTTCACGAGTACGCCTGACCAGGCACTCCAGAGGCGTACGAAGATCGCTCCCCAAGCCAACGGAGATCGTTTCCCACCCTGCTCACGACCGGGCGTCCGCCACTGTCAGACACAGGGGCAAGGATGGGCGGCATGACGAAGACCGGAGCGGACTACGCGTGGTTCGAGGACGACTTTCCAGACATCGCCGAGGCGTACTGCTTCACCCTGGTACGAGGCCTGTCGCCCGCGGAGCTGAGTCCCGGCTCGAAGGACGACCAGAGGCACCCCTGCAGGGCATAGCAGCAGTCGTCGACGCGGCCTTCGCCCAGTACGACGTGGAGGAAGAGGACCGGCAGCTGGTCGCCATGACGACGGTGGGTAGCTGGACCCTGCTGATCGAGCCCAACGGCTACTACAGGGTCACCGAAGAACGAGCGCTGCCGACCTCCGCCGGGGCGAGCTGGGTCTCGCACTTCGTCAACATCAACGGCGTCGGCACGTTCCTCTGGGCAGAGGACCAGGTCCTGCGACTGTGCTTCGACCCCATGTTCCCGGAGGACCGCTGGGGCACGGCGCCCGACGAACTCCTCGACGTCATGCAGCGGATCGGCTTCCACTTCGACGACGACGACCCGGAAACGGATCTGTCCTCGCCGGCGGCGTTCGCTCTGGCCGAGCACCTGACCGGCATCGCCATCACCCCCGCGCTGCTCCAGGACACGACGTTCACCTGCGCCACCATACGAATCCGCTGACCGCTACCCCTGAGCACGGCAGGAGTTCGACGAGGCTCCGTTGTCAGAGGTCGCCCCTATCGTGCGAGCAACGGTGCTGGAGAGGAGCGACCATGGGGTTTTCAGGCGAGTTGGTCTTCGGCCGCAGTGAGCGTCCGCTCATTGAGGCCCCGGTCTTCGGCGGTGCGCAAGAGGACGACGAGGGCGGTATAACCGCTTGCTGGCCACGGCCCGGTGGATGGCAGACGTGGCAATTCCACGGGACCTTTCCCGGCAGACCCGAAGACGTCCTGCGAGCCGTGGTCGAGTGGACCGGGGCTCCGGCCTGCGTGGCGTTGGTGCACGACAGCGACGTCGCATTGGTCTCGGGGTTGGGACCTGGGGGCGACATGTGGGATGCGTGGCTGAATCTGGAGATCGCGGCAGGAATGGTGGACCGTCCTTTGTCCGAGATGGACGCCGCCGTACCCGACGACGCCCGCCGCGCCCTGGACTGGGCTCGTTCTGCGGGAGTCGGCGACGGCGTGGCAGCAACCGCGATCGAGGAGATCTTGCGATCCGACGAGACGTTCGCCGAGGAAGTCTTCGCCAACCTGCTGGATCGCTTGGGCTTCCCCGAGGCAGTCGACCCTGAGGCAGAAGGCTGAGCGAGGATCGTCTCTGCCTTGCCGGAGTCCGCTCGATATCGGCTGGAGCTGTGGCGGCTGCACACGGCAGAGTGGTGTGGTGACTGAGCTGTGGGCGCACGCGCTGACCTGGACGGAAGTGGATCCGTCGCGGCATCCGTTCGAGCTGGACGCGGATGCGACGAAGGCACTGACCGGACGTGTCAGCGCCTTGTTGCCCAGCCCCGAGGCCGCCGCCGAGAATCGCCTGCGCTCGCTGGAGCCGGTCACCAAGTTTCTGGTGGACCTGTACGGCCGGTGGGCCTGCGGGTGGAACTGGTCGGTGGGCGAGGGTGACACCGATGGTGGGGGCGTCGGCGCGTGGTGCTGTACCTCCCATTCCGTGACGACGGCGGACGAGACGGCTCCTCTGATTGTCGCCGGCCTGCTTGAGTGGCGTGACTGGTTGGAGGATCTGGCGGAGCGCTTCGCCGCGCTGGCGCCACCGTTGCGCTCGGAGGGGGCCACGGTGGATCCCTGGCATTGGGAGCGGGCATGCACGCGGCTGGTCACCGTGGTGGCCGACCGGACGCAGGCCGAGAGCGGCTGGTACGGACATTGTGAGCAGGTGCTCGGCTGGTTCCTCGCCTACAACGGCGTCGGAGCGGAGCGAGCCGGCGAGATCGTGGAGAGGGCGGTCGGCGGCCGGTTCGGCAGTTGGATCGCACCGGACGCCACGGTGGTCGATGCGGTGAGTTCGAAGTTCGCCCGGGCCGTGGGCGAGACCAGGTGATGTCCACCTCAGACCGCCCGAAGGACGCCCTCGCCGACTGGCTGCGTATCCGTCCGCAGATCTCATGGCCGCGTTGGAGCAGAACCGACATCCACCATGGGGCATCGCACCAAGACGCCTTCCGGGACTTCTTCAACGCGACCCGCGGTGGCCGCGATGTTGAGGGGACTGCGAGGGTCCTGGCAGCCCTTGATCTGGCTTTGGCGGACGCGAAGCGGGGCGATCGGTTGACCTTTGCTCTGATGGCGAACTGGCAGCAGATCGTGTTGGGCGAGGGCGTGGCCGCCTTTCGTACGCTGCCGGCTTTCGCGAAGGGAGGGCGGGAGCGCTACGGCATCGCGCCGGACACACGGGCGTGGTTCGAGGGGTGCCTGTCCGAGAGCACTCAGCCGGACCTGTCCCTCCCCTCACGCGCGGCCCGAACCTACCTCGATGTCCTCTTCTTCCACCCGTTCGAGGACGGCAACGCCCGCGCGGCAATGCTGGCGCTGGCCTTCGTCCTGGCCTGCGAAGGAGCGGTGATCGACCAGGTGCACCCGCTCCAGGCCACCCGCTGGGCCGACGACGCCGAGGGGGCGGCCGATCTGGCGGTACTGCTCGAAATTCTGATCACCGCGGCGGGGCGCCGCCTGTCCCACGGGAGGCAGTCATGACCGAACGCGATGTCCTGCTCAACGAGCTGGCGCAAGGGCTGCGCCCGATGTCAGAGGGCATCGAATGGTTCGACGGACTCGGCCAGGCGGAGCAGTCCGATGTGCTGCTGTTCCTGCGCCATCACTGCGTCCAGGCACGCGCCGTCGCCGAGGACGCACCGGAGAGCATCCGCTGTGCTGGGCTGCGCCCGACGCATACGCCCGCAGTGCTGATCTCACGAGGCCGGATCGACGAGCAACTGGGGAAGATCGCCGGTCTCGCGCCTCCCGACGAACGTCGCAAGGCGTTCAGGCTGCTGATCGCCGTGCTCGCGATCGCCGACGCGCGGCGCCGCGAGCGCTTCTGCTCTGGGGGCTGCAGTCACTGGTGGCACAGACTGTCCGCCGTCGTCTGAAACCCAGCACCGCGCCCCTGAAGGCAGGTCCCGGTTGAGCGTCTCTGCGGAGTGGATCAGTCCCACCAGAAGTCCCAGCGATGGGCACCTGTGATCCGCTCGGCGTACGCAGCCAGCGTGTACGGCCTGTTGCCCTGCCAGATGTTGTCCGGGCAGAAGGCGAAGTGCTCGGCCGCGACCAGGAGAGCCTCATGCTCGTTCGCCGGTGGCCAGGCGACGCTGAGGTGCAGCTGCGTCCGGGTCCAGGACGAGTCCGTCGTCGCCCCGCGGACTACGGGCGCCGGCGCCGGGGCTCCAGTCGAGGGTGAGGGGTTCGGGGTCGGTCGGCCGCGGCGTCTCGATGCCGCCGTGCCCGTCGACGGCCGCGTGCTCCTCGGCCCGCACCACCCGGTAGGGGATGCCGAGCCCCCGTGCTTCGAGCACTTCAGCCCCCTGGGTGCATCAAGCCTGACCGGCCGAAAGTACCTGATGACGGGCGGATGACGATCAGCCGGAAGGGTCGCGGTGGCAGCAAGCTGCCTGGCAGTTTGGCGACAGTCGGCATCCCTTCCGGGGGCTGCCGACGGGCGGCAGAGTGGTGCTCACGAGGACGGCGGCGGGAGAAACCCGCTCTCCGCCCCGCGGGGCAGGAAGGGTTTCGTCCCCCTGATCCGCGCAGTTCCCCTCCGTACCGCTCCGCCCCGTCGACCGAAGGAATGTCATGTCGCGCGTCTCCGCACTTCTCGCCGCCGGCCTCACCGCCCTGCTCTCCGCCGGAGCGGCCGTCACCACGGTGCAGGCCGCCGACGCCCCCGGTGCGATCAGCTGGGACTCGGTCCAGGCCGGTGACGATTCGGGGGCGATCAGCTGGGACTCGGTCGAGGTGCCCGCACCCGCCGCCCAGCAGAACGCCATCAGCTGGGACTGACCTGCCGTGCGCGTCATCCTGGCCTCCATGGCCGCACCGTCGGGAGCCCCCCTCGCCAGGAAACCCTCGCCGTCGTCACCGATCTCCTGTGGGCCCACGCAGTACCCGCCGACGGGCTGGAGCACGTGAGGGCCCGCTTCACCCACGATGGCCTCGACCTCTACCTGTTCGTACGCGCCGCTGCCGACGACATCGCCCTGCCGCGCATGCGCTGCCTTCTCGACCGGGTGTCCCACGCCATCGCGGCGCAGGGCTACGCGCTCACCGACGCCCGCTGAACCGCCCGGGGCCCTCGGCCCCGACCGCCCGCCCGCCTCCCGGGCCAGGCCCTTCCCTCTTCCCCGTGCGTCCCCTGCTCAGGGCACCGCCATGTCACCGTCAGGAGTACCTCCGTGTCCCGTGCCGTCATGCCCCGTCCGATCCGCGCCGGCCTCGCCTCCTTCGTCGTCGCCGCCGCCCTATCGGGCCTTGCCACGACCCCCGTCCACGCCTCCGAGTTCACCGAGATGGCGGCGCTCGCCAAGAGCCAGACGGGCAACGGCCCCTGCGCCGGCGGCGGCTACCACAACGGTCTGATGCAGAGGAACAGCTGCGACGGCAGCGGCGGTGCCGCCCACGCCTGGTGCGCCGACTTCGTCGGCTGGGTCTGGTCGAAGTACAACGTGATGGGCCAGGCCGTGCTCACCGACGCCGCCTCCAGTTTCTGGGCCTACGGCCAGAAGTACGGGACGCTCCACACCAGCCCCACGTACACCCCCAGCGTCGGTGACGCCGTCGTGTACGAGTACGCCAACGGCTGGGCCCAGCACGTGGCCATGGTGACCGGCGTCGCGGACGGCAAGGTCACCATCACCGGCGGCAACGAGAGCAACAGCGTCAGGACCAACACGACGTCCAGCTGGCGCGTGGGCCAGGCGCCATTCGGCAGCCAGCGCATCAGCGGGTACATCTCTCCGAAGATCCAGCAGGCCACTCCGCCGCAGGTCGCGCTCAGCGGCGCCACCGGCACTGTCTCGGGCGTCGCCAACCTGACGGCCTCCACCACCGCCGGGACCTACGGCGTGGCCTCCGTCCAGTACTACGTCGACGGCGAGCCGGTCAGCGGCAAGCTCACCCAGGCGCCCTACTCCTTCGCCCTGGACTCCAGCCGCTTCCCCGACGGCAAGCACATCGTCGCCGCCGAGGTCACCGACACGAACGGCAACACCGGCGCCTCCCGCGCCCAGATCATCACCTCCAACGGCGAGGCCACCTCCACCTTCCACGCCGACTTCAACGGCGATGGGAAGGCCGACGTCGGCGTCCTGTACGACTACGGCAAGCAGGCGGACGGCTCGTACGAGACCGGCCTGTGGACGTACCTGAGCAACGGCGCCGGCTTCAACCAGCCCGTCAAGGTCTGGGACAACGCCTCCACGAACTTCGGCTCGTGGAACTGGGACCGCTCCAAGGTCACCACCGGCGACTTCAACGGCGACGGCAAGGACGACGTCGGCGTCCTCTACAACAACGGCCAGCAGACGGACGGCACCAACAAGACCGCCCTGTGGACCTTCACCTCCACGGGCACCGACTTCACCAACCCCGTCCTCAAGTGGGACAACGTCTCCACCGGCTCCGGCTCGTGGAACTGGAACCGGTCGAAGGTCACCACCGGCGACTTCAACGGCGACGGCAAGGACGACGTCGGCATCCTCTACAACAACGGCCAGCAGACGGACGGCACCAACGTCACCGCCCTGTGGACGCTGACCTCCACCGGCACGGACTTCACCAACCCGTCGAAGAAGTGGGACAACGTCTCCACGGCCACGGGCTCCTGGAACTGGGACCGCTCCAAGATGGTCTCCGGCGACTTCACCGGCGACGGCAAGGCGGACGTCGGCATCCTGTACGACAACGGCCGGCAGACGGACGGCACCAACGTGACCGCCCTGTGGACCCTCGCCTCCACCGGCACGGACTTCACCAACCCGTCGAAGAAGTGGGACAACGTCTCCACGGCCACGGGCTCCTGGAACTGGGACCGCTCGAAGGTCACCACCGGCGACTTCAACGGCGACGGCAAGGCCGACGTCGGCATCCTCTACGACAACGGCCAGACCGAGGACAGCCGCAACGTGTCGGCGCTGTGGACCTTCACCTCCACCGGCAGCGACTTCACCAACCCGTCCAAGAAGTGGGACTCGGGCACCGGCAGCTGGAACTCCGACACCAGCAAGCTGACCGCCGGCGACTTCAACGGCGACGGCAAGACCGACATCGGCGTGCTGTACGGCTACGGCGTCCAGGACGACGGCAGCAACCGCACGGGCCTGTGGAAGTTCACCAGCACCGGCACCGACTTCGCCAACCCGGTCATGAGCTGGGACAGCGCCGGCCAGACCAGCTGGAACTGGAAGGCCAGCAAGCTCGGCTGACGCCCCCCGTGGGGGGCGGGCCGGCCGGCCGCCCCCCCCCCGCCCCGGCCCCCCCCCCCCCCCCCCCCCCCCCCCCCCCCCCCCCCCGCGCCCCCCCC
>NZ_JBIVPA010000026.1:0-51120 GCF_044754405.1 Streptomyces sp. NPDC093089
GCCGGCATCTGGCACAACTGGACCACCGACGCCGCAGTCAAACGCTCACTGATCGCCTACGACCACTGAATACATCGGACTCATTCATCTAGGGGATGTGCGTACGCGGGACGAACGCCGGTCGCAGGGAAGGGTCCACCGGGTCGTAGTAGCGGTGGAACACCGGGGTCGCGGAGCCGGACACCGGTGGGACGATCCAGCTCCAGTCGGCGGGAGTGGCCCGGCCCAGGCGGCTCTCCCGGTCGATGTGCCGGAGGAAGCGCTCCGACTCGGTGTGGTGGTCGGCCATCGTCACCCCCGCCTCCTGGAAGGAGTGCAGCACCGCCACGTTGAGCTCGACGAGCGCCCGGTCCCGCCACAGCGTGCGCTCGCTCGACCGGTCCAGGCCCAGCCGGTCCGCGACCACCGGGAGCAGGTCGTAGCGCTCGGCGTCGGCGAGGTTGCGGGCGCCTATCTCCGTGCCCATGTACCAGCCGTTGAACGGTGCCGCCGGGTAGCGCACCCCGCCGATCTCCAGCGCCATGTCGCTGATCGCGGGCACCGCGTACCAGCGCAGGCCCAGGTCCGCGAACCACGCCTGGTCGGGGTGGGTGAGTGCGACCTCGTGCACGGCGTCGTCCGGGAGTTCGTACCACCGCGGCCGGTCGCCGGGACGCTCCTCGACCATCAGCGGCAGCACCTGGAACCGCTCCTCGCTCCGCTTCCAGCCCAGGCCGACCGCCCGCTCGGACAGCGGCGCCCCGCGCGGATCGCCGGTCCAGCGGCCGTCGGGCGCGCGGTGCCCGGCGTACCGGACCAGCTGGTCGTTGACGATCCGCGGCCCGGGACGGTCCGGCCGGTCCGGGGCGAAGACGGAGATCACCGGGCGGATCCGGCCGCCGTTGCCGGCCTGCCGCAGGTGGGCGAAGCAGTCGGCGGCGACGTCGTCGGCCGCCGTCACGTGCCGCAGGTCCCGCACCACCAGGCTCCGCCAGTACAGCCTGCCGATGCAGCGGGCCGCGTTCCGCCACGCGACCCGGGCTCCGAACGCCAGCTCCTCGGCGGTGTGTTCGTAGGTTCCGGTCAGGCCGATCTCGGACCGGACCGCACGCACCCTGAGCTCCACGTCGCCCGCGCCGGGCTGCTCGCGGTGGAACTGCCGGACGAACTCCTCCGCCTCCCGCAGGTCCGTCGGCACCGCCCCGGCCCGCCCCGACGGCCCCGCGCCCGCAGGCGCGGGGCCGTCGGGGCCGGGCGCGTACGGACAGGCGGCACTCGTGGGGGCAGGCTTCCGGCGGCGGCTCAGGCTGAAGATCAAGGTGTTCCCTCCCGGGCTCATGACTACCGCATGAACACACTCGGGCGCGGAGAGTAGGACGTTCTCCGCACGGGAGGGGAACCCCGCTGCTACGCTGCCGGACGCCTGCGGCCGTCAGGCCAGGACGACCGGGAGGTCGAACAGGTCGTTCTGCGTGACCACCGGCTTGTTCCGCAGCTCCTCGCGCGGCACGGCGAGCCGCAGCCCCGGGAAGCGCGCGTACAGGGCCGGCAGGGCCACCGAGGCCTCCAGCCGGGACAGGGCCGCGCCCGGGCAGACGTGCGGGCCGTGACCGAAGGAGATGTGACGGTTCGGCGCGCGGGTCACGTCGAACTCGCCCGCCGTCGGACCGTGCTGCTCCTCGTCCCGGCCGATCGCGCCGAACGACACGATCAGCGCGTCGCCCTTCGGCAGGATCCGGTCGCCCACCTCGATGTCCTCGGTGGCGAAGCGGATCAGCACGTGCGAGGTCGGCGTCGACCAGCGCAGCGTCTCCTCGATCACGTTCGCCCACGGCACCTCGCCGCCGAGCACCAGGGCGCGCTGCTCGGGGTGGGTCTCCAGGGCCACGACGGCGTTGACGATCAGGCTGATCGTCGTCTCGTGCCCGGCCGCCACCATCAGCTGGAGGGTGTTGGTGATCTCCTCCGTGGTGAGCCGGTCGCCGCCCTCCGACGCCTCGATCAGCGCGCTGGTCAGGTCGTCCCCGGGCTTCTCCGCCTTGCCCGCCACGATCCCCGCGAACAGGGCGCCGAGGTCCGCCATCATCTGCGGCACCTCCTCGGGCGGCGTCTGCGTCGAGAAGAACTTCTCGAACAGGGCCTTCATCCGCGGGTGGTCGGCCGCGTCGACGCCCATGAGTTCGCTCACCACGTTCATCGGCAGCGGGTACGCGAACTCCGCCTTCAGGTCCACGACCTCGCCCGCCGGGCGCTCCGCGAGCCGGTCCAGCATGCCCGTGGTCAGCGCCTCGATGCCCTCGCGCAGCCGCTCCACCCGACGCGCGGTCAGCGCCTGCGCGACCAGCGTGCGCAGCCGCCGGTGCTCGTCGCCGTCGACCGTCAGCATCGACTTGCCGGGGTTCGCCAGGCCGATCAGCGGCCAGTCCATCGGTATCTCGCCGTGCTGCCAGGCGCCCCAGACGTCGATGTCCTTGACCAGGCGGGCGTCGGTGAGCAGCCGCCGCGCCTCGGCGTGGTGGGTGACGGCCCAGCAGGCGACCCCGCCGGGCAGGACGACACGGGCCAGCGGGCCCGCCGCCCGCAGCCGGGCGCTCTCGCCGTCGAGGTCGGCGACGAACGGGTCCAGGGTGATGGCGTCGGTGCCGGACGCGGCGGCGTGGGCGTGCGGGCAGGTCATCCGAGTGCTCCAAGCGCGGGGGTCGGGGTGTACGTCACGGGAAGCGCGGTGAGGCCGCGCAGCCAGGGGGAGGGCCGCCGGGCGAGGTCGCCCTCGGCGACCGCGAGGTCCACGTCCGGCAGCCGGTCGAGCAGCACCTCGATGCCCGTCCTGGCGATGGTCTCGGCGACCTCCTGGGCGGGGAAGGGGCAGCGGTGCTCGCCGTGGCCGAAGGACAGGTAGGCGTTGTTGCCGCCGGTGAGCCGGCCCGAGTCGGCCCGCACGTGCGGGTCCCCGTTGGCGGCGGCCAGGCCGAGGATCAGCAGGTCGCCGCGGCCGATCCGGCGCCCGCCGAGGTGGGTGTCGCGGGAGGCCCACCGGCCGGCGACGTTCTGCGTGGGGGTGTCCTCCCACAGCACCTCGTTCATCGCCTCGCCGACGCTGTGCCGGCCCCCGGAGAGCGAGGCCGCGAACCGGTCGTCGGTGAGCATCAGCCGCAGCGAGTTGCCGATCCAGTCGGCCGTGGGCTGGTGGCCGGCGGCCATCATCACCATGAGGTCCTGCGCGACCTCCTCGACCGTGAACCCGGCGGTGTTGCCGAGCATCCGGGAGGCCACGTCGTCGCCCGGCGCCTCCGACTTCGCGGCGAGCAGGGCGAACATGGACCCGGCGAGGTGGCGCTGGCCCTCCAGTGCGCCCTCCTGACCGTTGATCATGTCGTTCATGGCGGTGACGAGCGCCGGGCCCTGCTCGTCGGGGAAGCCGTACACGCTGGCGAGGACGCGCACCGGCAGCAGCATCGCGTACTCGGCGATGATGTCGCAGGAGCCCTTGCCGCAGAGCGCGTCGATCAGCTCGTCGGCGAACCGCTCGGCCCGCTCCTTCAGGACGAACGGGTCGATGGCCTCCAGGGCGTCCGAGACGACGGCCGCCCGCTCGCGGTGCCGCTCGCCGACGGTGTAGAGGATGGACGGCTGCTTGCGGCCGATCATGGGCAGCAGGGGCCAGTCCGCCGGGATGGAGTCCCACTGGTTCCACAGCTCGGAGTCCCGGGAGAAGAGCACCGGGTCGCTGGTGACCTGGTGGAGCTCGCGGTAGCCGAGGACCAGCCAGGCGGGCACGTCGCCGTCGAGGACGACGGGGGCGACCGCTCCGTGCTCGCGCCGGATCTGCCGGTACAGCTCGTTGGGGTCGGTCTGGAACCGGGGCCCGCTCAGGGGGACGGGCGGGTGCTCGGGGAGGGTCACGGGGCGGGCTCCGGGATCGGCTGCGGGACCGGCCGCTCGGCCGGGGCGACGACGGTCCGCAGGTGCTCGACGAGCGCGATGAGGACCTGCTTGCTCGACTCCCGCGACCGGGCGTCGCAGAAGACCAGCGGGACCTCGTCGGCGAGGTCGAGGGCCCCGCGGATCTGGGCGGGGGTGTGGGCGGGTCCGCCGAAGTCGTTGCAGGCGACGACGAACGGCGTCCCGTGGTGTTCGAGCCGGTCGATGGCGTACCAGGAGTCGGCGAGCCGGCGGGTGTCCACGAGCACGACCGCGCCGAGCGTCCCGGAGAACAGCCGGTCCCAGAGGAACCAGAACCGCTCCTGGCCGGGCGCCCCGAACAGGTACAGGACGTTGTGGGCGTCGAGCGAGATCCGGCCGAAGTCGAAGGCCACCGTCGTGGCCGACTTCGCGGCGACGCCGGCGGTGTCGTCGACGCCCTCGCCGGCCTGGGTCATCGTCTCCTCGGTGTTCAGCGGACGGATCTCGCTGACCGAGCGGACCAGGGTGGTCTTGCCGACTCCGAAACCGCCGACGACGACGATCTTGAGCCCGTTGTCGGCGGTGCTGCGCAGGGTCTGGCGCTGTTCAGAGGTTACGGAGTCCAACGAGCACCTGCTCCAGGATGTCGTGATCGGGAAGGCGGTACGCCGTGCGGGGGTGACGGGCGCTGATCCGGCCGGTGTCGTGCAGGTCGGCCAGGAGGATCCGCGTGATCGACACCGGCAGGCCGAGCCCGGCCGCGACCTCCACCACCGCCGTCGGGAGACGGCACATGCGCAGGATCGCCGCGTGCTCGGACTGCATGCCGGGCACCGGGTCGCTCTCGGAGACCACCAGGGTCACCAGGTCGAAGGCGTCGGAACCGGCGTGGCTGCGGCCGCCGGTCAGGGTGTAGAGGCGGTCGGGGGAGTCGTCCCGGCCCGGCCTGCCGCGGCTCATCCCCGGGGCCTCGCGACCAGGTGTTCGCCCAACTGCTCCACCAGCTCGGACATGTTGTGGCCGACGAGGCCGGCGTCGGCGTCCTCGTCGGCGACGACCGCGAGGTGCGCCCCCTCGCCGGCCTCCACGATGAACAGGATGCCGCCGTAGAACTCGGCGATGGCGGAGCGCACCCCGCCCGTGCCGTCGCCGAACTCCACGGAGGCACCGTGCGACAGGCTCTGGATGCCGGCGGCTATCGCGGCGAGCTGGTCGGCCTGGTCGACGGAGAGCTCGGGGGTGCGGCAGAGCTTCAGCCCGTCGCGGGACAGCACCAGGGCGTGCCGGGTGCCCGGGGTGCGTTCCAGCAGGCCCTCCAGGAGCCAGCTGAGCTTCTCGTCGGTGGTGGAGCCGGTCATTACGGGGTGCCTTCCGGGTACGGGGGGTTCGAGGACGGCGACGGCGTCCGGGGGGCGGACGCCGGGCCGGCCGGATCGGACGGTACGGCGGGGGTGCCGGGGCGGTCTTCGGGTACGGACGCGGCGGGGGCGGCCGGGGCCTGCGGGGCGGGCGCGGCGGCGGGGGAGTGCTTGGTGTCCGCCGGCCCGGTCGTCCCGGCTCCGGCGTCGCCTCGCGGTTCGTCGGCCGACGGATCGGCGGCCGACGGGTCGGCGGAGGCGCCGCGGACCGCTCGGCGGAAGGTGCCGAACCGGTTCGCCGCGCCGGCGGCCGCGCCGGTGCGCGGGCCCTCGGAGGGTGCGCCCGCGGCGGTTTCGGGGCCTTGGGGGTGGGCGGCGGCCATGGCCCGGCCGCGTCGGCGCTGCGGCAGTCCGCTCTCGCCGAACTGCGGGTGCTCGCCGGTGCTTTCGGCCGTGCTGTCGTGCACGGTCTCGGGCTCGGGGACCGGAGCGGTCGCCGGCGGCGGGACGACCGCCGCGGGTGCGGGGGCGGCCAGGGCGCGGCCCGAGACGGGCGGCAGCGGGTCGGCGGCGGCGGCCGGTTCTGCGGGCGCGTGGCTGATGAGTTCCTGGGGCAGCATGAGGAGGGCGCCGGTGCCGCCGCGCGCGGAGGGGCGGAAGGACACGGTCAGGCCGTGCTTGCGGGCGAGGCGGCCGACGACCGCGAGGCCGAGGCGGGTGCCGGAGAGGCCGGCCAGGTCCTGCGGGGCGGACCCGACGGCAGCTTCCGCGCGGCGCTGCTGGACGTCGCTCATGACCAGGCCGCTGTCCTCGACGGCGATGATGACGCCGGCGGGGACCTCCTCCACGTAGACGTGCACCTCGGCGGTGGGCGGCGAGAAGTTCGCCGCGTTGTCCATGAGTTCGGCCAGCGCGTGCATGACGCCCTCGGCCGCGTGGCCGGCGACGGCCGCGTCGCTGCTGGAGTGCAGCCGCACCCGCTGGTAGCCGCTGATCCGGCCCATGGCGCCGCGCAGGATCGACTCCATGCCGATCGGGCGGGCCCAGCGGCGGCCGGACCTGGCCCCGCTGAGCACGGCGACGGAGTCGGCGAGCCGCCCTGCCTGCGCGGTGCGGTGGTCGAGGTGCAGGAGGTCGGTCAGGACGTCCTCGTCGGCGTGCCGGTTCTCCATCTCCCGCAGGTCGGCGAGCATGCTCGTGGCGAGCGCCTGCATGCGGCCGGCGGCGTTGGCCGCCGCGGCCATGGCGGCGGACCGGCCGGACTCGGCGCGGCGGAGCCGGGTTTCCAGGAGCGCGGTGCCCGCGGCGTTGTCCCGGGCGAGTGCGGCGACCTCGGCCGCGTGGGCCCGGAGGAGCTCCTCGGTCCGTGCCGCGTGGGCCGCTTCGGCGGCCGCGGTATCCGCCGTCCGCCGTTCCTCCAGGGCGGCCGCCTCGTACTCGGCGGCGGCCGTGACCCGGGTGACGTGGGCGTCCTTGGCGGCGATCTCGGCGGCGAGGGTCTCGGCCCGCCGGCTCAGCGCGCGCGAGGTCCGCCCGTACCAGGTCACGGCGTAGGCCGCGGCCGAGAGCAGCAGGATGCCGCAGGCGCCGAGCCAGCCCAGCGGGGTGCGGACATCGCCCGGTGCCGCGGCGACGGCCGCGGCGGCGAGCGCGCCACCCGCGGCGGCGGTCAGCAGCGAGGCGATCAGGGCAGGGCGGAAGGGGGTGGGTGACGCCGACATCGACCAGACTCTCGGGAGCGGGCACGCGGGGGAAGGGAGTCGCAACGACGGCACTATAGATCCGTTGTTGATCAGTTTGGAACTCTCCTGATCGTATCGGCGTCCACATCTGGGCATACTTTTCCGCCATTGCGTCCAGAAGGTCCAGACTTGCCGACCCCCCAGGAAGTACCTTTCGGTAACCACTTCCTGAGGCCCCGTCGACCGGGCGACACGACTACCCGGCCCGGCGCGGCTCCGGCCGGGCCTTCAGCCGGTGGAGGGTGAAACCGTGCGCCTCGGGGTCCAGCGGCCTGGTGGCCGCTTTGAAGAGGTACTCGGCCCGCGCGTACGACAACCGGCGGCGGCCCGTCTCCGGACAGAGGTCCTCCGGCGCCGGGACACGGCCCGGTCCGGGGCGCCGCTCGGACAGGAACACCGGCCCCCGCGTCCGCCCGGCGAGGAGCCCGGGCAGGAGCAGGGCGGTGCCGGACCGCCAGGTCACCCAGGCACTGCCCGCACGGCCCCTGCGGTCGTCCAGGTCCAGGTCCTCCACGTCCAGCGACAGCACCGCCGTCACGCCCGCGCCCGACTCGTGGAGCAGCCGCCACAGCGTCCTTTCGCGGAGCGGCACGTCCGGGTCGCCCCACAAGGCGTCGAGCTGCGCGGAGCTCAGCGGCACCGCGCGGGCGCGCGTCTCGGGCCGGCGCTCCAGCTCCGCGGCGAGGTCGCCCAGGGACGCCCAGGCGCCGAAGGAACGGACGGCCGAGCGGTGCCGGTTCCAGGTGCGGGCCGCCGCCCCGCCCCAGGCCGTCGCGAACACCCCCGCCACCTGCCCGGCCGTCAGGGAGTCCAGCGGCTGCCGCTCGCCGAGCGCCAGGCACAGGCGCCGGAGGGTCTGCCCGTACGAGTGGACCGTCGCCGCGTCGAGCTCGTCGCGGCCCAGGAAGGCGCGGGCGGCACCGCCGAGGGTCGGTCCGCCCGGTCCGGCGTCGGGGAACGCGTCCGCGCGCCGGAGCAGAAAGGCGCGCTCCGCCTCGTTCCGGGTCAGGGCCGCCGCCCGGTGCAGCTCCGTCCGCGCCTCCTGGTGCCGCCCCAGACGCGCCAGCAGATCACCGCGCACACTGGGCAGGAGGTGGTAGTCGCGCAGCGCGGGATCGGCGAGCAGGCCGTCGACGACGTCGAGCCCCGCCTGCGGCCCGTACGCCATCCCGAGCGCCACCGCCCGGTTGAGCCGGACGACCGGCGTCGGGAGCAGCCGGACCAGCGCCTCGTACAGGGAGGCGATCCTGGCCCAGTCGGTCTCCTCGGCGGTCCGCGCCTGGGCGTGGCAGACGGCGACGGCAGCCTGGAGCACGTACACGCCGGGCGTGCCGCCGGCCTCGCGCGCCCGCAGCATCGCCGTGAACCCGCGGCGGACGAGCAGCGGGTCCCAGCGCCCGCGGTTCTGCTCGTGCAGCGGGACGGGCTCGCCGGACGGCCCGGTGCGCGCGGCCGAGCGGGACGCCTGGATCTCCATGAGCGCGACCAGGCCGTGCACCTCCGCCTCCTGCGGCGCGAGCTCCGCGAGGAGGCGGCCGAGCCGCAGCGCCTCCAGGCAGAGCCCGGGGCGCATCAGGTCGTCGCCCGAGGTCGCCGCATAGCCCTCGTTGAAGACCAGGTAGACGACCTCGAGGACCGACCTGAGGCGTCCGGCGAGCTCCGCGCCCTCCGGCAGGTCGAACGCCACCCCGGCCTCGGCCAGCGTCCGCTTCGCCCCGGCGATGCGCCGGGTGACCTCCCCGCCGGTCACGAGGAACGCCCGGGCGATCTCCTCGACCGTCAGGCCGCCGAGCAGCCGGAGCGTGAGCGCCGCCCGCGCTTCCGTCGACAGGACGGGGTGGCAGGAGACGAGCATCAGGCGCAGGACGTCGTCCTGTTCGGGCTCCCCCCGCCGCTCCAGCTCGTGGGCGAGCTCCTCCTGTTTGCGCGTCAGCCGCCGGGAGCGCCGGATGTGGTCGACCGCCCGCCGCCTCGCGGTGGTCGTCAGCCACGCGCCGGGGTTGTCGGGGATCCCCGAGACGGGCCACTGCTCCAGGGCGGCGACGAGCGCGTCCTGCGCCAGCTCCTCGGCGAGGCCGACATCGCGCACCAGCCGGGTGAGCCCGGCGATGATCTTGGCCGACTCCAGTTTCCAGACCGCGTCGATCGTGCGATGGGCGTTCACCACAGGCACGATGACAGCACCCGCCCCGGCTCGCACGCAAGCCGGGACGGGTGCTCCTCCCTGGTCAGGGCCCGGAGGGCGCCCCGCCCGAACGGCGGTACGCCCTCTCGGCGGTGACGGTCGCTCAAGGGCCGAAGACCTCCTGGACGACGCTCACGCCGTCGCCGACGATCCGGCGGAAACGCCGCGCCAGCTCGATCGCCTCCTCCCTGGAACGGACCTCGATCAGCGCGAAGCCGACCACGGCCTCCTTCGCCTCGGCGAACGGCCCGTCCGTCACCGTGATCTCGTCGCCGGCGGAGGACACCAGGACGCCTCCCGGCTCCAGGCCCCCGGTGGCGAGCAGGACGCCGGACGCCGTCAGCTCCTCGATGAACCGGCCCATCTCGGCGTACAGGGCCTCGTCGGGGGCGGTGTCGGACGGCTTGGTCGTCATCAGGTAGCGCATGGGTTTCTCGTCTCCTCGTCGTACGGATGCGTGGGGCGCGGACGCGCGCGGTGCGGATGCCGCTTCGTGTCGATGTGCGCGGCGCCGGTCCGCTCGGAGCGGGGGTGCGCCGTGCGGTGGTTCCGCCCGTACGTCGATCAGCGACATGTGACAGGGAATGCGCTGCGTTCCCTGTCACATCGCCGGATCGACGTGTCAGCGAGAACCCGGACAGGACGACACCGAGAGGCCCGCCATGACCACGCTCCACAGCCCCACCGCCACCGCCGCCGTCCCCGCCGCCGCCGTCCCCGCACGGCCCGGCACGCGGGCCCTCCTCGCCTGCGTGGCCGTCGCCTCTCCGCTGTGGGCGGCGGTGTCCCTGATCCAGGCCGCCACCCGCGAGGGCTTCGACCTCACCCGCCACCCGCTGAGCGCCCTGAGCAACGGCTCGCTCGGCTGGCTCCAGATCGCGAACTTCCTGGTCGCCGGGGTCCTGCTCACCGTCGGTGCGACCGGCCTGCGCAGGGCCCTGCACGGCACCGCGGGCGGCACCTGGGCCCCGCGGCTGGTGCGGATCGCCGGCCTCGGCATGATCGCCGCCGGCCTGTTCGTCATGGACCCGGCCGACGGCTTCCCCGTGGGCACCCCCTACGGACCGCCCGCCACCCTCACCTGGCACAGCTACGCCCACTTCGCCGCCGGGTCGGTCACCTTCACCTCGCTGATCGCCGCCTGCTACGTCCTCGGCCGGCACTTCCACCGTGCCGGCGACCGCGGCTACACGATCGCCTCCCGCGCCGCCGGGACCGCCCTCCTGCTCGGCAACGGCTGGGCGATGAGCGGCGGCGAGGCCGGCACCCTCACCCTGGCCGTCGGCGCCGTCGGCGCGCTCCTCCTGGTCGCCGCGGTGGCCGCCCGCCACCGCCGCGGCCACTGAACGGCCCGTCCCGCGGACCACGGCCGCGGACCGCACCGGCGGTCCGCGGCCGTCGTCCGTTCGCGGGATGCACCGCGGTGAGGGAGGCTCGGGGGAGTGCATCCCGGCGGGAGGGGCGAGTGGACGAGGAAGAGTCTCTGGTCACGATCGGCGGAAACGGGTGGGGAGAGGCGTTCCTGAGGGCTGTCTTCACCCAGCCCCAGGTGGGACTCCACGTGCTGGACCGGGACCTGCGCGTGATCAAGGTGAACAAGGTCGCCGCCGGGCTGCGCGGCAACCCGGCCGAACGCGTCGTCGGACGTCCGGCGGCCGAGGCCTACGCCCTCTACGGGATCGCGTACGACGAGACCGTGCTCCGCGACGTCCTCGCCACCGGCCGTTCGGCGACCGACTTCCTGGTGACCGGCCGGCCGACCGGCGACGCCCACCGGCGTTCCGTCTTCTCCGTCTCCGTCCACCGCCTGGACGACGCCGACGGACACGCGCTCGGCCTGGTCGTCACGAGCACCGACGTCACCGACCGCGAACGCGCCCGCGCCCGGCTCGGCCTGCTGCACGACGCGCACGAGCGGATAGGCACCGGCCTCGACGTGGAGCGCACCGCCCGCGAACTGGTCCAGGTGACCCTGCCCGGGTTCGCGGACTCCGTGGTCGTCGCCCTGACCGACGCCGTCCTCAGGGGGGAGGACCCCGCCCTGGAGTCCGCCGACACGGCCCCGCTGCTCCGCTGCGCCGCCGCCGGCCGGACGGAGGCGGGCCCGCCCGTACCCGACGTCGGCCCGGTCCTGCTGCCGGGCATCTTCGGCGACACGCTGCCGGAGGCCGCGACCCTGCTGCCCGCCGAGGCCGCGGACGGCCGCCGCCCCCAGGCCGTTCTCGTGGCACCACTGAAGGCGCACGGGCAGGTGCTCGGCGCCGTCGCCTTCCACCGCGCCGACACCGCCGAACCGTACGGCCCCGACGACGTCGTGCTCGCCGACGCCATCGCGGCCCGCACGGCGACCTGCCTGGAGAACGCGCTCCGCTTCACCCGCGAGCACGTCGTGATGTACGCGCTGCAGGGCTGGCCGCTGCGCCAGCACGAGGCCACCCAGCGGGCCGTCGACGTCGCCCAGCGGCACCGCCCCGGCGGCACCGGCGCCGGATCCTGGTACGACGTGATCCCGCTGCCCGGAGCGCGGGTGGCCCTGGTCGCCGGCCAGGTCGAGAACCCGGGGCTGAGCGCGGTCGCCACCATGAGCCGGCTGCGCACCGCCGTCCACAGCCTCAGCACCCTCGACCTCGACCCGCACGAACTCCTGGCCCGGCTGCACACCACCACACGCCGGCTCTCCGGCGAGCAGGGCGACGCCCCCGGGGCCGACGAGCCGACCGCGAGCTGCACGATCGCCGTGTACGACCCCGCCGTCGGCCGCCTCGACGTCGCCCGCGCGGGCACCTCCCTCTTCGCCGTCGTGCGCCCCGACGGGTCGGTCGACGACCGGCCCGTCGAGGACGGGCCCCTGCTCGGCGCCGAGGGCCCGCCGTTCGCCTGCGCGACCCACGAGCTCCCCGAGGGCAGCACGCTCTGCCTGGCCTCCGCACCCCCGCCCGGCGACGAGGGCGCCCGACCGGACGGGATCATGGCCGCGCTCTCCCGGCCCGACCGCGACCCGGAAGCGATGGCCGACGACGTGGAACGGCTCCTCGCCCCCGACCGCGTCCTCCTGCTCGCCCGCACCCGCCGGCTGTCTCCGGACGAACTGGCCGAGTGGGACATCCCCTTCGACTTCGAGGCGGTCGGCACCGCCCGGAACCTCGTCGAGGACCGCGTCGCCGTGTGGGACCTCCCGCTCGACCCCTTCGCGGTGACGCTCGTCGCCAGCGAACTCGTCACCAACGCCATCCGCTACGGCGAGGCCCCGATCACCCTCCGCCTGCTCAGGGACGGCGCCGGCGTCATCTGCGAGGTGAGCGACGCCGGCCAGGCCGCCCCGCACCTGCGCCACGCGAAGGCCGTCGACGAGGGCGGCCGCGGGCTCCTCATCTGCGCCTCCATCGCCGACGACTGGGGAGTGCGCTACATCGACGACCGCAAGACCGTCTGGGCGGAGATCGGCACGAAGGGGCCCGCCAGGAGCTGACGAGCACCGCCCACGACGACCGCCGCCGACCGCCTACGCGGCCTACGAGGAGGAGGCGGCCGCGTTGCGCCAGACCGTCACGTCGATCGTCATGTACGTACTGGGCGAGTCCTCGGGGGACAGGCCCTTGACCGTGACCAGGCCCAGATGGCCCGAACCGGTCGTGACGCAGACCTGACGGCCCGTGGCCAGCTTGTTCACGTGGATGTTCTCGGCGAACCGCGTCTCCGCCCGGCACGTGGCGAGGGAACCCTCCTGCCCCGGGTCGAGCAGCACCAGACCGCCCCCGCTGCTCTCGGCGTCCAGGTACCCGCCGGTGTCGTACGAGAGCTCGTACCCGCCGTCCTCGCCCGCCTGCGGACGCACCGTGTCGTCCCGGAGGGTCAGGTGGTATCCGGCGGTCAGGTTGATCGCCTTGAAGTCGGAGGGCTTCGGCTCGGGCTTCGACGACGGCTTCGCCCCGGACGTCGCCCCCGTCGAGCCGCCGCCGTTCGCGCTCCCGCCGTTCCGGCCGCTCGGCTCGCCGCCGCCGTCCGCCGTCGACCGCCCCTTGTCGTCGTCCTTGAGCACGACGTACGCCGTGAGGCTGCCCGCCACGGCGAAGGCCACCGCGGCGGCGACGGCCACGAGCAGGCCGCGCCCGGCCGGAGCGCGCTGTGCGCCGGGGGCGCCCGGCACCGGGTGGGCGGCCTGTGCGTACGCCTGCGGGTGCGGCGGAGCCGGTGTCCGGGCCGGTCCCTGCGTCGGAGCGTAGGCGGCGTGGGACGGCGCGGTGTGGGGGCGGGCGTCGTGTACGGCCCCGGCGGGGGCTGGTGCCCGGCCGGAGGACCGAACCCGGCGGGAGGGCCGGCCGGCGGGGCGGCCGACGAGGCCGGAGCCGTGGGGGAGTAGGCCGCGCCGGGACCGGAGGGCGCCGTCGGCGGGTAGCCCGGGGCGGGTCCGGCCGGCGCGGTGGGGGAGTAGCCCGGGGCGGGCCCGGGTCCGGGGGCGCCGGTCGGCGGGGGCGGTGCCTGGCCGAGCGCGAAGATGTCCGTCGCCGGTGTGACCCTGCTGCCCGCGGCCTGTTCGGGAGCCATGAACGACGGGGTGCCGATGGTGGCGCCGCTGCCGGTGAGCGAGGTCGCGTCGGCCGCGTGCGCGATGCCGAAGCGGTCGGCCGGGCGGTGAATCCGTGCCGCCGGCCATGGTTCGCGGTGATCCGCCGCGTGGATCGGCGGCCTCAACTATGTTACTCGCGTGGACCAGTTGATCACCGAAGATCCGACGCACATCGGCCCGTACCGCCTCATCGCCCGCCTGGGCGAGGGGGGGATGGGACTGGTGTACCTCGGGCGGTCGGAAGCCGGCCGGACGGTCGCGGTGAAGGTGGTGCAGGCCGAGCACGCCCAACACCCCGAATTCCGGCAGCGGTTCGCCCGCGAGGTCGCGGCCGCCCGACGGGTGGGCGGAGACTGGACGGCCGCTGTCCTCGACGCCGACACCGAGGCGCCGGTGCCCTGGGTGGCGACCCAGTACATCCCCGGACCCGATCTGAAGACCGTCGTCGCCCGGGACTTCGGGCCGCTGCCCGAGCACTCGGTCCGCACCCTCGCCCACCGCCTGGCCGCGGCCCTCCGGTCCGTGCACGGCGCGGGCCTCATCCACCGCGACCTGAAGCCGTCCAACGTGCTGGTGACCGTGGACGGGCCGCGCGTCATCGACTTCGGCATCGCCCGCGCGATGGACGGCCTGGGCGGGGACAGCCTGCGCACCCGCACCGGGATGCTGATCGGCTCGCCCGGCTTCATGTCGCCCGAGCAGGTGCGCGGCCTCGAACTCACCCCGGCCAGCGACGTGTTCTGCCTGGGCGCCGTCCTCGTCTACGCCGCCACGGGCCGAATGCTCTTCGGCGCCACGGACGCCGGTCTCCACGCGCACCTGTTCCGGATCGCCGAGGAGGAGCCCGACCTCACCGGCGTGCCGGACTCGCTCCTCGACCTCGTCCGCGAGTGCCTGGACAAGGACCCGGCGCGGCGGCCCACCCCCGCCGACGTCGCCGCGCGGACGGCCACCGACCGGGCCGAGGAATGGCTCCCCGGCTCCGTCCTCGCCCAACTCGGACGCCATGCAGCGGAGTTGCTCGACTTCGCGCCCGAGGCCCGGGTCGCGCAGCCGACGGACCCGCGGATTCCGTCCCAGGCCCGGACGGTCCCGCAGCCGCCCCCGCAGCCTCCCGCGTACCCGCCGACGACGCCGTTCGGCCACGCGCCGACGCCGGGATTCGGGCCGGCCGGCTGGTCCCCGCTCGCGGCACCGGGCGCCTCCCCGAAGTGGTGGCGGGGACTCGCCGCGGCCCTGCTGGCACAACTCCTGGTGGCGATCGGCTCGTCGGCGATGTTCGCGGCACTGCCGGACGCGACGAGGGACCTGGGCGTCGGCGCCGACGACCTGCAGACGATGCTCGCCGCCCAGGGGCTGGCCTTCGGGGCGCTGCTGCTGCTCGGCGGGCACGTCACCGACCTCCTCGGCCGCAAGAGGACGCTGACCGCCGGCCTCGCGGGGTGCGCCGCGGCCTCCGTCGTCGGCGGCGCGGCGTCCGCCACCGCGCTGCTCGTCGCGGCGCAGGTCCTCCAGGGCGCGAGCGCCGCGCTGGTCTCCACCGCCGCCCTCGCCCTGGTCGCCGGAGGCTTCGGCGACCCGGGGGAACGCGGCAAGGCCTTCGGGCTCTATGCGGCCCTGGCGGGCGGCGGCCTCGCGATCGGCGAGTACACGGGCGGCTGGCTGACCGAGAACTACGGCTGGCGCTGGTGCTTCTACGTCATCGTGCCGCTCGCCGCCCTGACAGCCGCCGTGGCGGGCAGCCTCCCCGACGACCGGTGGGCCCGCGCCTCCGTCCGCTTCGACGTGCCGGGCACACTGCTGGGCACCGGAGCGCTCGCCGCCCTCGGCTTCGGCCTCATGGCGGGCGACGGCCCGTCCGGCTCGGGCCGGACGGGCTGGACCGAGCCGCTGACGCTGCTCCTGCTGGCGGCCGGAGCGGTCTTGCTCGCGGTCTTCGTCCGGTGGCAGACCCGGTCGGGCGACCCGCTCGTCCCGCCGCAGGTGTTCCAGGACCGGCGGCGCCTCGCCTCGCTGCTCGCCCTGCTCATCGCGGGCACGGGCTCCTCGGCCGTGGTCCTGGTCCTGTACCGCTTCCTGAGAGGCGCCTACTACTACTTTCCGCTCGACGTCGGCCAGGCGCTGCTGCCGATGGCGGCCGCCCTTCTGATCGTCTCCACCCAGGTCTCCGCCCGCCTCCAGCACCGGGTCGCGCCCGGCCTCCTGATCGGTCCCGGCCTGCTCCTCGCCGCGGTCGGCACGGCCCTGCTGACCCGTCTGGACATGGAAGGCTCTTACTCCGGCCTGGTCCTGCCCCCGCTCCTCCTCATCGGCACCGGCCTCGGCCTCGCGCTCTCCCCCCTCATCGCCACCGCGACCGGCACGGCCTTCGCGCGCAACCCCGGCGGAACCGCCGCGGTCGTCCTCACGGCCCAGCACCTCGGCGGACTCCTCGCCACGCCACTGGTCGGCACCCTCCTCGCCACGGTGATCTCCGACCGGCTGAGCGGTGTCCCGGGCATCCCGGAGAACCTGCGGACATCGCTCGAAAGCGGCGTGCTGCTCGACGCGTTCGACTTCCCGGACTCCCTCATGGACCTCGCCACCAGCACCCAGGCGGCGGTTCTCGCCGGCTACTCCGCCACCCTGTGGTGCGCGGCCGGCCTCCTGCTCCTCGCCGGCCTGGTCGGCGGCCTGCTGGTCACCTCGAAGGAGCCCGGGCACTGACCCATCGCTTCGGAACGAACCGGCGAGGCGGTCGAGCCGTTCCTGAACGGAGTGCGGATCCCGCTCCAGGCCGTTCGCCAGGTCCGCACGGAGGGCCGTGTCCCCCCGCCGGGGAGTCAGGCGAGGCCGTCCCAGCCCCAGCGCGGGGTCGGGCCGGGGTCGCCGAGGTCCGTTCCACGGGGGGAGGCGGAGACGTCCTCGGCGATGCGGGTGCCCCAGTCGAAGTACTCGATCACGCGGCGACGGAGCAGGGCGTCGTCCGGGAGTTCCCGCTCCACGGCCGCCTTCATCAACTCCATCCAGCGCAGACGCTGTTCCTCGGTGATGCCGAGTCCGAGATGGGCGCGGAGCAGGGCCTGGTGTCCGCCGTGCTCCGCGGTGAACCCGGCGGGTCCCGAGAAGACCTCCGCCAGCCAGACGGCGACGTGCTCGACGTGGGTGGCGGTGAAGCCGGCGAAGACGGGTGCGAGGAGGGGGTCGGCGAGGACTCCTCGGTAGAACGTCTCGGAGAGCCGGCGCAGCGCGTCGGCGCCGCCGACGGCCTCGTACAGGGTGTTCGGGTGTTCGGCGCTCATGGAAGGCCTCCGGGATCCGGGATGGGTGCTCCCAGCCTCCCCGTCGCGCGGCGGGAATCCAAGGATGTTCGCTCTCGGCGGGGCGAGCCGCCCGGAGCGTATCAAGTCCCTTGTCAGTGAAGGCTGTTGACGAAAGGTCTGGACCAACCTACGGTCTGCTGGAACGCGCGCGAAGCCTAGGAACACCCCACGTCCTCAGGAGCACGCATGCCAGGCCATCGGATCACCCGCACCCTCGGAGCGGGTCTCGTCACCCTGCTGACCGCCGCCGCCCTCGTCGCCACCGGCCTCGCCCCGACCCCCGCAGCCGCGGCGCCCGTGGCGGACACCTGCGCCCTCAAGCAGAAGCCCGCCGGGAAGGTGCTGCAGGGGTACTGGGAGAACTGGGACGGCGCCGCCAACGGCGTCCACCCGCCCTTCGGCTGGGCACCCATCGACGACCCGCGCTTCGCGGCCCACGGCTACAACGTCGTCAACGCCGCCTTCCCCGTGATCCGTTCGGACGGAACGGTGCTGTGGGAGGACGGCATGGACAACACCGTCCGCGTCTCCACCCCGGCCGAGATGTGCCGCGCGAAGGCCGCCGGAGCCACCCTCCTGCTCTCGATCGGCGGTGCCGCCGCCGGAATCGACCTCAGCTCCCGCGCCGTCGCCGACCGCTTCGTCGAGACCGTCGTGCCGATCCTCAGGACGTACAACTTCGACGGCATCGACATCGACATCGAGACCGGCCTCGTCGGCAGCGGGTCCATCGGCACCCTCTCCACCTCGCAGGCCAACCTGGTGCGCATCATCGACGGCGTCCTCGCCCGCATGCCCGCCGGATTCGGCCTGACCATGGCACCGGAGACCGCGTACGTCACCGGCGGCAGCGTCGCCTACGGGTCCATCTGGGGCGCGTACCTGCCCATCGTCAAGAAGTACGCGGACAACGGCCGCCTCTGGTGGCTCAACATGCAGTACTACAACGGCAGCATGTACGGCTGCTCCGGCGACTCCTACTCCGCCGGCACCGTCGCCGGGTTCGTCGCCCAGACCGACTGCCTCAACCGCGGACTCGTGATCCAGGGCACCACCATCCGCGTCCCGTACGACAAGCAGGTCCCCGGCCTCCCCGCCCAACCGGGCGCCGGCGGCGGGTACATGGCCCCGACGGCCGTGGCCCAGGCCTGGAACCACTACGGCGGTTCCCTCAAGGGCCTCATGACCTGGTCCGCCAACTGGGACGGTTCGAAGAACTGGACCTTCGGCAACAACGTCAAGGCCCTCCAGGGCCGGTAGCCCGGCCCGGCACACGGGGACGCCCCCGCCACGGCGGGGGCGTCCCCCTCCCGCGGGCACCCCCGGCGCCCCGAGTGCCACCCTGCGCCGCCGCCGGTCACGCGTGCAGGTTCTGCTCCGCCCACACGACCTTGCCGGTGACGGTGCGGCAGGAACCCCACCGGCGGCAGAGCATGTTGATGAGCTGGAGGCCGCGGCCGCCCTCGTCGCTGAGGTCCGCGTGCTGGATCTGGGGCAGGTCGGGTCCCGTGTCCGAGACCTCGACGACGAGGCGTTCGCCGCGGAGGAGCCGGAGTTCACCGGGGCCGTTGCCGTAGCGCAGGGCGTTGCCGACGAGTTCGGAGACGACGAGCTCGCACACGTCGGCGAGCTCCGTCAGATTCCACTCGGCGAGCTGCTCGGTGACGAGACCCCGGGCGACGGACGCGGCCCGGCCCTCCTGCGGAAGCCTCCAGACGCGGAGGTCGACCCGGCTGTCCGGGGTCCCGTTGCCGGCGGACACCGCCGTCGGGACCGCCTCGGTCGTCGGGGTCGTCCCGCCGGTCGTCGCCGTCGGCGCAGCCTTCGCGGTCGCCGCCGCATGCGTCGCCGTGGTCGTCGCGGTGAGGAGCACCGCCTCGTCGAACCGCTCGTCGCCGGCCGGCGCGCGCTCGACCAGACCGCCACCGGCGAGCGCCCCGGAGCCCAGGTCGAGCGCCGCCGCGCGCAGCAGGTCCAGCTGATGGTCCAGGTCGGCGTGCCGGGACTTGATGAGGCCGTCCGTGTACATGATCAGGTCGCCGCCCTCGGGGACCGTCACGCGGACCGGGTCGTACGGGATCACCCCCGCGCCGAGCGGCGCGCCGATGGGCACGTCCACGAACTCGGCCGAGCCGTTTCCGTCGAGCAGGAGCGGGGGCAGGTGCCCGGCGCTCGCCAGCGTGTACGTGGAGTCGGCGGGGTCGTACACCGCGCAGAGACAGGTGGCGACCTGCTCGTCCTCCAGGTCGCGGGTGGCGAGGTCCAGCCGGGCGAGCACGCGCTCCGGTGCCATGTCCAGGGTCATCAGGGTGCGCGCCACCGCCCGCAGGCGCCCCATGGTCGCGGCGGCGGGCAGGCCGTGCCCCATCACGTCGCCCACCATCAGGGCCGTACGGCCGCTGGGCAGCGCCATGACGTCGTACCAGTCGCCGCCCACCTCGTGGTGGCCCGTGGACGGGGCGTACTCCGCGTGCACGCGCAACCCCGGGGTGACGGGCGTCGCGCGCGGCAGCAGACTGCGCTGCAACGACACGACGTGCTCCCGCTCACGCCCGTACAGCCGTGCGTTGTCGATGAAGACGGCGGCCTGGGAGGCCAGCTGCTCGGCGAGCGCGAGGTCCGTGGCCGAGAACGGTGGTGACCCCGCGCCGCGCACGAAGTCGGCGCTCCCGAGCAGCAGCCCGCGGGCGATCAGGGGCACGGCGAGGTAGCTGTGCACCCCGGCGGCGCGCATCTTCGCCGCGGCGCTCTCGGTCGGCGCCACCTTGATGAAGTCGTCGTGCCGTATGCGGCTCAGCAGCACCGGCTTGCCCTGTCGCAGGCAGTAGCGGTGGAGCAGCGTCTCGTGCTGCTCCTCGGCGCGCACGAACGTCTCGCCGACCGGCGTCGGCTCCAGCGAGGACAGCTCCTCGACCGAGCACAGCGCGGCCGCCCGCATCGGCGGAACGCCCGTCCCGGTCCACCGCGAGCCCTCGTCGCCGCGCAGGACGCTCTCCAGGATGTCGACGGCGGCACCGTCGGCGAAGCCCGGCACCGTGAACTCGGCGAGCTCCCGCGCGGTGCGCTCCAGGTCCAGCGTCGTACCGATCCTCGACCCGGCGGAACTCAGCCACGCGAGACGCCCCCGCGTGGACAGCCGGTCGAGCGGAACACCCCCGCCGCCGCGCGCGGACCGCCCGCGGCCACCCCCCGACCGGCGCACCACCGAGCCCTGTCCGCCCGAAGCCCGGCTGCTCACGCGCCGCCTCCGGTTGCCGCCTTTCACTCTTTCGGCCTCCACACAGGAACTCGAACGCTCTTGCTGCACAGCATGCACCGGAAGCCGCCGGTATGCACCAGCCATGCGGAAGACGGACCCGCATGTACCCGCACGATCACACTCGGGGAGCAGGGCCGCACGGCCCGTGACGGCGACGCGGTGTCGCCGGGGGGTGACGATCGGGACGGGCGCGTCATCCGTGGCCCGAGGTCCACGTCGAAGATCGCGGTCCCGTTCTCGGCCAGTGCGTCCACCCGGGCCGAGAAGAGCGCGTCGGCGTTGGTCGGCGTCATGTGGAAGGGGACCTTCTCGCCCCCCCATCGTGGCGCTGAACTCGATGGCGGCGGCGTAGGCGTCGAAGGGGTGGTCCGTGATCGAGCCGCCCGTCGGCGCGACGGGCACGTCCTTGGTGGCGATGCGGCTGTGCGCCTTGAAGGACAGGTCGCCCCGGGTGGAGGCCGACGTCTGGAGCGTCAGGTCCTCGGTGGGGAGACGCCGCCGGCCTCGGCGAGCTCCCCGCGCGGCGTGACGAGCACGCGCAGGGTCAGCTCGCGGCCGGCGGCGTCCACACGCTGGATGGAGGCCTCGATGTCCACGCGGTCGGGCTCCGCACCGCCGGCGCCGTACACCGTGTCGAGCGCTTGGCGTTCGCCGAACTGGAGCCACGTGCCGAGCACGATGGCGGCCACGATCAGGCAGCAGGCCACCACGGCGGGCAGGACCCGGCCCCGGCTCGGCCTGTGGCGTCGGACGGAGGACATGGAGGCTCCCGTGAATCGTGGTTACGCGGCCGGCTTGCCGGGCTCGTCGTGGGTGGCGCAGTGGATGCCGCCGCCTCCGGTGGCGATGGTGTCGATGCTCAGCTGCACGATCTCCCGCTTCGCGAACTGCTCCTGCAGGACGCCGCGCGCCCGGTCGTCGGCCTTCTTGTCGCCGAACTTCGGCATGTAGACGGCGTCGTTGCCGACGTAGAAGTTGGCGTACGTCGACAGGAACTCGTCGGTGTAGCCGGTGACCAGGTCGGGGTCGGGCTGCGGGAGGTCGATGATCTCGAACTCGCGGCCCTGGGCGTCGGTCGCCTCGCTCAGCACGGACATGGCCTGGTCGGACGAGCGGGACCAGGAGTCGGCCGGCATGCCGGGGAAGGCGCGGTCCAGGAGGATGACGCCGGGCGCCGTGAACCGGACGAGGCTGTCGACGTGGGCGTCGGTGATGTCCTCGCCGCGCACGCCCTTCAGCCAGATCACCTTGTCCGTGCCGAGGAGGTCCTTGAGCTCGTCCTCGATCTCGCCGCGCGACTTGCCGGGGTTGCGGTTGTCGTTGACGATCGAGCTCTCCGTGATCAGGAGCGTCCCCTCGCCGTCGGTCTCGAAGGAGCCGCCCTCGGCGACGAGCGGTGCCTGGACGCGCGGGACCCCGTACTTCCGCAGCAGGAGCCGGCCGACCTGGGCGTCGTTGTTGTGGGTCTGCTTGTTGCCCCAGCCGTTGAAGTCGAAGTCGATTCCCTCGACCTTCCCGTCCTGCTCGACGAAGACGGGGACCGTGTCGCGGGCCCACAGGTCGTCGACGGGGAGGGCGATGACCTCGACGCCGGAGCCGCAGGCCTTCTGGGCGGCGGCCACCTGGTCCGGCCGGGCCATCATGACGACGGCCTCGAACTCCGAGATGGCGCGGGCGACGTGTGCGATGTCCTCGCGCACGTAGGGGAGGTCGTCCTCCCAGACGGACCTGAGCGCCGGCCACGACATGAAGGTGCGGGCGTGGCTCTCCCACTCGGCGGGCATGCGGCGGTCCTCGCCCGACGGGGCCGGCCCGTCGGGCGCGGTGCCGGCGGCGCTGCCGGGGTCACCGGAGCCGCCGGGGCCGCACGCCGTGGCGCCGAGCGTGAGCGCGCCGACACCGGCGAGCACGCGCAGGGCGGAGCGGCGGGAGGGGAGGGCGGACATGTGGGGTCTCCGATCGTGGGCTTGCGGGACCGGCATCCGGCGGCCGAGGGGTGTCGGTGGGCGAGGCTCGTGGCCCGCACGCGCGCCCTGTCCGTGAACAGCGTGCACGTACCGCTCCGGGAATCGCCGGTACCGCGAGGTGGGATGCGGCCTTCCTGTCGCCACTCTGGCATTGACTGAATATTCAGTCAAATTCTGTGAGCCGATGGCGCCGGGTGGAGCCGCTCCACCGGCTCCGGATGCCACGCGCCGGCGGTCGGTGGCCGGTCGGCTCCGGTCGGGCGGGGCAGGAGCCCGGTCGGCTCCGGGCGTCACGTGCCGGTGGTCGGTGGCCCGGCCGGCTCCGGTCACGTGCCGGCGGTCAGTGGTCCAGCCGCTCCAGTTCCACCGTGACCGCGTCCCTCGTCAGCTCGCGGGCGTGGGCGAGCGGCAGCGCGCCGCTCGGCCAGCGCGTGCTGAGCCCCTCCGGGAGGGCGGTGAGCCGCTCCGCGGACGCGGTGAGGGACGGCGCGGGGGCGGCCGGCCGTATCTGGCCGAGGAGGTCCGCGATGTCGTGGATCCAGGCCAGGGTGGCTCTGGCGAGGTCGCCGCGCAGTTCCGGCTCGAAGACCGCGCTGGCGCGCAGTTCGCCCCAGACCGTACTGTTCTCGCGGACCTCCGGCAGGTCCTGGAACTCGAGCAGCAGGGTCCGTTCAAGCTCCTGCCGGGCATCGTGCGGCCCGCCCGCAACGACCTCCTCCTCGGAGGTGTACCGGTCGGCGCGGTCGCTGATGAACTCCAGGGTGTTCCGCAGGATGCCGGCCCGGTCCTTGAAGTGGTAGCAGATCAGTGCGGTGGACACCCCGGCCTCGGTCGCGAGCTCCTCCATGCGGAGCCCGCGTACCCCTCGCCGGGCGATGACCCGGGCGGCAGCTTCCAGGATGGCCCTACGGCGGTCCGCGGCCAGCGCCGAACGCATCCACGGCCTGTTCACCGCCCAGGTGGTCGCCTCCGGCGTGGACGCCCCGATCCCGTGGTTCGCCACCGCCTGCGTCCCCGGGCCCTCGCTGCACCAGGTGGTCCAGCGGCACGGCCCGCTCCCGGTCCGCACGGTCCTGCTCCTGGTGGCCGGCATCGCCGAGGAGCTCGCTGAGCCGCAGCCCGCGGTACGTCCCCGCGACCGCCGTCCACACCGCGCACACGAGCGCCAGCTGGAGCGGCACCGCCTCCGCGACCTCCCGCACGTACGGCGTCAGGAGGAGCAGCGCCACCAGGACCGCCGTGCCCATCGTCAGGGCGGCGCCCACGACGGCGGCCTTGACGCCGTCGAGGTCCCACGCCTCCCACAGCCGCTCGGCGACGATCGCGGTGACGACGACCGGCAGCGACATGCCCCACGAGTCGGAGAGCCCGAAACCGCCCAGGGCGAGCTGCGAGGCGATCAGGCCCGAGGTGACCACGGCGATCAGCACGCCGAGCCGGGCGACCCGGGGCAGGTGCAGGCGCCGCAGCAGCGGCTGCATGGCGAACCCGAGGACGAACATCGCCAGCGTCAGGGGTACGCCCAGGGGCAGGCCCGCCTGCGCGTACGCCAGGGCGAGCAGCACCGGACCGAACGTGCCGAGGGTGTTCAGCCCGACGACCACCCGCAGCACCACGATCAGCAGGCCCGCCAGGGGCAGCAGCGCCATCATCGACACGGGGTCGATCGCCGGTGCCTTGCTGAACGGGATCCGCAGGGCCGACGGCGCGGCCGTGGACTCGGGCTGCGTGAGGAACCGCTTGCCCACGGCGACCTGGAGCCCCTGGACCTCCTGGCGGCCGAGGAGGACGGGGGTCTCGCGCTTCGAGCGGCTGTTGACGCTGAGCTTCGCCACGAACGTCCGGCCGGCCAGCCGCATCGAGCCGTCGATCACCGGGCGCTGCTCGCGGCCCAGGGCCGAGGCCACGGTGATCCGGGGCGCCGCGGCGAGGTCGAACCCGAGCTTCTTCGCCAGCGCCGTGTCCACCGACGACGCCGACGCCCCCGTGTCGATCAGGGCGAGGACCTCGGACGACGCTCCCGACGGTCCGGTGATGCGCACCATCTCCCGCTCGCGGACGACCTCGCCCGACCGGCTCAGCGGCCGGTCGGGGGAACCGAGCACGCTCATCAGCAGGCAGGCCACATCGGCCACGGCCGCGAGGACCTTCACGAGCACCGGCACTCTCATGCGCCCGGCGCCGTGGGCGCCGCCCGCCCGGTCCCCTCTTCCCGCGTGCGCTTCGTACTTCTGGTCGTACTTCTGGAGGTCATGCACGGGGACCAGCCCTGGACAGCGGACCCGGCGCCCGGTAGTACCGATCGGCCGGGGCGGGGCAACGAAAGTCACCCCGCGGGATCCCCGGTGCGGAGGGTACGTCAGGGCCGTGATCCCGGTGGAGGGAAGCGCCGGGTAGGGTTCGGGCCATGGCGTCTCGCAGCACTCAGATCCTCGAAGCCGCCGCCCGGGTGATCGCCCGGCGCGGTGTCCGCGGCCTGCGCGTGGAAGAGCTCGCCGCAGAGGCGGGCGTGTCCACCGCGCTCATCTACTACCACTTCAAGGACCGCGCGGGGATCCTGAGCAAGACGCTCGAGTTCATCAACGACCGCGCCGACCGCTACACGACCGAGCGCGACCCGGACGCCCCGCCGCTCGGCCCGCGCGAGGAGCTCGACCAGACGCTCCTCCTCGAACTCCAGGACTCGACCGAGGTCAGGGAGAACAGCACCGCCTGGGGCGAGTTGCGGGCCAGCGCCGTCTTCGACGACCTCCTGCGCGAAGACCTGGCGAGGGCCACCCTCACCTGGGTCCAGGAGGTCGCCGCCCTCCTCGGCCAGGTCCAGCCCATGGCCCCGGCCGTCGCCCTCACGGCCTCCGCCGAACGCCTCACCGCCCTCCTCGAGGGCCTCAGCGTGCGCTGGCTCAGCGGCACCCTCCAGATCGCCCACGCCCGCACCCTGATGAGCCAGGCCATCGACGCCGAGATCGCCCTGCTCGGCCGGTAGACCTCCGGCGCCGGACCTCCCGCGCCTGATCTGCGGCGCCGGGCCTCCCGCGCCGGACCTCCAGCCCTAGAGATCCGGCGCCTCGTCGCCGGCTCCGACGGCCGCGGCGCGGCCCGGCAGGGTCACCCGGACCGTGAGCCCGCCGCCGGGGCGCGCCGCCGCGGTGACCTCGCCCTGGTGGGTACGGGCGATGGCGCGGACGACGGCGAGACCGAGGCCCTGGCCGTGGCTCCGGCGCTCCGGACCGCGGTGGAACGGCTCGAAGAGCGCGGGGACGCGGGCCGGTTCGAGTACGGGGCCGGTGTCGGCGACCTCGACGCACGCGAGCCCGTCGTGCGTGCCGGTCGTGATCGTCGCCGTACCGCCCGGGTGGTTGTGGCGTACGGCGTTGGCCGGCAGGTTCAGCGCGACCTGCCGGAGCGGGGCGGGGTCGCCCGCGGCCGGCGCGGGTGCGAGGCGCGCGGTGACGCGGACCCCTGTGGTGCGGGCCTCGTCGGACAGATCTCCCAGGGCGCTCCCGGAGAGGTCGGCGAGTCGACCGGACGGGGTGTCGGACGGGCGCTCTCGCTGCGGGCCAGGGTCAGCAGGGCGTCGATGAGGCGTTCCGTGCGGGCGTCGGCGTCCAGCGCGCGCCGGCCCGTCGGTCTCGGTCCTGGTGGCGGCCGTCGCGGGGATCCACCCGGCGCTGCGGGCGGCCGGGGCGTCGCCGACGGACGCCCTCCGTTCCGCCTGTGTTCTCCTCGATCTTGACTGATATTTCAGTCAAATTCCATGGTGTGCGCACGCTCGCTTCCGGCACGCCGGAGAAAGGAAGGGACACCATGCGTGTGACCGGGCCCGCGCGTCAGGGGGGCGGCATGCCCCTGACTCCCACGGAGCGCGACCGGCTGCTGCTCTTCACGGCGGCCCAGCTCGCGCGGACGCGCCTGGAGCACGGGCT
Organism: Streptomyces sp. NPDC093089; assembly: GCF_044754405.1. NCBI lineage: Bacteria > Bacillati > Actinomycetota > Actinomycetes > Kitasatosporales > Streptomycetaceae > Streptomyces > Streptomyces sp. NPDC093089. Next base: position 26,189 of record NZ_JBIVPA010000026.1, read on the forward strand.
GCGGCTGAACGTGCCGGAGGCGACGGCACTGATCGCCGACACGGTGTGCGAGGCCGCGCGCGACGGCCTCCACCTGGCCGAGGCCCTCGACCGCGGCCGCGGTGTCCTCGGCCCCGACGACGTCCTCCCCGGCGTCACCGACATCGTGACCGAGATCCAGGTCGAGGCCGTGTTCGAGGACGGCACCCGGCTGGCCGTCATCAGCGCCCCGTTCGGCGACGTGGGGTACGACGACGGCGGCCCCGGGGCCGCCCTGCCCCACGCCGACGTGCTGCCGGAGCCGGAGCCCGAGGTCAGGCTGTGGGTCCGCAACGCGGCTGCGGTCCCGGTGAGCGTGACCTCGCACTTCCACTTCTTCGAGGCGAACCCGCGCCTCGACTTCGACCGGGCCGCCGCCTACGGCATGCGGCTCGCGGCCGCGGCCGGGGCGTCCACCCGGTTCGACCCCGGCGCCGTCGTCGAGGTCGGGCCCGTCCCGATGGGCGGGGACCGGATCACGATCGGCTTCGCGGCCTCGTCGACGGGCCGCTGGACGCGCCCGGCGCGAAGTCCGAAGCCCTGCGCCGCGCCGCCGCCCGCGGCTACCTGGGCGCGAAGGGGGTGGAGTGATGAGCAAGCCCACGCGGCACGGCGACCACTGCGCGCCGGGCGAGAGCCGGCACGTCGACCCGCAGGAGTACGCCGCCGTGCACGGGCCCCGCGCGGGGGACAGGGTCCGACTCGGCGACTCCGGGCTCGTCGTGCGGGTGGAGTCGGACGCGCAGGCGTACGGGGACGAGTGCCTGGCCGGCTTCGGCAAGACGGCCCGCGACGGCATGCACCTCAAGGCCGCGGCCGCCCGCGAGACCTGCGACGTCGTGATCACCAACGTCCTGGTGATCGACGCCGTGCTCGGCATCCGCAAGGTGTCGATCGGCGTCCGAGAGGGCCGCATCCACGCGATCGGGCGGGCCGGCAACCCCGACACCCTCGACGGCGTGGACGTCGTCGTCGGCGCCGGCACCACGATGATCCCGGGCGAGGGCCTCATCGCCCCCGCCGGAGCGATCGACACCCACGTCCACCTCCTGTCGCCCCGGATCATGGAGGCCTCGCTCGCCAGCGGCGTCACCACGATCATCGGCCAGGAGATCGGCCCGAGCTGGGGCGTCGGCGTGAACTCGCCCTGGGCCCTGAACCTCGCCTTCGACGCCTTCGACGCCTGGCCGGTGAACATCGGCTTCCTGGCCCGCGGCTCCGCCTCCGACGAGGCGCCCCTGGTCGAGGCCCTCGCCGAGGGCGGCGCCTGCGGTTTCAAGGTCCACGAGGACATGGGCGCCCACTCCCGGGCCCTGGACACCGCGCTGCGGGTCGCCGAGGAGCACGACGTGCAGGTCGCCCTGCACAGCGACGGCCTGAACGAGTGCCTGTCGGTCGAGGACACCCTGCGCGTCCTGGAAGGCCGTACGATCCACGCCTTCCACATCGAGGGCTGCGGCGGCGGGCACGTCCCCAACGTCCTGAAGATGGCGGGCGTGCCGAACGTCATCGGCTCCTCCACCAACCCCACCCTGCCCTTCGGGCGGGACGCCGTCGCCGAGCACTACGGGATGATCGTCTCCGTCCACGCGCTCAAGACGGACCTGGGGCAGGTCGACGGCGTGGCCGTGTCCGAGGATCGATCCCGCGGACGCCACCGCGAGGTAGAGCAGGCCGGGCAGCACGAGCAACGAGAGCCAGGTGTCGGCGAGTTTGCCGCCCAGCGCGGTGAGGAAGGCGGACATCGCTCACAGCCTCACGAGCCGCAGCGGCGCGGCGAACAGGTCGCACGAGCGGTCGCCTTCCAGGAGCACCCGGTCGCACCGGCCGACCGGACACACCAGGGCCTCCTGCACGGGATGCCCGCCGCCGAGGCGGGGCAGGACGCTCCCGCCGGGGGAGCGCTGTTCCCCGAGGCCCCGGGCGACGCCCCAGGTGCGGAGCAACTCGTCCGTACGGGACACGAGTCGGCCGGCATCGCCGTGCGTCCGGAAGTCCGCGAGCGCGGCGTCCAGTTCGGCCGAGGCTCCCCGGTGGTCCGCGACGTGCCGGATCGCGGTGAGCTGCTCGCACAACCGCGCGAGCCGTATGGAATCGTCCCCCGTCATCCCGCCGCCCCCTCGATCGATGCCGAAGCCTATGAGTCCGGTAACTCCGGTGACCCCAGTGAGGCGGGACGTCCTGGTGCGGGCCCTGGCCGCTCGTGTGCTCCTGTACCGGTCGACGACGGACCGCGCGGCGGTTCTCGATCCTCAGGCGATCGGGTGGACAAGGGAGTTGATGGCCCTGGTGGCCGCCCCCCCCGGCCGATCCGGAGGCCGTGCGGGCCATCGCCGACCTGCACCGCTGCCGGAGCCTCGTGCTGGGCCCGGAGGCGGGGCGCGAGAACGCGGCCGTCGCGGCTGCCCTGGAACGGTTCGCCGGACCCGAGACATCGGCGGACACCGCGGACGCGGAGGAGGCCGGGCGGGTGGCCGCCGTCCACCGGGAGGCCCGCGACCGCGTCACCGCGGCCCGACGCGACCCGGATCCGTTGCTGTTGGAGCAGGCCGTCCGGGCGGCCGAGGTCGCGGTCGACGTCGTCCCGGAGCGGCTCCGCCCGCTGCGCGCGACCGTCCTCGCCCTGTGGGGGGTGTCCCTGCGGCTGCGGTACGAACGCTGGGGGAGCGCGCGGGACCTCGACGGCGCCGTCACCGCACTGCGCGAGGCCGAGTCCGCGGCGGGCGGCGGGCACCCCGACCGCGCGTGGATCCTCTCGACCCTGGGCGCGGCCCTGCGCGAGCGCCACGACCGCGGGGGAGGCCTCGACGACGTACTCGAAGCGGTACGGGTGGCGCGCGCGGCCGTCGAGTCCGGCGGCGAGACGGACCGCGCGGGCAGGCTGTACAACCTGGGGCTCGCCCTGCGGCGCCGCCACGAACGCACCCGCGACCCGGCGGACCTCGAAGAGGCCGTCGCCGTGCACCGCGAGGCCGTCGCCCTCACGCCGGCGGGCCACCACGACCACGGCCTCCTCCAGCAGGGGCTGGCGAGCGCCCTGCGCGCCCGGTACGAACTCGACGGCCGTGAAACGGACTTCGAGGCGCGCATCGAGGCGCTGGAGACCGCAGCCTCCCTCGGCGCCGGCGCCGGTGCCGGTGCCGACGCCAAGGGAGGCACTGATGCCGATGCCGATGCCGATGCCGATGCCGATGCCGCGGCGCAGGGCCACAGCACCTCCTGGCCGGCAGCCCTGCTCAACCTGGCCTCCGCCCTCACCGAACGGCACGAACGGACAGGCGCGGACGGCGACGCGCGGCGCGCGGAGAGTCTCCTGCGCACCGCCTCCGCGGCGCTGCCGCCCGAGGACACGCAGCAGGCCTTCGTCCGGTACCAGCTCGGCCTGCTGCTCGCCCCCCCCGTGACCGGACCGCCGCCGCGGCCGAGCTGCGCGCCGCGGCCTTCCAGCCCGCCGCCCCTCCCCTCCTGCGCCTGCGGGCGGCCCACGCCTGGGCGCGCGGGGCCATGGAGGCGGGCTCCCCGGCGGAGGCCGCGACCGCGTACGGACAGGCCGTCGCCCGGCTGCCCGCGCTCGTCCCCCGCCACCTGGCGCCCGCCGACGCCGAACAGGCGCTCGCCTACACCAAGGGCCTGGCGAGCGACGCGGCCGCCTGCGCCCTGGCCGCCGGCGACGCGGACGGCGCGCTCGCCCTCCTGGAGCCGGGGCGCGGGGTCCTGCTCGGCCAGGGCATGAAGCACCACGACGAACTCGCCCGACTCCGCGCCCACGCACCGGAATCCGCCGACCGCCTCGCCTGGCTCCGCACACGGCTCGATGCGGATGCGGATGCGGACGTGGCCGGGGTCGTACCGTCGTCCGACCGGCGGCACGGCCTGGCCGCGGAATGGGACCGGCTCCTGGAGGACGTCCGCGCGCGGGACGGCTTCGAGGACTTCATGCGCCCCCCGCACCCGGCGCGACTGCTGCCGCAGGGCGCGGACGGCCCCGTCGTCCTCGTCAACGTCAGCCGCTTCCGCTGCGACGCGCTGTTCCTCACCTCCGGCGGCCTGCGGACCGTACCGCTCCCCGGCCTCACGCTGACCGAGGTCGTCGCCCGGACGACGTCCTTCCTCGCCGCCCTCGACCGGCTCCGGGACCCCGACGACGCCGACCTCATGGCCCGGCTGGCCGGAGAGGAGGAACTCGACGGGCACCTCGCCTGGCTGTGGGACACCGTGACCGGCCCCGTGCTCGACGCCCTCGGCCTCACCGGCCCGCCCGGAGCCCGGCCGCCCCGCGTCTGGTGGATCCCCACCGGACCGCCCGCCTTCCTCCCGCTGCACGCCGCCGGACACCACGCCGAAGGAGCCGGGCGCACGGTGCTCGACCGGGCCGTCTCGTCCTACGCCCCCACGGTCCGGGCCCTCGCGCAGAGCCGTCGCCCGGCGGACGCGCCGCCCACCCCGTCGTTCCTGGTCGTCGCCGGGCCCGAGGCACCCGCGGCACGGCCGCTCCCCGGGGCGGCCGAGGAAGCGGCCGCGGTCGCCGGCATGCTGACCGGTGCCCGCCTGATCGCCGGAGCGGACGCCACCCGCGCCGCTGTGGTCACGGCCCTCGCCGACCACACCTGGCTGCACTTCTGCGGCCACGGCGCCGCCGAGCCCGCCACGGCCTCCGGCAGCCGGCTGCTCGTCCACGACCACCTCGACCACCCCCTCACCGTGGCCGGCGTGTCCCGCCTCGACCTCCCCTCTGCCGAGCTGGCCTACCTGTCCGCCCGCGCGACCGCCAGGAGCGGCTTCACCGCCCTGGACGAGGCGCTCCACCTCGCGGGCGGCCTCCACCTCGCCGGATTCCGCCACGTCCTCGGCTCCCTGTGGGAGACCGACGACACCGTGTCCCTCCGGATCGCCGAGCGCGTGTGCGCCGGACTCGGCGCACCCCACCCGGTGGCCGCCCGCGCCCTGCACGACGCGGTCCGGGAGACGCGCGACCGGTATCCCGCCACTCCTTCGCTGTGGGCGGCATACATTCACGTGGGGCCGTGAACTCGCTTACCGAGGAGGGAAGTCACGGGCTTACCCGCCCGCCGCCCGGCAGTCACGGAAAGCATCGCTTCGTCGGAGGGGGAGCCGTATGAGCAGGTGGTGGAGGAGAAGGGGCAAGGCCGCGGACGACAACGGCCGGGCGGCACGCGCAAGCGCCGCCGATCCGACCAGGGACGCCCTGGTCGAGGCCGCCTGCTCCCGGGGACTCGGCATATCGGAGGACCTGGCGCGGGAGGCCGCCGAGGCGGGCGGCATCCACACGATGACGGTCTACGGCATCGGCCTGGGCAACCGCGGAGCCCTGGCCGAAGCCGAGGAGTGGCTCCAGCGCGCCCGAGCGGCCGGCGACCCGATGGCCTCGGTGGTCCTGGGCACGATCCGCCTGGACCAGGGCGACTACGCGGAGGCCGAGCGCTACTTCCGGCCCGTCGCCGAGACCGGCAACGCCATGGCCCGGCAGGCACTGGAGGAGGCACGGGCCCTGCGCGCGGCGGCGGAACGCGGAGCCGCGCCGCCGACCCCGAACCAGACTTCCGCCCCCGCCTCATCCGCACCCGCCCCGAACCCGTCTCCGGCCCCGTTCCCGGCTTCCGCCCCCACCTCGCCTCCGGCCCTGTTCCCGGCCCCTGCCCCCGCCCCCGCCCCTGCCTCGTCTCCGACTCCGTCCTCGGCTCCCGCGCCCGCGTCACCTCCGTCGCAGGCGAGTGCCGTACCCCCGGTGCCGACGAGTGCCGTCGAGTGGGCGGGCCGTCAGCTGCTCCTCCACCTCGAAGACGGCCACCCCCACGTCCACTTGGCGATGGCCGTGCTGCACGCCGAGGAGGGCGACCCGGAGCTCGCCCGGGTGCGCTTCTCCGCGGCCGTGGACTCGGGCGACCCCGAGATCCTGTACTGGATCGCCCTGATGCACCTGTCCCGGGACGGCTTCGAAGGGGCACGCCCCCATCTTCGGAGGGCCGCCGACGCCGGACACCCGCCGGCCCGGCACACCCTGGCCGCGCTCCTGGCCGAGGGCGGCGAGACCGAGGAGGCGGAGCGCCTCTACCGGCTCGCCGTCGCCGCGGGGCACGTGGACTCGTACGTCGACCTCGGCGTCCTGCTCCGGCAGCGCGGCGACCTCGACGGAATGGAGACGTACTACCGCAAGGCCGTCGAGGCGGGGGACGCCGGTGGCATGAACAACCCCGGGAACCTGCTGCGCCAGCGCGGCGACATGGCCGCAGCCGAGCAATGGTGGCGCAGGGCGGCCGACGCGGGCGACACCGACGCGACCGTCAGCTGCGGCGCGGTCCTCGCGGAGCGCGGCGACCGGGACGGAGCCGAACTCCTCTGGCGGCGCGCCGCCGAACAGGGCCACGCCGCCGCGAAGCTCAACCTGGCGACGGCGCTGATGCGCAGGGGCCGCGGCGACGAGGCCGAACGCTTGCTGCGGACCGTCGACGCGCCGCCCGCGACCGCCGGACCATCCGCCGCGCCCCCGTCCCACCCGCAGTCCCGGCCCGACGGGCCCGACCTCGCTGCGGTGGCCGACTGGCTCGGCGGCCCCGCCCGAGCGGGAGACCCCGACGCCCGCGCCGCCCTGGACCTCCTCGACGGGAGACGACCGCGGCCCTCCGACGGCTGACGGACCGGAGCAGCGGAGGACCCGAGGGCGTGGGCGTTCCGACGGGTGACGGTCCGGAGCAGCCGACGGCCGAGGTCCCTCGGCTGCTGACGGCAGGGCCCGCCGACGGCCGAGGTCCTTCCGCTGCCGACGGCCCGGGTGCTCCGCCGGCTGACGCGCCCGTTCCCCCGTACGGCCCCTGCGGATTCGCCAGATGACGGCAGGTCGCTTCCAATGGGCTGGATCGGTCGGGGCAGGGGGTCGGGAGGCGGGATGTCGTGGGCGACCCGGGTGCGGAGCATCCGGACCGGGGCCGAGGAGCGCTTTCCGGTGCTCGTGGAACTGACGACCAGGCTGGTGAGCGGAAACCTGCTGGACGCGGCCACCCGACTTGCCGCACAGGCGTTCCTGGCCGCCGTGCCCCTGCTGTTCGCGCTGGCGGCGTTCGCCCCGCTCGGCGTCCGCAACCAGCTGGGCGAGTCCCTCCGGGCCATGTTCGGCCTGACCGGCCCGTCCGACGAGCAGCTCAAGCAGGTCCTGGACGGGTCCACCGCCGAGGCGCTGCGCGAGACGACCGGAGCCGTCGGCGCGTTCGTGGCCCTGGTGTCGGCCACGAGCTTCAGTCGCGCCATGGCCCGGGTGTGCGAGCGGGCCTGGCGCCTGCCCAAGGCCGGGACCAGGATCGCCGCGTGGCGGTGGACGGTGTGGCTGCTCGCACTCCTCATCGTGGTGCTCCTCCAGGCCCCCATCCGCGACGGCTTCGGTGTCGGCGCGTGGCTGGGCGTGCCCGTCTACTTCCTGGTGAGCACCGGTGTCTGGCTGTGGACCCAGCACCTCCTGCTCGCCAAACGGGTCGCCTGGCTGCCGCTCCTGCCCGGCGCCCTCCTCGCCGGCGTGGCCACGACCGTCCTCGGCATCACCGCCCGCCTCTACATGCCGGGAGCCCTGAACCGCGCCCTGGAGGAGTACGGCTCGCTGGGCCTGGTCCTCACCCTGCTCTCCTGGCTCATCGCGGTGTGCGCCGCGGTCACCTTCGCCGTCACCGTCGGCGCCGTACTCGCCCAGGAACCCCCGCTGAACCACTACCTGGGAACGGACCGCCCGCCGGCCGCCCCAGGCACCTCCTCGCCGGAGCGTTCGGAGCGTTCGGAGCGGTCAGAGGGCTCTGGGGGGTCTGCGGGTTCGGAGGAGTGACGCCCCGATCGCGACGTCGGCGCGTCACCACGGCGCGTCACCACGGCGCGTCACCATGGCGCGTCACCACGGCACGGGACGCACCGCTGCCGCGTTCCGTCCGAGGTACGGGGCGCCGGACGCGCATGGGTGCCGTACGACCGGGCAGCCGCCCGGTGTCGCCGCCCGGACGCTTCCCCTCCCTGCCGGGCGGCGGCGCCGATACGTGCGCCGCCGCCCGACCGGGCGATGCCCGCCGGTCCGGCGGTGCTTGTGCCCGGCAGCGGGCTCTCATCGGAGGCAGATGTCGAGGGCGCAGATGTCGTCCCGGTTTCCCGGGCCCATCGAGGCGAGCGGGCGGGCGAGCATGGCGTCGCTGCTCCCGCGCAGGAGCCGCAGGGCGCGGGAGGCGAGGCGGTCGAGCCCTGCCGAGAGGTTCTCGCCGGGCTCCTCGACGAGGCCGTCCGTGTACAGCAGCAAGTGATCGCCGGGAAGCAGCGTGATCTCGGACTCCCCGTACCGCGCGTCGGGGGCGGCACCGAGGAGGCAGCCGTCGGGCTGCGGCAGGAATTCCGCCTCGCCGTTCCGGACGAGCAGGGGCGGCAGGTGACCGGCACGCACCCAGGTCAGCCGGTGGTCCCACGGACGGTAGCGCCCCATGACCATGGTGGCGGTGCCGCCCCGCTCGTCCGTCGCGGTGTGGAGAAGGAGGGCGTTGAGCCTGCCGAGGACGTCCGGGAGGGCCGATCCGGTGATGGTCATGCCCTTGGTGGTGAACCGGAGCTGGGCCATGGTGCCGACGGCTGCCAGACCGTGACCGGCGACGTCTCCGACGACGAACAGCGCGCTGCGGTCCGGGAGCTCGATCGCGGAGTACCAGTCGCCGCCGACGTTGAGACCCCGGTCGGCGGGGACGTAGGCGACGTCGACGCGCAGCCCGGCGAGTTCGAGCGACTGCTCGGGGATCGGCAGCAGGGTGTCCTGGAGACGGGCGCCGAGCGCCCGCTCGGCCTTGAGCATGCCGCGCTGGACGAGGTTGTGGCGCTCGCTCTCGCGCAGGGCCTGCTCCGCGTCCCGCTGCGCGCTGAGGTCCTGGAAGAAGCCGTGCACCTCGACGGGGGCGCCGCCCGCGTCCCGCTGCGCCTCGGCGACGATGCGCAGGTGCCGTACACCGTGCGCGGTGGTGATGCGGAAGGGCTGGTCGACGGGCAGGCCCTCGTCGAGCAGCCGCTGCACGGCGGTACCGACCCGAGGCAGGTCCTCGGCGACGAGGTGCCGGGGCAGTTCCTCCAGACGCATGGGGCCGAGGGCGGGATCGCGGTCGAAGACGACGTACACCTGGTCGGACCAGGTGATGGCGTCGGTGACCAGGTTCCAGGCGGCCCAGCCGAGGTTCCCCAGGCGCTGCATGTCGGCGAGCCGGCGGGTCTCGCGCGCGCTGGTGTCGTGGCGGATCCAGGACACCACGAGACGGCCGTCGAGCCGTGAGGCGCGGACCGAGTACACGGACTCCTCCTGGACGCCCCTGCTCACCTCCACGTACGTGAAGGGGTCGCCTTCGTAGACCTCGCCGGTGACCAGCGTCCCCAGGTACCCGTCCCACAGGGCGCTGCCCGCGACCGTGGGATACGTCTCCAGGACCCGCCGGCCCACCAGTTCCCTGCCCTGGTGTCCGGCCACGTCGACCGCCTCGGGCGTCGCCGCCTCGATCCGGAAGTCCTCGACGTCACCGCTCTCGGACCGCAGCGGCGTCAGCAGGACCGCGGGCCCCGGCAGGGCGTCGAACACCGACTGGAGGGACGCGACGCCGTGGGGCGAGTCGGTTCCGGGCGGCCGCCGGTCCTCCCGCAGGAGACCGCCGCAGAGCCTGACGGCGCGCCGCAGCAGGGTTCGGGTCCGCGGGGCGATGGGGCCCGGGACGTTACGGAAGAAGCCGACGGCCCTCGTCATCGGCCCGTCGTCGGGCACCGGCAGCCAGGCCCGTGAGGGCCAGCGCCCGGGCGAGTCCCCGATCAGCAGATGGCGTTCCTCGGTCCGCTCCGGCTCTTCGATCCACACCGCGTCGCGGGAGTCGAGGGCCTCCAGCGGGGCCACACCCCCGAGGGGCGGGACGTGGGACCACTGCTCGGCCAGTGCGTCGTCGATGCCGGCGCTGCCGACCAGCTCCAGGCTGCGGCCCGTCGTCACCGTGTAGATCATCACGGCGTCCACGCCCTCCGCGTCGGCGAACGCCGACCGGAGCAGCTGCGCCACGTCGTCCGGGAGCCGCGCGCCCGTCAGTCCCTCGGCCAGCCGGGCCAGGGCCGAGGTCCGGTTCCCGGCCGCACGGGAACCGCCGGTGACGTAGCGACCCGTGTCGAACGGGGACGGTTCCTCCTCGCGGGGCCCGCCGGACGCCGTCACCGAGGGGGCCGGTGCCGTGGCCCCCTGGGCGCGCCCCAGGGTGATCCAGCACTCCTCCAGGAGCGTCCTTCGGTACTGCTCGGCGCGGTCGAGCAGCAGCTGGTCGGCGGCGTCCGCCGACAGGCCCGTACGGGCCATGACGACGCCCTTCGCACGTTCCACGACGGCGGACATCGACGCGCCGCTCTCCAGGTCCACGACCTCGGCACGCAGCCGGGCCACGACCTTCGCCAGCGCCAGGATTTCGGGTGCCGCGCCGTCGCCCGCGTCGGGCGCCGAGGATTCGCCCTCCATACATCCGAGCATGCCACTCCGTGACCGGCCCGCATCCCCGCCGCGTGCGGGGCCGCGGAAGAGAGGTGCCGGCCGGTCCCGCTCGGGCAACCCCCGGCATCCCCCGCCGAGCAGTACGCCCCCGCGGGCCGCGCGCTCGACGGCTTCGCGAGCCGCGCCGCGCCGGCGTGCACGGTGCTCCGGTGCGTCCGGGTGCGCGTCGGTCAGCGGCGCACCTTCAGGGCCCGCGAGGCCGCGTGGTCCAGCTTCACGATCACATGGCACCAGCCCTCGGGCCCCACGGCCGCCGGCCCCGTCATCGGCATCCGGGTGCCGATCTGCCCGACCCGGTGCCGAGTGCCGTCCGGCTGGACGGTGTGCGCGTAGCCGCTGATGTCCTCGCGGCCGTCGCACGTGGCCCGGAGGAGGGCGGGCCCTCGTAGCGCAGTACGGCCGGGCCACGCCCCTCGGCACGTCTGCCGAGGACCTCCAGCGTGTCGATCGCACGGACCCGGACCCGGAGCCGTCAGTCGGCGGAGCACTCGACCCTCAGCCGCGCCTCCGGCTCGCCCTCGGTGAACAGCGGTACCTCCCCCCCGCGCGTCCCTTGTGGTGGAGAAGGCGCACAACTCGTCCACCGCGCCCGATCCGTCGAGCCGCCACAGGTACAGCGGGCCGCGTGGACCCGGCCCGCCGCGCCGCTCGAACTCCACGACCGCGGTCCGGCCGGGCTCAGGGTTGTGCACGGTCAACTCCTGCGTCCCACGGCCCTCGTGGACGCCCCCGGCCGACGACCGGACGCATTCGGGGTCGTACGCGCGGACGTCGTTGGGGTCGTACGCCTCCGGTGCGGGCAAGGCCTTCGGCGCCGGCCCCGGTGCCGGCTGCGGAGCATGCGCCACCTCTGCAGCGGGGCGCCGCCCCCGCTCCGCCCCGCTGGTATGCGGGTCGACCGCCTTCACCAAGGAGGGAGCCGGGGACGCGGTCCGGGCCACCCACGGCTCGGGACCGGCCGCGGGCGCGTCCTCCGGCCCGCGGTCCCCACCCGGCCCCGCCGGGGCCGTGCCCGGGCGAGGGCTCGGGCCGGTGCGCGTGCCCGACGGTGCGGCGGCCTCCTTGTGGACCTCCGTCATCGCGGGCCCCGACACCGGTGCGGTCGGCAGGGCCCCGGCGGGTATCCCGTGGTCGGCGGCGAGCGCGGCGGGTCCGCCGCTGTAGCCCTGGCCCACGGCACGGAAGCACCAGGCGCCGTCGCGGCGGTAGAGCTCGCCGAGTATCAGTGCGGTCTCCCCGCCGGCGTCCGTGACCTCGTACCGCGGACCGTCCGACCGGCGGTGTCCGCCACCTCCACGGAAAGTCCCCCGACCGCGCCGAACGGCCCGCCCGCGGTGAGCACGGCGATCAGTACGCGCTGCACGGCGGCCTCCACCGCCCGCTCGTCCACCTCAAGGCGATGGACGACCGGTCCCGTCCTCCACAGCCCCGCCCGAGTGCCGCACGGCGCCCGAGGGGTGCGTGGGCCGGGCCCCGGGACCACGTCGGCCTCGCCCCGTACCCGCCCCGCCCCGTCCAGCAGCACCACCGCGGCCGCCACCGGGGGATCCCCCGGCTCGGCCTCGCGCACCACGGCGACACGCAGCAGGCCGCCGGGCAGCGGGGTGTTGGCCCCCTTGGCCATGATCGGCATCCCGGCATCCCGGCATCCCGGCATCCCGGCATCGGCGGCATCGGCGGCCCTCCCGGGGCGACGGGTTCCGGCAACGGGTCGTCGGCGGCCACGCCGGTAGGTCGGGCACCTGCGGCCAGGTACCCGCGGTCGGGCACCGCGGTCCGGCATCCGCCGTCAGGCACTCGCGGTCAGTCCTGGTTGCGGGCAGGTCGGGCGAGCGACCGCGGCGAGGCTAGGAGCCGGCTCGTCTGCCGTCGGGCGCGGAGACGCGCGGTTCGGCGAGGAGTGCGAGGAGGCCGGCGATCTGGTGGCCGGATTCGGCGGGATGCCGGAAGCGGGAGCCCTGGACGATGCCGTAGTGGTTGCGGCGCCCGTCGTCCGCGCGGCTCCGGACCAGGTAGCCGGCCTCTTCGAGGTCCGTGACGATGGCCTGCACGGTCCGTTCGGTTACGCCGCAGGTGGCCGCGATGTCACGGAGTCGGATGCCGGGGTCGCGGGAGATGGCCAGCAGCACACGGGCATGGCTGGTGAGGAAGGTCCAGCTTGAGTGATTTTCTTTTTTTTCACCCATATAGGAATCGTGCGCCCGTACGAGCGTCGAGGCAATCGCCCGATGTCATTTTCGGGTAAATATTGACGGGTAACGCCCAGTAGGCGGAGAATCGTGGCATAAGGCTTCTCTGGTTCAGGAGGTCTCGTGACTCCCTTCCCCGAAGCCCCCGGCCCCGCTTCCGTGCCGGGCGACGTGGACGACGGAGGCATCGCCGTCTCCCGGCGGTCGAACGACGACGGCGCCGTCGTCAGCATCGGCGGAGAGCTCGACATCGTCAGCGCCCCCCGGTTGAGGGGAGCCCTCGTCGAGGCCCTGGCGGCCTGCGAGGGCGGTGGCAGGCTGGTCCTGGACCTTTCCGAGGTCACCTTCTGCGACTCCACGGGGCTCAACACCCTGCTGCGCGCATGGCGGCGGGCCGTCAGCGATCACCGCTTCCTGGTCATCCGGGCCGCCAGTCCCCAGGTGACGCACCTCCTCGAGGTCACGGGGGCCGCCCACCTCTTCGCTGACACGGCGTGACGGTCCTCCGTCGCCGGCCCCGGCGCGGAGCGCCGGGGCCGGCGGAGGCTCACCCGATGGGGGTCACCACGTGACTGTACGACCGCCGAAGGCCGTGACGAGACGACCGTCCGTGGCGTAGGACCAGGTCAGGGTGCCGGAGTACGAGGAGCAGCGGGAGCCGTTCGCGCCGGACCAGAACTGGTTCGAGGCGTCGACGTCGCCGAGGGTGCGGTCGTTGGTGCCGGTGGAGGTGGAGCGGCAGGAGGTGTTGCCGCGGAACACCGAAGTGCCGGCGTCGAAGGAGAAGTTGCGCTGGGCGTTGTCGACGCTGACGTTGTTCGAGACGGTCAACCTGCCCGGGTTGCTGTTGTACGTGAACCCGTGCTTGCCGTTGCGGAAGGCGATGGTGCGCCGGACGACGTGGTCGACCGCGATGTCCTCGCCGCCGAGCTTGAAGCCGTTGCGGTCGCCGGCTCCCGCCTGGGAACCGTCGCTGAGGGTGCCGTTGTCGTAGGCGAGGGAGTCCTCGATGGTCACGATGCCGATGGGGCCGGTGTCGGGCTTGGTGTAAAGGTCCCAGCCGTCGTCGATGTTGTGGTGGGACACGGCATGTCGGAAGACGTTCCCGCTGCCGACGGTGAGCTTCGCGGCGAACCCGTCGGCGTCCTCGCCGTCGGAGTCGGCGTTGTCGTGCGACTCCGCGCTCAGTACGAGGTTGTCGGACGGCCACTGCTCGCGCGGCGTGCCGGAGGCGATGCGGCCGAGCTGGAGGCCGGTGTCCCGGTTGAAGCGGGTGACCGTGCGCTCGATGACGTTGTGGCTCCCGCCGACGTAGATGCCGTTGTCGCCGGCCCGCTGGACGACGACGCCGTTCACGTGCCAGTACGAACCGTTCAGCGCGAGACCGCGGTTGGCCGGGTCCTCGGTCATGGCGGAGAAGTCGAGCACCGGCGTCTCGCCCGGGTACGCGGACAGCTTCTTCAGGGCGCCCGAGGTGCCGTTGTTGCCGGCCGGGACGGTGACCGTCGCGGAATGGCGGTAGGTGCCGCCGCGGAGGTAGATCGTCCCGCCGGCACCGACGCGGCCGATCGCCGACGTGAGCGTCGTCGGATCGGACTGCGTACCGGCCGCGCCGTCCGTGCCGCCGGGCGCGACGTACAGCGCGCCGCCCGCGGGCGGCGGCGCGTCGGCCGTCGTCACGTTCAGGGAGTCGACGTTCGGCAGACCGGCGGCGGTGGTAGGGGAGAGCCGGACGGTGTTGGCGCCCGCGTTCAGCGGCACGGTCAGGGTCTTCGTGACCCACGTCGACCAGGCGCCCGTGGCCTCGAACGACGGCGTCTGCACGGTGGCCCCGTTGACGACGAGCCCGGCCGGCCGTGCCGCCGTCGTCCCGTTGGCGAACCGTACGGCCAGCGTCGCCGTACCGGCGGCGGAGGCGTTCACCGTGAACTGCACGTGCGCGCCGACGGCGTTGGTGCCGTTGCAGAACCCGCTTCCCGAGTACCCGGACCAGTCGGAGTCGACGGTGCCGGTGCACACGGCGGGGGAGGCCTCGGCCTCGTACAGCGTCGACACGGCGTGCGCCGTGTCCACGGACAGGGCGACGAGCGTGCCGGCCAGCAGGCCGACGCAGGCGGTGACGGATCGCAGGTGCATCTGGAGGCTCCAGGGGGAGGGGAGGAGAGGAGGGGAGAGGAGGGGAGGGGAGGGGAGAGGAGAGGAGAGGAGAGGAGAGGAGAGGAGAGGAGAGGAGAGGAGAGGAGAGGCGTTCCGGGACGGGTTGGACGGGGTTGGGCTGGGCTGGACTGGGTCGGGTCGAGCTGGATGGACGAGAAAGCGCTTTCCCTGGAAGCTAGGGGTGTGGTCGTGGAGGCGTCAATGGTCATGTCTGTGGATGCTGTTCATATGGCTGAACATTTACGGTCGGGTGTCGCGTGCTCCGTGCGGCCCCCTGGTGACCTCCGGGTGAAGCTCGTGAAGACCGGTTCCATAAATGTGGAGGACTTCGGGGCACCCGGTGAGATTTCGGTCGGCGAATTCCTCGCCGACGCGGTGGCGTAAACGTCCACACGTCTATCAACTCACCAGTAACATGCATCTGACCTGGGAAAATAGGTTCCCAAGGGAAGTGGAAGGCGTAATTCTTCGAATTCGGGAAGGCGGGGTATGGTCGGCCCCGCTCACCCGGTCGGTAGGTGCCGACGCCGTGGGCTCCACGGAAATCCGGGCACATTCGGACCCCGTGTGCGAACCCGACCGAAGTCGTCCGAGGCGAGGCAGACCGATGGAAGCTCCGACCACCCCGTCGGCCGCCGGCCACGGCTCCGGTGCCGCCGCCGACGGTCAGCCCGGCGGCTGGTTCGGGCCCGGTCCGAGCGGACCGGGCGTCCCCCGCCAGGCCACGCGGCGGCCGGACGCGGAGGGGGCGCGGCCGGACCGCGCAGGGACGCACCCGGGCTCCGGCGTGCCGGGCTCGAACCCCGTTGGGACACAGCAGGGTTCCGGTGTGCCGGGCCCGAACCCCTCTGGGACATACCAGGGTTCCGGTGTGCCCGGACCGAACTCGGCTGGGGCACAACCGGATTCTGCTGGGGCACACCCGAACTCGGCTGGGGCGAACCCGGATTCTGCTGGGACACGCCCGAAGCCCGCCGGGTCCCGCCCGAGCCCCGCCACGCGTGCCTCACATCCCGTGCGGCCGTACGTCGCCGGGGCGACCTCAGCCCCGGCCCCCTCAGCAGCCCCGGCCCCCTCGGCGGCCCCGGCCTCCTCGACGACTCCTGCCCCTGCCCCTGCGCCGGCCCCGGCACCCGCGCGTGCGGCCGAGCGGCGCCAGCCCCCGGCGACGTCGGCCGTGTCGGCTCCGTCGGCGGCGGAGGGGCCGTCCGCCACGGAGCTGCTGCGCCGGACGATGGCCGAGATCGAGCCGATCGCCGACCGGGTCACGTCGTACTTCTACGCGCTGCTGTTCCTCCGCCACCCCGGCCTGAGGGAGCTGTTCCCCGCGGCGATGGACGTCCAGCGCGACCGGCTGTTCAAGGCGCTGCTGACGGCCGCCACCCACGCCGACGACCCCGCCACCCTGACCGCGTACCTGACGCACCTCGGGCGTGGGCACCGGAAGTACGGCACGCTCCCCGAGCACTACCCGGCCGTCGGGGAGGCGCTGATCGGCGCGCTCGCCCGGCACGCGCCGGGGAGTTGGGGGCCGAGCACCGAGGCCGCGTGGGTGGGGGCGTACACCGCGATCTCGCAGATCATGATCGACGCTGCGGCCGCGGACGGGCTCCGCGCGCCCGCCTGGTGGCAGGCGGAGGTGGTCGCCCACGACATGCGTACGCGGGACGTCGCCGTCGTCACGGTCCGGCCCGACGGCCCGTACCCCTTCCGGGCCGGGCAGTACACGGCCCTGGAGACCCCGTGGTGGCCGCGGGTCTGGCGGCACTACTCCTTCGCCTCCGCGCCCCGCTCCGACGGGCTGCTGTCGTTCCACGTCAAGGCCGTGCCCGCCGGCTGGGTCTCCACCGCGCTCGTCCACCGCGCCCGCCCCGGGGACGTCATCAGGCTCGGACCGCCCGCCGGTTCCATGACCGTGGACCACACCACCGGCAACGGGCTCCTGTGCCTCGGCGGCGGCACCGGCATCGCACCCATCAAGGCCCTGGTGGAGGACGTGGCCCAGCACGGGCGGCGGCGGCCCGTCGACGTCTTCTACGGCGCGCGCGGGAACCACGGCCTGTACGACATCGACACGCTGCTCCGGCTCCAGCGGTCGCACCCCTGGCTCTCGGTGCGTCCCGTCGTCGACGACGAGTCCGGCGGCCCGCTGTCCGGCGGACTCCCGGAAGCCGTACGCGAGTACGGCCCGTGGCACACCTACGACGCGTACCTGTCGGGGCCGGCGGGGATGATCCGCCGCGGCGTCGACACCCTGGTGGGCATCGGCATGCCCGCCCACCGCATACGGCACGACTCCATCGAGGAACTGGTCGGGGCAACGAGTTGAGTACCTTCCCACCGGCCGTGCGGCGGCCGACGGACCAGCCGCGCGCCGCCCGCCCGGGCAGCGACGGCGAACACCGGGTCCAGCGGCGCATGGGCACCACCGAACGCGCGGACCGCTTCTACGACGAACAGGTCCTCGACCGGCTCAACCCCCGGATGCGCGAGTTCGTCGCACGGCAGGAGATGTTCTTCCTGGCCACCGCCGACCGCCACGGCACCTGCGACAACTCCTTCCGCGCCGGCCCGCCCGGCTTCCTCCACGTCCTGGACGACGCGACGCTCGCCTACCCCGAGTACCGGGGCAACGGCGTCCACGCCAGCCTGGGCAACATCGAGGAGAACCCGCACGTCGGCATCCTCATGGTCGACTTCCTCCGGGACCGCATCGGACTCCACGTCAACGGCCGCGCCAGGAGCGTCCCCGACGACTCCATGCGCCGCGCCCACCCCCGCCTCCCCGTCGACCCCGTACCCGGCCGACGCGCCCTGCTCTGGGTCGTCGTCAGCGTCGAAGAGGCCTACATCCACTGCGCCAAACACATCCCCCACCTCCAGAAGGCCCCCGCCCGCACCACCGGACGCCCCTGGGGAACCGACGACGCCAAGCGCAAGGGCGGCGACTTCTTCGGCGCCGCCGCCGAAGCACCAGCCCGCGCCGCCTTCCCACCCCCGCCCCGCGCCGACGCCACCACATGGCGCGCGGAAGCCGAGAAGGCCCTCGCCAGGGCCCGCCGTCACGACCGCGCCCTCACCGGCGCGGCCACCGGAACCGAGCCGGCGACTGCTCGGGAGCCCTTCACCGGCTGGTTCCACCGGGCCGCACCCGCCTGAACGCGACCCCGCCCGCCGCCGCCCTGGCCCTCGACCACACCCGACGGCGGCGGGTGGGGCGGTCGTGCCCCCCGGCAGGCCCCGGGCTTCCCTCGTCGGTGCTCCGTCGTACGCTGAAGTCCGTACGGGACGGACAGGAGGCTGCGGTGGTCCAGACGGCGCCGGCCGAGGTGATGGCCGAGCCGGCGGACCTCGAGGACCCGAAGGCACGTGCCGTGAACGAGCGGCACGGCGACGACCACGGCGTGAACCTCGGCAAGCTGCGGGCGCTGGCGAAGCGGTTGAAGACCCAGCAGGAGCTCGCCTGCCGGCTGTGGGACACGGACGACACGGCGGCTCGACTCCTCGCTCTGCTCGTCTGCCGCCCGAAGGCCTTCGACCGCGACCGGCTGGACGCCATGCTGCGCGAGGCCCGCACGCCCAAGGTCCACGACTGGCTCGTGAACTACGTGGTGAAGAAGAGCCCGCACGCCGAGGAACTCCGCGTCGCCCGGACCGCCGACCCCGACCCGGTGGTCGCGAGCGCCGGCTGGGCGCTCAGGACCGAACGCGTGGCCAAGAAGCCCGACGGGCTCGACCCCACGGTCCTGCTCGACGTCATCGAAGCCGACATGAAGGACGCGCCCGACCGCCTGCAAGGGGCCATGAACCACTGCCTGGCCCGGATCGGCATCGACCACGCCGAGTACCGCTCCCGCGCCATAGCCATCGGCGAGCGCCTCGGAGTCCTCGAGGACTACCCGACCCCGCCCGGCTGCACCTCGCCCTTCGCGCCCGTCTGGATCACCGAGATGGTCCGCCGACAGCAGCCCGCGTAGCGACTCCCGGAGTCCGCCGGGGGCGGACGGCGGGGCAGCCGTGAAACCGACGCCCGGCTGGACGATCGCCGGTCCGACGCCGGTGCTACGGCAGTCCTACGCCGGTCCGACGACGGGCGCGGCCTCCGGGACCGGCGACCGGCGACCGGCGAATATTCCGTGCCGTACGCGCCCCCGGGCGTGCACACTCGCCCCATGGCACACATGACGGCGTTCCAGGACGAGATCAGCGGCTGGGCGGCCGGCGGCTCCGGCGACATCGCGAGGGACCTGGCCGCGCGCCTCGACCTGCGCACGGCCGTGCTCCTGGAGGGCCCGAGCGACCTCGCGGCCGTCGAGACGCTCGCCGTGCGGCGGGGCCGCGACCTCGCCGCCGAAGGCGTCTGCGTCGTGTCGATGGGCGGTGCCATGAACGTCGCCCGGTACGCGGGCCTCCTCGGCCCGCCCGGCCTCGGCCTCCGCCTCGTCGGACTCTGCGACGCCCGAGAGCAGCCGTACTACGACCGCGGCCTCCGGCGGGCCGGCGCACCCCACGACGACGTCTTCGTGTGCGTGGCGGACCTGGAGGACGAGCTCATCCGCACCCTCGGCCCGGCCGCCGTCGAGGAGATCATCCGCCTGGAGGGCGACCTCCGCCCCTGGCAGACCTTCCTCCACCAGCCCGCCCAGCACGGTCGCCCCCGCCCCCGGCAACTCCGCCGCTTCCTCGGCACGAAGAAGGGCCGCAAGATCCGCTACGGCACCCTCCTCGTCGAAGCCCTCGACCCGGCCCACGCGCCGGCCCCGCTCGACGCCCTCCTGAACAGCCTCTGACACCCTCGGCCGCCCGAGCCACGCGAAGGGCCGGCCGCGGGTGTACGTGTCTTGTGCCACCGAACCTTGATCGCGCTGGTCGGTCCCGGGGGCGGACCCGTGTGCGAGCGTGTGGTGCGAAGCGTGCGGCATGTCGGAGGGGGATCGGAGGGGGAACGGTGGCAGCGGAGAGTGACGGTTGGGTCGGCATGGGCTGGGACCGGACGGATGCCGACGACATCCGCCGGCGTCTCGACGAAGGCGCCGATCCGGAGAAATGGAGCGGGGGCCGACCGCTGCATCGCGCAGCAGTGTTCGGGTCCTCCGAGGTCGTCGCGGAGTTGGCCGGTCGAGTTGCGGATGTGGACGCGCTGGAGAACGGGGTGACGGCACTTTGGGAAGCCGTCGTGTCCAGGAAGCCCGAAAACGCACGAGCCCTCGCCGCTGCCGGGGCCGGTCCTTGGCGGCTGTCGATCGGCGCCTGGTCACCGGGGTGGCCGAGCCTGGCTGGACCGACGCCGGGCCTGTTCTCGGTACCGGAGTGGGCAGTCCTGACCGACACGGAGCGTGCGGCAGCGGAAGAGGCCGAGTTGGCTTCGTACCTCTACCAGCACAGCGCCGTGGCCCACTCCTGCGCCTTTGCCGGACTGCGGTCGACGGACCGGCGCGCCGTGGTCGGACCTCCCGATGCATGGGTCGAACCACCCCGCCGCGACTACTGGAGTCACTGACGCGAACAGGGCATCGTCGCCGTACTGCCACACCTGTCGCTCGGACTTCGACGGCACGCGCTCAAAGTTCGGGCCCCGCATCAGTGTCCAGTTCCGACCTCGCGGCGTGCGTTGAGCCCCGTATGGCCGGAAGAGGGCGGTGCGGGCGTCGAGGTGGGTGCGTCGGGGGAAGCCTGTGGGTACGTGGCAGGTGGATGCGGGAGGGGGCGCTGTGACAGACGTCGACGTCGTGGTCGTCGGGGCGGGGGTGTTGGGGCGGTCGATCGCGTACGCGCTGGCGTGTGGCGAGCCGGGGACGCGGGTGGTGCTGTCGGGGAGGCGCGGGCCGGGCGCGTCGGAGGCGGCCGGCGCGATGCTCGGAGTGCTGGGCGAGGTGACCGCGGCGGCCTGCACGCCTCCCCGCTGATCGCCCAGGAACTCGCCGCCGAGATCCTGCACGGCACGCCGAGCCTGGCTCGTCCCCTGGCGCCCCGACCGGGCCCTCATCGCCGACCGGAGCGCCGCCGACGCCGCCGAGGAGTAGGCCGTCCACCGCCGGGCCCTCGTGAGTCGCGGTCCCGGCGTCGTCAGCAGCTGGTGCCGGTGGGGACGGGCCGGCGGTCGATGAGGTAGGCGTCGACGTGTCCGGTGACACAGGAGTTGCTGCGGCCGTACGCAGTGTGGCCGAAGCCCTGGTAGGTCAGGAGCCGGCCGCCGGGGAACTGGGAGGCGAGGCCGGCAGCCTCCTCGTAGGGGGTGGCCGCGTCGCCGGTGGTGCCGACGACGAGGACGGGAGGGACGCCGTCGGCGCTGACGCGGTGCGGCTTCCGGGTGGTGGTGGGCCAGTCCTTGCAGGTGAGGGCGGAGGTCACGCTCGACGTGCCGTAGCGACCCGCGGCCTTGTCGGCGGCGGGGAGGGCGTTCCAGTAGGCCTGGGCGTCGCGCGGGTGAGGGACGTCGAAGCAGTTGACGGCCTGCAGGGCGGCCTCGCTGTTGTCGGACGGCGTCGCGGCGCCGGTGCCGCCGGTGTCGCCGGTTTCACCGGTGTCGGCGGAGGCGTCCGGGGCGGGGGCGGTCCCGGAGGTCCCATCGCTCTCGGGGTCGTCGGTCCCCGGGGCGGGCTCCTCGGGCGCCGCCAGCCGGGCCAGCTTCGTGCCGTCGCCGCGCTCCGCGTCGACCAGGGCCTCCGAGAGGTCCTTCCACTGGGCCTCCGGGGTGTACATGGACGCGGTGAGCGCGCCGAGCAGGGTGTTCGCGTCGGCGCCGTACTCGGCGCCGTCGACGGGCAGCGGCTCGCGCGCGGTCTTCTCGAACAGTCCCTCGATGAGGCCGCGTATCTCCTCGGAGGTGCCGGCGGGGCAGCTGTCGCCGGCGACCTCGGCGCACGAGGTGATGTAGTCCTCGACCGCCCGCCGGAACCCGACGCCCTGGCTCACGGCACGCCGGGCCCAGTCCAGCGAGGGGTCGACGGCACCGTCGAGGACCATGGCGCGGACCCGACGCGGGAACTGTTCGGCGTACGCGGTGCCCAGACTCGTCCCGTACGACCAGCCGAGATAGGTGACCTCGGACTCCCCGAGGGCCGCCCGCAACACGTCCATGTCCCGGGCGACGTCCTCCGTGCCGACGTGGCTCAGGATCCCGCCGCCGGCCTTGGCGCAGGCGTCGGCCTCCTGCTTCGCGGACGCGAGCGCTTCGGCGCGCTCCGACTCGGTCCTGGGGAAGAACGGATCTGCCGCGGGGGTCGCCTCGACCATCCCCTCCGCGGCCGACGGGGCCGCCCCCTCCGCTCCCTCCACGCTCTCCGCCCCCTCCGCACTCTCCGCAGGCCCCGGGTTCTTCGCGGGCCCCGGGTTCTCCGCGGGCCCAGGGTTCTCCGTGGGCTCCGCGCTCCCCGAAGGCTTCGTGGAATCCGTATCTCCGCCGCAGGTCAGAGCGGGGGAGCTGCCGCCGACGCCCCGGGGGTCGAAGGACACGATGTCGAAGCGGGCGCGTACCTTCGGGCTGAAGGACTCGGCCATGCCCTCCTTCAGGAGGGACGTCACGCCGGAGCCGCCGGGGCCGCCGGGGTTGGCGATGACCGATCCGATCCGGCGGCCGGACCCGGTCGTGACGGCGCGGGTCACGGGCAGGACGAAGGTCTTGCCGTTCGCCGGGTGCGCGTAGTCCATCGGGACGGTGAGCTCGGCGCACTGGTGGTCCCCGCACGCGGTCCACTTCAGCTTCTGTCCGTAGAAGGCGCGCAGCTCGGGCCGGGTGGCGGGGTCGGCCCGGCCGGCCGGCGGCTTCGTCCGGTCGGGGGCGGGGGCCGTGGTGCAGGCGGCGAGGGCGGTGCCGACGACGACGGCGAGGGCGACGGCGAGGGCGGGGCGGCGGACGGCGCTGATCAACGTGGTGCTCCCATGTTCGGTTCAGGGGGAGCTTGCCGGGCCGATGCTGAGGATTTGATGAGGAGCGGACGCGTCAAGGAGCCGTGGGCAGCCGCAGGACGAAGCGGGCGCCGCCCAGGTCGGCGCGGTCGGCGGTGAGCGTGCCGCCGTGGGCGTGGGCCACCCAGGAGGCGATGGAGAGCCCGAGGCCGGTCGATCCCGCCCCGCTGCGGAACCGTTCGAAGAGGGCGCCCGCGATCTCCGGCGGCAGGCCCGGTCCCGCGTCCTCGACCGTCACCGACCCGTCCCGGCCGACGTCGATCCGGACGTCGGCGGGCATTCCGGGGAGGTGTCCGTGGGCGAGGGCGTTGCCGAGGAGGTTGGCCACGGCCCTGCGGACGAGGTCGGGGTCGGCGTGCACGACGGTCTCCTCGGCCGTGACCGCCACCCGGTGACCCTCGACGGGGGCCTCGGCGACCACGGCTTCCACGAGCTGGTCGAGCCGGAGCGGCTCGCGCGCGAGCGAGGCCGTGCCGGACATGAGCCGGGCCCGGGTCAGCAGCCCGTCGACCAGGCCGCCCATGCCCTCGGCGAGCCGCAGCGTGCGCTTCAGCACGTCGGTGGTGTCCGTCTCGCCGCGCAGCGCGGTCTCGGCGAGCGTCCGCAGGGACGCCGTCGGTGTACGGAGGTCGTGCGCCGCGTCGGCGAGGAACGCCTCCTGCTGGCCGAGCACCGTCAGGGCCGGCCGGACGGCCCGCCCGGACAGCAGGTGGCCCACCGCCGCGGAGAGCGCCACGAGGAGCGCGCAGCCGGCCGTCACCAGCCACAGCAGCCGACGGTGATCGGCGGCCTGGTCCGATGTCGCCGTCATGGTCACGATGACGCCCTGCGGGGGATCGCCCTCGCCGGCGTCCGGCGCGAAGAAGGGCATGGCGAACACCCGGACGGGCTCGCCGTCCGTCGCCCGCCGGTCGAAGGCCGCACCGTCCTCGCCGCGCACGGCGGCCGCCGCCACCTCCCGTACGTCCGCGTCCGCCACGGACAGGCAGGGTCGGGCCGGGGCGTGCTCGACGACCAGCCGGGGGCCGTCGGCCGGGCTCTTCGCGGGCGACGCCGTCAGCACCGACAGGGGCGGACAGCCGGTCCCCATCGTCTCGACGAGCGTCCGCGTGTCCAGCCGGCCGTCCTCCGCGGTCTCCAGGAGGCCGACCGCCCAGCTGGTGTCCACGTTCATCGTCCGGTCCAGCTGCTCGCGCCAGCGCGCGTCGTCGCTGCGTACGGCGAAGGCGGCCATCGCCACCAGCCCCACGGCGCTGGTCAGCGCGAACAGCGCGGTCGTCCGCCGCCGCAGCCGGCGCACCCGCTCCGTCGGGGTGGGCGTCCTCGACCCGCGTACCCGGGCGGGACGCCTCACGCCTCGCCGTCCGCCGCGAGGCGGTAGCCGACACCCCGCACGGTGTGGACGACGGGCGGGTCGCCCAGTTTGCGGCGGAGCTGGGAGACGAGGACGTCCAGGACGTTCGACTGCGGCTCGGCCATCTCGTCCCAGCAGCTCTCCAGCAGCTCCGCCCGGGACACCGCCTGATCGGCACGCGTGGCCAGCGCCTCCAGGACGGCGAACTCACGGCCCGTCAGGGTCAGCAGCACCCCGGCGCGGTGGACGCGCCTCCGCGCGGTGTCGATCTCCAGGTCGCCCACCCGGTGCACGGGCGGGCGGACGACGGCGGAACGCCGGCACAGACTGCGCACGCGGGCGACCAGCTCCGGCACGGCGAACGGCTTGACCAGGTAGTCGTCACCGCCGCTCGCGAAGCCCTCGACGCGGTCGGCGACCGAGTCGCGCGCGGTGAGGAAGAGCACCGGCACCGCCCGGCCGCTCCTGCGCAGCCCCTCCACGTACGCGGCGGCGTCCCCCGACGGAAGCATCCGGTCGAAGACGGCGCAGTCGTACGCGGTGACGAACAGCGCCTCGTCGGCCCGGGGCAGATCCGCCGCCTCGTCGACGGCGAGCCCCGCGGCACGCAGGGCGGCCGCCACTCCGAACCGCAGGTTGTCGTCGTCCTCGACCAGTAGCACTCGCACGCCGCACACCCTAGTGCTGTGACCGCATAGGTTCACCGGGTTGCTCGTTGTGCTGGTTGGAAGTGATGACGCTTCCAACCAGCAGGGGAGGTGGGATGGCACCA
>NZ_JBIVPA010000027.1:0-40252 GCF_044754405.1 Streptomyces sp. NPDC093089
GAGCGCATGATGCGCGACGCCAAGATCACCCAGATCTACGAGGGCACCAACCAGGTTCAGCGCATCGTGATGGCCCGCAACCTCCCGTAACCACCGGGCGCCGGAAGGCGAACAGAAGTGTTGCCGGAGGCGGTCATCCGTGCTCGCCTCCGGTCCGCACGGACGCGCGGTTGGGCTAGATTTAGCGCTTCGTACACCCGATCGTGTTAGGGAAGACAATGACGGAAGCGGTGCTGCTGGTCGGCGGACAGGGGACGCGCCTGCGACCCGTCACGGTCAACACCCCCAAGCCGATGGTTCCAGCCGCAGGGGTCCCCTTCCTGGCCCACCAGATAGCCAGGGCCGCGGACGCGGGTGTGACCCACATCGTCATGGCGACCTGCTACCTCGCCGAGGTCTTCGAGCCGTACTTCGGTGACGGCTCCGCGTTCGGCGTCCACCTGGAATACGTCATCGAGGACGAGCCGCTCGGCACCGGCGGAGCCATCCGCAACGCCGCGCGCCGCCTCACCAGCGGCCCCGACGAGCCCGTTCTCGTCTTCAACGGCGACATCCTGACCGGCCTCGACATCCGCGGCCTCGTCGAGTCCCACCAGGCCGCCGAGGCCGACGTCTCCCTGCACCTCGTCCGCGTCGCCGACCCCCGCGCCTTCGGCCTGGTCCCCACCGACGCCGAGAACCGCGTGCTGGCCTTCACGGAGAAGCCGCAGACGCCCGAGGAGATCGTCACCGACCAGATCAACGCCGGCTGCTACGTCTTCCGCCGCTCCGTGATCGACGCCATCCCCGAGGGCCGCCCGGTCTCCGTCGAGCGCGAGACCTTCCCCGGCCTCCTCGCCTCCGGAGCCAAGCTCCACGGCAAGACCGAGGACACGTACTGGCTGGACCTCGGCAAGCCCGAGTCCTTCGTCCAGGCCTCCGCCGACCTCGTGCGCGGCGTCGTCTCCTCCCCGGCCGTGCCCGGCCCCCGCGGCGAGGCCCTGGTGCTTCCCGGGGCCGAGGTGGATCCCGGTGCCAAGCTCGGGGACGGTACCGTGGTAGGAGCCGGTGCACGCATCGAGGCCGGCGCCGTCGTCCAGGGCTCCATCGTGCTCGACGGCGCGACCGTCCGGGCCGGCGCCCAGGTGAGCGCCAGCCTCATCGGCGCACGCTCGGTCATCGGTGAGCGCACTGTCGTCGACAGCGCGGTCGTCGGCGACGGAGCCAGGGTCGGCGCGGACAACGAGGTGCGTGCCGGTGCGCGCGTGTGGTGCGAGGCAGAGCTGCCCGACGCCGCGCTCCGCTTCTCCTCGGACCGATGACCCGGCCCTGAGTCTTCGCGTGTCCCTCGGACCCGACGGGTCCGAGGGGATTCCCGGGCACCCGGAGCGGCCCCCGGCCCGCTCCACCGGATCTCCAACCTTCAGTCGTCAGTGAGGCAGCAATCCAGTGACAGGTGTGTACCAGAACCCCGGTGCGGATGACGTCGCGACCGGCCGTGCGGGCGCTCTCCCCGAGACGTGGGGCCGCACCCCGCTGACCGTGGTCATGCCCACGTACAACGAGGCCGGCAACGTGCCGCGCATGGCCGAACTGCTCATGGACCTCGACATACCCGGCCTGCGGCTGCTCATCGTCGACGACTCCTCCCCGGACGGCACCGGCCAGATAGCCGAGGAGCTCGCCCAGAAGTTCCACGCCGAGGACGGCACCCCGCGGATGTCGGTCATGCACCGCACCGCCAAGGACGGCCTCGGCCGCGCCTACGCGGCCGGCATGAGCAAGGCCGTCGAGGACGGCGCCGCCTACGTCCTCCAGATGGACGCCGACGGCTCCCACCCCGAGGGCAAGATCGCCGAGATGCTCGGCGTCGCCCTCTCCACCGACGCCGGTCTGGTCGTCGGCAGCCGGTACGTCCCCGGCGGCACCCTCTCCGACGCCTGGGGCGCCCACCGCAAGCTCCTCTCCCGCTGGGCCAACGCCTACGCCAGCACCATCCTCGGCACCCGTGTGCGCGACATCACGGGCGGCTTCAACCTGTGGAGCGCCGACGCGCTGCGCGCCATCGACCTCGGCTCCGTCGGCAGCGCCGGCTACAGCTTCCAGGTCGAGATGAAGTACGCCGCGCTGCGCAAGGGCTTCCAGGTCATGGAGGTGCCGATCCACTTCGAGGACCGCACCGTCGGCGAGTCCAAGATGAACCTCGCCGTCCAGCTCGAGTCCATCGCCATGCCGTGGAAGCTTCGGGTCCGCTCCCGGGGCCGTAAGTGAGCCTCTCCTCCATACGCAGGGACTCCTCGGGAGACGTGGCCCGGGCGTCGGCCGACAGGCCCACCCCGCCGCCCTCCGAGGGGTCCCCGTGGCTCGCCCGGCTCTTCTCCGAGAGCCGGGTGCTCGCGGCGGTGCACGGCGCGCTCCTCCTGGTCGTGACGGCGTTCGTCTTCATGGTGGTGCGCCTGCCCTGGACCGGCGACCTCGGCGTGCACGCCGCCACGATCCAGCGACTGCGCCACGACCTGATCCACCCGGGCAACCCGATGGTGGACTCCGCCACGGACAGCCCGTACTACTCGCCGTGGATGGTCTTCCTGAGCCTGGTCGCCAAGGCGACCGACCTCAACACCTTCCACATCCTGCGCCTCGCGGCCGTCCTCAGCCTCGTGCTGCTCTTCACGGGCGTCTGGTTCTTCACGCGGACCTTCACCGACCGGCGCGTCGCACCGCCGCTCGCGGTCCTCTGCGTGCTGTTCCTCTGGGGCACCAAGGGCTTCGCCTGGAGCGGCTTCCTCGGCTTCGCCTCCCTCGGCCTGATCATGGCGTACCCGAGCGTCTTCACGCTCGCCCTCGGCATGCACTTCCTGGCCCTCCTCCGGCTCGCGCTGCGGCGCGGCTCGGCCACCGGCTGGCAGTCGTACCTGGGACTCGGCGTGCTGTGGGCCGTCCTGATGCTCAGTCACCAGTTCTCCGGCGTCGTGATCACGCTCGGCGCGATCGGCGTCCTCGGCGGAGCCCGCCCGTGGCCCGTCAGGGAGACCTGGCTCAAGCTGGTCGGCGCGGTCGTCGCCGGCCTTGCGGTACTGGCCCTCTGGCCGTACTACTCGTTCTTCTCGCTCTTCGGCATCGGCGGCCTGGAGGACATCCACAAGGTCCTCTACAACAACCTCTTCCCGGTCTACGGCCTGGTCATGGTCGTGGGCGTCGTCGCCCTCGCCCTGCGCTTCGTCCGCGACCGGCGCGACCCGCTGGTGCTGTGGTTCCTCGTCGCCCTGGCGATGGTCGCGGCCGGCTACGTCCTCGACAAGTGGTCGTACGGCCGCGTGCTGCCCGCCGTCGTCATCCCCGCGCAGATCGCCGCCGCGATCGCCGCCGCGGAGGCGGGCCGCAAGCTCTTCAAGGCCGTCTTCGGCACCGCCCTCGCCGTGGCCCTCGCCATGGGCCTCTGGGGGCAGCGCTCCGGCCTCGGCTTCATCCTCCGCCAGGACGCGCTGTCCACCACGGTCACCGAGGGCACCTGGCAGCCCCCGCGCACCTACCACTGGGTCGCGGAGCACGCCAAGTACGGCGACGTCTTCATGACCGACTGGAAGGCGGCCCAGAAGCTGCCCGCCTTCGGCTTCTACACGGTGACCGTCCCCTACCCGGACTTCTTCCTGCCGGACGAGGACGAGCGCGTCGCCGACGCGAAGCGGTACTTCGCCGAGGGCACCTCCCGCGAGGAGCGGATCGAACTGCTCCACAAGTACGACGTGACGTGGGTCCTCCAGTGGAAGAACCAGCCCGGCCTCCCGGAGGGCGACCCCGCCGTCCGCAAGGTGGAGACCGGACCCAACGGCCAGACCCTGTACCGGGTCGTCGGCTGACCGGAGCCCCGGCCACCGCGCACCGCACACGCGAAGGCGCCCCTCACGATCGCTCGTGAGGGGCGCCTTCGCGTGTGTCCCGACGTGTCCCGGTGCCGTCCCGGCGTGCCCGGCGTGCCCGGCGTGCCCGGTGAGCACCGGTCAGCGGTTCGACGTCACCGTGACCTTCTCGTCGTTCTTGATCTGCTCGACGAGCTGCTTCACCTTCGGCATGTCCCACTTGAGGGAGTTCTGCGGCGCGGAGCCCGCGAGCGGCATGTTCATGGACTTGCCGTCGCCGCTGCTGACGCCCTTCATCGCGAAGAACATCTTCCCGAGGTCGTACAGCGACATGTCCTTGTCCACGATCAGCGTGTCCAGGCCGGCGCCGAGCGTCGGGTACAGCGCGAACGGGTTGAGGATCGTGCCCGGCGTCGCCGCCTGGTTGGCCAGCGCGGAGAGGAACTTCTGCTGGTTCTTGGTCCGCTGGAGGTCCGAGTCGGCGAACGCGTACCGGGTCCGGACGAACGCCAGCGCCTGCTCGCCGTTGAGGGTCTGCTCACCGGCCTGGAAGTCGGCGCCGGACTTCTTGTCCTTGAAGCCCTTGTCGATGTTCAGCTCGACGCCGCCGAGCGCGTCCACGATGTTCGCGAAGCCGGCGAAGCCGATCTCCGCGTAGTGGTCGATGCGCAGCCCGGTGTTGAACTCGACGGTCCGCACGAGCAGCTCGGGGCCGTCCATCGCGTAGGCCGCGTTCAGCTTCGAGCCGCCGCGCGCCGGGTACGACTTGCCCGACTCGGAGCCGACGAAGCTCGGAATCGTCACCCAGGAGTCACGGGGCAGCGAGATCATCGTGTTCCCGCTGGAGCAGGCCGCGAGGATCATCATGGAGTCGGTCCGCTTGCCCTCGGCCGAGCCGGTGTGCAGCTTCTTCTTCTCCTCGGCGGACATGCCCTCGCGGCTGTCGGAGCCGACGATCAGGTACGTCGTGCAGTCGCCCTCCTCGGGCCGCTCGATGACCTTGGCGAGATCGACCTCGTTCCGCATCTGTGAGCTGGCCCACGCGTACGTGCCGATGCCCCAGGCGAGGACGCCGACGACCAGCACGATCGAGCCCACCTTGGCGCGCTTGCGCCAGTCCGGCGCGGGACGCCCGGGCCCCTGGGGCGCGTACGGCGGGGCGCCGTTGCCGCCGCCCTGGGCGCCGCCCTGCGGGGAGCCGCCGTAGACCTGGCCGGTGTTGTAGCCGGAGTCGTAGCCCTCGTTGCGGGCCTGCGTGTAGTTCGGGTTGTAGCCCTGGCCCTGGCCGCCCTGGCCGTAGCCCTGTCCGCGGCCCTGCCCCTGGTCGTAGCGGGGCTGCTGCGGAGCCTGCGGGCGCTGCACATGGCTCATCCGGCGGGGTCCCTCGGGCTGGGAGTTCGCGTTTCCGCGGCCGTACCCGCCGTCTTCAGGCCAGTCATTCATACGGACCAGTGTGCCGGGCAGGCCTTTCCGGGCGACAGCCCGGGTAGAAGATCGGACCGGTGCTGTTGCCAAGCTGATGCAAAGCGGACCGAACGACTACCCGCCGCAGGACCCGGCATATGGTGGAGGGCATGACAGAACAGGGCGATATCCCGGACGACCTCCCGGGCAAGCCGACCTCCGCCTCCCGCACCACCCTCAGCCACATCATGACGAGCCACGACACCAACCTCCTCGGTACGGTGCACGGCGGCGTGATCATGAAGCTGGTCGACGACGCCGCCGGCGCCGTCGCGGGCCGGCACTCCGGCGGCCCCGCCGTCACCGCCTCCATGGACGAGATGGCCTTCCTCGAACCCGTCCGCGTCGGCGACCTCCTCCACGTCAAGGCCCAGGTCAACTGGACCGGCCGCTCCTCCATGGAGGTCGGCGTCCGCGTCATGGCCGAGCGCTGGAACGAGTCCACCCCCGCCACCCAGGTCGGCTCCGCCTACCTCGTCTTCGCCGCCGTCGACGCCGACGGCAAGCCCCGCCGCGTCCCCCAGGTCGTCCCCGAGACCGAGCAGGACAAGCGGCGCAACCAGGAAGCCCAGATCCGCCGCACCCACCGCCTCGCCCGCCGCCAGGCCATCAAAGCCCTCCGCGAACGCCGAGCCGCCGAAGGCTACGAGGACTAGCGCGCCCTTTCGTTGTGGGCAATCCCACTGCAGGGCGGAACGGGTGGGCACAACGAAACGGCGCCCCGCCGCGCCAGGCGCCGGCCCGCACCCGCACCCGTACCGCCTACGGATTCGCGCCAAGCCGCCCCGCAACGGCGACGGATGCGCGCCAAGCCCCCGCCGGGGACCCCGCGCCGGCTACGGACACACCACCTGGTCCCCCGTGACCGCCTCGAACGGCCCACCCCGCCCCGCGTCCTCCGCCCGCACCGCCGCGACCCCGCGGTAGTTCCCGCCCACCGTCACCCGCAGCGTCCCGCCCCGCCCCGCCACCGCCCGCAGCTCCGCCCCCGGCAGCGCCGCCGCGAGGGACTTCGCCGACCGGTCCCAGCGGGGGTCGTACTCGACGACCGTGCGCGGGTACTCCCGGCCGGCCCCCGTCATCGGGGTGCGGGTGGTGTCGAAGCCGGTCGCGCGCAGCGCGTCGTCGACCTTGCGGCCGAGCCCGTCCGTGCGGGTCCCGTTGTAGACCTGGACGCGGATGGTGCGCGGCGCCACGTCCACGACGGCCGCCTTCGGGGCCTTCGACGAGGTCGCCGCCTTCTGCGCGGCGAGCGGCCGGTCGTCGCGGAGCGCCTGGAACAGCTTCTGGGCCTTGACCGCGTCCCACTTCACCGTCGACCCGATGCCCTTCACGGGGAAGCTCATGTCTCCGATCGGCACGGACACGAACTCGGACGAGGCGGGGGTGAAGGCGCGCATCGCCTTGGCGAGGGCGAGCAGCTGGTCCGTACCGAAGTCCTCGTCGGCCCGTACGGAGCTCAGCATCGTCGTGGCGACCTCGCGGAAGCGCACCGGGTTGAGCAGCACCCCGCCGCTGGTCGTCCGCTCGATGAGCGCCGCGAGGAAGCGCTGCTGGCGCTGCATGCGCCCGATGTCGGCGGCACCGTCGATGTGGCGGGAGCGGACGTACTGGAGGGCCTGCCCGCCGTCGAGCTCATGGGTGCCGGCCGCCAGGTCGAGCCCGGTGTACGCGTCCTTGACCGCCCTGGTCGTGCAGATCTGGACGCCGCCGACGGCGTCGACGGTCTTCATGAAGCTGGTGAAGTCGACCTCCAGGTAGTGGTCGATCTTGACGCCGGTCATCGACTCGACGGTCCGCACGGTGAGCCCGGGCCCGCCCTCCGCGTAGGCCGCGTTCAGCTTCACCGGGTGGGCGCGGTGCTTCTTGCCGCTGTTCAGGTCGGTGTGCTCGGGCATCTCGGCGTACGAGTCGCGGGGGAGGCTCACCACGCTGGCCCGTTCCCGGTCCTCGGAGATGTGGACGAGCATCACCGTGTCGGTGCAGTGGCAGGGCGCGCCGCCGAGCCGGTACTTCGCCTTCTCCTCGGGGGTGATCCGGTCGCGGCCGTCGGTGCCGACGACCAGGACGTTCATCCCGTGCCCGGCCTGCGGACGGTTCTTCATGTCCTTGAAGGGGTCGACCCGGGTGATCCCGGTGTCCAGGCCGGTCACCACGGCGTGCCCGATGCCGCCCGCGGCGAGGACCGCCACGGACAGCGCCGTCGCCATCCGCATCCCCCACCGGGGGCGCCTCCGCCGCCGGCGGACCGGTACGGGACGGGCGGCGGACCGGGGACGGGGCCTGCGGGGCGGTGTGGGCACGGACGGACACCTCCGCGGGTGTGACAAGGGGAACCGTGAGCACCGTAGGCCCATACGATCACCGCCAGGGGCCGCCACCCGCTCGGCGCGCACCGCTGTCCCCCATTCGCGGTAACGTGGCGGGCAATGAACGCCACGCCCCCCGTCTCCGTGATCATGCCGGTCCTCAACGAGGAGCGGTACCTGCGCACCTCGGTTCGTCACATCCTGGAGCAGGAGTACGACGGCGAGATGGAGGTGGTGATCGCCCTCGGCCCGTCCACGGACCGCACGGACGAGATCGCCGCCGAGCTCGTCCGCGAAACCGCCTCGGACAAGCGCCGCGTCCACACGGTGCCGAACCCCACCGGCCGTACCCCCGCAGCCCTCAACGCGGCGATCCAGGCCTCCCACCACCCGATCGTGGTGCGTGTCGACGGCCACGGCATGCTCTCCCCGAACTACATCGCCACCGCCGTCCGGCTCCTGGAGGAGACCGGCGCGCAGAACGTCGGCGGGGTGATGCACGCCGAGGGCGAGAACGCCTGGGAGGACGCGGTCGCCGCCGCGATGACCTCGAAGATCGGCGTCGGCAACGCCGCCTTCCACACGGGCGGCGAGGCGGGCCCCGCCGAGACCGTGTACCTGGGCGTCTTCCGGCGCGAGGCGCTGGAACAGCAGGGCGGCTACAACGTCGAGTTCATCCGCGCCCAGGACTGGGAGCTGAACTTCCGCATCCGCGAGGCCGGCGGCCTCATCTGGTTCTCGCCGGAACTCCGCGTCCAGTACCGCCCGCGGCCCTCCGTGAAGGCCCTCGCCAAGCAGTACAAGGACTACGGCCGCTGGCGGCACGTGGTGGCCCGCTACCACCAGGGCTCCATCAACCTCCGCTACCTCGCCCCGCCGACCGCCGTCTGCGCCATCGCCGCCGGCCTCGTCGTGGGCGCCGTCCTCACCCCGCTGGGCTTCGTCATCCCCGCGGGCTACCTCGCGGCGATCACGGCCGGCTCCCTCCCGGCGGGCAAGGGCCTGCCCCTGAAGGCCCGTCTGCAGATCCCGGTGGCCCTCGCCACCATGCACATGTCCTGGGGCTACGGCTTCCTCACCAGCCCCCGCTCCCTCGCGAAGAAGGTCATCGCGAGCCGCCGCCCGGCGGTGAAGGCGGAGCGCGTCTGACGGTCCCGTACGCGATACGGCGAAGGCCGGGCCCCCTCCGAGGGGGTCCGGCCTTCGTTCGTACGCGGCGGGGGGCGGGTCAGCTCTTCCCGTCCCACTTGTACGGATCGAAGATGTGCATGCAGCCCTTGTCGTTGCCGCGGAGGACCTCCGCACCGTCCGGGATGTCACCGGCCTCGGCGGCCGGCTTCTTGTAGACCGTGCCCTCGCGCCAGTCGGCGCCGACGACGAGCGTGAGGCCCTCGGCCTTCGCGTCGGCCCGTACGGCCGAGTCGGGCAGCCCGAGGGCCTTGGCCACGGACAGGGCGTTCGCCTTGCCCTGGTCGCCGTCCGCCTTGGGGTAGGTGACCACGGTGTCCTTACGGCTCGCGGCGTCCTGGGAGGACTCGGCCTGGCTGAAGCCCTTGCCCTGGAGGAGCTCGACGATCGTGCGGGCGCGGCCCTCGGCGGCGGGCTCGGCGTCGCTGCCGGTGCCGTTGAGGACCGTCACGCCGAGCGAACCGGGCGCCTCGGCGGTGGCCTTCGGCTTGGCGGAGGCGGTCGGCTTCGGCTTCGCGTCGGCCGGGTTGCCGTTCTTGTCGAAGGCGACGTCGTCGCGGAGCATCGCGAACATCTTCTCGGCCGAACTCTCGACCAGGACGTTCTTGTTCTTGTCCTTCGACCACTGGGCGGTCGGGATGTTCGCCGTGGTGAGGCGGTCCAGCTTCACGTTCTTGAGCTGCATCGACAGGTCGAAGAGCCCCTTCACCGAACGGATCTCGTCGGAGACCTGGAGCGCCCTGGTGGCGGTCTCCGCCAGGCCCGTCAGGCGGCCGGTGTCGGTCCAGGCGTTCTGCTTCTGGAGCTTCTCGACCATGCCGTTCATGTACATGTGCTGGGCCTT
This sequence comes from Streptomyces sp. NPDC093089, assembly GCF_044754405.1. Taxonomy (NCBI): domain Bacteria; kingdom Bacillati; phylum Actinomycetota; class Actinomycetes; order Kitasatosporales; family Streptomycetaceae; genus Streptomyces; species Streptomyces sp. NPDC093089. The sequence goes on from NZ_JBIVPA010000027.1 coordinate 9,645, forward strand.
GGCGCGGTTCTGGTCGCTGCCGAACGCGTGCCGGGTGCGCAGCCACTGGAGCGCCTGCTCGCCCTTGACCTCGTGCGTGCCCTCGGGCAGCTTCAGGCCGGAACCTCCGGGCTGCAGCTTCGTCGGGTGGTCGCTGACACCGCTGTCCACGCAGACGGGGACACCGCCGATCTCGTCGGCCATCGCCACGACACCCCAGAACTCGACCATGATCCAGTGGTCGATGTAGACCCCGGAGAGGCGCTCCCAGGTGGTGAGGGTGCAGCCGGGACCGCCGCGCCCCAGCGTCTCGTTGATCGGGCTCTCCGTGGTGGCCGCGTACGACTGGCCGTCGTCGCCCGTGCACTTGGGGATGGGGACGACGGTGTCACGCGGGATGGAGATGACGGAGGCGTTCTTCCGGTCCGCCGAGACGTGCAGCAGCATCTGCACGTCGGCCAGCGGCTTGCTGTTCCGGAGGTTCTTTCCGCCGCCCAGGGCCACGTTCTTCGGGTCCGCACGGTTGTCGGAGCCGATGAGCAGGATGTTCAGCGGGGTGTCGCCCAGCGCGTTGGGCGCGGCCTTCTTGACGCCGCTGTCGCCGCCCGCGCGGCTGCCGCCGCGGATGTTGTCGTTCAGGTGCTTGTAGTACAGGAATCCGGCGCCGGCCGTGCCGAGTATCAGCACCGAGAGGGTGATCGCCACCCAGCGCAGCACCTTGCGCTTGCCGGTCTTCTTGGCGCGCCGCCGCGCGGTGGCGCGCCCCCCCGGGTCCGTGCCACCGCCGTTCCCGCCGCCGCGCCGGCGCGAGGCGCGGGTCGACGCGGGCGCGTCGGCCTCCACGGCCTCGTCCCCGGAAGCCTCGCGCCCCGCGCCGGTCGCCTCTCCGGCGCCGTACAGGTCGTCGTCCCAGCCCAGTTCACGGGCGCGCGGAACGCGTTTCCGCGTTCCCTCCCCACGCACGCTGTTCTGTCCCACCCCAGGTCCCCTCGTCAGTCAGGAGTGCGTCAAGCCCCGTTGTCTCCGGATCACTTGGCGCACACCTGCGTGTCAGCTGCTACCTTCTCCAGATCCTTCGGCGCCTTTGCCGGTCCGGTGACGGGCACCCCCGCGCCCTTGAAGTCGGCGCCGAGGACGAGCGTCATGGGCTCGCGTACCCCGGCGTCCTGTGTGCCCGGCTTGAGAGCCGAGGCGGGCAGACCCATCAGGTCCGCGAGCTTGCGGGCCTGGTCTGCCTGGTTCGGTGCATAGGTGAGCGTGGTCTTCGCCGCCTTCTCGGGGGCGTTGCTCCTGTTGGTGGAGCGGTTCACGCCCTGGTCGTTCTGCAGCCAGTTGATGGTCGCCTGGGCCGCGCCCTGGATGCCGCTGCCGTTGAAGACGTCGACGCGCACCTCGGCGGCGGTGGACCGCGCGCCCTTGAGGAGCGCCGCCTGCGCCTGCGTCTGGGCGTTCTTGGCTTCCTGCTGCTGCTTCTTCACCTCGGTGAGCGAGGTGTCGGACCGGAGCATCGCGAACAGCTGCGGCGCCTTGACCGGGTCGGGGACGACCGTCGCCCTGACCTTCTCGGCGGGGTTGTCGATGACCGGCAGGGTCGTGAACGCGATGTTCTTGGTGTCGATCGAGGACAGTTCGCCGGCCAGGTCCTGGAGCTTGGTGAGTGAACCTATGCCGGAGTCGACGGTGAGCGCGCTCGTCGCCGCGTTGGCGAGGTCGAGCAGCTTGCCCGGGTCCGTCAGCGTGTCGTCCGACTTCATCTGGCGGATCATCGAGCTGAGGAACTGCTGCTGGACCTTGATGCGGTCCAGGTCGCTCTCGTTGCCGAAGCTGTGCCGGGTGCGGACGAAGGCGAGGGCCTGCTCGCCCTTGATGACGGACTCGCCGGCCGGCAGCTTCAGATGGGACTTCGGGTCGTTGACGGCCTTCTCGACGCAGACCTTCACGCCGCCGACGGCCGTCGTCATCTCCTTGACGGCGTTGAAGTCGGCCATCATGAAGTGGTCCACCTCGACGCCGGTCAGCTCCTTGACCGTGCGCATGACGCAGCCGGCGTCACGGCCGCTCTGGCCGAGGCTGACGTTGAAGCGGACGTCCTTCTCGGCGGGGATCGTCTTGATGGTCTTGTCGGGCTGGAGCGTCTGGCACTCGGGGATGTCCGTCTTCATGTCGCGCGGGATGGAGAGCGCCGTGGCGTTCGTCCGGTCCTTGGAGACGTGGAAGAGGATCGTGGTGTCGGCGTGGCCGGGACTGTTCTTGTCGCCGTAGCCCGCGTTGCCCTCGCCGGTCCGCTTGTCGGTGCCGATGATCAGGATGTTGAAGGCCTTGCCCTTGGCGAAGCCCTTGCTGGTGTTCTGGCCGACGACCTCGACGACGTCGAGGTTGCCGTCGAGCTTCTTGTAGAGGGCGTACGCGCCGGCCGCGCCGCCCACCAGGACGAACGCCATCGTGCCGCCGGTCCACAGGAGGACCTTCTTCTTGCGGGACGCGCCCTGCTTGCGCTTGCGTCGGCCCTGGGGCGGGATCCGGCCGGCGTCGGCCGGCTCGGGGGCGCGGCGGCGGCGCTGGCCGGGGACGGGTGCCTCGGTCGGCGCGGGCGACGGGGTGGAGGGGGCGGGTCTGCGGGTGCGGGTCGGCGTCGGCGGCTGCTCAGCGGAGCGGTCCAGTCGCAGTTCGTAGTTGCCCGTCTGCGGGTTGAGTACCCACTGGTCGGCGGGGTCGATCTCGTCCGCCCGTCCACGGCTGTGCGCGTCCACGGTTACTCGAATCCTCCGTCGGTGCCACGCGAGGCGCCTCCCCCACAGGGCGCCGCTCTCTCGGTTGTTCGATCCTTGGTGAGTGCGACCACGCGGTCGGGGTGCACCGGATCGCGTCACACTATCCGCCCAGTTCAGCGTGGGGCGACGTGCGTGACAAATTCCACGCTGCTTACAACTGGACAATTTGCTCAAACCTCATCGCTCCCCGCCCTCCCCTTGAGTCGCCCTTTACTCGCCGCCCCCGTCGGCCCCTTGTCAGGAGCACACGACTTCCGCCGCGTTCCGCCCGGTGAAGGTGGGGGCGGGCGACGGCGCCTGGGTGTCCGCGTCGTCGGGCTTCCCGTCCGCGGCGGGCTTCCGGCCGTCGTCCCCGGTGCTCGCCTCCACCACGACGGGCCTGTCCTCCCGTAGCTGCTTGAAGAGTTGACTCGCCGCCGGTTGCACCAGTTCGTCCCGGTTCGCGTCGTACGCGTACGAGCGCCGCGGCACCGTGAGGAACTGCACCCTCTCCGTCGGCACGGACCGCATCGTCCGCGCCAGGTCGTACAGGTCCCGCAGCGAGTCGAGCCCCGGGTCCGTGGTGATCGCCTTGGTCGCCGCGTCCAGGACCGGGTAGAGCTTGGTCGGGTTGAGCAGCACCCCGTCGCTCTGCACCTTGTTGACGAGCGCGCCGAGGAACTGCTGCTGGCGGTCCATGCGTTCGGTGTCGCTGCCGTTGCCGATCGACTTCCGCGCCCGTACGAAGCCCAGCGCCTGCTCGCCGTGGAGCGTCTGGCGCCCCGCGGGCAGCTTCAGATGGGCGTCGGCGTCGTTCACCGGCTCCTTGAGGCAGATCTCCACGCCGTCCACAGCGTCCACCATCTTCTTGAAGCCCCGGAAGTCGATCACCATGTGGTGGTCCACCCGGATCCCGGTCAGCTTCTCGACCGTACGGATCGTGCACGCCGTGCCGCCGAACTCGAAGGCCCAGTTGAACTGCGCGAACTGCTCGCGGGTGCGGGTCCCGTCGGGCTTGCGGCAGCTCGGGATCGTCACCATCAGGTCGCGGGGCAGGGAGACGGCGGTCGCGCTCGTGTTCCCCGCCGACAGGTGCAGCAGGATCGTCGTGTCCGAGCGCTGTGTGCCCTTGTCCCGGCCGTACTTCCCGTTCCCCTCGCCGGCCCGCGTGTCCGAGCCGATGAGCAGGATGTTCCGGGCGCTCGACGTCCCCGCCGACGGCCGCTCCTTCTCGTACCTCCGGAGCTCGTCGGCGGCCGTCGTGTCCGTCGTGATGTTGCCGTCCAGCTTCCGGTAGAACCACCACCCGACCCCGGCCGCCCCCAACACCACCACCGACACACCGAGCGCCGTCCACCGCAACCAGTGCCGCTTGCGCGGTGCCGGCGCCGGGGTCCCGGGCCCGTCCGGGGTTCCGGGTCCATCAGGCGCACCGGGTCCCTTCGGGGCCCCGGGCCCTTCGGGCGCACTGGGGGCAGGTCCTTCCGGGGACCCCGGCACTCCTGGCCCGCCGGGTCCCTCAGGTGCCCCGGGTCCCTCCGGCGCCCCGGGTCCTTCAGGTGTCCCGGCTTCTCCCTCCGGCGCCCCCGGACCCGCCTGCCCTGCCGGCGCGTCCGGTGCCCCCGGCACCGCCGGACCCGCCGGCGCGCCGGGCGTCCCGGTGTCACCGGACGCCGTCGCGTCCTCCGCTGCCGCCGGGTCCGGTTCGGCGGGCGTGCCTGCACGGTCCGTCACGTCTGGGTCCGTCCTTCATGGCGTCGGCGGCGCGACGGGCGGCCACCGGTCGTCGAAGGAGACGGCCGAGCCCGACGCATGGTTGTGCGGAAGGGAGTCGAGTCCCTCCGGCCGATCATGTACCGGACTCGGCGCACGGACCCGGGGACTCGGCGCGGTGCTGGGCCGAGCGGGTGAAGCGGCGTTCCCGAGGGCGGTCGGCGCGGTGGCCGCCGCGGCTCAGCGGGCCGTGTGGGTCACCCGCTCGCTCTCCACCCGCTTCTCCAGGCCCTCGGCGCCCAGCTGGTCCAGGTTCCGGCACAGCACCACGGAACCGCCGGCCGCGAGGGGGGCGTACAGGCCGGAGGAGAGGCCCTGCCAGCCGTCGTAGCCGAGGCCGGAGAGGAGCCGGGAGCCGGGGGCGAGGCCGAGGGCCGCCGCGTCGGCGCGGGCCTGCTCGACGAGCTGCGCGCCGCTGTGTTCCGTACCGTCGACGACGAGCGCCGGAGCGTCCGCGTCGACCGGTGCGAACGGGGCGAAACGGTCGCCCTGGCTCGGCACCTCGACCGCGTAGTCCGCGTACCCGGCGGGCGCGGCGGGGAAGCGGCGTCCGAGCGGGGCGAGCGAGAGCGCGATCCGCTCCCCGGAGCAGGCGAGACCCGCCTCCAGGGTGTCCGGGCCCGCGACCACCAGGTCGGCGTCTGCGGGGTCGCCGCCGACCTCCGCGGTCACCCCGACGGAGGCGCAGGCCAGCAGCCAGACGGCCGTCTGCCAGTGCGCGGGCAGCAGCAGCGCGAGCCGGTCGCCCGGCGCGGCGGACAGTTCGCCCTGGAGCAGGTTCGCCGTCTTGGCCACCCAATTGGCGAAGGTGGCGACGGACAATTCCACGCGCTCACCGGTGGCGTCGTCGTAGAAAGTGATCAAAGGGCGGGCCGGGTCCGCGGCGAGCGCGGATCGCAGCAGGTCGGCGGGGGTGCGGTCGCTGGCGTTCACGCCGGACAGCGTACGCGGGCGGGGGTACGGGGTCCGCCGTACCGGTGACGCCGTCCACCGGTCGGCCCGACGGTCCGTCAATTTCCGGGCGGATTCCCGACGCGCGGAACGGTCCCGGGATACGCACGATCGGCCCATGCGTGCCTCACTCGCCTCCTCGATCGCCGTCACCTGCGCGGCGGTGCTCGCCCTGCCGGCCTCCCTCGCCGCTCCCGCGGCGGCCGCGGTGCCCTCGGCGCTCGGGCTGCCACAGGCGGTCCCCGCGCTGCCGTCGACACCACCCGCGACACCACCGGCGAACCCCGCGCTGCCGTCGACGCCCCCGGAACTGCCGCCGACGACCGCCGCAGAGCCGCCTTCGGCGGACCTGGCGGACCCGGCGCTGCCTCCGGCGGACCCGGCGGCCCCAGGGCTGCCCCCTGCGGGTCCGGCCGACCCGGCGGGCTCGGCGCTGCCGCCCGCGCCCGACCTGCCGGGCTCCACCCGGTCCCTGCCGCTCGTGCCCCTGACCGGTGCCAGCCGGGCGCTGGGCGGGGAGACGGCGGGCGCGGGCGAACAGGGGCTCACCCGACGCGACGTCAGGCCCTTCTCGCTCGTCGGCGTCGTCTGGGACGACCCGGTGGCCCCGCTGCACGGGACCGTGCAGGTCCGCACCCGGGCCACCGGCGGCGACGCCTGGTCGCCGTGGCAGGACGTCGAGACCCACAACGAGGAACACGGAGCCGACCCGGACACGGCGGAAGGCACCACCCGGGTGCTCCGGGGCTCCACCGCGCCCCTGTGGGTGGGCGACTCGGACGGCGTCGAGATCCGCGTACGAGGGGAGGAGCCGCTCCCCGCCGGCCTCCGCCTGGAACTCGTCGACCCGGGGGAGGACCCGGCGGCCGAGCCGCAGGAGCCCCGCCGCGGCCGTACGGTCGCCGACCCGGCGGCCGCGGACGTCCCCGCGGGGCTGAGCGCGGCGGAAGCGGCGGCCGGCGGGGTCGACTCCCAGCTGGCGGCGTACGGGGCGAGCTGGATCCCGGCCCTGTCGAAGGAAGCGACGGAGCTCACGTTCCGGCAGGCGCCGGCCAGGACCGCGGGGCAGGCCGCTCCCGTCGCGTTCGCCGCGGCGAAGCCGTACATCGGCCCCCGCCCGAAGATCATCACGCGGAAGGGGTGGGGAGCCGACGAGAGCCTCCGCGAGAAGGGCTTCGTCTACACCAAGACGATCAAGGCGGCCTTCGTCCACCACAGCGCCACCGGCAACAACTACACCTGCGGCCAGGCCCCCTCCGTCCTGCGCAGCATCTACCGCTACCACGTGAAGAGCAGCGGCTGGCGGGACTTCGGCTACAACTTCGCCGTCGACAAGTGCGGCAACATCTACGAGGGCCGGGCCGGCGGCGTCGCCAAGCCCGTCCTCGGCGCCCACACCCTCGGCTTCAACACCAACAGCATGGGCATCGCCGTCCTCGGCACCTACAGCCAGAGCGCGCCCCCGGCCGCCGTCGTCACCGCCGTCGCCCGCCTCACCGCCTGGAAGCTCGGCCTCCACGGCGTGAACCCCAAGGGCGCCGCCTACCTCGTCTCCGGCGGCGGCAACCGCTACCGCAAGGGCACCACCGTCCGCTTCAACGCCATCGCCGGCCACCGCGACGGCTTCGCCACCGAATGCCCCGGCGGCCGCCTCTACAACAAACTCCCCACCGCCCGCACCACCTCCGCCAAATACCAAGGCCGCTGACCCCCGCCCACCCGTAGTGCCCCACCCCGGCCGCGACCCTCCCTGGGTCGCGGCCCCTGCCGGTCGTGCCCACCACCTCGCCCGCGGCCGCCCCGGTCGCGGCCGCCTCCGTGCCCCCGCCCCGCCCGTGGCCACCCCGGTTGTGGGCATGCGTCCGCCAGGGGCGGAACGGGTGGGCACAACCCCCAGGGCGCCGCCCACCCCCGCTCGCCCACCCGGAGGCCCGCCCCCCCCCGCCCGGCCCCCGCTCACCCACCCGCCCCCGCACAACGTCCCGCTACCCTCGAACCATGGCCGGCCGCTTCGCACCCCGCCCCACCCGCACCACGGTCCGTGGCGGCCACGTCCCCGTACCGGGCTCGCCGGACCCGGGACAGAGCCACGACCCGGACCTGGCCCAAGAACCGGCCCCGGCCCTGGACCTGGGCCTCACCCTCGGCCCCCTCCGCCGCGGCCCCGCCGACCCCACCTTCCGTACGACCCCCGACGGCTCCGTCTGGCGGGCGAGCCGTACCCCCGAAGGCCCCGGCACCCTGCGCGTCCGGATCGAGGGGGGCGAGGTCGAGGCGGAGGCGTGGGGCCCGGGCGCGGCCTGGCTCCGGCGCGCGCTTCCGGCCCTGCTCGGGGCCGACGACGACCCGACCGCGTTCGTCCCCCGGCACAAGCTGCTCCTGGCGACGCACCGCCGCCGCGCGGGCCTGCGCCTCACGCGTACGGGCCTGGTCATGGAGTCGCTGATCCCGTCGGTGCTGGAGCAGAAGGTCACGACGCACGAGGCGTACGGGTCGTGGCGCACCCTCGTGCGGAAGTACGGAGAGCCGGCGCCCGGCCCGGCGCCCGAGGGCATGTACGTGATGCCGGACGCCTGGACGTGGACGCAGATCCCGTCGTGGGAGTGGCACAGGGCGAACGTCGACGGGAAGCGCGCGGCCACGATCGTGCGCGCGGCCAGGGTGGCGTCCCGCCTGGAGGAAGCCGCGCAGATGGACGGGCCGGCGGCACGCGCGCGCCTGGAACTGGTTCCGGGGATCGGCCCGTGGACGAGCGCCGAGACGGTCCAGCGCAGCAACGGCGCCGCCGACGAGGTCACCACCGGCGACCTCCACCTTCCCGGCATCGTCGGCTGGGCGCTCGCGGGCGACCGCGACGCCGACGACGCGGCGATGCTCGCCCTCCTGGAGCCGTACACGGGCCAGCGCCACCGCGCGGCCCGCCTCATCCTGCTCAGCGGCAGGGTCCCGCCCCGCCGCGCCCCCCGCAGGACACCGGGCAACATCGCCGGCCTCTGACCAGCGCACGCGCCCAGCCCCACCAGCACCCGCCGGCACCCGCCCGTCCTCAGGCCACCGGCACCTTCCCGCCCTCAGGACCACCGGCACCCGCCCGTCCTCAGGGCCACCGGCCCCGCCCGACAGCCCGGCCCCCGCCCGACAGCCCGGCCCCCCACCCCTCAGCGCACCTCGACGAACTCCGTCGCCTCCCGTGCCGGCCGTTCCTTGGGTGCCGCGGCGGGGTGGCCGATGGCGACCGCGCCGAGCGGGTCCCAGTCGTAGGGCAGGTCGAGGACCTTCCGTACGACGTCGCGGCAGAACATGGTCGAGGACACCCAGGCGGAGCCGAGCCGCTCGCCCGCGAGGGCGACGAGGAAGTTCTGCACGCCCGCGCCCGCGGCGACGACGAACATCTCGCGTTCGGCGGCGTCGCGGCGCGGGTCGCCGTAGTGGTGGGAGCCGTCCATGACGAGGCAGGGCACGGCGAGGTAGGGCGCGTTGCGCAGGACGTCACCGCGGCGCACCCGCTTGGCGATGGAGTCCTCGGACTTGCCGTCGCGGCGCAGGTCGTCGATCCACGCGTCCCGCATGGCGTCGAGCAGCCGCAGCCGGGACTCGGGCGACTCCAGGAGCACGAACCGCCAGGGCGTGGTGTGGTGCGGGGCGGGCGCGGTCACGGCCGCGGCGACGGCCCGGCGCACCGAGCCGGGGTCGACGGGATCGCCGGTGAACTCGCGTACGGTCCGCCGCAGGGTCAGGGCCTCCCGTACGGCCTCCGACGTCCCGAGCCGGAACATGTCGTCGGCGGGGTCGCGCACGAGGGCCCGGGCGCCGGGTTCCCCGTCGCCGGCCACGACGTGCGGCAGGCCGCGGACCACGGCGACGGGGAGACCGGACGCCTTGCCCTTCACGAGGTCGCCGGCGGCGGCGAGTTCGTCGGCGGTGGCGACGACGGTCGCGCTGAGCGGGTTGCCGTGGGCGTCGGTCCCGCCGCGCAGGTCGTCGAGGACCCGCACGCCGGCCGCTCCGATGGCCACGTCGGTGAGTCCGGAGCGCCAGGGCCGGCCGAAGGTGTCGGTGACGACGACGCCCACGTCGACGCCGAGCGCCTCGCGCAGGCCGGTCCGGATGCGGCGGGCCGAGGCGTCGGGGTCCTCGGGCAGCAGCAGCACGGTCCCGGAGGGGGTGTTGGAGGCGTCGACCCCGGCGGCGGCCATGACGAGGCCCTGCCGGTTCTCGACGATCCGCAGCGCGCCGCGCCGCGCGACCACCCGTACCGTCTCGGCGTCGATGGCCGCCTCGCGGTCCTCGGCGGCGATCACCCGGCCCTCGGCCTTGCTGACGATCTTTGAGGTGACGAGGAGGACGTCCCCGTCGGCGAGTTCGGGCGACGCGGCGGCGATCAGCGCGGCGAGGTCGTCCCCGGCGGAGACCTCGGGCAGCCCGGCGAGGGCCCAGACCCGGTATGCGGGGGGTATGGAGGTCACGCGCGGACCTCCTCGGCGAGCCGCAGGGCCTCGCGGGCCATCTCGGCGGTCGCGTCCACGTCGGTCATCATCAGCGGTACGGCGCGGCAGCGGATGCCGGCCTCCTCGACGTCGGCCACGGCTCCGGCGTCCACGGTGTCGACGAGCCAGCCGTCGATCAGCTCGGAGCCGTAGTGCCTGGCCACCGCCGCGGCCGTGGACTCCACGCCCACCGCCGCGAGCACCTTGTCGGCCATGCCGCGCACGGGCGCGTCGCCGACGATGGGGGAGAGGCCCACGACCGGCGCCGCGGCGGCGACGACCGCGTCGCGGATGCCGGGCACGGCGAGGATCGTGCCGACGCTCACCACGGGGTTGGACGGCGGGAGGACGATGACGTCCGCCGCGGCGATGGCGTCGAGGACGCCCGGCGCGGGCTTCGCGGCCTCCGCGCCGACCGGCACGATCGCCTTGGCGTCGACGGCGGCGCGCAGCTTCACCCAGTACTCCTGGAAGTGCACCGCGCGCTGCTCGCCGTCGACCTCGATCGCCACGTGCGTCTCGACGCGGTCGTCGGACATGGGGAGCAGGCGTACGCCGGGCTGCCAGCGGGCGCACAGCGCCTCGGTGACGGCGCTCAGCGGGTAGCCCGCGCCGAGCATCTGCGTACGGACGATGTGGGTCGCGAAGTCACGGTCGCCGAGGCCGAACCACTCGGGTCCGACGCCGTACGCGGCGAGCTCCTCCTTGACCGTGAAGGACTCGTCGAGGCGGCCCCAGCCCTGTTCCTCGTTGATGCCACCGCCGAGGGTGTACATCACCGTGTCCAGGTCGGGGCAGACCTTCAGCCCGAAGAGATGGATGTCGTCACCGGTGTTGCCGATGACCGTGATCTCCGCGTCCGGAGCGGCCTGCTTGAGGCCGCGAAGGAAACGAGCACCACCGATACCGCCGGCCAGAACCACAATGCGCATGCGGACAGTCTGTCAGCCGCGGGCCGCTCGTATGAGGGTCGGCCGCGAGACGTACGGGCCCACGGGTCCGCGCCCACCCCGGAGCGGTGCTCGGCCCCGGGCCGCGCTCGGCCCCGGGGAGCCGAGGTCAGCCCCGGCCCGCCGGCGCGAGGTCCGCCGGGGCGCACTGCGCCTGGAGCGACTCGTGCATCGGCATCTCCGTCAGACCGGGGAAGTAGACGTGCAGGCTGACGGCCGGTTCGAGGGAGTCGTTGACGACCTCGTGGACGTAGCCGGGGGCGAAGACGCGCTGCGCGCCGCCGTCGAGCGTCCGCGCGCCCCGGTCCGTGCGCTCCGTCAACTCGCCCTCCAGGACGGTCAGGACGCCGGAGGAGAGCCCGTGGTCGTGGAGTCCGCTGCCCTGGCCGGGAACCCAGGAGAGCAGCCACACCTCGTAGCCGGGGCCGGTGCGGAGCCGGTGGTACCAGCGGGTGGTGGCGTCGTACTCGACGTACGGCGCCCACTGGGAGCGGTCGGCGGCGATCGAGGCCGCGAGGCCGGCGAACTCGGCCACCGTGACGGGGTGGGCGCGCTCGGGCTGGAGGAGGTGCGGGACCTCGAGGATGTCGCCGGCGATCTGAAGGTCGCTGTCCATGTTCATGGGGTGGGGAGGTTCCTCAGCAGAAACAGAAGCGGTGGGGGGTCACGAAGCAGACGTGACGCGAGTGACGCAGGGTGACGCTGGGAGAAGAAGCTGGAGCTCTACGGCATCAACAGCTGGAACAACAACAGCAACAGCGCGCCTGGACAGCGCGGCGGAACCCACGGGTGTGGGTCGCGGCGGGCGCTGTGGTCGCTGGCATGCCACCAAAGGTGGCGGGTGGAGTACCCGACTGTCAACCCAATGCCCGATTTGGCGGCAATGTTTCACCTCATCCGGTTACAGTGCGCGGAGAAAGGTTTGTTCATGCGCGGACCAGGAGAGATGGCGCTTCGACCGGGCCCGTGAGCGCGGCGACGCCCGTGCGGTCAGCCTCGATCACTCGTCACGGTCCGTGATCGGACTGTGATCCGGGTCGCTTCCTCGGCCGGATCGCAACAAGATCCAAGTTTCGTACGTCCTTCCCTGGCGGAGGGGCGTGCGGCACGGTCAGACCGGCGGCATGTGTCACGTTTTTTGGTGATTTGAACACTTTCCGCATAGGCTTGGTTCCGCAGAGTGAATACGGGGCCCAATAGCAGATCTCCGCTTGACTCGCACAGAGCACAAACTTGTAATTTCACTCGTGTCGTTCGGCCGGGTTCGCAACGGCAACACCACGGGGACGCACAGAACAGACGAGGGGCGCACATGACCGAGTTGTTCCAGGAACTGCTGGTCGAGGACGCGGACGAGGAACTCGGCTGGCAGGAGCGCGCGCTGTGCGCCCAGACCGATCCCGAGTCCTTCTTCCCCGAGAAGGGCGGCTCGACCCGCGAGGCCAAGAAGGTCTGCCTCGCCTGCGAGGTCCGCTCCGAGTGCCTCGAATACGCCCTGCAGAACGACGAACGGTTCGGCATCTGGGGCGGCCTCTCCGAGCGCGAGCGCCGCCGCCTCAAGAAGGCCGCCGTCTGAGCGGGACCCCGCCCCGGACCGCGTCCGGGCCGCCCGCGCCACCGCGCGCGCACCACGAATTCCCGAACGGTCCGCCCCCTGTGCTTCGTCCACAGGCGGCGGACCGTTCTGCGTGCTCTGTCCACAGGGCGCCGTCCACAGGGGCGGACCGCCCCGCGTGCAGCCGTTAGTGTGGGCCTCCGTCCGAGACGCTCCCCCACGCCCTTCACGGGCGACCCCGGCCGGAGGGCCCGTAGCTCGATGTCCTCAACTCCTGAGTTTCCGCGACACGTCGTCACCGCCGTGCTCGTCACCCACGACGGTGCCCGCTGGCTGCCGGACGCCCTCGCCGGGCTGCTCGCGCAGGAACGCCCCGTGCAGAACGTGGTCGCGGCCGACACCGGCAGCGCCGACGACTCGGCGCAGCTCGTCGCCGACGCCGTCGGCGCCGACCGCGTCCTGCACCTCGCACGCCGCACCGGCTTCGGCGCCGCCGTCGAGGAGGCAGCCCGCACCGCGCCCGTGCTCGGACCCGAGGACCTGGCCTACCTGAAGCGCCCCAGCGGCTGGGACCCCGTCAGCCGCACCTGGAACGACGACGCGTACGACCTGCCCGAACTCCCGCACGGCGAACCGGTGCAGTGGCTCTGGCTGCTCCACGACGACTGCGCCCCCGAGCCGGGCGCCCTCGCCGAACTCCTCCGCGTCGCCGACTCCGACGCGGACGCCGCCGTCATCGGTCCCAAGCTGCGCGGCTGGTACGACCGCAAGCAGCTCCTGGAGACCGGCGTCTCCATCGCCCGCAGCGGCCGCCGCTGGACCGGACTCGACCGGCGCGAGCAGGACCAGGGCCAGCACGACCAGATCCGCTCCGTCCTCTCCGTCTCCACCGCCGGCATGCTCGTCCGCCGCGACGTCTTCGAGGAGCTCGGCGGCTTCGACCGCCGCCTGCCCCTCATGCGCGACGACGTCGACCTGTGCTGGCGCGCCCACGCCGCCGGCCACCGCGTCCTCATCGCCCCCGACGCCGTCCTGCGGCACGCCGAGGCGTCCGCCCGCGAGCGCCGCACCGTCGACTGCGCCGGCCGCACCGCCGCCAACCCGCACCGCGTCGACAAGGCCGGCGCCGTCTACACCCTGCTCGCCAACAGCCGCGGCGCCGCCCTGCCGTACGTCCTCCTGCGGCTCGTCGTCAGCACCCTCTTCCGCACCCTCGCCTACCTCGTCGGCAAGGTCCCCGGACAGGCCGTCGACGAGGTCATGGGCCTCTTCGCCACCCTGCTGCGGCCCGAGAAGATCCTCGCCGCCCGCAAGCGCCGCAAGAACCCCGCCGTCCCCGCGAGCGAACTCCGCGCCCTCTTCCCGCCGCCCGGCGCCACCGTCCGCGCCGCCGCCGAGCAGCTCGCCGCCAACTTCGGCGGCGGCGAAGCCGACTCCGGCGGCTCCCGCCACGGCGTCGTCGAGTCCGGACCCGGCGGCGACGACGCCGACTACCTGGAGATCGAGCAGTTCGCCCGGCTCAAGAAGATCGCCCGCAAGCCCGGCCCGGTCCTCTTCGCCCTCCTGCTCCTCGTCTCCCTCGTCGCCTGCCGCAACCTCTTCGCCGGCGGCTCGCTGGCCGGCGGTGCCCTGCTGCCCGCCCCCGACACCGTCTCCGGCCTCTGGTCGCGGTACGCCGACGCCTGGCACGCCCTCGGCACCGGCGGCACCCAGAGCGCCCCGCCCTACCTCGCCGTCCTGGCCGCGCTCTCCGCGCTGTTCCTCGGCTCCACCTCCACCGCGCTGACCCTGCTCCTCGTCTGCTCGGTCCCGCTCGCCGGCTTCACCGCGTACTTCGCCGCCCGCGGCATCGTCGAGTCCAAGCTCCTGCGCGCCTGGGCCGCCATCGCGTACGCCTTCCTGCCCGCCGTCACCGGCGCCCTCGCCGCCGGCCGGCTCGGCACCGCCGTCCTCGCGATCCTGCTCCCGCTGATCGCCCGCGCCGCCGTCGCCGCCCACGGCTTCAACCGGCCCGACCGGGGCAGCTGGCGCGCCACCTGGGCGTACACCTTCCTGCTCACCTTCGCGACGGCGTTCACCCCGGTCGTCTGGCCGCTCGCCGTCCTCCTCGGCCTCGGCGTCCTCGTCGTGCGCCGCACCGACCTCACCGCGTACGGGCTCCGCTTCCTCGCCGCCGTCGGCACTCCGATCCTCGTCCTCGCGCCCTGGTCGCTCACCCTCCTGACCGGCCCCTCCGCCTTCCTGCGCGAGGCCGGCCTCGACGTCCGCACGGGCACAGCCGGCGCGCTCGACCTGCTCGGGACCAGCCCCGGAGGCCCCGGCACCACCGGCGGCCTGCTCCTCATCGGCCTCGTCCTCGCGGCCCTCGCCGGACTGCTCCGCGAGGAGCGCCAGACGGCCGTCCGCACGGCCTGGGCCGCGGCCCTCGCCGGCCTCCTCCTCGCCGCCGTCTCCAACGGCGCGGGCGGCACCGGCTGGGCCGGACCCGCCACCCTCGTCTACGGCGCCGCCCTCCTGGCCGCCGGCATGATCGGCGCCGAGGGCGGCCGCAACCGCGTCGCCGCCCACGGCTTCGGCTGGCGCCAGCCCGTCGCCGCCCTCATCGCCCTCGCCTGCGCCGTCGGCCCCGCCGTCGCCGCCGCCGGCTGGATGATCGGCGGCGCCGACGGCCCGCTGACCCGCCGCGACCCGGTCCAGGTCCCGGCGTTCGTCGCCGAGGAGAGCGGCACCCGCGACCAGCCCCGCACCCTCGTCCTCGGCGGCACCACGCCCGGCGAGGTGGCCTACACCCTGGTCCGCGGCTCCGGCGCCCGCCTCGGCGACGGCGAGCTCACGGCGGCCGCCGCCGACGACCCCCGCCTCGACGCGGTCGTCGCCCACCTCGTCGCCGGTTCCGGCGCCGACCAGACCGAGGAACTCAGCGGCTACGCGATCCGCTACGTCCTCGTCCGCGACGGGGCACCCCGCCAGGTGAGCCGCGTCCTCGACGCCACCCCCGGCCTCAGCCGCCTCAGCCAGCTCGACGGCAGCGCGCTCTGGCGCGTGGACCGCGAGATCGCCCGCATCATGATCGTCCCGCCCGCGACCAAGACGGACGAGACGAAGACGGACGCCGCCGACGCCGCCGAGGCCGAGACGGACGCCGCCGAGCCCGTCGCCGTCGCCGCCGGCCCCGTCGAGGCGCACACCAAGATCCCGGCCGGCCCCGAGGGCCGCGTCCTGCGTCTCGCCGACCGCGCCGCCGAGGGCTGGACCGCCACCCTCGACGGCAAGGAACTGCCCCGCACGACCGTCGACGACTGGGCCCAGGGCTTCCGGCTCCCCGCCCAGGGCGGCCGCCTCGACCTCACGTACGACGAGCCGCTCACCCGCACCGTGTGGATCTGGACCCAGGTCGGCCTCGCCGTCGTCCTGCTCGTCCTCGCCCTGCCCGGCCGGCGCCGCGAGATCGACGACGACCTGCCCGAGGAGGACCTCGCGATCCCCGCCCAGGCGACCGACGGCGACGGCCGCCGGGCCCGCCGCCTGCGCGCCGCCGCGGAGGCCGAGGCGGAGACCGCGGACACCCCGGAGCACGAGCCCGCCGCGATCCCGGAGCAGCAGACCCACGAGCCCGGGGGCTGGGACGGCGGCCACGACCCGGCCTACGCCCAGCCCCAGGCCGCGGACCAGAACCAGGCCCAGGCCGCGGACCAGAACCAGGCCCAGCCGTACGCCGACCAGGGCTACTACCAGGAGTACGCCACCGACCCGTACCAGCAGCAGGCGTACGCGTACCCCCAGCAGGGCTACGAGCAGCAGCCGTACGCCGACCAGGGCTACGCCGAGCAGCCCTACCCGGGCCAGGGCTACGAGCAGCCGCAGCAGCAGTACGACCAGCAGCAGGCGTACGACCCCCAGCAGTACGACCAGCAGGCGTACGACCCGTACGGCTACGGCTACGGACACCCCCAGGGCCACGAGACCGAGCAGCGTCCCGACGGGAGCAGCAACCAGTGAAGCGCACGACCCTCTCCCTGATCGCGGGCGCCACGGCCCTCGCCGCCGTCACCGGCTTCGCGGCCCTCACCGCCCCGGCCGGCACCGCCGCACCCGAGGCGAGGACCCCCACCCGCCTCCCGGTGGAGCGCGCCGGCCTGCTCTGCCCCGTGCCGAGCACCTCCGATGTCGCCGAGACCGTCTACACCTCGTACACCCCGCCGGTCGCGGGTACGGGCGCGAAGCCCGGCACCGGCACCGGCACCGGCACCGGCAAGGCCGAGCAGCCCACGGCCCGCCTGACGCCCGCCCAGAACGCGACCCCCTCCGGCGGCGCCGCCAAGGACGGGAAGAAGCCCAAGGCCCCCCAGGCGCCCGGCACCGTGACCACCCCCGGCAAGCCCGTCACCGCCGAGGCGAACGGCCCCGCCGCACCCGCCCTCACCGGTGCGGCGACCGGCGTCCTCGCCCCCGGCTGGACCGTCCAGCAGACCACCGTCGTCGAGGCGGGCGGCGCGCGCGGCCTCCTCGGCCTCTCCTGCGGCGCCCCCGACACCGACTTCTGGTTCCCGGCGGCCTCCACCGCCAAGGACCGCCAGGACTACGTCCACCTCACCAACCCCGACGACACGGCCGCCGTCGCCGACATCGAGCTGTACGGCCCCGAGGGCGCGCTCAAGTCCCAGTTCACCGAGGGCATCCCGGTCCCCGCCCGCTCCACGGTCCCGGTCCTGCTCTCCACCCTCACCGCGGAGACCGCCAAGCCCGACGTCACCGTCCACGTCACCACCCGCAGCGGACGCGTCGGCGCGGCCGTCGGCTCCGCCGACGAGAAGCTCGGCAGCGACTGGATCGCCGCCGCGGCCGACCCGGCGGGCACCGCCGTCCTGCCCGGCATCCCCGCCGACGCCACCTCCGTACGGCTCGTGGCCTTCGCCCCCGGCGACGACGACGCCGACCTGAAGGTCAAGCTGGCCACCACGGCCGGCACGATCGTCCCGGCCGGCGCCGGATCCCTGCACGTCAAGTCGGGGATGACCGCCTCCGTCGACCTCCCCGACCTCACCCGCGGCGAGGCGGGCTCCCTCGTCCTCACCCCCAGCGACCCCAAGAAGGCGACCCCGATCGTCGCCGCCCTCCGCGTCGTCCGAGGCAAGGGTGCGAACAGCGAGGTCGCCTTCATCCCGGCCACCCCGGCGCTCTCCGCCCGCGCCACGGTCGCCGACAACCGCGCCAAGGCCACCACGCTCTCCCTGACCGCCCCCTTCGGCGCCGTCGAGGTGAAGGTCACCGCCTCGGCGGGCTCCGGCGGCGGCACGCCCGTCTCCCGGACGGTCAACCTCAAGGCCGGCACGACCACCACCCTCACCGACCTCGTCCCCCAGGGCCTCAAGGGCGGCTACGCGCTCACCGTCGAACCCGTCTCCGGCGGCAAGGTGTACGCGGCCCGCACCCTCGCCCTGCCCCAGGACGGCGTCCCGATGTTCACCGTCCAGACCCTCGTCGACGACCGCGGCACGGTCGAGGTCCCCGCCGCCCGCCAGGACCTCGGCGTCCTGGACTGACCACCGGGACGCGAGTACGGGCGGGCGCGGGCCTGCCCGTCCCGAGGCCGGGCCCGGCCCGAACCGGGCCGGGTCTGCCCGTATCGGGCTCGGGTCGGTCCTGCCCCTGCCCGTATGCGGGTCGGGGTCAGTCCTGCCCGTACCTGGGATCGACCGACTCGGGGGAGAGCCCCAGGAGCTCGGCGACCTGCTCCACGACGACCTCGTGGACCAGGAGCGCCCGCTCGTCCCGGCTCTTGGAACGGATCTCGACCGGGCGCCGGTAGACGACGACCTTCGCCGGCTCGTCCTTCTCCGCGGGCACCGAACCGCCCAGCGGCACCGTCTCGCCCGGCACCGACGGCGGCACCTCCATGACCATGAAGTCGACGTCCGCAAGCTGCGGCCAGCGCCGTTCCAGGCGCTCCACCGAATCGAGGACCAGGTCGCGGAACGTGTCGGCCCGGCTCGCGGAGAGCGGCACCTGCGGCGGGGCGACGGGTCCCCGCATCCCGCGGCCGTGCCGGTCGCGGCGGCGGACCCGAGGCTCCGCGGCGGGCTCCGAGGGGCGGTGCGAAGGGCTCGGCGGCACAGGACTGTCCATCACTGACGCAGCGTAACCCTCATCGGTCCCCGCGCACCGTGGCGCATCCTCGCCACCCCTCCGGGCGCCCCCGTACCACCCCCGCCCCAGCTGTCGAAACCTGAACATTCCGACCGGTCCCACGCGCGATTCGACGGCCCGTCGCGATCGGCCATCTGGCCCTGGTTGACCGGTTTTGTATCCCCGACTGTCCGGAACGCTCCGTGCCCGCACCCCCCTGGAATACCTCCCTCGCAGGTCAGAGTGGCAGCCGCGGGAAGGGGGGTGGCGCACGTCACACCGCGACACGGTGGAGTGACCTGAGGGAGAGTCGTCGCGGCCCGGTCAAGAGTGCGGTACCGTCCAACGTCGTGAGCCCTGTACGTCGCTGTTCGCGCACCGCGTGCGGCCGCCCTGCCGTCGCGACACTGACGTACGTCTATGCCGACTCGACTGCGGTCCTCGGCCCGCTCGCCACTTACGCCGAGCCCCACTGCTACGACCTGTGCGCCGAGCACAGCGAGCGCCTCACCGCCCCGCGCGGCTGGGACGTGGTGCGGCTGACCGACCCCTCCGCCCCCGCCCGCCCCAGCGGCGACGACCTCGAGGCCCTGGCCAACGCGGTACGCGAAGCGGCCCGCCCCCAGGAGCGCGCCGCCGACACCGGCGCCAAGGGCATCGGCCGCCCCGGCGACCCCATGGAAGTCGGCCGCCGCGGCCACCTCCGCGTCCTCCGCTCCCCGGACAACTGACCCGAGCGCGGTGAACGGCCAGGTCGCCCTGCCGGACGCCGATCCGACAGCCGCCCCCGGCCGGGCAACCGCCTCGACCCGGCAACCGCCTCCGGCGCAGCAACCGCCTCCGGCGCAGCAACGGCCTCCGGCCCCGGCCCCCGGTGGCGGCCTCCCACCCCGGCAACTGCCTCCGGCCCCCCGGCAACTGACGGCGACTGGCTTCCCGCGGCGTCCGACCGTGTGATTCCGGCCCCGTCGCCTCCAGGGCGTCGAACCCCGGCCACCCGCCGTCTCAGGACAGGCGCGGCCACCCCGGGCCGTGGCACTCTGTCCCCGCCCAGGTAGTTTGGGCGGTCCTTGCACAGGCGCCGCAACCGCGTGCCGAGAACTCAGGAGAGTGGATCCGTGACTGTCGATCTGTCGCAGATCGTGAAGGCGTACGACATCCGCGGAGTGGTACCCGACCAGTGGGACGAGACGCTCGCCGAGCTGTTCGGCGCCGCCTTCGTGCGGGTGACGGAGGCGGACGCCATCGTCGTGGGTTACGACATGCGCCCCTCGTCGCCCGGCCTCGCGAACGCCTTCGCGCGCGGCGCGGCCCGCCTCGGCGCCGACGTCACCCTCATCGGGCTCTGCTCCACCGACCAGCTGTACTTCGCGTCCGGCAGCCTCGGCCTGCCGGGTGCGATGTTCACGGCGTCCCACAACCCGGCCCAGTACAACGGCATCAAGATGTGCCGCGCCGGCGCCGCCCCGGTCGGACAGGACACGGGCCTGGCCGACATCCGGGCGCTCGCCGAGGAGTGGACCGTGACGGGCGCGCCCGAGGCCGCCGCCACTCCCGGCACGATCAGCGAGCGCGAGACCCTCGACGACTACGCCGCCCACCTCAAGGGCCTCGTCGACCTCACCGCGATCCGCCCGCTCAAGGTCGTCGTGGACGCGGGCAACGGCATGGGCGGCCACACCGTCCCGACCGTCTTCGCGGGACTCCCGCTCGACACCGTGCCCATGTACTTCGAGCTCGACGGCACGTTCCCGAACCACGAGGCCAACCCCCTCGACCCGAAGAACATCGTCGACCTCCAGGCCCGCGTGGTCGAGGAGGGCGCCGACATCGGCCTCGCGTTCGACGGCGACGCCGACCGCTGCTTCGTCGTCGACGAGCGCGGCGAGCCGGTCTCGCCGTCCGCGATCACGGCCCTGGTCGCGGCGCGCGAGCTCGCGAAGCACCCCGGCGGAACGATCATCCACAACCTGATCACCTCGTGGTCCGTCCCCGAGGTCGTCCGCGAGAACGGCGGCGAGCCCGTCCGCACCCGCGTCGGCCACTCCTTCATCAAGGAGGAGATGGCCAAGAGCGGCGCCATCTTCGGCGGCGAGCACTCGGCGCACTACTACTTCAAGGACTTCTGGAACGCGGACACGGGCATGCTCGCGGCCCTCCACGTCCTCGCGGCCCTCGGCGGCCAGCAGGGCCCCCTGTCCGAGCTGGTCTCCGCCTACGACCGCTACGCCTCCTCCGGCGAGATCAACTCCACCGTCGCCGACCAGGCCGCCAGCACCGCCAAGGTGAAGGCCGCGTACGCGACCGTGGACGGCGTCACCTTCGACGAGCTCGACGGCCTCACCGTCACCTCCGCCGACTGGTGGTTCAACCTCCGCGCCTCCAACACCGAGCCCCTCCTCCGCCTCAACGTCGAAGCCCGCGACGAACCCACCATGACCAAGCTCCGCGACGAAGTCCTCACCCTCGTCCGCTCCTGACCCACCCCCCGGACAGCCCCGCCCCTCCCGGAGCGGGGCTGTCCGCATTCCCGCCCCCGACGGCCAGGGAACGAGGCCAGCCCCCTCACCCCGCCGGCCCCCGCCCCTTCGGCCGTGGCCCCCGCCCCGCCCGCGCCCGCCCTGCCTTGCCCGCGCCCGCCCCTTCGGCCGTCGCCGCCCCGGCCGCACCCGTGGCCCCCGCCCGCCCCCATGGCCGCCCCGGTTGTGGGCATACGTCCGCCAAGGGCGGAACGGGTGGGCACAACCCCCACAGCGCGCCGCCCCCCGCTCGTCCACCCGGAGGCCCGCACCTTCGCCCGGCAGCCCGCGCCCGCCCCGGCCGCCCCGCCCCGCCAACCAGCCACGCCCCCACACATCCACATACATCCACACGCATCCGCCCGCATCCACAGGCCCGCCGCCGACCCGCGCACCCCGTTTCCCGGCGGTAGGCTGACCTGGCCCGAAGGGCAGCACCACCACCGTTTGTTCGAAGGGACACCCCATGCCGCTCGAAGCCGGCCTCCTGGAGATCCTGGCCTGCCCCGCCTGCCACGCTCCCCTGAACGACCGCACGGCGGACGAGACCCCCGAACTCATCTGCACCAGCTCCGACTGCGGCCTCGCGTACCCGGTCCGCGACTCCATTCCGGTTCTGCTCACGGACGAGGCCCGCCGCCCGGCCTAGGCCCACCATCGGGTTCCGGCCGGCCTGCGGAGGCGCGGGCTCGCGGCCGGCACAGGCCGGGCAAGCCACAGGGAGCGAGGCGACGCCCGCCGGTACGGCACCAGCCGTAACGGCAGGCGCCCCGCCGCCCCTGCAGGGCAACGGCTCACCGATGGGGCCGTCACCCACGAGGCGTCCCTCGGGCCCCCACTCCTTGGGCCCCGGGACCTCCCTGTGACTCCCGAGCCTCCCCGTGACTCCTCGGGCCCCCTGGCCAACCCCCTCGGAGCCCCCGACGGCCACCCCAAGGGACCCGCCGCCACGGCGAGCACCCCCACGGGAAACCCCGCACCAGCCCCCCGCATCCTGCAAGGCCCCCGCACCCCGCAAGGCCCCAGCACCCGCCAAAAAACCCGTACAGACCCGGGAGGCACCGCCACATGCTCGACGAGACCCTCCTCGACGCACCGGACGCCCTCGCCCTCGCCGACCGCAGAGGCCTCCTCCGCGGCGCCGCCGAAGCAGGCGCACGGGTGCGGACCGCGGCCCGCCACGCGGCCGAGGCCGGCATCGCGGACCTCCGCCCGGAAGGCCGCCCCCGCGCGGTCCTCGTCGCGGGCCCCGGCACCGCGGCCGCCGGCGTCGCGGACCTGATCGGCGCGCTCGCCGGAGCCTCCGCCCCGGTCGTACGCCTCCGACCGACCGGCGTCGCGCCCGCCGCGGGCGCCCTGCGCTGGGCGCTGCCCGGCTGGGCCGGCTCGGTGGACCTGCTGCTGCTGCCGACCACGGACGGCGCCGAGCCGGGCCTCGCGCTCCTCGCGGAGCAGGCCTACCGCCGCGGGATCACGGTCGTCGCGGTCGCCCCGAAGGCCTCTCCGCTCGCCGAGGCGGTCAACGGCTCGCACGGACTGTTCGTGCCGATGGCGGTGGCCCCGAACGAGACGCCGAACGAGTTCGGCGAGAACCTCTCGGCGAGCCCCGGCGCGCTGTGGGCCCTGTTCACCCCGCTGCTCGCGCTCCTCGACCGCGTCGGCCTCCTCGAAGCGCCGCCCGAGACGCTGGAGAAGGTCGCGGACCGGCTCGACCGCACGGCCGAACGCTGCGGCCCGGCCATCGCCACGTACGGCAACCCGGCCAAGACCCTGGCCGCCGAGCTCGCGGACTCGCTGCCGCTGATCTGGACGGAGGGCAACGCGGCGGGCCCCGCCGGCCGGCGTTTCGCCGCCGTCCTCGCCGAGCTGGCCGGCCTGCCGGCCCTGGCGGCCGAACTCCCCGAGGCCCTGCCCGCGCACGGCGTCCTGCTCGCCGGCGACTTCGCGGCGGGCGCCGACCCCGACGACTTCTTCCGTGACCGCGTCGACGAACCGCAAGCGCTCCGCGCGCGCGTGGTCCTGCTCCGCGACCGCCCCGGCGGCGGCCTCACCGCCGCCCCCGCGGCCCGTGAACTGGCGCTCGGCCACGAGACGGCCATCAGCGAACTGGAACCGGAGGAGGGCGGCGAGCTGGAGACCCTCGCCGAACTGCTCGCCGTGACAGACTTCGCGGCCGTCTACCTCTCGCTCGCCTCGGCCGGCATCCTGCCGCCGTCGACACCGCCCCGCTGACCCCCTCGTCCGTACGAGACGCACCGAAAGCTGGAAGACCTCCCATGGACCGCCTCGTCAACACCGTCCGCCCCTACGCCTGGGGATCCACGACGGCCATCCCGGAACTCCTCGGCCTCGCCCCCACCGGCGAGCCCCAGGCCGAGATGTGGATGGGCGCCCACCCCGGCGCCCCGTCGCTCACCGGGCGCGGCCCGCTGAACGAGCTGATCGACGCCGACCCCGCGGGTGAACTGGGTGAGCCGGCCGTCGAGAAGTTCGGACCGCGGCTGCCGTTCCTGCTGAAGGTCCTCGCGGCCGGCGCCCCGCTCTCCCTCCAGGTCCACCCCGACCTCGCCCAGGCGCAGGCCGGTTTCGCCGCCGAGGAAGCCGCGGGCATCCCCGTCGACGCCCCGCACCGCACGTACAAGGACGCCAACCACAAGCCCGAGATGATCGTCGCGCTCACCCCGTTCGACGGGCTGTGCGGATTCCGCGATCCCGCCGAGGCCGCCGACCTCATCGCCGGGCTCGGCGTCGACAGCCTCAAGCCGTACGTCGACCTCCTCCACGCCCACCCCGAGGAGGCCGCGCTCCGCGAGGTCCTGACGGCGCTGCTCACCGCCGACCCGGACGAGATGGCGCACACCGTGGCCGAGGCCGCGGCCGCCGCGGACCGCCTCGGCGGCGACTACGCCCCGTACGCGGGCCTCGCCCACCACTTCCCGGGCGACCCCGGCGTCCTCGCGGCGATGCTCCTCAACCGCGTACAGCTCCAGCCCGGCGAAGGCCTGTACCTGGGCGCGGGCGTCCCGCACGCCTACCTCGACGGCCTCGGCGTCGAGATCATGGCCAACTCCGACAACGTGCTGCGCTGCGGGCTCACCCCCAAGCACGTCGACGTCCCCGAACTCCTCCGCATCGTCCGCTTCGAGCCGGCCGACGCCGCCGTCCTGCGCCCCGAGGCCTCCCCGTCCGGCGAGGAGGTCTACGAGACCCCCATCGACGAGTTCCGTCTGTCCCGCTTCGTCCGGGCGGAGGGCGCGGCCCCGACCGACCTCACCGCCGCCACCCCGCAGATCCTGCTCGCGGTCGCGGGCCGCCCGAAGGCCGGCGAGGTGACCCTCGCACCCGGCGAGTCCGTCTTCGTCCCGGCGGGCGAGTCGGCCGAACTGACCGGAGCGGGGACGGTCTTCCGCGCCACCGTCGTGGCCTGAGTGCGACAATGACCGGCCGAACCGCGGCGATCGAGCCGGAGCACCGACGAAGGGACCCCGTACACCCATGAGCGCGTCAGGCGGAACCAAGGCGATCGTGGCGGCACTCGCCGCCAACCTCGCGATCGCCGTAGCCAAGTTCGTGGCGTTCCTCTTCAGTGGTTCGTCGTCGATGCTCGCGGAGAGCGTCCACTCGCTCGCCGACTCCGGCAACCAGGGCCTGCTCCTCCTCGGCGGCAAGAAGGCCCAGCGCGAGGCGACCCCGCAACACCCCTTCGGCTACGGCCGCGAGCGGTACATCTACGCCTTCCTCGTCTCCATCGTGCTCTTCTCCGTCGGTGGCATGTTCGCCATCTACGAGGGCTACGAGAAGATCAAGCACCCGCACCCCATCGAGGCCTGGTACTGGCCGGTCGGCGTGCTGGTCTTCGCGATCATCGCCGAGTCGTTCTCCTTCCGCACGGCCATCAAGGAGTCGAACGAGATCCGCGGCGGCCTCACCTGGACGCAGTTCGTCCGCCGCGCGAAGGCCCCCGAGCTCCCGGTCGTCCTCCTGGAGGACCTGGGCGCCCTGGTCGGCCTCATCCTCGCCCTCGGCGGCGTCGGCCTCGCCCTGGCGACCGGCGACGGCGTCTGGGACGGCATCGGCACCCTCTGCATCGGCGTGCTGCTCATCCTGATCGCCATCGTCCTCGCCGCCGAGACCAAGTCGCTGCTCCTCGGCGAGTCCGCCGGCATCGACCAGGTCAAGAAGATCGAGGAGGCCGTCGTCGACGGTGAGACCGTCACCCGTCTCATCCACATGCGGACCCTCCACCTCGGCCCCGAGGAGCTCCTCGTCGCCGCGAAGGTCGCCGTCCAGCACGACGACACCGCCACCGAGGTCGCGAACGCCATCAACGCCGCCGAGGAACGCATCCGCGCCGCCGTCCCGATCGCCCGGGTCATCTACCTGGAACCCGACATCTACAGCGAGTCCGCCGCCTCCGTCGGCCGCAACCCCGCCAAGAGCCCGGGTGGCGACGGCCACTGAGCCCCGAAGCCGACAGAGGCCCCCAGGACCGGAGAACCCCGGCCCCGGGGGCCTCTCCGCATGGCCTGTACTTCCCGTACGAGTGTGGGGCGCCGCACCGATCGGTGTAGATTCGTGACTGCCAGACGTCGCTGCTGATGGCGGTCGGGCGGTCCACGTGACCGGCCGAGGGAGAGAGGGCCTCCGACGACTGCACCGCGGGACACCCGGGCATTCGTATGCCGTCGCTGTGCCACATCGCGGTGCCAGGCGTTCCAACCGACCCTCGAACCCGAATCCACGAGGAGCAGCTCCAGTCATGACGACTGTCGCCAGCCAGCAGGACTTCAAGGTCGCCGACCTCTCCCTGGCCGCCTTCGGCCGCAAGGAGATCACCCTCGCCGAGCACGAGATGCCCGGCCTGATGTCGATCCGCCGGGAGTACGCCGAGCAGCAGCCGCTCGCCGGCGCCCGCGTCACCGGCTCCCTGCACATGACCGTGCAGACCGCCGTCCTCATCGAGACCCTGGTCGCCCTCGGCGCCGAGGTCCGCTGGGCCTCCTGCAACATCTTCTCCACCCAGGACCACGCCGCCGCGGCCATCGCCGTCGGCCCGAACGGCACCCCGGAGAACCCGCAGGGCGTCCCGGTCTTCGCCTGGAAGGGCGAGACCCTGGAGGAGTACTGGTGGTGCACCGAGCAGGCCCTCACCTGGCCGAACTCGCCCACCGGTGGCCCGAACATGATCCTCGACGACGGTGGTGACGCCACCCTCCTCGTCCACAAGGGTGTCGAGTTCGAGAAGGCCGGCTCCGCCCCGGACCCGTCCACCGCGGACAGCGAGGAGTACGGCCACATCCTCCGCCTCCTCAACCGCACCCTCACCGAGAACCCGCAGAAGTGGACCCAGCTGGCGTCCGAGATCCGCGGCGTGACCGAGGAGACCACGACGGGCGTCCACCGCCTGTACGAGATGCAGCAGGCCGGCGACCTCCTCTTCCCGGCGATCAACGTGAACGACGCCGTGACGAAGTCGAAGTTCGACAACAAGTACGGCTGCCGCCACTCCCTCATCGACGGCATCAACCGCGCCACCGACGTCCTCATCGGCGGCAAGACCGCCGTCGTCTGCGGCTACGGCGACGTCGGCAAGGGCTGCGCCGAGTCCCTTCGTGGCCAGGGCGCCCGCGTCATCGTCACCGAGATCGACCCCATCTGCGCCCTCCAGGCCGCGATGGACGGCTACCAGGTCACGACCCTCGACCAGGTCGTCGAGACCGCCGACATCTTCATCACCACGACCGGCAACAAGGACATCATCATGGCCGCCGACATGGCCAAGATGAAGCACCAGGCCATCGTCGGCAACATCGGCCACTTCGACAACGAGATCGACATGGCCGGCCTCGCCAAGACCCCGGGCGTCGTCAAGGACGAGGTCAAGCCGCAGGTCCACACCTGGACCTACCCCGACGGCAAGGTCCTGATCGTCCTCTCCGAGGGCCGTCTCCTGAACCTCGGCAACGCGACCGGCCACCCCTCCTTCGTCATGTCGAACTCCTTCGCGGACCAGACCCTGGCCCAGATCGAGCTCTTCACGAAGCCGGAGGAGTACCCGACCGACGTCTACGTCCTGCCGAAGCACCTGGACGAGAAGGTCGCCCGCCTCCACCTCGACGCCCTCGGCGTCAAGCTGACGACCCTCCGCCCCGAGCAGGCCGCGTACATCGGCGTCGAGGTCGAAGGCCCCTTCAAGCCGGACCACTACCGCTACTGATGCCCCGACCGGCGGCGCCCGCGTACCGACGCGCCGCCGCCCCCGGACACCCGTAGAGGATCCAGGCAGGCCCCCCGCACCCCCGTGCCGGGGGGCCTGCCCCGTCCCGCCCCCGCTACCGCACCCGGAAGCGCCCCCTCCCGAGGACCGACCCATGCCCCGCGGCCGATATTCGCTCCATGACCCGCACGACCACACCCCCCTCGGTGAAGAGCACTTCCACTGCGCCCCCGGCCCGTCCGGCTGGCGCTACGTCTCACAGACCACCACCCCCTCCGGCGACCACCGCGGCTCCGTCGACCTGGCCGTCGACGAACTGGGCCGCCCCATCCGCCTCGAACTCCACGCCGCCGGCTGGCAGGTCCGCGGTGCGGCCCTCGACGGCGTCACCTGGGTCCGCACGGACCCCACCGGAACCCACGCCACCGAAGGCAATGTGCGCGCCCACGCCTTCACCGGCACGTCCCCGGCGTTCCTCGTCGCCCTCACGCGACTCCTGCGTCTCACCCCCGATTCCCCCGAGACCCGTGTCAGGCTCGTCGCCCTCACGGACCCCGTGCTCGCCCCCCTTACGGTCGACCAGTCCTGGGCCTTGCTGAGAAGTGAAGCGCACGCCACTGACAGTGGCCCCCTGACGGTGGACGAATACCAGGTCAGCGACCTGAACACGGGCGAACGCCACACCGTCCACATCGCCGGCGACGTGGTTCTCTCCGCCCCCGGCATCGAACTCGAAGCCCTGGAGACCCCACCCTCCGTCTTCCCCTGACCCCACCCCCGAGCCGGACGACTCCCCACCCCACAGGCACGTGACCGCCACCTCAGGCCGGCGGCGCGAACCCCGTCCGTCGAGCCTCCGACTCCTCCGCCGCACCGGCGGCGTGCCGGTCCACCACCGTCGGAACGACCGCCGACGCCGCCCCCACCGGCGGAGCACCGAGCGAAGACTCCTCGTGCGGGGGAGTGGCGCCGGGATCGACGAAGCCCGACGCGGCGATACCGGGCCGTCCGGTGCCATGCCCTCCGACGCCGGGCCCCGCGATGCCCAAGCCCCCGGTCCCAGGGAACGCCCCAGCACCCGGCACCCCCGCCTGCGCCGCGAACGCCCGCCGCGCGTCCCGCGCCTGCCGCTCGGCCACCACCCCCGCGAGATACGCGTCGGCCGGCACCCCGGGCGGCGGAGGCGTCCCGGTCCGGGCCACCAGCTCGTCGGCCAGCCGCTCCGCGAGCCGCCGCCCCACCGCCGGATCCAGCTCGCGGGCCCGCGTCAGGTACTGCCGCACCTCCAACCACAGCGCCTCGGGCACCGCCGACAGATCGAGCCCGGCGAACCGCCCCACCAACCACGGCGGCGGCGGAGGCACGGCCATGACCCGCGCCGCGGGTATCCGCTCCCGCACCACCAGGGTCCCCGCGAACACGTCCCCGAGCCGCCGCCCGCGCTCCGACACCAGCGACGCGACACAGGCGATGACGCCGAACGTCATGAGGATCTCCACGACCCCCAGCGCACCGCGCATCAGCGCGTGCCGGAACCGGATCGGCCCCCCGTCGTCCCGCACCACCCGCAGCCCGCAGGCCAGCTTGCCCAGCGACCGCCCGTGCGACAGCGTCTCCACCGCGATCGGCGCGCCCACGAGCACCAGCAGGAAGGATGCGATCGACACGGCCATCACCGCGGCCTCGTCCAGCGAGGCGGTGGCGACCGCGAGCCCGAGCGTGATCAGCAGATAGACCGTCCATACGACGACCAGATCGATCAGCACCGCCAGCGCCCGACTCGGCAGCCGCGCAGGCTGCAACCCCAGCACGACGGCGTCCCCCGTCACCAACCCACTCACGGCGCCCACCCTTCTCCGGCCTTCCCGACCCCTCCGCACGCCAGTCTGCCAAGCTGACCCGCAGCGCGCCGCAGTAGTACGGACCCGTCCGCAGCCAGTGCCTGGAGCAGCAGCCGATCATGGACCTCGACGTCTACGTCACCGCCCACCGCGCCGAGTGGGAACGCCTCGACCACCTCCTGCGCCGAGGCGGCAAGCTCACCGGCGCCGAGGCCGACGAACTCGTCTCCCTCTACCAGCGCACGGCGACCCACCTCTCGATCGTCCAGTCCAGCACCCCGGACCCGATGCTCACCGCGCGGCTCACCCAGCTCGTGGCCCGCGCCCGCGCCACCGTCACCGGCACCCGCCGCTCCTCCTGGCGCGACGCGGCCCGCTTCCTCACCGCCGGCTTCCCCGCCGCCGTCTACCGCTCACGCCACTGGTGGATCCCCACCGCCGTCCTCTGCACGCTGCTGGCCGCCCTCATCGGCTGGTGGATCGGTACGCACCCGGAGGTCCGGGCCGCGATCGGCGCCCCCTCCGAACTCCGCGAGATGACCCGCCCCGGCGGCCAGTACGAGACGTACTACTCCAGCCACCCGGCGGCCTCCTTCGCCGCCCAGGTCTGGACGAACAACGCCCAGGCCGCCGCCATGTGCCTGGTCCTCGGCGTCTTCCTGGGCATCCCCGTGCTCGGGGTCCTCTTCCTGAACGTGCTGAACCTCGGCGTCGCCATCGGCCTGATGTCCTCCGCCGGCCGCCTCGACGTCTTCCTCGGCCTGGTCCTCCCACACGGCCTGCTCGAACTCACCGCCGTCTTCGTCGCCGCCGGCACCGGCCTCCGCCTCGGCTGGACCGTCATCGACCCGGGCCCCACCACCCGTCGGGCAGCCCTGGCCGAGCAGGGCCGCGCCGCCATCGGCATGGCCATCGGCCTCGCCCTGGTCCTCTTCGTCTCCGGCCTCATCGAAGGCTTCGTCACCCCCTCGGGCCTCCCCACCTGGGCCCGCATCACCATCGGCATCGCCGCTGAGCTGGCCTTCCTCGTCTACGTCTACGTCCTCGGCGCCCGCGCCGCCCGCTCCGGCGACACCGGCGACCTCGAAGAACCCGACCGCAGCGCCACCCTTCCCACCGCCGCCTGATGTGCGGACCACCCCGCTGACCTGCTAGTGTCCTCCGGTGCCCACAAAAGCCGTTGACACGGCAGGCGTGGGGAGGTAGATTCAAACGGTTGCCTAGAACTGGACAGTTCGGTAGCGATCAACTAGGGTCTTACTCACTCCGGTCGGGAATTCGATTCCACGGAGTCACCCCGATTCTTATTCGAATCACGAAAGCCGCCGATTAGGTCGGCCCAAATGATTCTGATAAAGTCGGAACCGCCGGAAGGGCCCGGAGCGAAAGCGAAAAGGGACCGGAAAGCACCGAGGAAATCGGATCGGAAAGATCTGATAGAGTCGGAAACGAAGGAAGCG
>NZ_JBIVPA010000028.1:0-30115 GCF_044754405.1 Streptomyces sp. NPDC093089
TCGACGACTACGTCTACCTGGAGCACGGCGCGCACTACGCGATCGGCGCCCTCGCCGCCCTCCTCCTGGTCACCATCCAGTACGAGATCCCCGAGGTCGTCACCGGCGGTCTCGGCGTCGCGCTCATCGCCTGGTCCTTCTGGTCCTCTGTGCGGCGCAACAAGGCGCTCGCGGCCGCCGAGGGCGGTCCGGGCTCCTCGGACAAGACAGAGGTGCCGTCCGGGGTGTGACACCCCCGGCGGTGAGGAACGCTTCTCTGCGGGGCGGCCGGTGCACCCGGCCGCCCCGCAGGCATGTGCGGGCAGACGAAGAACAGTGGGGGTGAAGGCGTCATGGCCTTCTGGGACAACCTTTTTCCGGGGAGGACGGCGCAGTTCGACTCGGGCAGCGCCGCTTCGAACACGATCGACCTGACGAAACGGCGCCCGTCCGTGTCGCTCACCAAGCAGGGCGCCGCCACCGGCAACCTCCGGGTGAACCTCTCCTGGCGGATGCGGACCTCCGACATCGAGGGCCGCTCCCGGCAGAGCGGACGGCTGCTGCGGAACCCGGCGCAGTTCTTCAAGCCCGAGGTCGTCCAGGCGCACACCCAGGGCATGGTCAACGTCGACCTCGACCTGGGGTGCCTCTACGAGCTCACCGACGGCAGCAAGGGCGTGATCCAGCCGCTCGGCGGCTTCTTCGGGGACCTGAACGCGGCCCCGTACGTGAAGCTCAGCGGGGACGACCGCTTCGGCGGCTCCTCCGGAGAGACGATCTTCGTCAATCTGGACCACCGCGACGCGATCAAGCGGCTGCTGTTCTTCGCGTACATCTACGACCAGACGCCGGCCTTCGACCGTACCCACGCCAAGGTCACGCTCTACCCGAGCAACGGGCCCAGGATCGAGATCGAGCTCGACGAGCGCGCCCCGCAGGCCCGCTCCTGCGCGGTCTTCTCCATGGAGAACGTCAAGGGCGAGCTGACCGTCCGCCGCGAGGTGCGGTTCGTGTACGGCTTCCAGGCCGAACTGGACCGCCTGTACGGCTGGGGACTCCAGTGGGGGCGCGGCTACAAGACCAAGGCGTAGCCGTTGCGCACGCGGCCTCCCACGGGCGGGCCGGCGACCGCGGGACGGTCGCCGGCGTCCTCAGGACGACCTGACGAACTGCGGGCCCATCGGCGGCATCCGGAAGTCGGGTGCCTGGTGGTGCTCGGCGGCCACGGGCTGCGGATAGCCGTAGGCGGGGGCCGGGGCGTTCGCCGGCTGTCCCCCCGGGCCCTGCGGCGGGTAGCCGTAGCCGGGCGCCCGGTCCGGCCTGGGCGGCACCGTCGGCTGCGGCGGCACGGGTGCGGGCGTGTGGACCAGGGTGAGGTCCAGGTCGGGGGAGGAGCCGTCGGCAGAGCCCCCTGGGACCTCCGGGGACCCGTCCAGGGCCTCCTGGGCGGCCTCCTCGTCCACGGAGATGCCGAAGTCGGTCGCCAGGCCGATCAGGCCGGTCGGGTAGCCCTGTCCCACCGCGCGGAACTTCCAGGCGTCCCCGCGCCGGTACAGCTCGCCGCAGATGACCGCCGTCTCCTCGCCGGTCTCGGCCGTCACGTCGAAGAGGGCCAGCGGCTCGCGCTCCGGCCCCGCCGCCGCGTCGTACACCAGGATCCGCAGGTCCGAGACGGAGCGGAAGGTGCCGCCGTCCGAGGAGGCCGCGATCACCACCCGGTCGACCGATCCGTCGAGGCCGGCCAGGTCGGCCTCCACGGTGTCCGTCAGCCCCCCGGCGACCCGCTTCTTCGGCAGCCGCCGCACCAGGCCCGAGGGGTGGCGCGGCTGGTTGTAGAACACGAAGTCCTCGTCGGACCGCACGCGCCCGGACGGCCCGAGCAGGAGGGCCGAGGCATCCACGTCGGGGACCCCGGGGCCCGGGGTCCAGCGGAGCACGGCCCGTACGGCCGCGGTGTCGAGAGGGACGTTGGAGCCCTTCAGCATC
The DNA here is from genome assembly GCF_044754405.1 of Streptomyces sp. NPDC093089. Lineage (NCBI taxonomy): Bacteria > Bacillati > Actinomycetota > Actinomycetes > Kitasatosporales > Streptomycetaceae > Streptomyces > Streptomyces sp. NPDC093089. Next base: position 1,966 of record NZ_JBIVPA010000028.1, read on the forward strand.
GCGTGCGTCATGACCGCAATCCTGCCCTCCCCGCCGACCCGCGGACAACGCGGGGGCGACACCGATACCGGGCCGAGACGACAGATGCCGACGAGTTACCTGAATTTCATGCACCGAGGGAACTACGGACACCCGCACCTACGTACTATTACCGGCCACATGTTGTCAGGGCCCAGAGAGGCAGACGGGGACTTACATGCGTCATTTCGGGCACATCCCGTCCGCAACGCGGGCCGGGCTGTTCCACCGCGAGCCGGTCGACTTCACGTCCGACTCACCCGCGCGCACGCTCGCCGTCGCGCTCGGAGCCACGCTCTACAGCCCGGCCACCCGGCCGCGGCTCGCCGACGACGTGCGCAAACAGGCGGCCCGCGGAGTGGTCTCCATGGTGCTCTGCCTGGAGGACTCCATCAGCGACGCCGAGGTCGAGGCGGGCGAGGCCAACCTCGTCCGGCAGTTCGCCGACCTCGCCGCGGGCACCGTGACGGACGCCGACACCGCCACGGACACCGAATCCGCCACGGACACCGGCTCCGCCACGGACGTGCCGCTGCTCTTCATCCGCGTCCGCGAACCGCGGCAGATCACCGATCTCGTCGACCGCCTCGGCGAAACGGTTCGCCTGCTGTCCGGATTCGTACTGCCCAAGTTCACCGAGAGCCGCGGCCGCGGCTTCCTCGAAGCACTCACCCAGGCCGAGCGGACCAGCGGCAGGCGCCTCTTCGCCATGCCCGTCCTCGAGTCCCCCGAGCTCCTCCACCTGGAGACCCGGGCCGCGACCCTCGCCGGGATCGCCTCGATCACCGACAAGTACCGCGACCGCGTCCTCGCCCTCCGCCTCGGCGTCACCGACTTCTGCTCCGCCTACGGGCTGCGCCGCTCGCCCGACATGACCGCCTACGACGTCAAGATCGTCGCCAACGTCATCGCCGACGTCGTCAACGTCCTCGGCCGCTCCGACGGCACCGGCTTCACCGTCACCGGACCCGTCTGGGAGTACTTCCGACCCGGCGAGCGCATGTTCAAGCCCCAGCTGCGCCGCAGCCCCTTCCTGGAGGGCCGCGCCGAGGACCTGCGCACCGCGCTCATCGAGCACGACCTCGACGGACTCCTCCGCGAGATCGAGCTCGACCGCGCCAACGGCCTCCTCGGCAAGACCTGCATCCACCCCACCCACGTGGTGCCGGTGCACGCCCTCTCCGTGGTCAGCCACGAGGAGTGGAGCGACGCCCAGGACATCCTGCGGCCCGAACGGGGCGGCGGCGGAGTCCTCCGCTCCGCCTACACGAACAAGATGAACGAAGTGAAGCCGCATCGCGCGTGGGCCGAACGCACCCTCCAGCGCGCCGAGGTCTTCGGCGTCGCCAAGGAGGACGTCGGCTTCGTGGAGCTGCTCACCGCCGGACTTGCCGGCTGACGAAGGGACGTCGACGACGTGGTGTGGACCGGAACGTGGGTCGCGGAGCGACTGGGCGTCGAACTGATCGGCGACGAGGAGCTGCCGACCCTGCTGGGGCTCGCACTGCGCCGCAACCCCAAGCGGGCGCACCTGCTCGTCTCCAGCGTGCTCGGCAAGCACGTGCCGCAGCGCCCCTCGGTCGTCTACGGCTCCGGCCTCGACCTCGGCCGGCGCGTCCGGGCGCTCCTCGGCGACGAGGAGGCCGCCCGCTCCGTCGTCCTCGGCTACGCGGAGACCGCCACCGCCCTCGGACACGCCGTCGCCGACGGCCTCGGCCTCGCCCCGTACCTCCACTCCACCCGGCGGCCGGTGGCCGGGGTCGCCCGCGCGGGCGGCTTCGAGGAGTCCCACTCCCACGCCACCTCGCACCTCCTGCTCCCCGAGGACCCCAAGCTCCTCGCCGGCGACGGACCCCTCGTCCTCGTCGACGACGAGTTCTCCACCGGAAACACCGTCCTCAACACGATCCGCGCCCTCCACGAGCGCTACCCCCGCGACCGCTACGTCGTCGTCGCCCTCGTCGACATGCGCTCCACCGCCGACCTCGGCCGCCTCGACGCCTTCGCCGCCGAGATCGGCGCCCGCGTCGACCTCGTCGCCGGCGCCGCCGGCACCGTACGCCTCCCCGAGGGCGTCCTGGAGAAGGGCCAGGCCCTCGTCGCGGCACAGGAGGGCGAAGCCGCTCCCGCCGCCGTACCCGTACACCGGGCGCCCCACGAGGCCCCCGTACGGGTCGCGCTCGACTGGCCCGCAGGGCTCCCCGACGGCGGGCGGCACGGCTTCACGCCCGACCACCGGGCCGGCCTGGAGGCGGCCCTGCCGGCGATGGCGGACAGGATCGCCGAGGCCCTGCGCCGCGACCCGGCCGCCGGGGCCCGCGTACTCGTGCTCGGCTTCGAGGAGCTGATGTACGCGCCGCTGCGGCTCGGCACGGCCCTGGAGGAGGCGGGCCACGACGTCCGCTACTCCACCACGACCCGGTCACCCGTGCTCGCCGTCGACGACCCGGGGTACGCGATCCGCACCCGGCTCGTCTTCCCCGCCCACGACGACCCCGCCGACGGACCTGGCGAGCGCTACGCGTACAACGTGGCCGGCGCGGGCTTCGACGCCGTCGTCGCGGTCGTCGACTCCACCGCCGACACCCCGGCCCTGCACGCCCCGGACGGCCTGCTCGCCCGGCTCGCCGCGCACATCCCGCGCGTCGTCCTCGCCGTCGTCCCCTCGTACACGCCCACGGTTTCGTCGTACGCGCCCACGGGCGCCCCGTACACGTCCACGATCCCGTCGTACACGCCCACGGGCGCCCCGTACACGCCCACGGTCTCCGAAGCTCCCGAAAGGAGCTCCATGCTGCCCGAGCCCCTCCGCGGCCCCGCCTTCTCGTCGTACGCACCCGAGGAGGTCGGCTGGCTGCTCCAGGACCTCTCGGACGTCGAGTTGGAGGCGCCCACCGAGGAACGCGAGGAAGCCATCCAGAGCGGCGGCGCGCACTACGCCGAGTCGCTCCCCGTCGAGTACCAGCCCAGCGAGCGCTACCAGGAGCTGTTCCACACCGCCCTGGAGAGCTCCGCCGCCCGCATCGCCCGCGCCGTCGGCACCGTCACCGAGACCGTCCTCGCGGAGCGGCCCGGCCGCCGACCCGTCCTGGTCTCGCTGGCCCGCGCCGGCACCCCCGTCGGCGTCCTCATGCGCCGCTGGGCGCAGGCCCGCCACGACCTCGACCTCCCGCACTACGCCGTCTCCATCGTGCGCGGCCGCGGCATCGACGCCAACGCGCTCCGCTGGCTCGCCGCCCACCACGACCCGGCCGACGTCGTGTTCGTCGACGGCTGGACCGGCAAGGGCGCGATCACCCGCGAACTCGCCGACGCGCTGAAGGAGTTCGAGGCGAACGAGGGGATCACGGGCTTCGACCCGGAGATCGCCGTCCTCGCCGACCCCGGCTCCTGCGTCCGCGTCCACGGCACGCGCGAGGACTTCCTCATCCCCTCCGCCTGCCTCAACTCCACGGTATCCGGACTGATATCGCGGACCGTGCTCCGCTCCGACCTCGTCGGACCCGACGACTTCCACGGCGCCAAGTTCTACCGCGAACTGGCCGGCGCCGACGTCTCCGAGGACTTCCTCGACGCCGTCGCCGCCCGCTTCGACGAGGTCGCCGAGACCGTCGACACCGACGTCAAGGAGCTCCTCGCCACCGACCGCACCCCCACCTGGGAGGGCTGGGCGGCCGTCGAGCGGATCAGCGAGGAGTACGGCATCCACGACGTCAACCTCGTCAAGCCGGGCGTCGGCGAGACCACCCGGGTCCTGCTCCGCCGCGTCCCCTGGAAGATCCTCGCCAAGCGCGGCGCCGACGCCGACCTCGCCCACGTCCGCCTGCTCGCCGAGCAGCGCGGCGTACCGGTCGAAGAGGTCGACGAACTCCCGTACAGCTGCGTCGGCCTGATCCACCCCCAGTACACCAGGGGTGCGACAGGCGCCGACGGCAAGGCGGTGGTGTCCCAGTGAGCACCCCGGAGACGGCGAACGGGTCGGCGAACGCGATGGCGAACGGGTCGGCGAACGGGTCGGCGAACGCGATGGCGAACGCGGCGACGAACGAGCCCACGAACGGGAAGACCACGCTGGTCGCCAGCGACCTCGACCGCACCCTGATCTACTCGACCGCGGCCCTCTCCCTCGGCATGCCCGACGCCCAGGCGCCCCGGCTCCTCTGCGTCGAGGTACACGAGTCCAAGCCGCTCTCCTACATGACCGAGGACGCGGCCGACCTCCTCGCCCGCCTGACCGGCGAGGCCGTCTTCGTCCCCACCACCACCCGGACGCGCAAGCAGTACCAGCGCATCCAACTCCCGGGCACCACACCCCGGTACGCGATCTGCGCCAACGGCGGACACATCCTCGTCGACGGCGTCTCCGACCGCGACTGGCACGAATCCGTCCTGCGCCGGCTCGCCGACGAGTGCGCGCCGCTCTCCGAGATCCGCGCCTACCTCACCGCCACCACGGACCTGTCCTGGGTGCGCAAGCACCGGGTGGCCGAGGACCTCTTCGCCTACCTCGTCGTCGAGCGCGAGCGCCTCCCCGCCAACTGGCTGGCGCGCTTCGGCGACTGGGCGGGGGAGCGCGGCTGGACCGTCTCCCTCCAGGGCCGCAAGGTGTACGCCGTACCCAAGCCGCTCACCAAGAGCGCCGCCGTCCGCGAGGTCGCCCGCCGCACCGGCGCCACCCTCACCCTCGCCGCCGGCGACTCCCTCCTCGACGCCGACCTCCTCCTCGCCGCCGACCGCGCCTGGCGCCCCGGCCACGGCGAACTCGCCGACAACGACTGGACCGCCCCTCACCTCGACGTCCTCGCCGAACGCGGCGTCGCCGCCGGCGAAGAGATCCTCCGCCGCTTCCGAGCAGCGGTCACGGCCTGACCCCACCAGCCGAGCGAAGGCCACCCACCCGGACCAGCACCCCGGGCCCGGGCCGACCCGACCTCGGCCGACTCCTGGAGGAGCCGGGACGGCCCGCGTCCTCGGCTTCTTCCCGGAGGACCCCGCCCCCAGGGCGGCGGTCGGCGTCGGCTGACTCCCGGAGGAACAGCGGGCCAGAGGGAGCCCGGTCCCTGGACACGAGCCCAGGGACCGGAGGTCCGGGACACGAGCCCCGGACAGGCGACCTGGGACACGGGCCCGCTCGGATCGGCGGGCGGGCTGGGACGGTCGGCCGACGCTCCGGGACATCAGTCGGCAGAGGGGATCTGCGAGCCCGGGAAGGCCTGGGGCCCAGGACGCGAGTCCCGGGACGGGCGGCGCGAAACGCGAGCCCGGGGATGAGCGGCCCCGGATGCGAGTCCCGGGATCTTGGGGCAGGGGGCGCGAGTTTCGGGATGGGGGACTGAGAGCTGAGCCCCGGAGGTCGGGAGCCCGGGGCGCGGGCCAGCGATGGGCGGCCCGAGACGCGAGCCCCGAGCCCGGATCAGGGGTCCGAGGTACGAGCCCCGAGACGCGTGCGCCGGACGGCCCGGCGGCCTGGGGCGTGGGCCGGGGGACTGAGAACCGGGGGACTGGGAACCGTGGGACGGCAGACCGGGGCCCGGCGGCCTGGGGCGTGAGCCCCTGGCCCCGTACCCATTCCGGGCCCGGCCCCGTACCCGTCCCGGGCCCTTACCCGTCCCGGGCCCTTACCCGTCCCGGCCCCGTCCCAGGACCCGTGCGCCCGGGGCGCTAACGCCGCGCCCGGGGATCAGCCGCAGCAGCCCCCGCCGCAGCAGCCGCCACCGCCACCCCCGCCCGCGCTCTGAGCGGGCGCGGCGCTGCCACCGCCGATGCCGCCGACGGCCACGGCCGAGAGCAGCTTCACGGTGTCGTCGTGCCCGGCGGGGCAGGCGGCGGGAGCGGAGGACTCGGCCATCGGGCGGCTGAGCTCGAAGGTGTCGCCGCACGTGCGGCAGCGGTATTCGTAACGAGGCATGGGGACAGGCTAACGGCGGGGGACGCCCGGCATCAGTGGCCCGCCCCGCGCTCCTCCCGGATCAGCCCGACGACGTGCGCGGCCGAGGCGCGGACGGCCTCCAGCTCGGTCAGGAAGTGCCAGTAGTCAGGGTGGCGGCCTTCCAGGGAGCCGACGGCCCGGTCGAGCCGGGCGACGGCCTCGTCCAGGGGGCGGGCATGGCGCGGGTCGGGAGTGCTGCGCCCCGCCATCGCCAGCCGCTGGGCGTCCCGGATCACGAACCGGGTGCGGTCGACCTCGGCGGTCGGGTCCTTCGCGACGGCGTCGAGACGACGCAGCCGCTCCCTGGCGGCCGAGACGGCCTCGTCGGTCGAGTCGAGGAGCGCGCGGACCGTGGACAGCAGCGAGGTCGCGTCCGGCCAGCGCTGCTCGGCCCGCGCCTTGCCGGCCTCGGCGAGCCGCTCCGCGGCCTGCCGGAGCGTTTCGCCCGCCTGCTCGGGAACGTGCTGGAGGTCCTGCCAGCAGGCCGCGGAGAACCGCCGCCGCAGCTCGGACAGGACCGGTTCGACACCGCCGGTACGAGTGGTGAGCGCCTCGGTGCGGGTACGGAGGGACACCAGACGCCGGTCGATCTCGGCGGCCCGCTCCGGCAGCCGCTCGGCCTCGGCCCGTACCGCCTCGGCGTCCCGCAGCACCCGGTCGGCGCGCTGGAGGGTCTCGGGGACGCCGTGGCGCCCCGCGCCCTCGTTGAGCCGCGTCAGCTCGGGCCCGAGGTGGGCGAGCCGCAGCGCGAGGTCGTCGGCGCGCAGCCCGCTCTCCCGTACCGCATCGAGGGCGCCGCTCGCACCGCGCAAGGCCTGCCGGGCCCGCTCGACCGCCGGCGCGAGCCGCGCGAGCTGCGTCTCGGCCCGCCCGAGGAGCGGCGCGAGCCCCTCCTCGAACCGGTCCAACTCGCCCTTGACCCGGTCCAGCTCCTCCTTGGCGCGGTGCAGCTCGCCGCGGGCCCGGTTCGCGGTCGCCGCGTCCAACTCGTCACGGTCGAGGTCATGGGCGTCGACCGCGCCGATGTACGCGTGACTGACCTCGTCGATACGGCGCCCCAGCGCCTCGAACCCCTCGACGGCCCGGCGCGCCTCCGGCGAGCTGTCCACGGCGGTGATCGTCTCGATGGAGATCCGCAGCCCGCGCTGGGCGGTGTCGAGCTCGTAGAACGCCGCTGCGGCCGCATCCTTCGCGGCCTGCGCCTCGGCCCGCTGACTCTCCCCCCGCCCACCGAACCACCGCCGCGTCCCCCCACCCGCGAACGCCTGCGGCACCAGCGCCCCCACCAGCAACGGCAAGGCGAGGGCCAACCTCAACGTCGACATCCCCCCAGGCGCCGCGCTACCCCTCATCCCGCTCGCCGCCACGTACCTCTCCCGTGCTGTGTCCGCCGTGCCCGGTCCGGGTTCATTCTCCCACCCGGTAAGGACGAACACACGGGCTGATCAGTTCACCGTCCGCACCACGACATCGCCGTTGTCCGTACGCACGCTCACGACGTGTCCGCTTCCGTCCCGCCGCGGTACGTCGAACCGGACGTCCCCGTTGTCACTGCCGCCCGCGACCTCGTACTCGCCCTGCGGCACCGAGACGCTCACGTCACCGTTGTCCGTGACGACGTCGACCTTGCGCGGTACGGCCCCGAGCGTGATCCGCACGTCCCCGTTGTCGGACCGGGCGACCAGCTCGGGCGCGGTGATCCCGCCCTCGACCACCACGTCCCCGTTCCCGCTCGCCAGGTCGAGCGCCCCGCCGCCCTGCCGCACCCGCACCTCCCCGTTGTCCGACCGCACCTTCAACGGCGTGTCGAACCCTTCCGCCGTCACGTCCCCGTTGCCGTCCTCCACCGTCACCGCGACCCCCCGCGGCACCTGGATCCGATGCACCGCCCCACAGCTCGCCGCCACCCCGTCGCACTCCACCCGCAACGTCAGCCGCCCGTCCACCAACTTCCAGCTCGCCTCCGGCCCCGACCCCATGAACACCCACCCGTCCACCTGCCTCTCCACCCTCACCCCCGTCACATCCGCCGCCGTGATCACCAGCTCCGAATCATCCGAATCCACCGTCAACGCCTTCCCGGCGAACTCGAACACCTTCCTCTCCACCGGCGCCCCCTCGACATCCCCCGCCCCACACCCCGCGACCGCCACCACCGCCGCCAACGCCCCCACACCCGCCACCCACACCCGCACCCCACGCCCCACGACCCCGTCCTTCCCCTCCACCCGACCAACCCTCCCCCGACCGTACGAGCCCCCACCCCTCCACCCCATCCAGCCACCCCCCACCCCCACCCTGGTGCCACCCCCACCCCCCACACCGGTTTGCCCCACCCACCCCCGCCCCATGTACCCTGTGACTTCCTCACCCGGGTGCGTAGCTCAGGGGTAGAGCGCTGCTCTTACAAAGCAGATGTCGGCGGTTCGAAACCGTCCGCGCCCACCAGCAGGTAGCACGACAAAGGCCCAGGTCACCGGTACTGAACCGGGAGCCTGGGCCTTGTTCGTTCCCCGGCCGGGAAGGCGGGGGAGGGGCGCCGTGCCAGTTACGTGCCAGAAGCGTCGCCGGACTCGCCCGGCCGGACTTTCTTGATCTGCTCGTCGACGTGAGCGGCGATGGCGTGGTCACGCCCGTTCACGAGGTGCTGGTAGATCAGCGCGGCCCGCACCGACGAATGCCCCATCCGCTGCATCAGCTCACGCGTCGTGGCGCCGCCGGTCGCGGCGAGGGTGTTCCCGGTGTGGCGCAGATCGTGGAAGTGGACGTCGCGGAGGCCGGTGTCCTTCAGGGCCCGCAGCCACAGCCGGCGGAAGTTGTTCCGGCGCAACTGCCCGCCGCGGGCCCCAGTGAAGACCAGCCCGGTCCGACCCGGCTCGGCGTAGACGGCGAGATGAGTGGCCAGGCTCTCCGCGAGCGAGGCCGGGAAGGCGACGGTACGCACACCGGCCGCACTCTTGGGCGTCTTAACCAGGATGCCGTCGGTGCGGGTCTCGGCCAGAGAACGTCGTACGGCGACGGTTCGCCGGTCGAGGTCGACGTCGTGGCGCTGAAGCGCGGCGAGCTCCCCGAAGCGGAGGCCGGTGAAGGCTGCCAACAGGATGAACATCCGGAAGCGCGCCGGCACAGCGTCGGCGAGCTGGAAGACCTCGGTGACGTCGAGGAACGGTCGTTCGGCGGTCTTGGCCGCCCCGGCGCCCTTGATGCGGCAGGGGTTGCGCTGGATCAGCTCGTCGTCGACCGCGGTGTTCATGATGGCTCGGAGGATCTGATACGCCTTGGCGACCGTCGGCTCTCCGACACCCGACTCCAGCAGACCGGCACGCCAGCGGCGGATCTGCGGTGTGGTGATCTCGCTCAGGACCACGCCCGCGAAGGTCGGCAGGATGTGGAGTCGCAGCGCGCTGCCGTTGCGTTCGCGGGTCGTCGCCGCGTAGTCGCGTTCTTTGAACCAGGCGTCGGCGTACACCCCGAAGAGAACCTTGTCGTCCGGGTTCTTCCATTTGCCGTCGAGGATCTCCGCTTCCTTGCGGACGAGCCACCGATCGGCATCGGTCTGCGAGGCGAACGTCTCGGGAGCCGATCGAGTCAGCCCGTCCGGCCCTTGATAGCGAGCCTGGAATCGCCCTGAGGGCAGCTTGCGCACTGCACCGAAGCGGCGACGCTTGCCTTTGGTGTTCGCCATCAGGCCACCGCCGCGAATCGTCGACGAGCGGTGATCGGCTGGACGGTGTGGGCGACGACGAATTCCTCCAAGGCCCGCTCAGGAATGCGGACATGCCGCCCCACTTTGACGAAGGCGATCCGACGCTCGGCGATGAGCCGACGCGGGAACCTCTCGGTGGTGCCGAGGAGTTCGGCGGCCTGGCCCACGGTCAACAGTCGGTCGGTCATGCGCTTGCTCCTTCCAGGGCGAGTTGGTCGCGTAGGGCTTCGCGGGCGGTCTCACGGTTGAGCTGGATGTCCCGGGCGATCGAGGCGGCGAGGGCGGCCTCACCGGGGGAGTGGCCCTGGCCGACGTAGGACCAGGAGGTGAGGACGAGGACGGTGTCCGGCTCGATGTCGTCGAGGCCGCGGGCGGTGCGTTCCTGGGCGGCGCGGTAGTCGGCGCGGGTCTGACGGAGTTCGGTCAAGGTGGTGGAGTACTGGCGGGACTTGGTGGAGAAGTGGCCGCGGAAGCCGAGCATGTGGGCCCAGGCGAGGAGGCGGCGGTCGGGGTAGAGCGGGTCGAGGTCGAAGCAGGCTTCGACGAGGCGGCGGGTGTGGTCGGGGACGCCGAGGAGGACGAGGGCCTCACGGTTGCCGATGCGGCGGTCGAGGCTGCCGGTGGTCTCGGCGGCTTTGGTGGCGTACTTGGCGATGTAGGAGGCGACGGCCTGTTCGGTGATGTCGGAGCCGTCGCCGAAGGCCTTGACGGGGCGGATGTCGAGCTGGGTGCCCCAGCGGAGACGGCGGGCGGGGTGGTCGCTGGCGGCGGGGACGGTGACGGTCGTGTACGTGTGGGTGGCAGCGGCGCGGATGGCATCGGTGAGGTGTTCGGTGGTCGCCCACGACGGCGGTGGGGAGTCGGGGCCGTCCGGGCCGTCGATGCGGATGACGGCGTGGAAGTGGACGGCGCCGCGCTTCTGGAACTCGGCGACCTTGCCGTAGGAGATCCGGGCGACTGCCTTCAACTCCCTCTGCGAGAGGCCGGCCGCGGCGGCGATCTCCCGACGGAGGCGGTTCGTGAACCTCTGCCAGAGCTGCCCAGCGTGGTTGTTGAAGAGGACGGCGGCGGCGTAGTCGTAAGACTCGGCGTCGAGCGGCGTGCCGAGGGCGGTGTCGTCCTCGGAGTGGTGGGCCCCGCAACGGCACGGCCGGGCGCCGGGGCGGTTGTGGACCGATCCGAAGGACGGGGCGGTGAGGGTGAGGAAGACGCGGGGGTGCTCGCGGACGGCGGCGGAGATGTCCCGGCGGTCGTCTCCGGCGAGTCCGGCGCGGATGAGGTGGTACGTGTCGCCCGCGTACGTCCAAGCGCAGGCGGGGCAGCGGGAGGCCCGGCGGTTGCCACAGGCGATCCGGAGCCGGGCGCCCGGTTCGGTGTCGGTGGAGTACCGATGGAGGGTCTCGCCGGTGGTCTTGTCCCTGGTGAGGGTCCAGCCCTGGAGGTGGATGGGGTGGGAACAGCCGCCGGTGCGGTGGATCTGCTCCTTCCAGCGGTCGAAGCCGGGGGACCCGGCCACCCGGAGCATGTCACCCAGGGTGGCGGTGTCGAATCCTGCCGACGAGGCGGCTGGGACGTTCATCATGGAGTGCTTCCTTCTGGTTCTGCGAGCCGGGTAGGAGCGGGGCTTCCGGGCGGCGGAGACTTGGCGGTTGAGCCGCCCGGAGGCCCGACTAGCGGCGTCGCTGCTGGCCGTTGAGGAGCGAGCGCAGGACGACGGCGCAGACGGCGACCGAGGCGGCGCTGACGGCGACGGCGAGCAGCATGGAGACCAGGACCGTGCCGACGACGAGGACGGCTCCGACGCCGCCGGCGACGACCACAGCCAGGCCGACGGGGGTGAGGCGCAGGGCCGAGGACGGTGCCGGGACCGGAGCAGGGGCCGGGGCGTGGTGGTGGTTGCAGACCGCTGCATCGACCGTGTGGTGGGGCGTGATGTCGGCGATGACGGTCGGCTGGACGAGCGGGGTGACGATGCCGGTCGGGAGCGGGTTGACCGGGATGCGCGGCTGGAACATGACTGTTCTCCCTACTTGCTGATCGTGGTGTCGATGAGCGGGGCGAGGACGCTGTCGGCGAGGAGGTAGCCGCCGAGGAGGATTACGGCGACGAGCCACCAGGGCGGGCGGATGAGCTTGATGCCGAGGCCGCCGACGACGATCAGGGCGAGCCAGAGCGGGACGTCCATGACGCGGGTCTCCTTCGGGGTCAGCGGGGCTGGCAGCGGTGGGTGCGGGCGGCGAGCTGGGCGGCCGAGGAGCTGGAGTACTCGGTGGACCAGCCGCAGCCGTCGGACGTGCACACGGCGGCGTACTTGGTGCGGCCGTGGCGGTCGCGGCGGGTGCCGATCTGTACCGGGCCGATCCGCATCACGGAGTGAAAGTGGTCGCGAGCGGCCATTGCTCAGACCTCCCTGCTGAAGTCGTCGGCGTGGTCAATGAGCCACTGACGGATCTCGGCCGACTCGAACTCGTCGGCGGTGGTGATCACCGGCTCGGCGGTGGCCATGGCCTCCACCAGGCGGTTGTTCCGGGTCAGCTCGGCGGCGCGCTCCAGGGCGTGCCGGGTCGAGTCGCGCATGGTCGATCTCCTTCTCAGGCGAGTTGGGCGGCGATGGCGTTGGCCATCAGGGGCGGGACGCCGAGGCGGGCGCGCAGGGTGTCGGCGTCGATCGGGTAGCCGGTGCGGGCGCGGTAGTCGTCGGCGACCTTCCGGGCGTGAGCAACGAGGGCGGGCGGTACGGCCACGGGGGCGGGTTCGGGCTCCGGTGCAGGTTCCGGGACCGGCTCTGGGGAAGGGAGGGCCGGTGCGGTGGCAGGCTCCGGCTCCGGTTCGGCTACGTCATCTCGCTCGATGACCGCTTCCACGGCCGGGGGCTGCTCGGTGTCCGTGTTGGGTTCGGCCGGCTCGGCGACCGCCGGATGCCCAGGTGAGTGGACGAGGAGCGTGCCGCCGAGGAAGGCGAGGGCGGGCCAGCCCGCGACGAGGATGCGCAGCCAGGCGGGAACGTGGCCAAGGTCGAGGAGTCCGGCGGTGGCGACGTTCGCACCGAGCGACGCGGCCAGGGCGACCATGAACCACGTCCAGGCCGAGCGGGCAGGCACACCGGCAGCCCGCGAGGTCCGAAGCCGGTGCCAGGCGGCGACGAGCAGGAGATCCACGGAGACCGGGTAGGCCCAAGCCTTCCAACCGGACTGTCCGGCAGCCGCAGCAAGGTCGTGCAGGTGAGCGAAGGACAGGGCGCCGGCGATCACGGCTTGTACGAGGACGGCGTCCGGTCGGCGGATGGGACGCATCGGAGGGTCCTCCTTCCGGTTTCGGTCATGGGCGGGGTAGGGACCTGGCGTGAAGCGGTCATGCCGCCGTGGAGCGAGGGGATTCAGGCGATCGCAGGAGCCGTGACGGCCGAGGGCGCCGCGGCTTTGCCCAGGGGCGGCAGGGCGGGCCGGAAGGCGTCCAGCGCGGGGATCTCGGGCGTGCGGTGAGCGTGGGAGTTCGCGATGTTCACGGCCCGCCGGAGCGAGAGGTGGGGAGTCCGGATGCGGACCCAGCCGCCGGAGGAGTCGCCGGCGACGGCGGTGCCGGGGCGGTCGGTGCGGATCTGGATCGTGGCGAGTACGGCGTCCGGGGCGATGTCGCCGAAGGCCATGTTGGCGGAGGTCTCGTCGTTGACGCGGTGGGCGGTGCGGCCGGTGAGCTGGGCGCGGAGCATGGTGATGCCCTTGCCGAGCTCGGAGCCGAAGCGCTGCCCGCAGATCTCCAGGTAGATGCCGGCGGCACGGCCGAGCTGGGCGAGCCGGACGAGGGAGGTGATGATCCGGTCGCGCCGCTTCTCCTCTTCCTTCGTGGCGAAGAGGGCGAGTTCGGCGACCTCATCGACCAGGAGGACGATCGGGGTCGGTCGCAGATGGTCGGGCAGGTCCCAGATGTCGGCGGTGATCTCCGCGTCCGGCATATCGGCACTCAACCTCTGCTCGCGCCGGATCAGTTGATAGACGTCCTCCATGTGCTCGACGAGTGAGTCGATGAGGTCGGCGGCGGCATCGGGGTTGTCAGCCGTGGCGGTGAACCGCCTTGCAAGCGGGGCGAGTTCAACACCTTGCTTGCAGTCGATCCCGACCAGGGCGACGTCAACCGCGGCGAGCGCGGCGACGAGATTGCGCTGGTAGACGGACTTGCCGGATTGGGTGGCACCGACGTTCAGCGCGTGGGGGGTCTGGCGGTAGTCGCGGTAGTAGACCTCTCCGTCCTCCCGCATGGCGACCGGTACGCGCATCACGCCACCACGGGCGGCCGTGGGCATCTGTACCCGCTTGAGGACGTCGTATCCGGTCATCCGCAGCTCGACCACACCGGAGCGGATCTCCCGAGCTGTGACGTTCTGCATGACGAACGAGTGCCGGAGCTGGTCCGAGGCGGCCGAGAAGTCGAAGGCGTCCTGACCGGGCCGCAGCTTCACTCGTAGGACGAGCCCGGTACGTGTCGGCCGCAGCCGCAGGATCCGGGGTGCCCGAGACTCTGGGATGGGCCGGCGGGTCATCCGGGCCAGAGCCAGGCGCCAGCGCGAGGGCGGGACAGTCAGGCCACACGCGTCCATGACCGACGCGTACCGGGCGAGGATCCGTACCACGGCGAAGACGGCGCCGAAGGTCATCCAGTACCAGGCCGGACGCTGCCACCGCAGCAGCAGCGCGGCCGTGGCGACCAGGGCGAGAGTGACCGTTAAGGCGGTCATGGGTCAGCCGACCTTCGCGGCGGCGAGCGAGGTGACGGCGACGGCGCGGAAGCTGATGCCGTGGCGCTTCTGGCCGTTGAACTCGTTCTCCCAGGGTCGGGCGACGACGCCGGTCAGGGCGACCGGGGTGCCCATGGACAGCTCCTCGGAGATACCGGTCTTGGGGACAGTCAGGTTGAGGATCTCGGCGTTGCCGTCCATGACGAACATGACGTCGACCGTCATCAGCGGGGCACCGGTGTCCCGGTCGGTGGCGATCTCGCCGGTCTGCCGGTTCGCGATCTTCGGGGCCGGGGGCTGGGCCACCATCACCATCGCTGCGGACGTGTCGACGGGGATCTGACGCACAGTGGATCACTCCTCTATAGAGGTGGGGCTCATTCACTCCTGTATAGGAGTGACATGAAGAAGAGTGCACCACTCCTGTATATGAGTCAACCCGCCGCGGAAGGAAACCGCAGCGGGCTGGGGGAAGTTGAGCGAGCGTCAGTCGGTCGCGGGGATCCGGTACTGGAAGACGAACTGGTCAGCGGCCATTAGGGTGTCGCAGACCTCCACGACCCGCCCCGCCTTCGTCACGGCATCCCGCAGCAGGTGCACCACGGAGGCACCAGGACTAAGAGTCAACTCCGACGCTTCGGCCTTCGAGGCCGGTCGAGCCTGAAGCGTCTCGATGAACTCGGCGAAGGTGTGGCCGTGGTCTTCGAGCCGGGCGTAGATGCCACCGGGGCCGGGGTTCTCGGCGAACAGCTCAGGGATGTCCTTCACGACGTCCCAGGGCAGGTACGACGAGGCGGTCTCGACGGGCGTCCCGTTCCGGAAGTACAGCCGCCGCCGCGCGAGCACCTGCGTCCCCGCATCGACACCGAGCCGTTCGGCGATGTCCGCCGGCGCCTCCATGGGTCCGATGTAGAGGACGCTCACCTTGGCGGTGGCGCCGGCCTGCTCGGACTCGGCGAGGTAAGCAGCCTTCCCGCCCCGCCGATGCGAAGCGCGGAACCGATCCGAGGACCGAAGCCGCACGGGAGGCCGGTCCTTAACGATCGACCCCTTGCCGTGCCGAGTCTCGACGAGCCCACTGGCCCGAACCTCGACCATGGCCTTCCGAATAGTCCCCCCAGCAACCCCGTATCGCTCGACGAGCTCCGACTCACTCGGAACCATGTCGCCGGCCTTGAGGACGCCGGACCGGATCTGCTGGACGATCTCGTCCGCGATCTGCACGTACCGAGGTACGGCCCTGCCAGCTCCTGCTGGAGTTCCCACAGTCCTACCCACTCTCATATGCTCCTGTACATGAGTAACGGGAGCGCGGGAACAAAGTCAACGCCACTCCACTCGGTGTCCGTGGCCGGAGCGGTAGTGCGCGAAGACGGCCGCCTCCTGGCCATCCGCCGAGCGGACAACGGCACATGGGAACTCCCAGGTGGAGTCCTAGAACTCACCGAGGCCCCGGAAGCGGGCGTCGCCCGCGAGGTCCTGGAGGAGACGGGCATCCACGTCGAGGTGGACGAGCTGACGGGCGTCTACAAGAACACCACCCGCGGCATCGTCGCCCTGGTCTTCCGCTGCAAGCCCTCCGGAGGCACCGAGCGGACCTCAGACGAGTCCACCGCGGTCGACTGGCTCACGCCGGCCGAGGTCGAAGAGCGCATGGCCGAGGTCTACGCGATCCGCCTCCTGGACGCCCTGGACGAAAACGGCCCCCACGTCCGCAGCCACGACGGACGGCGCCTCCTGGAGAAGCCCGCGTGACGAAGCCGAAGCAGCTGAACGAGTTCGAGAACGTCTACGACTTCCTGCGTCAGGTCCGCCTCCGACCCGAAGGGTGGGTTCGCCACGGTTCTCTGACGCACCTGGGCGCCATGCTTGCTGGCTACAGAGTGGCCGTGGCGGTGTACAACGCCGAAGAGGACTTCCCCTTCTGGACTCCAGGCGACGTATCCCCCTTCGATGCCTGGCTCGGCCATCGCAACGGCCGCCTGTCTCCCTTGGGCTGGGCGATAGAGATCGAGCGCGAAGCCGAGACCACCAACACACCAGCCATTGAGCTGTTCTTCACCCTGCTCGACCAGTTCCAAGCCGAGCGCCAACAGTTGGTGCGGTAAGACTTTCTCTACTTCATCAAGGCACCCGCCGCGCACGGCGCGGCGCGTGCGGCCCGTCGCCCGGGCCTGCGCTCCTGTCTCCGCCCCGCTCCAGCCCGGCCGCCGACCGCACGCCTGACAGCTCGGGTTGATGGGTGACGAACCCACGACATGGCCGAGGCGGTACGCGATTACGGCCCAAGACGATGCCTCCGGCGGGGGCGCTCAGGCTCCGGGATGGGAGCGGCCCGCGGGCGGGTGCCGGCCGGTGGGGTGTGGCGGTGGGGGCTCCCGTCCCGTCTGCCGTCGACCCAGGCAGAGCCGAGCAGACACGGCACCGGGCGTCCAGGTCGTTCGTCCAGTTGGGCGCTCCACCTGGACGCCCGGCACCGCGCCTGCTCCACGGTGTATGGGTCGACGGCAGACGGGACGGGAGTCTGGGGCGCATGGCGAGCAGGCTCTCAGCCGCCAACAATCTGACGAACCTGCTGTCTCGGCTGACGCCTCACGCGAGAATGCTTCGATGGACTCAGCTAGTACCGCGGCAATCATTGGGGCAACACTAGGAGCAGGGGGCGCAACTCTAGGCGCTTGGATCGCCATGCTTGGTGCTCGGGCTCAAGCCCGCGCCCAGGTCGAAGTGGCGAGAATCCAAGCAGAATCCGCCAGCCGAACCGAGGCCATATCGAGAAGAAGAGCAGCATTCTCGGAATTTGGGGCAGCGGTCGAAGATGCACGGATGCAGTTTGTTTACCTAGAGGAAGTTTGGGAGCGCCACAAAAGGGCACCGGACGAAGATCTAGAACGCGAGCATGGCGCGAAAGTGGAAATTCTCAATAGATCCATTCGGGATCTTCAATCTAAAGAGTGGGCTTTGCGATTCACTCTCTCCGCTGCCGGGCAAGGCATAGTAACCGAGGTCGTGCAGTCGGTATTCCAGCTGCACAAGCAGATGGACCGCCGATGGATCATGATCTACACGGGCGAAGACGAAGAATTTCTCCAAGAAGAAGGTGAACTTTCGCGTCAGCTCTTCAACCAGCTCCACGCCAGGCTATACGATCTCGCGGAGAGTATTCACAAAGAGTTGCCTTCGTGAGAATCCGCTAGATTAACGCTGACGGGACCAGGAGCAATACGGATGACGATGCCTAAGCAGGCAGGCTTCCAGGTCAAGGCTGTAAAGAATCCTGACTGGGCTCGGGACGAGATCATCCTTGCCTGTCAGCTCGTGATGGACAACGGCTGGAAGGGGCTGGATGCTCAGGACGCCAAGGTGGTTGAGCTGTCCGGCCTGCTCCAGCTGCTTCCCATCCATGCCGAGGCAGATCGCAACGAAAAGTTCCGCAACCCGAATGGAGTGGCGCGCAAGACGTTCGACATCGCCACCCGATATCCCGAGTACCGGGGCAAGCCCACTAATGGCGGCGCTCTTGACGTTGCGGTGCTGATGGATTTTCTTTCCCGCCCCGACGAGATGACCCGGGTCGCTCGGCTCATTCGGCAGGGCATCGCGGTCGGCGAGCTGCAGAGCCTTGCGCCGACCGACGACGAGGTGTTCGACGACTACAGCGCTCCTGAGGGACGGCTCCTCATGCGCCGGCACCAGGCCCACGAGCGTAATGGGAGCCTGCGGAAGAAGAAGATCGCTTCTGTAACTCAGCGCGGTGGGCAGCTGGCGTGTGAGGCGTGCGGGTTCGACTTTGAGGAGGTCTACGGCGACCGTGGTGCTGGGTACATCGAATGCCATCACGTCGTGCCGTTGCACGAAGCTGGCGAGGGACGGACCAAGCTCAGCGATCTCGCCCTCATATGCGCCAACTGCCACCGCATGATCCACCGGCGTGCGCCATGGCCGACCCCTGAGGAGCTGCGGGCTTCCATCGAGCGAAACCATGCAGCTGACAGGCGTGCCGCGGAAGCCATTGCACGGCCGCGCAGGGGGGCTTGTGACTGATCGCCTCACGCTGCGCGTCCCCGCGGTAGCCACTTTAGGGTGAGTCTCTAAGACCGCGGCCCCCAACGCCTTTCTCTGCCGGGCAGGTAGGTCCACAACCCGCCCGACGCGCCATGAGCTTCAGGGCCATGGTTACTCACGTCAAGGAGATCCAGCCCAAAGCCGCTCCGCCAGCCTCGGATCTCCCCCACCTCTTACGCAGGGCCATCATCACCCTCATCCGCAGGACCAAAACGAGGAACGCCGTATTCAACATCTTGAACCCCAAGCCCCGCCCGCCTGTCAGCCGGGGAGCGATAAGCCCCAAGGTCGAGAACCTTGCGCGTCTGAACGACTTCTCGCCGCTTTCGATCAAATCCGTCAGACGAGACGTCTGATTTAAGAACCTCACGGTAGTGATCGTAGTACTTGCTTACCTGCTGATAGACGCCGTTCCATGTGAGTCGTTCGGCAGAGCTGTTCCAACGCTCGAGGGGGAATTCGTAACGATCCCCACTAATGAAGACCGCTTCGATCTTCGAATACGCCGAAGCCAGAGCATCTACATACCTATCCAGCTTCTGGACATCATCGCGTGTCACAGTGTGCCCCGAGCGCTTAATCTCGACGACTTTGAGTGTTCCGTCTCCAGTAAGCGCCAAGAAGTCATAGCGGGAGAGATCCTTTTCGTCAAAGTCCCGCACTTTCCA
Source organism: Streptomyces sp. NPDC093089 (assembly GCF_044754405.1). Taxonomy (NCBI): domain Bacteria; kingdom Bacillati; phylum Actinomycetota; class Actinomycetes; order Kitasatosporales; family Streptomycetaceae; genus Streptomyces; species Streptomyces sp. NPDC093089. The sequence continues at coordinate 21,084 of NZ_JBIVPA010000028.1, forward strand.
TTCCCTCAGCTGCTTACTGATCTGCTTCTCTTCGTACAGTACCTGCCATTCCGGGTTAATGAGCCAGGGGTACCAGGCGATTAGGTCGTGCAGATTCTCCGACCCCGCAGGATGGGCAGTTTCCGAGATGTTCTCAACAAGTGCACGGTTGAACTTGTCGATAATTGCGATCCTTCCATCGATCACTTCTAGAATCGCCCGGCTCTCAAGCACTTTCCATTTAGCTATCCGCTCAACCATCTCCTGGAGGCGCTGCGGATCATGGCTCACCTCCTCGATATCTGAAATGATGTCGTGAAAGTGTCGGTACTCAAATGCCTTGATCATCGAGTCGGCGAGAGGGCGGGTCTTCTCAGTCTCACTTCCCGACTGACCGAGAGAGTGCAGAAATTTTTTGATCTGACTCCTGGAAGGTTCATCCAGTGCCTCGATACGGGCGGTGAAATCCGGATCCTCCCAAACGCTCTTTACAACGGAAGTGCCACGTCGCCCAGCCCAGTCCCTAAGGGCCTTCCTCGTGATCTTGGCACCCCACTCCCGGAGCTCCTTCGATACATCTGCCTCCCAGTCGATCTCCTGCCTATCGGTAGAGATCACGTCAGAGGAGTCGTCCGATCCCTCGTCAAGGAAATCGGCATGGATTTCGCCGTGGAGGTGTCGCATTCCATGTTGCCCAGAAGCGGTGCCCTCTGCAAAGAAGAAGAAGGGTGACGTCTGCGCAATCTTCCCATTCACGTAAACGGCGAATCCGCGCAGGATGGTGCTCGCCAGTGGAACTTCAGAGAACCCGTAAAAATAGCGAATATCTCGCCCACTGGGGAGCTTGAAAGTCTCAAACCCTTGCGCCGGAACTCTTTCCTCGAAGTCGATGTGCGGGTCCTCGACCAATATGTCATTGACAGTGATTGTCATCTCGCCCCGCGTGAGCCTGCTGAAGCGGCGCGCAAGGCTCTCGCGCAGGGACTCGGCGTCAAGTGGAGTAGAGTGCTTCAAATTTGCGAGAACAATCTTCGTTCCAGACGAACCAGCCGTCTGGCCCGGTGTCCCGATTCGGGCGCGAATTGGGACCGGCTCGACCAGCTGTCCTGGCGTTGTGTCCCGTTTTAGTTCATCCAGGTCCATTTCAAACGAAGTGAACTGCCCGTCCCGCCACGTTGAAACTTGCATTTTCGAGGCAATTCCGAAACCGGCTAGCTTACCGATCCCCTTTCTCCCCATGATTCTCCGCTGAGGGACTGGATTTTCGTCGGCTCCAGATGACCGACGGTTGCGCCCGACAACGAGGTAGTCGCTCTGGACCTCATCTGATGTCATTCCGATTCCATCATCGGAAATCGAAATAATGGACGAGTTCCGCGAGTATCCGTCCACATCAATCGAAATCTCTACACTTCTCGCACCGGCATCCCAGCAATTTGCGACTAGCTCTGCAATTGCAGTGTCACGCCGTTTGTACATCTGGGCACCCAAGTGCTCCAGGGTCCGCCCCAATACTTGAATGGTGTATGTGCGAGTGCTCTCCATGGCAGGATCCTAGTCTCAACCTTCCAGGGCTGCTGTCCAGTTGCCAATCCTCGCTGCCGGAATGTGGCTGGACGGGGATGAGGGGGCGACGCCGTGTGTTGCGACCGTTGGCGCCATCCCCAGGAAGGAGCAGGACATGGAGGGCCGCTTCCGGTAAGCGCGCGGCCTATTCGTGGACCAGCCGTGCGCTCTTAGCACCTCCTGTGTCCCTGAACTGCGGAGACGTGTGCTGAGCACAGGGTCTCCGGAGCCGTGTGCAGAGAAGCCCCGGACCTTGGTCCGGGGCTTCGACTTGTTGCGGTACCTAACTGCTAACCGAAGGCCGCAGCGGGGAGCCAAGGGGCGCATCTTCTTCTCCGTGCGCGGCGGAGTCCGGCGCAGGAAGGCGGTGGCCGCGGCTCACGGCCACGCGGAGTGTGTCCCGCAGGGCCTCCGTGAGATCCCTCGCCAGGAGGCGGAGTTCCGTCGGCCCAGACTCCGCGTCGGCGGTTACCTCCATGGCGTGCTCCAGGAGCTCTTGCCCGACGTCGAGTTGCGCAGCTTCCGTGGTATCGGCCAGGCGGGACAGGTGGCTGCTGGCGTCGTCAGTGCTCAGATAGCAGGGCTTTCCGTCAGGGCCCGACCAGGGGAGGAGGCGGAGCTCGTTGGGGGCTTTCATCTTTCCATCCTCATCTCTTCGATCGTGTGGTGAGTGGTGAAGAGCGCTTCGGCACGGTCGCCGGGGAGGGTCAGGCGAGCCACCTCGATTACACGGCCCGTGATGTCGGCAGACACTCGCGTGATCGCGAGCACGGCCAGCGAGGTGCTGAGTCGGAGGGCGGAGGCCTCTTCTGCGGTGGGGAGCCGGGCGGTGACCAGTTCTCGGGTCTCCGCCCGTCCGGGGCGAGGCCACCACGGCAGTTCGGCCGGTTCCAGGTCGCGCGGGACGTAGACGCGGGCCAGGCTGTGCGGCCTCTCTCCCTGGTGGGCGAGGCATAGGAACTCTGTCAGTGGAGTGCGCGCGCGGACTTTGAGTAGAGGGATGAGGTCTCCGCGTGCTCGGAGGTTCGTGGTGCGGATCGTGACGTGGAGGTCTACGTCCGGGGTGAGGCGGCCTTCGGTGTACGTGAGTCTGCGGAGAGGGCGGCGGACGAAGTTGCCCTTGCCGTGGATCTTCTCGATTAGGCCCTCGGCCTGGAGGAGCGCGAGGGCGTTGCGCAGGGTCGGGGTGCTGACCTTGTAGTCCGCAGCGAGTTGGGGCTCCGAGGGGAGGCGGGCGCCAGCCTTCAGACGGCCAGTGGTGATCCGGGCCCGGAGGTCGGCGGCGATGGTGTGGCGTAGAGACGGCATGGGGGCGATCACCACCTTCTGAGTACTCGTACGGCGATTAGGCGCGTACGGATGTGCATGGTCAGGAGTTCGCCCGATTCGAAGAGGAGGCGCTTGGCGCCGCCGGGCAGTTGGCGGAGGTCAGCTACTCGGCATGGTTGGCCGCCGATCTGGATGACGTCGCCTCGCTGCACGGTGGTCGTGGTGATCTCGACCGGGGAGGCGAGTGCGCCACTCGGGGGGAAGCTGTTCACGAGGTCGCCTTCGGTGACGTGGTCGCGGAGTGGCAGGAGCAGGCACACGCCTCGTAGATGACCGGGATGCCGATCGGCGCCATCGTTGGGGAGGAGTGCGTGCATTCGTGGTGGGTGCCGATCCGGCATGCGCTGGATCGGTAGGGCATGGTCGCCACCGGGGGAACGCGGGTCATCCGTGGACCTCCGCCGGCACGAAGCAGGCATGGGTGAAGAGGTGATGCGGGATCGGCTCCGAGCTCTGCCGGGTGCACTGCTCGCCGACCAGGACGTACGGGCGGACGAGGGCCGCCTCTTCGCCTAGGAGGAAGTCCGTGTGGTCTCCGAGCTGCCGGAGGAACAGCGCCAGTTCTTCGGACGGCTTGGGGTGGATGGGCGTCGGGCGCGTTGGTGTTAAGGCCTTGCGGTGTCGCGCCCTTGGAGCGTGCCGCTCCCTGGAGCGTCTGATGGCGTGACGGATACGGTTGAACATGCTGATCAGCTCCTATCGCTGATGGCCAGGTCCCCGGACATCGCCCGCCGCGGGGACCACTTTGTTCACGGCGGCCCATAGGGTGCGGCCGCCCAGGCTGGTGGCCAGGAGACCGAATCGGTCCGCCGCAGCCACTACTTCCAGGACCTCCCGCCATGTCTCGGCGGGGAGGGAGCCCGGTACCTCCGCTTCGATCGACGTGTGCCGGGGGTGTTCCTCCATGCGTGTGGCGAGTCCAGCGGCTGACAGACGGGCAGCGAGGACCTCTGCGCTTACTTCTGGAGCAGGCACAGGGCAGCCTCCGTCACCGGCGATCACTTTAAGTGAAGCTAGTTAACTAGATTAGAGCTAGTGGACTAGATTTTCCATATGCCTGAGCAGTCGCCATACCTCCGCATCGCCGACGAACTGCGGCGGCGGATTGCGGAGCACGAGTGGACTCCTGGAGACCGGCTACCCTCTCGGGCCCAGATCGGCCAGGAGTGCGGGGTGGGCGAGAACGTCGTTCGCCGGGCCCAGGAGCTGTTGATCTCCCAGGGTGTGCTGGAGGGGCGGGCCGGGTCCGGGACCTATGTGGCCGAGCCCCGGCAGCGAGTGAGGATGGTTCGGTCCGCGGCGCGCGAGCAGCCGGACAGGTCGCCGTTCCGGGCCGACATGAAGGCCGTGGGGCGGAATGGCGGCTGGGAGAGCCGGACCGATGCCAAGGTGCCCGCGCCGGCGGAGATTGCTGCGCGGCTGGGGGTCGGTGAGGGCGAGTTGTGCGTCCGGACCGTGTACGAGTTCCTTGCCGACGGGCGGCCCGTGCAGTTGTCGACGAGCTGGGAGCCGTACGACCTCACCGGCGGGACCCTCGTCGTCCTCCCTGAGGGTGGGCCGCACGCTGGGGCCGGTGTCGTGAACCGGATGGCCGAGATCGGCGTAACCGTCAGCCATGCCGTTGAGCAGCCGGAGCCACGGCAGGCGACCACCGAAGAGGCTTCACTCCTTGGGATCCAGAAGGCCGCGCTCGTCACGCACATCCGGCGGACGTACTACAGCGACGAGGGGCGGCCCGTGGAGACGGCGGACATCGTCGTCCCCGCCGCCCTCTGCGAGATCATCTATGAGATCCCGATCAATCGTTAGCGGGAGTCCCGTAGGGCGGTGATTCCCATACCGGGTGAACGACGGTGGGTGCCTCAATAAGCGACGCAGGGTGTTGCTACAGGTGACTCGGTTTTGCCGTTCAAGGCTCTTCGGGCGGCGTTCGACATGAATCCCACTGCCTGAATCCTCGCGTGTCCAGCGTCAACCATGCTTTGGACAGACCCGCTACCTGAGCGGTGTGCATGCATGGCTTCTAGCTCTCGATCAAGGCTTCGACGCGCATGAACGGCTGCGGCGGAGACTTCCTCTGGGCCTTCCACGCTCACGATGGCCTGAGCGAGGATCAGGTCGGACAGAGCACGCTGCACGGCCGAGTGACGCTCTCGATACTCGCCATCGGCGATGTTGGCCTCCTTCGCCTCACGGATCAAGCCAGCACATCGGATGGAGGCAGCGATGAACTGCGTATAGGCCTCCCGTCTGACCGCGCGAGCTTCGGTCTCCCGGCGGTCCGCGCGGTCGGCGGCAGCCAGCTCGCGTTGAGTCGTTGTCTGGTGGCGCACGCCCCGCAACGCGAGCCAGGAGGCGAGCCCTGCTGCGGCGAAGGCAGCGGCGGCAGTTAAGGCAGCAGTTATCAGTGCTTCGCTCACGGTCAGATCCCATCAAACTCAGTGCATCGAGCGCAGCTGATTGGTCCGTTCAGCAGCGAGCTTTACGGCAACATGGCATCCCCGTCGAGGGAAGCCTGACATCCAAAAGTGACATCAACGGCGCCGGACGTGGGCGGTGTCAGGCGGTCAGCAGCGGTGTGCCAGTCCCAGTTCGGGGGCTTGATAGGCCTACTTGGGCGAACTTACGAAGCGGGTGTCGATCGGGCGTCGCAGTCTCGGATACCCCGGCAGAGGTCGACTGTCAGTGCCTGGTGGGAGGGTGCTGTCATGCAGGACGCACTCTTCGACTTGCCGGTGACGCATCCGGAGCACGCCGTGATTGCTCGCGTCGGTCTGAGGTGACGTCCCTGCCCTGCGTGATTCTGCGACGTGGGAGGGGAATGCAGCTGTGTGGCGGAGTAAGGCCAGGGGAGGGATAGCAGGTGGCGCAACGGGGCAGCGGCCGAGGCAACGACTATCAGCGGCAACAGCAAGCGTTACGACGTGCCCAGGAGCAACGGGCACGACAAGCGGAGCGGGAACGCAAGGCCGCCGAGACGGCCAGCAAGCGGCAGGAGCGCGAGCGGAAGGCCGCGTATCAGGAGCACCAGGCCGAGCAGGCGCAGGTGCGCACGATCGGGGTCGAGCACGAAGTCGAGCAACTAGGGCAGTTGCTTCGTGACGCGTTGGTGGGCGATCCGCCTACGACCTTTGAGCGCCGGCGGAGGACTCACACGCCGAACAAGTTTGACGAGCGTCCTTGGTCTCGTCCGGAGCCTTCACCGCGCTGGGAGGAGTTCGCGCCACCGGAGCCTGGCGGTCTGGCTGCTGTCCTGGGTCTTGGCAGGAAGCGCTATGAAGCTGCGGTTGCCGAGGCGCGAGCGCGGTTCGGCGAGGCACAAGAGCGCCACAGGCGAGCAGAGGAGAAGCGCCTGGCGACGCTGGAGCGGAAGCGTGCCGAGCATCGCCAGGCTGAAGCGCAGGCCCTTGACGAGGTGGCGGCTTTCAACGAGAAGTTGGACGAGGAGCGCGAGGCGTACAGGGCCGGGGAGCCAGCGGCGGTCGAGGCTCATCTAGGGGATGTTCTGGATGCGTCGGAGTATCCATTGGGCTTCCCCCACGAGCATCGGATCGCCTTTCGACCCGCCACAGGCGACGTACTTGTTGAGATCCACTTGCCGCCTGAGGCGATCGTTCCTACCGCGCGGGGCTACCGGTACGTGAAGAACCGTGATGAGACGACCGTGTTGCCTCGTCCGGAGAAGGAGCGCAAGGAGATCTACGCCTCCGTCCTGGCCCAAGTCGCTCTGAGGACTGTCCACGAGGTCCTGACGAGCGATCCGGACCGGATCGTCAATGGGGTGATCCTGAACGGCCATGTGAGAACCATCGACCGGGCAACCGGTCAGGAGGTCTCACCCTGTCTGGTGACACTCAGCGCCAGCAGGGAGCAGTTCGGGAAGCTCCGTCTCAGTCAGGTTGATCCAGCGCAGTGCCTCAGGGGACTCAACGCTTTGGTATCTCCCAACCCCTACGATCTCGAACCGATCCGCCCCATCGTCGAGTTCGACCTGTCGAAGTACCGGCTCATGGACAGCATGGACGTAGTCGCAGGCCTGGACAGTAGGCCCGTGCTAGTGAAGCTGACGCCCACCGAGTTCGAGCACCTGATTCGCCAACTGTTTGAGGCAATTGGCATGGAGGCCTGGAACACCCAGGCGTCCAAAGACGAGGGCGTTGACGCGGTGGCTGTCAGCAAGGATCCCGTCTTCAACGGTGAGTGCATCATTCAGGCGAAGCGCTACAGCAAGCTCGTGGGTGTGGAGTCAGTCCAGGCGCTGGCCGGAGTGGTCGAGCACAAGCGTGCTGCCAAGGGGGTCCTGATCACCACATCGTGGTTCGGCAGGGCCAGCCACGACTTTGCCCGCCAACATGGCCGGCTCCAGCTCATCGAAGGGCCGGAACTGAAGTACCTGATCAAGGAGCACCTTGGCAAGGATGTGATCCCGGGCCCGATCCCCCCGAAGAGGCGTCCCACGCGCTGAGGCCGGCGGCCCGCCCACACAGATCGAGTCTCTGACATCCAAGGCTGACATCAACAACGCCGGGCGGAGGCCGTACGCCAACGTCTCTGTCCGGCCATCGCACCAGCGGATGGCAGCTGCTGGAGCCGGGTCGGATTGAGCTTACGAAGCGGGTGCCGATCGGGCGTCGCAGTCTCGGATACCCCGGCAGAGGTCGACTGTCAGTGCCCGGTGGGAGGGTGCTGCCATGCAGGACGCACTCTTCGACTTGCCGGCGACGCCTCCGGAGCACGCTGTGATTGCTCGCTTCCAGCTGGGTGGCGACGACTTCGGTGAACCTGGTCAGCGGTCACTGGTTTTTGAGGCCGAGCGGTCCATCGGGGCCGCGGTCGCAACTGCGGGTGTTGGCGAGGTCGACGGTAATGAGTTCGGTGGGGGCGAGGTCGTCATCTTCGCCTACGGTCCTGACGCAGACGCTCTGTACCGGGTGATGGAGCCGGGCTTGCGTGCGCTTCCGTTTCGGCCGGCGCACGTCGTGCTGCGCTACGGGGAGCCTGCTGACCATGTCGTGAGCGAGCGGGTTGAGCTCTGAGCGTCGCGTGCCAGATACGTGCCAGATCGAGCGGTCAACCACGGTCACTGGAGGGTCGCAGCGGCGTTCACAGCTTGTGTGGGTCGTCGCAGCGCACAGAGGGGCTGAGCTGCGATGACGGGTCAGCTGCGGGTGCCAGGCTTACAAAGCAGATGTCGGCGGTTCGAAACCGTCCGCGCCCACCAGTGCAAAGGCCCCCAGCCGATCATGGCTGGGGGCCTTTGACATCTACTTCTGACATCAACGTCCATGGTCACTTGGGCCCGGGGTTCTGTCCGGCCGATCATGGTGCGCGTCAGGGCTGCGATTCCGTCGAAGGGGGAACGGTGGAGGACGTTTTCGATACGACCGGCAGACCGCCGAAGGGCTGGATGCACGCGATCTTCCACGGCGGCCCGTACGGCGAGGACGTGGGTCGCTGCATCCCCGGTCCTCCCGCGCCGGAAATCTTCGCGGTGCCGCTGGCCGAGGGCGGTGTCCATACGTACCGCCTGTGGACGGTGGGCTCGTGGTCCGATCCGGAAGACCCCATAGCCGTCTACAACCCTGACGGACCCCCCATACCGCCGTCTCCATTGACCGCCCAGGAGAAGAAGTGGCTTCGGGAGGGGCGGCAACGGGATGGGCTCGGGCCAGTCCGGCTTGACGCAGTGGTCACCGGCGGACGGGCGGAGTGGGACCCGGATGTCCCCACCATCGCGGCGATGCTTACCGGGCTGCGGCACAGGGAGCACCTGCTTCTCCAGCGGCTGACCGACCACGATGAGGGCGACTGGTACATCCAAGTCCTGCTCGATGAGGACGACACCTACGAGGTGGTTCACCACGCGGGCACGGCCGCTGAGCGCGAGGTGACTCGGTCAGCTTCCCAGGCCGCAGTCCGTGATGCCGTCCTCCGCTGGGCAGCCGAGCAGCCGACCTGGCGAACCGCACTTGAATGGCCTAAGAGGTCCTAACAACGCGCGAGCGTCTACTTCTGTGAGGTCCGGGCTATCAGAGAAGGTCGGTTTCGTCATAGAGGCGCCAGTGCCACCAGCCTCCTCTGCGATGCGGATGCTGGTAGGCGAACGGGTCAGGGAGAGTCCTACGCCGTAGTTCGTCGTCCATCGGCGCCAGTAGGGC
>NZ_JBIVPA010000029.1:0-20165 GCF_044754405.1 Streptomyces sp. NPDC093089
TTTTCAACCCTTTTTTCTGTTACCGCCCCATGGCAACCTGGCCCCCTGGTGGCCCCCCCCCCCCCGGGGGGGGGGGGGGGGCCCCGGGGCGCCCCCGGGGGGGGGGCGCCCCGGCGCCCCGGGCCCCCCCCCCGCCGGGGCCCCGCGCCGCACCCCCGGGCGGGAGGTGCGGCGCGCCGCCGTGCCGTGGTGCCGTGGTGCGGGGATCAGACCGCCGGGACCGGGAAGGTCGGGTACTCCACGCCGGAGACGTGCTGGACGACCCGGATGACCTGGCACGAGTAGCCGAACTCGTTGTCGTACCAGAGGTAGAGGATCGCGTTGTCGCCGTCGACCTTGGTCGCGCCGGCGTCGACGATGGACGCGTGGCGCGAGCCGACGAAGTCCATCGAGACGGCGTCGGGGGCCGTGGTGAAGTCGATCTGGCGCTTCAGCGGCGAGTGCAGCGAGACGTCGCGGAGGTACTCGAGGACCTCTTCGCGGGTGGTCTCGCGGCCCAGGCGCAGGCTCAGGATGGCGATCGAGACGTCCGGGACGGGGACGCGGATCGAGCTGCCGGTGATCGGGGCCTTCAGCTCCGGCAGGGCCTTCGCGACGGCCGAGGCGGCACCGGTCTCGGTGATCACCATGTTGAGCGGCGCGGAACGGCCGCGGCGGTCGGCCTTGTGGTAGTTGTCCAGGAGGTTCTGGTCGTTCGTGAACGAGTGGACCGTCTCCACGTGGCCGCGCAGCACGCCGTACTCGTCGTCCATGGCCTTCAGCGGCGGGACGATCGCGTTCGTGGTGCAGGACGCGCAGGAGATGACCTGCTCGTCCGGCTTGATCGTGTCGTGGTTCACGCCGTGCACGATGTTCGGCACGTCGCCCTTGCCGGGCGCGGTGAGGACGACCTTGTCGATGCCGGGGCGCAGGTGCTTGGACAGGCCCTCGCGGTCCCGCCACTTGCCGGTGTTGTCGATGAGGATGGCGTTCTCGATGCCGTACGCCGTGTAGTCGACCTCGGAGGGGTCGTTGGCGTAGATCACCTTGATGGTGTTGCCGTTGGCGACGATGGTGCTGTTCGCCTCGTCGACCGTGATGGTGCCCTGGAACTGGCCGTGGATGGAGTCGCGACGCAGCAGCGAGGCGCGCTTCACCAGGTCCTGGTCGCCACCGCCGCGGACGACGATCGCGCGCAGGCGCAGACCGTTGCCGGAGCCGGCCTTCTCGATGAGGAGGCGGGCGACGAGGCGGCCGATGCGGCCGAAGCCGTAGAGGACGACGTCGCGTCCGTCACGGCGCTCGATCTTGTTCTCGCCGGTGGCGCCGGCGACGGACTCGGCGGTGAACTCGGCCACGGAGAGACCGCGGTCGTCGGTCTTGTAGTCCGCGGCCAGCACGCCGATGTCGATCTGGCACGGGCCCAGGTCGAGGGTCGTGAGCGTCTGGAGGAAGGGCAGGGTCTCGGTGACCGAGAGCTCCTCGCCGTCGATCTGCCGGGCGAAGCGGTGAGTCTTGAGGATGCTGACCACCGACTTGTTCACCAGGGAGCGGCTGTGGACCAGGACGGTGACGTCCTGCTCCCGGTGCAGCTTCCCGATGATCGGGATCATCGACTCCGCGATCTCTTCGCGGTTCTTCCAACTGGTGAACGAGTCGTCATTGACAGTCACAAGATTATCTTTCGAGCTAGGCGGCGCTCATATGGTAACCCCCGGCCGGTTTGATCAATCAAGGGGTCTCGAACCGTACGATGGGAGGCGTCGGGATCCGCCTCGCGCAGGCGGCTCGCCTACTGATGCGGGGGCACGGTGGTCGTGAAGTTCGGGGTGCTGGGATCGCTCGTCGTCCACGACGGGACGGAGCCGCGACCGGTGAGCGGCCCGAAGGTCCGCGTCCTGCTCGCCGCCCTGTTACTCCAGGCCAACCGCGCGGTGTCCCGGGACGCCCTCAAGGAGGCCCTCTGGGGGGAGGCCGTACCCGCCAGCGCCGACGCCGCCCTCGCCAACCACCTCACCCGGCTCCGCAGGGTCCTGTCCGCCGCCGACGGCGGCGCCGAGGAGCGCCTGCAGACCGTGGCGCCCGGCTACCGGCTGCTCGTCCACGACGGCGAGCTGGACGCCGACGTCTTCGAGGAGCGGGTCAGGGCCGTGCACGACGCGCACCGGCGGGAGGACTGGGAGGAGGTGCGGCGCCAGACCGCGCTCGCCCTGCCGCTGTGGCGGGGCACGCCCCTGGCGGACCTGGCCCCCTTCTCCGACGCCGAGGCGCCCGCCCTCCGGATCCACCGGCTCGCCGAAGCGCGCCTCCAGGCCCTGGAGTGGAACTTCGACGCCGAACTCCGACTCGGTCTGCACCACGAGGCCGTCGGCCCGCTCACCACCCTCGCGGCCGAGCACCCCCTGCGCGAGGAGTTCCACGGGCTGCTCATGCAGGCCCTCCACCGGTCCGGCCGACAGGCCGAGGCCTTCTCCACGTTCCAGCGACTGCGCCGAAGCCTGGTCGACGAGCTCGGCACGGAACCCGGTGCCGCCGTCCAGCAGGCCCACCGGGAACTCCTGGCGGGCGAGCCGGCACCCCGCCCCGCACCCCGCCCGACCCCGCCGCCGGTCGCCGAACCGGCCCGACCGCCCTTCCAACTTCCCTGCGAGGGAGGCGCGTTCACCGGCCGGGAGGTCGAGGCGGCCTTGGTCCGGTCACTGCTGCTCGGCGCGGCCGGGACGACGGACCGCGAGCCGTCTCCGGACGGGGAGCCGTCTCCGGACGGGGAGTCGTCTCCGGACGGGGAGTCGTCTCCGGACGGGGAGTCGTCTCCGGACGGGGAGCCGTCCGCGGACGGGGAGTCGTCCGAGCGCCACGCGGCGCCCGGGACCGGCGCCGGTCCCGGGACCGGCGCGGTGTCCGCGGCCGGTGCGGCGGCCCCGAGCGGTGGGTGGCCCGCGACCGGCGACGCGCCCCTGGGCGGTGGATCGCCCGCGACCGGTGAGGGGCCGGGGAGCCGCGTATCGACCATGGTGCCTACGCCCCGGCAGGCACCCCCGTCCCGGCCCGCGTACGTCAGACCCGTCGTGATCTCCGGCATGGGCGGCGTGGGCAAGACCGCCCTCGCCGTCCACGTGGCGTACCGGCTCCGGGAGGAGTTCCCGGACGGCGCGCTCTACGCGGACCTGCGGGGGTACTGCGGACACGGCGCGCGCACGGCCCACGAGCTGCTCGCCCGCTTCCTGTCCGACCTGGGCGTGCGGCACGAGGCGCTGCCCGACGACACCGACGACCGGGCGCTGCTGTTCCGGACGGCGCTCGCCGAGCGCCGCGTCCTCCTGGTCCTCGACAACGCGCGCGACGCCGCCCACGTGGCGCCGCTCCTCCCGGCCGGCGGGCCGAGCGTCGCGCTGGTCACCAGCCGGCAGCTCCTCGCCGACCTGCCGGACTCCGTCAGCGTGCCGCTGTCCCCGCTGTCGCCGGCCGACCAGCACGCGCTGCTCGCCAAACTGGCCGGCGCCGACCGGGTGCGCAGCGAGCCCGAGGCGCTGGCCGACATCATGGCCGCCTGCGGAGGCCTGCCGCTCGCCCTGCACATCGTCGGCGGCCGGCTCGCCTCCCGGCCCCACTGGCCCCTCGCGCTCCTGGCCCGCAGGCTGACGCCCCACCAGGGCCGCCTGGAGACGCTCTCCATGGGCACGTTCGACGTCCAGCGGACCTTCGCCATGAGCTACGTGGCCATGCGCGACAGCGACCGCCCGCTGGAGCGGGAGGCCGCCCGCGCCTTCCGGATCCTGGGCCGGGTGTGGTCGGCGCACCCCGTCACCCCGCAGTCCGCCGCGGCCCTGCTGGACCTCACCGAGGCGCGGGCCGCCGCCGTCCTCGACGTGCTGGCCGACGCCCATCTCGTCCTCAACCCGGAGCCCGACCGGTACGGGCTCCACGACCTCCTCGGCGAGTACGCGTCCCAGCGCGGCGACGAGGAGGACCCGGAGGAGGAGCGCGAGGCGGCCGTCCTGCGGCTGATCGCCTGGTACGCCGCGGCCCTCGCGGAGGCGACCCGCACGGCCACCCGGGAGACGCAGTCCCCGCCGCCGCTCGACGGCGAGGCGGGAACGCCCCTGTCGCTGCCCGTGTTCGCCGACGACGACGAGGCGATCCGCTGGACCGCGAGGGAACTCCCGGCCATCAGGGACGCCCTCGACCACGCCGGGGAGGCAGGCCGCTCGGACATGGCCTGGCGGCTCGCCGTGGGGCTGTTCGGCTATGCCGGCACGCACTGGTGGACGAGGGAGTGGGACGCCTGCCTCGCCCAGGCGATGGACATCGCCCGCGCCCACGACGACACGCTGGGCCAGGCGTGGCTGCACCGGCGGATGGCCGTCGCCCACGGCATGGCCTTCCGCAACGACGCCTGCCTGGAGCACCTGCGCATCGCCCTGGAGCTCTTCACGGAGCGCGGCGACCGGGACGCCCAGGCGTCCATCCTCGGCAACATCGCCTCGCTGTACATCCAGATAGAGGACGCCGAGCAGGCACTCGTGCACGCCGAGCTCTCCCGTGACCTCTACCACGCCACCGGGAACACCCGGGGGGAGGCGCTGCTGCTCAGCCGGATCGCCGACGTCCGCAAACTGCGCGGCGAGGTCGACCTGGCGGCCGCGGACTACCGGCGGGTCATCGAGCTGCTGAGGGGCACCGGCCACTGGGTGTTCCTGGCCACCGCCCTGACGAACCACGCGGACGTGCTCCGCGTCCTCGGGCGCCGCGACGAGGCGTTCGCGGCCCTCACCGAGGCGCTCGGCATCCGGCACCGGATGAACGACCACGGCGGCACGGCCGACTGCCTCGTCTTCACCGCGCGGGCCCACCACCACTTCGGCGAGTGGGCCGCCGCCCGCGCCACCTGGGAGACCTGTCTGGAGCTCGCCCGCAGGCACCACCTGGCCCGAAGGATCGAGGAGTGCCTGGTGGGCCTGTCCGCCCTCCCCGAGATGGTGCACGCGGTACGGGGCGCCCGCCCCGCACCCGCCGTACCCGACACGCCCTGCACGTCCGGGACGTCGGGTGGCCTCCGCCGGGACGCGACGGACGGGGATTAGGAGCCTTCCCGCGGCGGAGCCCGGCGGACGGGGACCGGAAGCCTCCCCGCGGCGGAGCCCGGCGGACCCGGCCCTGGAAGCCTCCCGGCGGTGGAGTCCGACGGACCGACCCTAGGAGCCCCACCGCCGCCCCGAGCCGTTCGTGGCGGCGCGTGCCACCGCGAGCGTGAGGACGCCGCCGAGGACCATGCCGGCGGCCGACACCAGGGCGAGGGCGCGGAGGTCGGCGGGGGCGAGGCGGGCGGGCGCCGCCGTCCCGGGTGCCGGGGCATGCCCGGGGGCGGGGGCCGAGCCGGTGGAACCGGGACCGGAGCTCGCTCCGGGACTCCGGTCCGGACGGGAGTCCCGGAGGCAGTGGTCGAGCTGTTCGAGCAGCGGGCCGGGGTCCTGCCCGGCGGCGCGGGCGAACTGCTCGATCACCAGGCGGGTCGGCAGCTGCTTCCGGTTGAGGAACCGTTCCCACGAGGAGCGGCTGTAGTGCGTGCGCTGGGCCAGACCCGCGTAGCTGAGCTCCGAGCTCTCCTTGATGCGCCGCATCTCCTCGGTCAGCCGGTCCCACGGGTTCCGCTCGTCGGCCGCGCACCGCGTGCCGCTCTCCGCCTTCATGACCTGCTCCTCCGGTTGCGCGTCGTTCTGGGCACCGACGATTCTCGAACCGGGGGCCAACCGGGGACCAACGGATCGTCAACAAGCCTCCAACGGCCGTCCCGGAGTGCGCGGGAAACCCCGGGACGGTGCGCGGACCGGACCCGCCGGGGTGTCCTGCCGGGTCCGGTCCCGAGCGGTGTCCCGGGCCGTCAGGCCGGGTCGGGGGTGGCCGCCGCCCGGCGTTCCCGGATGCCGGCGAGGCGCCGCTCCAGGGCGGCACGGCGCTCGGGCCACTCCTCGGTGATGACCGAGAAGACGGCGGAGTCGCGCAGCTTGCCGTCCTCGCCGGGGGCCCACGAGCGGGCCGAGTTCCGCAGGACGCCCTCGAAGGTCGCGCCGACGCTCTCGATGGCGGCGCGCGAGCGGGCGTTGCGGGCGTCGGTCTTGAGGTCCACCCGGGCCACCCCCCAGGTCTCGAAGGCGTGCCGGAACAGCAGGTACTTTGCCTCGGCGTTGACACCGGTGCCCTGGGCGGAGGGCGCGAGCCAGGTGAAGCCGACCTCGATCGCACAGAGCCCCTCGCCGTCCGGCCACGGGCGCGGCTCCCAGAACGAGGTGGCGCCGACGACCCGGCCGGTCACCGCGTCCACCTGGACGTACGGGGCGAGCCTGCCGTCGGCGGCGCGGCCCAGCTGGGTGTCGATGTAGGCGCCGACCTCCTCCCGGCGCGGCACCCACGTGAAGCCGTACGAGTCGCGCTGCTCCTCCGCCGCGTCGGCGAGTCCCGAGGCGTGGTGGTGCCCCAGCGGTTCCAGGCGCACGAACGCGCCCTCCAGAACCGGCCCTTCCAAGGTGAATCCCATCGATGTGCGCTCCGTACGCGTCGAACCCGTCGAAGACCGGCCGGTCCCGGCCGGTCGGGGTGCAGCGTGTCAGAGCGGCGTGCGTGCGGGCACCCGAATTCCCCCGAGGGAGCGGGGGAGGGGCGGTCAGGGGAAGGCGAGGCCCCGGAAGACGTCCCGGACCCGGGCCAGCGGGCCCGGGTCGCGGGTCAGGTAGAGCCGGTTGGTGAGCAGCACGGCCCAGCGGCCCCGGGCCGGCGACACCCACAGGGCCGTACCCGTGAAGCCGAAGTGCGCCCAGACGTCGTCCTCGGGTTCCGTGCCCGGCGCCGGATGCCAGAAGAGCCCGCGCGGCGGGACGAGCGGGCCCGTGCGGACGCGCAGCGAGGCGGCCGTCCAGTCGGCGGAGAACACGCCGGGCACCGGGGCGAGCAGGTGGCGCAGGAACCGGCCGACATCGGCGGTGGTGGTGAAGACCCCCGCGATCCCGCAGGCGCCGCCGAGGAGCCGGGCCGAGAAGTCGTGGACGGTGCCCTTCAGCCGGGTGCCGCTCTCCTCGTCGTACTCGGTGGGCGCGCACCGCTCGCGTGCCGGGGCGTCCAGCGGTCCGAAGCGGGTCTCCGCCATGGCGAGCGGGTCCCAGATCCGCTCACCGGCGAGCCGGGGGAGCGGCTGCCGGGTGAGGTGCTCGGCGAGGTAGCCGAGGATCAGCGCGGCCCGGTCGGTGTAGGCGACGGCCTCGCCCGGCCGGTGCCGCAGCGGTTCGGCGAGGACGCCGTCCCTCACGTCCTGCGGGTCGGAGCCGTACAGGTGGCGGAGGTTGGCGCGCAGCGGCAGGCCCGCGGTGTGGGTGAGCAGGTCGTGCGCCGTGACCCCGGCCGAGGGCCGGCCGGCGGCCTCGGGCCAGTACGAGCCGAGCGGGGCCGCCAGGTCCAGCTTTCCGGTGTCGACGAGGGTGCCGGTGACGGCCCACACCGCGAGGATCTTGGTGAGGCTCGCCACGTCGAAGAGGGTGTCGGCGCGCACCG
Organism: Streptomyces sp. NPDC093089; assembly: GCF_044754405.1. Taxonomy (NCBI): domain Bacteria; kingdom Bacillati; phylum Actinomycetota; class Actinomycetes; order Kitasatosporales; family Streptomycetaceae; genus Streptomyces; species Streptomyces sp. NPDC093089. The sequence goes on from NZ_JBIVPA010000029.1 coordinate 7,522, forward strand.
GTTCACCCGGGTGCGCCGGGTCGAGCAGCCCGGCCGCCCCGGACGACTGGGTGGTCAGGGCGTCGCCCACGGCCCAGGCCGCGCCGGGGGTGACGCCCGCGCGCACGGCGTCGTCGAGGAGCCGCTCGAAGGGGTCGCTGCGCTGTGCCAAGGCCTGCCTCCGACGGGTCGCACGGGGCGGGTCCGTCGGAAGGGGCTGACGGGCCGCTCCGAAGTGATGCCCCGGCGGTGCGGGAAGACACCCTTCCGGCGGTGCGCGTCCCGGACCGCCGGCGGCCCCGTCCGGGCGTCACCGGGGCTTTCCGCCGGCGTCACCGGGGCGTTTCCGTCGGGCTCCCCGGGCGGTCAGTCCTCGGTCACCTTGCAGGTGACCTCGTCGCGCGGGGTGTAGTGCGTGTTGTACGTCTCCCGCTTCACCTCGGTGCCGCCGTTCTTGAAGACGCGGTCCACCGAGACGTCGAACCCTTCGAGGGGCGGCTGCGGCACGCAGGCCTTGCCGGTGCCCTCGACCTTCTTGGGCTGCGTGAGGTTGGTGTGCGGCCCGGCGACCGCCTCCACGGAGTCGTACTTCTTCGTGCCGAGGAAGCTCACGGTGACCGAGGAGTCCGTGGCGCCCGCCTTGATGTAGATCGGCTTGCCCGTGTCGTTGCGGAACTTCAGGTCCAGGCTGCCCCAGGCGACGGTGGCCTCGCGGCCGGCCGGGTAGCGCTCGATGTAGAAGGAGTGGGCGCCGTGCTCGACGGGCTTCACCCCGGCGAAGAACATGGCGTTGTAGACGGTGGTGGCCATGGCCGACACACCGCCGCCGGGGGCCGAGCGGTACTGGCCGTCGAGGATCATCGTGCCGTCGACGAAGCCGTTGTCCGGGGTGCGCTCGCCGACGGTTTTGTTGAAGCTCCACACCTCGCCCGGCTGTACGAGCGAACCGTTGATGAGCTCGGCCGCCCGGCCGATGTTCGTCGTCCGGTACGGGGCCGTGGGGAAGTTCACGGTGAACGTCGACATCTGCTCGGTGATGCCGAGGCGCGCCAGCGAGTCCGCGGTCAGCTCGGGCTGGGTGACGGTGGTGGCCACCGGAGCCGTTCGCGCCGCCGTGCCGCTCTTGGCGAGCAGCGGCCGCACGGCGTCGCCGAGGGCCTTCGCGGTCACCTCGTGGCCCGGCCGGCCCTCCGACTCGACCACGACCCTGCCGTCCCGCACCCCGAGGGTCGCCTCCACCGGCGCGCCCGTCAGGGCGGCGAGCGGCCGCGCCACGTCGGGGTCGCGCAGCAGCGCCGCCGGGTCGAGGTCGGCGGTGAGCCGGCCGCCGTCGTTCCGCACGGTGAGGTGGTCGCCGAGCGTGGTGGGGGATATGCGGAGCCGCTCGGCGCCCGCGGTGAGCGTCACCGGGCCGGACACGGCGGGCTTCGCGTACGCGTCGAGGAAGCGGGACACCTCGGCGGCGGGCAGCTTCGGCTCGGTCACGGAGACCGGCAGGTTCACCGCGGAGGCGCCCGTCGCGGCGGGGTAGGCCGCGCGCAGGGTCTCCACGGCACGGCCGGTGTCGACCTTCTGCCCCGTCACCGGGGTGGTCGCGACGGCCTTGCCGTCGCGGAAGGCGACCGATCCCTCGCGGACCTCCCGGTCGTTCTTCTTCGCGAGCTCGGCCACGGCGGCCTTCGCCTTGCCCTCGTCGTACGCCAGGACGGGACGCACGTCCCGCTCGCCGGAGGAGAACAGCCGGCCGATCACCGTGATCGGGTCCCGGGCCGGGTCGGCGGCCAGGTCGGCGGTCTTCGCCACGTCCACGGTCAGCCCCGCGGCGGCGGGCGCGACCGTGGACGCGCGGTCGCCGACCTTGACGGGTATCGGCGCGGTCCACGAGGCCGGCGCCTGCTCCGCGAGCCTGGCCCGCGCCTCCGCACGGCTCATGCCGCCGATGTCGACGCCGCCGACCCGGGTGCCGGCGGATATGTCGTCCCCGGCGGCGACGAGCCCCGCCACGTACAGGCCGCCCGCGGCGACGGCGACCACGCCCGTCGCGATCGCCGCCGTACGGAGACGAGGGCTGAGGCCCTGGCGGGGCGTCGGGACATGGTCGGTCCTGGAGCGGGGCACACGCTCTCCCGTGGCGTCGAGGAAAGGGGGATCCCCACGACGGTACGCCGAAAGGGTGTTTTATGCACATAAGATTCCTCTGACCTGCGGCGATACGGAGCGGGGCGACGCAAGCACAGAACGTCGCCGAGCCGCTGCCGAGGCGACGTCGAGGCGCTGCCGAGCCGACGCCGAAGCGCCCCCGAGGCCCGATCGGCAGCGCCTAAGCTGGGGCGATGCCCGCCACACCGAGTGCCCGTCAGGGGCCCCAGTCCGTCGACCGGGCCCTCGCCGTCCTCGACGCGGTCGCCGACGCGGACCGGCCCGTGGCGGCGAAGGCGTTGGCGCGGCGCCTCGGCTGCGCACTGTCGACCGTCTACCACCTCGCCGGGCCGCTGCTGGACCGGGGCTACCTGGTGCGGACCGCGGAGGGGTACGCGCCGGGGCCGCGGGTCCCGGCCCTCCACCGCTCGCACCAGCGGCACCACGGGCTCGGCGCGGGCACGGGCGAGCTGCTCGGCCGGCTGCGGCGCGCCACCGGAGCGGAGGCGTACCACACGGCGTACCGCGACGGCCGGATCACGGTCGTCGACACCACCGCACCCGTGACCGACGCGGCCCATCCCTTCGTGCCGGGTCCCGAGGACCGCGCGCACGCCACCGCCCACGGCAAGGCGCTGCTCGCCGCGCTGCCCCGCACGCTGCGCCGCCGCTATCTGGCGGAGCACGGCATGGCCCGCTTCACCGAGCGGACGATCACCAGCGCCGAACGCTTCGAGGCCGAGGCCGCCCGGGTGCGCGACCAGGGCTTCGCCGTGTCGGTGGGCGAGGCGGACCCCGCGTACACCTGTCTCGCCGTGGCGCTGCCGGAGCGCGGCGACGGGATCGTGCACGCCCTGTCGGTGTCGCTGCCCACGGCGGACTTCGGGCGCCGGCAGGCCGACCTCAGGGCCGCGCTCGTACGGGCCGTGCCGGGCTTTCCGGCCCTGCCGGAATCCTGACCCGTTCAGGCCGCCGGGCCGGGCGGGCTCCCGCACAGTGGACGCATGATCTTCATCGCCGTGCGTTTCACCGCCCGCCCCGACCACGCCGACCGCTGGCTCGACCTGGTCGCCGACTTCACGCGCGCCACCCGCGAGGAGCCCGGCAACCTCTTCTTCGACTGGTCCCGCAGCGTCGACGACCCGAACGTCTACGTCCTCCTGGAGGCCTTCGCCGACGCCGAGGCGGGCGCCGCGCACGTCGCCTCCGCGCACTTCGCGGCGGGCCTCGCCACCATGGCCGGAGCCATCGCCACCACTCCCGAGATCATCAACGTCGAGGTGCCGCAGCAGGGCTGGGGCGCCATGGCCGAGCTGGCCCCGACCGGCGCCTGAGCCGTTCCCCGGCCGCCGGGGCCCGCGCCGTCCCGCCTGATAGGTTCGCGTGCACACGCAGGCGGGGCGGCGGCCCGAGGGGAGAAGCGGCACATGGCGGCGAGCGGACGGCAGACCGGCAGGCCCACCCTGGAGGAGGTCGCGGCCAGGGCCGGAGTCGGCCGCGGCACGGTCTCCCGGGTCATCAACGGCTCGCCGAAGGTGAGCGAACAGGCCAAGGCCGCCGTCGAGCGGGCCGTCGCCGAACTCGGCTACGTCCCCAACCGGGCCGCCCGCGCACTCGCCGGCAGCCGGACCGACGCTGTCGCCCTCGTCATCCCCGAGACCGAGGCCCGGCTGTTCGCGGAGCCGTACTTCCTCGACATCATCCGCGGGGTCAGCGGCGAACTCGCCGACGCCGACAAGCAGTTGCTGCTCACCCTGATCCGCAGCGAACAGGAGCGGCAGCGCTTCGAGCAGTACCTCGCCGCGCAGCGCGTCGACGGCGTCCTCCTCGTCTCCGTGCACGCCGCCGACCCGCTGCCCGACCAGGTGAGGGCCCTCGGCCTGCCCGCCGTGCTCAACGGCCGCCGCACCGAGGACGAACGCGTCGCCTTCGTCGACTCCGACAACACCGGCGCCGGCCGGACCGCCGTCGGCCACCTCGCCGCCCGCGGCCGGCGCGCCATCGCCACCATCACCGGACCCCTCGACATGTACGTGGCCCGCTGCCGCCTCGACGGCTACCACGAGGGCCTGGCCGAGGCCGGGCTCACCCCCGACGCGGGCCTCGTCGCCACCGGCGACTTCACCGAGGACGGCGGCCGCCGCGCCATGCGGCAACTCCTCGACCGCAGGCCGGACCTGGACGCCGTCTTCGCCGCCTCCGACGTGATGGCCGCCGGCGCGCGCGCCGTCCTGCGCGAGGCCGGCCGCCGCGTCCCCGAGGACGTCGCCCTCGTCGGCGTCGACGACTCCGCCGTCGCCCGGCACATGGACCCGCCGCTGACCAGCGTCCGGCAGCCCATCGAGGAGATGGGCCGTGCCATGGCCCGCGTACTCCTCCAGGAGATCACCGACCCCAGCGCCCCCGACGACCAGCCCCGCCGGATGCTCCCCACCGAACTCGTGGTCAGGGCCTCCTCCTAGGGGTGTCGCCCCGGCGCCGAGATGCAGGCGCCCCCGGTGGCCCGGAGAATGGACTCCGTACGGGGTCCGTATCCGCGACCAGGGCGCTCCCGACGCGTCCGACCCGACATAGGGGGCCGTCGACGATGCCGCTGGGTCAGCCCGACCGGCCGCCCATCATGACCGGGGCGCTGCGCAGATGGACCCTGCTGTACCTCCTGGCCGTGACGATCCTCACCGTCGCCTATCTGAACTTCCCCGAACGGCACACCGTGCTGTGGGCGCTCATCGGACTCAGCGGGGTCGCGGCGATGCTCGTCGGGGTCCGTCTGCACCGGCCTGCCCGCCGCTGGCCCTGGCTCGTACTGGCCGGGGCCAACCTCGCGTTCGTGGGCGGCGACACCGCCTACAACGCCCTGGAGGCGTTCTTCGGCCAGACCAGACCCTTCCCGTCCATCGCCGACGCGCTGTACCTGGTCACCTACCCGCTGTTCGCCGTCGGCCTGTTCGGCTTCATCCGCTACCGGGCGGTCGGACGCGACCTCGGCGTGGTCCTCGACGCGCTGATCCTCACCTCGGGCCTCGCGCTGCTCTCCTGGGTCAACCTCATCACCCCGCTCGCCAGGAGCGAGGACATGAGCTGGACGGAGAAGGCGATCTCCATCGCCTATCCGCTCGGCGACGTGCTGATGCTCGCGATGCTGGCCCGGCTGCTCGTCCCGGGCGGCTTCAGATCCCGGTCCGTGCAACTCCTCACCCTGGGCACCTGCGGCATCCTCGCCTCCGACGTCATCTACGGCACCCTCCAACTCAAGGGCACCTGGCAGGTCGGCACCGCCTGGGACCTGGGCTGGGTCGTCTTCTTCACCGCCTGGGGCCTCGCCGCCCTCCACCCCTCGATGACCGGGCTCACCGAAAGCGCCCCGGAACCGGCCCCGCGGATGGCCGAGCGGCGGCTGGCACTGCTCGCCGGAGCCTCCCTCATCGCCCCCGCCCTGCTCCTCCTCCAGTCGCTGCGCCACGACAGGGACCAGGACATCGCCGTCATCGCGATCTTCTCGGCGTTCATGTTCCTGCTGGTCCTCACCCGGCTCTGGGGCATGATGAACGACCACGACAGGGCGGAGGCGCGCGAACGCAGCCTCAGGACCGCCGCCGCGTCGCTCGTCGTCGCCCTGAGCCCCCGTGAGGTCGCCGGCGCCGTGGAGACGGCGTCCGCAACGCTGTTCGGCCCGGGCACCGACCACCGGATCCTGCTCTTCACCCGGGACGGCAAGAGCGGCCTCGACGCCGTCGCCACCACCGTCCACCCCTGGAGCTGCCGCACCGAGCAGCTCACCCGGCAGCCCGGCACGGCCTGGCCCGACCTGTTCTCCGACGGCGCCCGGCTCCTGCCCGTGACCCGCCTCGACCCCGCCGTCGCCGCCGAGGTGGCGCCCGAGACGCACGCCCTGCTCTGCCCCCTGGAGCTCCAGACCCCGGCCGGACGCGAACCGCTGCTCGGCGTGCTGCTGCTCGCCGGACCCGAGAAGAAGCTCGCCGAGATCGCGGCCTCCGCCCAGTCCCTCGCCTCCCAGGCCGCCCTCGCCCTGGAGCGCTTCGGACTCAGCGAGGAGGTCAACCGCCGCACGAGCGAGGCGTACTTCCGCACCCTCGTGCACAACACCTCGGACGTCATCCTCATCGTCGACGACGACGACACCGTCCGGTACGCCAGCCCCTCCGCCGACTCCATGTTCGGCCACTCCCTCCTGCCGGGCACCCCGCTCACCGAACTGCTCGCCCCCACCAACGTCGCCAGCGCCCTGCGCGTCCTCGCCGACGCCCGCACCCGCGACACCGTCGACGCCCGCGACGACTGGAAACTCCTCCACGGCGACGCCTCCGACCTGGAGGTCGAGGTCCGGTGCAGCAACCTGCGCAACGAGCGCACCGTGCACGGACTCGTCCTCACCCTGCGGGACGTCACCGAGCAGCGGAAACTCGAACGGGAGCTCACCCACCGGGCGTTCCACGACTCGCTCACCGGACTGCCCAACCGGGTCCTGCTCCTCGAACGGATCGAGCGCGCCCTGCTCCGCGGCCGCCGCGAGTCCACCCTCACCTGCATGCTCTTCGTCGACCTCGACGACTTCAAGGTCGTCAACGACACCATGGGGCACTCCGTCGGCGACGAACTCCTCGTCGCCGTCGCCCGCCGCCTCACGGCCGTCCTGCGCCTGACCGACACCGCGGCCCGGCTCGGCGGCGACGAGTTCGCCGTCCTCATCGAGGGCGCCCGCGAACCCCGCGACGCCGAGGCGCTCGCGGCCGAGATCGTGCACACCCTCAGCCAGCCGTTCCACCTCACCGACGGAGCCGTCTCCGTCTCCACCAGCGTCGGCATCGCCACCGTCCTCGACAGCGCCCACGCCGAGGAACTGCTCGGTCACGCCGACCTCGCCCTGTACGCGGCGAAGGCGGCCGGCAAGAAGCGCTGGCGGCTCTTCCACCCCGAGCTGCACTCCCGGCTCGTCGCCCGGCACGAACTCCAGGCGGGCATGGACAACGCCATCGCCGACCACGCCTTCGCCCTGCGCTACCAGCCGATCGTCGAGGTCGACGGCGGCACCCCGGCCGGCTTCGAAGCACTCATCCGGTGGCCGCACGCCCGGCGCGGCATGGTGCCGCCCGACCAGTTCATCACCCTCGCCGAGGAGAGCGGCCACATCATGCCGCTGGGCGCCTGGGTCCTCGAACACGCGGCGCTCGACATCGCCCGCTGGCAGCGCGCCCACCCCCGGCCGGCACCGCTCTACGCCAACGTCAACGTCTCCGCCCGCCAGTTCCGCGACCCGGGTTTCCTCGACGAGGTGCGGCGCACCCTCCACTCGTCCGGGCTCACTCCCGGCTCGCTCGTCCTCGAACTCACCGAGACCGTCCTCATGCGGCAGGACGCCCAGATCCGGACGACCATGTCCGCCCTCAAGGAGATGGGCGTCTCCATCGCCATCGACGACTTCGGCACCGGGTTCTCCTCGCTCAGCTACCTCCGCGACTTCCCCATCGACGTCCTGAAGGTCGACAAGTCGTTCATCGACGACATCACCACCGACCCGCAGCAGGTGGCGCTCGTCGAGGGCATCGTGCGCATCGCCGACGTCCTCGGCCTCCAGGTCGTCGCCGAGGGCATCGAGCACGAGGAGCAGCGGGCCCTCCTCGCCCAGATGGGCTGCCGGTTCGGGCAGGGCTACCTCTTCGCCCGCCCGATGACCGCGCACCAGGCCGAGTCGTACCTGCACCGCGCCCCGCGCTCCGCCGCGCGCCCGGTCGCCCGGCTCGGCGACCGCGCCCTCCCCGGCCCGGCCGCCCGGATCACCGGACGCACCGACGCCTCCGGGAAGGCCGCCGGGACCGGACGGCCCCCGCGCCCGTCCCGCTGGCGGGACCTGGAGCACCTCCAGCGGACCAGCCGCATGTGCGACGCCGTCATCGACGAGGTCGAAGGCCGGCGCATCCGGGTCGGCGACGAGTGGCTCGTGGACTTCGCCTCCTGCAACTACCTGGGCCTCGACCTCGACCCCACCGTCATCGAGGCGATCGAACCGGAGGTCAGACGGTGGGGCACCCACCCCAGCTGGTCCCGGCTCATCGGCAGCCCCCGGCTCTACCCCCGGATAGAGGAGCGGCTCACCGAACTCCTCGGCGCCTCCGACACCCTCCTGCTGCCGACCATCACGCTCATCCACCAGTCGGTCATCCCGCTGCTCGCCGGCACCGGCCAGGTCTTCGTCGAGGCACAGGCCCACCGCACGGTCTACGACGGCTGTGTCGCCGCCCGCGGCCAGGGCGCCGAGATCCACCGCTTCCGCGCCGAACGGCCCGAGGACCTGGACGCCCTGCTGCGCGGCGCGCCCGCCGACGCCGCCCGGCTCGTCTGCATGGACGGCGTCAACAGCATGACCGGCAACTTCCCCGACCTGCCCGCGCTGGCCCGGATCTGCCGGGAGAACGGCGCCCTGCTGTACGTCGACGACGCCCACGGCTTCGGCGTCATCGGCGAGCGGACCCCCGACGAGACCAGCCCGTACGGCTCGCGCGGCAACAGCATCGTCCGCCACCTCGGCGAGACGTACGACGACCTCGTCCTGGTCGGCGGCTTCTCCAAGGCGTTCTCCTCGCTGCTCGCCTTCCTCGCCGTACCGAAGTGGCTCAAGGACCACCTCAAGGTGGCGGCGGCCCCGTACCTCTACTCCGGGCCCTCGCCGACCGCCTCGCTCGCCACCGCCCTCGCCGGGCTCGACGTCAACGAGGAACGCGGCGACGGGATCCGGGCCGACCTCCACCGCAAGACGGCCCGGGTCCTCGACCACGTCCGCGGCCTCGGGATCGCCACCCCCAACACCGACGGACTGCCCATCATCGAGATCCCCCTCGCCGACGCCGGCGACCTCGACGCCGTCGCCGTCTTCCTCTGGGAGCACGGCATCTACGTGACCCTCGCCTCCTACCCGCTCGTTCCGCGCGACCGGGTCGGCTTCCGCGTCCAGGTCACCGCCGCCAACACCGACGAGGAGATCGGCGAGCTGTGCGCGGTCCTCACCGAGCTCGCCGGCCGCTTCCCCCTCCAGACCCCCGCCACCGGGCCCGTCGCGGCCGGTCGGCCACCGGAGAAGTGATGGACCGGACCGGACGGCGACCGCCGGCGGAGACGCGAGCGCGGCGCAACGGGGACGCCGACTGGAACGCCTGGCCCGTCGCCGACTACCTCGCCGAGAACTACCGCAGGCTCCACCCCTGCGACATCGGGGTCATCCACCACCACTCCGGCGTCTACCGGCGCTACGCCCCCGCGGGCCTGGCCCGCACCCTGGAGCTCGGCGCGGGCCCCAACCTCTACCCGCTCATGCTGGCCGGCGCCGCCAGCCGCCGCGTCGACGCCCTGGAACCCAGCGCCGCCAACGTCCGCTACCTCCGCCACCAGCTCGTCCACGGCGCCGACGCCAGCTGGCGGCCCTTCTACGCACTGTGCCGCGCCCTCGACCCTGCCCTCCCGGAGAGCAGCGCCGAGGCGCTCTCCCGGGTACGGGTGGTGCCCGGTACCGCCGCCGACCTGACCCCGGGCCGCTACGACCTCGCGTCGATGAACTTCGTCGCCGAGAGCGTCACCGAGGACTTCGACGAGTTCACCGCACTCTGCACCGCGTTCGTCCGGGCGGTCCGCCCCGGCGGCCGACTCCTCGCCTCCTTCATGGAACGCATGCCGAGCTACCGCATCGGCACGGGACCGGTCTGGCCCGCCTGCCCCGTCGACGAGGCGACCCTGCGCGGCGTGTTCGCGCCGTACACCACAGGCCTGCGGATCGTCCGGCTCGCGAAGGACCGCACCCTGCCCGAGTACGGGGACACCGGCGTCCTGCTCCTCACGGCGGTACGGCCCGCGGAGCGGGCTCAGGACAGCAACTCCCGGTAGAGGGCCGCGTACCGGGCGGCGAACCGCTCCGGGCCGAAATGGTCCTCGACCAGCGCCCGGCCCCGCTCGGCCAGCACGTCCCAGGAGCGCGGCCGGTCGAGCAGCCACGCCAGCTGCTGGCCCGTGCGGCGCGCGTCGCCCGCCGGCGCCCGGAGCACGGCGGACCCGAAGTCGGCGAACTGGGGCAGGTCGCTGAGGACGGCCGGCCGGCCCGTGGCCAGCGACTGGAGCACCGTGCACGGGATGTCCGCCCGGCCGCCGAGGGCGACCGGCGGGAACAGCAGCACCTGGACGGACGCGAGGAGCGCGTGCATGTCCTCCACGTGGTTGCGCACCTCCACGTCGACGAGGCCCGCCGCACCCGCCCGCTCCCGCAGGGCCTCGTTCAGCGCCGAGGGATCCTGCCCCGGCCGGCCGCGCATCGCGAGCACCAGGCGGAACTCGCTGCCCGCCCGCCGGGCCTCCGCCGCCGCGTCGATCGACACCTCCGCCCCGCCGTGCGGATCGTGGCGGCCCGTGAACAGGACCGTGGGGAAACCCTCCGGCCGCGGCAGGTACGGCCACTCGTCCGGGTCCACCATGGGCGGCACGACGCGCACGTCCCCGAAGCCGGAGGCCCGCAGCCGCCGCCCCATCGACTCGGACAGGGCGACCGTCGTCCCCAGCGGCCGTACGCGCGCCAGGAGGCGGGTGTCCCGCACACCGGGCACGGTGTGCACCACAGGCCGCCCGCCGAGCAGCAGCGGACGCAGCCACGAGAACACGGGGAGGCCGCGGCCGACGGACAGGAACGCGTGCACCAGGTCGACCCGGCGGGCGAGCACCGCGCCGGCGAGCGTCGCCTGGACGCGCTCGGGGACGCGCGGCATCCCGCCGGGGGAGAGCATCCGGACGGGGCGCCCGCCCCGCGGTGTGTCCCCCAGGGGGCGCGGCCACTGGGTGAACCAGTAGAAGTCCACGTCGGGCAGCGCCCCGAGGACGGACGTGGCGAGCCGCACGTCACAGCCCGCCGCCCCGTCCAGCGGGCCGCCGGTCAGGAGGAGCACCCGGGGACGCCGCTCAGCGCCGGGCATCACGCACCTCCTGCGGTGCGGTCGCCCCGGCCGCGGCGCGGCACGCCGGGTGCCGGCGGGTCATCGCACACGTCCCGCGGTCCGGGCCCCACGGGCGGGCACACGGCCGCGCACCCGCCGCGCCGCCGCGGTGCGGGCGCCGCCACCCGCGGCCCCGGTACCCGTCCAGGCACCGGTGTCGGCCCCGGGCAGCAGGTACACCTCGGGAGCGCGCGGGACGCGGCCGTCGGGGAAGAGGACGTCGGCCTGCGTACGGTAGCCGCGGATCAGCTCCGCCTTCCGGTCGAGGTCCCGCTCCCCCACGCGGGCCACCAGCCGGTGCCGGTCCGTGAAGCGCGCGTCGGCCGCCGCCCGCCGGTCGTACGGGAAGTCGCTGGGGTGGACGACCCGGCGTCCGCTCCGCTCGGCGGCCGTGCGGACCAGGACGTGGTCCGCGTGACCGCCCACCGCCGGCGGAGCGAGTACCAGAGCGCCGGACGAACCGGGCAGCAGCGCGTCGACGGTCTCCTCGACCGCGCGCAGGGACTCCGCGTCGTGCGCCGACACCCTGCCCCGCGACAGGTGCAGCCGGTTCGTCGGATACACGTGGTCCAGCTCGGGCAGCAGCCGCGCCAGCCGCTCCGTGCCCGCGCGTGCCCGTGGCAGCCGCCGGAACAGCCCGTCGACCAGGCCGACGTGGAGCCGGGCGACGCCGAGCGCCCCGAGCACCCGCCGGTCCTCGGCGCGCCGCTCGGCGAACAGCGCCGCTGCGTCGTCGGCGCGGGTCCGCTTCAGGTACTGCCGGGCGGCCAGGGTGTACGGCGGCGGCCCGGCCTCCGTGAACAGCGTGGCGACCGTCACCCGGGCCCGCCGCCCCGCCCAGCCGAGCAGCGCCCCGCAGGACAGCACGGCGTCGTCCAGGGGCGGCGAGAGCACGAGCACGGGGGCACCGGAGCCGAGGAGGGTCCGGACGAAGCCCGTCAGCGGGTCGTCTGCCATGACGCACTCCTCTGCCTCGGCCGCCGGGGCAAGGCGGGTGCGTCCAGGAGCCGGTGGGCCGGGGTCGGGTAGCGGCCCGTCGTCTCGTCGCCCGTGCAGTGCCGGGCAGCGAGCGCCGCACGCCGCCCGAGCCGCCCGAGGAGCCACGCGTCACCGGCCGGCTCGGCCGTCCGCTCCCCGAACGCCGCCACGTCGAACGGCACCACGGCCACGCCCCCGCCGTCGACCGGCCCCGGGAACAGGACGGAGCGTCCGGCCCCCGGCAGACCGGCAGCCGCACGTGACGGATGCCGTCGCGCTCCGCCGCGCCGCCGCGCCGGCCCGCCGACACGACCGCCACCCGGAGGTCCTCGGCCGGCCGCCGGGCCACCTTGCCGGCCACCGGGGCTCCGCCACCCCGATGGCCGGGACCGTCGTACACCGACACCACCACGTGCCGCCGCCCCGTGTGGTGGGGGGGCGGGGGGGGGGCCCCGCCCCCCCCCGCCCCGGGGCCCGCCCCCCCCCCCGGCCCGGCCCCCCCCCCGCCCCCCGCGGGGGCCCCCCCCCCCGCCCCCGCCCCCCCCCCGGCCGGCGCCCCCC
>NZ_JBIVPA010000030.1:0-20086 GCF_044754405.1 Streptomyces sp. NPDC093089
CCCCCAGCCCACCCAGGCCTCCTTCCGGAGACGGAAACGGGCTCGCCGGCGAGGCGGCGAAGCCGCCTGAGCTGACGTCGACAGGAGCGTCATGGTGGTTCCTTGCGTCGGTGACCGACCGGTCGGGAACGGAGCGGTGGAAGCAGAGGCCCGAGCCCGGGGGCCGGAGGAAATCTGAACCGATGAGGAAATGTTTACGTAATCATCGGTGGCCTGATGGTTGCACCACCCTCAGAGGGGCGTCAAGCACAACAACGTCGCGAACAAGCGGGATCCACGTGCCGAGCCGCGACAGAGCGTCCATTCGGGACGCGGCGATGTCGCCATCGTGTACAACCCGCCCGTCACCACCGGACAGGAGGAGGCAACGCACGCGCCTCGGCGGCCGGTTCAGTGCCGGTTCAGTGCCGGAGCGTGCCGCGGCGACACCCGGGGCACGGTCGACTCACGAGGGGGAGGGCGGAAGGAGGAAGCAGCAGGTGGACGGCACAGGCGCGCGGGCGGCGCGGGCCGACCCTGGGGCCGAGAACCGTCACAGCACGGGCCGACCCGGGGGCCTGGAACCGTCACAGCACGGCCGGACCCTGGGGCCGAGAACCGTCACGGCGCAGGGCGGGCGTCCCCGTGCCGGGAACGGTCAGCGTGCGGGCGGCGGCGCCGTGCTGGCACGGACCACGAGGGTGGGTTCGACGGCGAGGCGGCGCGGGCCGTTGCCGCGGCGCTCGATCTGTTCGAGGAGGAGGGTCACGCAGTGCCGGCCGACGATGTCGAAGTCCTGGTGGACGGTGGTCAGCGGGGGTTCGAAGAAGGGGGCCTCGGGTACGTCGTCGAAGCCCGCCACGCTGATGTCGCCGGGCACGGACCGGCCGGCCTCGTGCATCGCCCGTAGGACACCCAGCGCCATCTGGTCGTTCGCGGCGAAGACCGCGGTGGCCTCGGCGACCTGCGCGAGGGTCCGTCCGGCCAGGTAGCCGGACTCCGCGGTCCAGTCCCCGTACAGCACGGGCCGCACGGGGGCGCCGGCCGCGACGAGCGTGCGCTCCCAGGCCTCGGCCCGCCGCCGGGCGGCGAAGGAGTCGTGCGGGCCGCTGACGTGGAAGACCGTCCGGTGGCCGAGTTCGAGGAGGTGGCGGACCACGCTCTGGGCGCCGCGGGCCTGGTCGAAGTCGACGTTCGGGTACGCGTGCCCGGTGTCGCCGTCGGCGACGACCACCGGCATCGTGGGCGGCAGGTGCAGCGACGGCGTGTCGAGCATCTGCGACTCGACCAGCACGATGCCGTCGACGGACTGCAGCATGAGGTGCCGGAAGGCCTGGCGTACGGCGGCTTCGGTCTGGGCGCGGATGCCCATGAAGTTGATCGAGAAGCCGGCCTCGCGCGCCGCGTCGGCGATGGCGCCGAGGGTGCGGGCGTTGCCGTGGGCGCCGACGTCGAAGCTGACCACGCCGATGGCACCGAACTTGCCGGTGACCAGGGCGCGGGCCGCCGCGTTGGGGCGGTAGCCGAGCTCCTGCATCGCGGCGAGGACCTTGGCGCGGGTGGACTCGTCGACGTTGTCGTGGTTGTTGGCCACGCGTGAGACGGTCTGCGAGGAGACGCCCGCCCTCGCGGCGACCTCGGCCATGGAGGGCCACTTCCGGGGCGGGCGCGAGCGGGGCGTTCTCGTTGCCTTGTCCGCCACTTCGACCGTTCCTTCCCGGAGGTTCCGGGGGCGCGCGCGTGGCACCCCCATCGAGCCATGTTGGCGCAAACAGGTTCGGCGGTCAAAACCTCGACTTCTTTCGTCCGGGTCCTTGACAGGCCCGGGTGTCACTCCCAGACTTCCGGCTACATCGTGTTTACGAAAACATTACGTGTTCGCGATGTTCGTACGGCCTGAACGGCCGATCCCCACTCCCAGGCGCCCCCCACCCGCTCCGGTCCCAGGAGCGGCCCATGCCGCGCTGTCCGCGCGGCGCGCCCGGTCCGACGCAACACCACGAGGTATCGCGCCATGCGACTCAAGATCTCCGGGACGGCGGCATTCCTCTGCGCCCTCCTCCTGTCCCTCGTCACCGCCGCCGGCACGGCCCATGCCGCGCCGGTGAACATCGCCAACGGCACGCAGTTCACCGATCCGGCCGGCAATCCCGTGCACGCCCACGGCGGCGGCGTGATCAAGGTCGGTCAGTACTACTACTGGTTCGGCGAGAACCGGAACACCGACAACACCTTCCGGTACGTCTCCGCCTACCGGTCCACCGACCTGAAGACGTGGGAGTTCCGCAACCACGTCCTCACCGAGGCGACCGACCCCGAGCTCGACTGGGCCAACATCGAGCGCCCCAAGGTCATCTACAACAGCGCCACCCAGCAGTTCGTCATGTGGATGCACAAGGAGAACGGCTCCGACTACGGCGAGGCCCGCGCCGCCGTCGCCGTCTCGTCCACCGTGGACGGCGACTACACCTGGCGCGGCAGCTTCCGGCCCCTCGGCCACATGTCGCGTGACATCACCACGTTCGTCGACACCGACGGCACCGGCTACATGATCTCCGCCGCCAACGAGAACGCGGACCTGCACGTCTACCGGCTCACCGCCGACTACACCGGCATCGACGCGCAGGTGCAGAAGCTCTGGTCGGGGCAGTGGCGCGAGGCGCCCGCCATGTTCAAGCGGAACGGCGTGTACTTCCTCCTGACCTCCGGTGCCACCGGCTGGTCCCCCAACCAGCAGAAGTACGCCACGGCCACCAGCGTCACCGGCTCGTGGTCGGACCTCAAGAACATCGGTGACGGCACGACCTACCGCAGCCAGACCGCGTACGTCCTGCCGGTCCAGGGCACCAAGGGCACCAGCTACCTCTACATGGGCGACCGCTGGGGCAACTCCATGGGCGGCAACGTCAACGACTCCCAGTACGTCTGGCTGCCGCTGACCTTCCCCACCGACACCACCATGACCATGGACTACTCCCCCCAGATCACGATCGACACCGCCGCGGGCACCGTCACGGGCATGAACGTGCCCTGGGAGACGCTGACCGCCCGCAGCAGCGGCAAGTGCGCCGACGTGGCGAACTTCGACTCGGCGGACGGCACGCCGGTGGTCCAGTGGGGCTGCGGCAGCGGCGTGAACCAGAACTTCTGGATCAAGAAGCTGGGCACCGGATACGTCCAGATCATGGCCCGCCACAGCGGGAAGTGCCTCGCCGTCGCCGGCGCCTCCACCGCGGACGGCGCCCTCGCCGTCCAGGCCACCTGCAACGGCTCGACCTCCCAGCAGTGGAAGGTCCAGACCACCAACGTCTCCGGTTACGTCGCCCTCGTCGCCCGCCACAGCGGCAAGTGCCTCGACGTCGCGAACTGGTCGTCCGCCGACGGCGGCGCCCTCGACCAGTGGACGTGCAACACCGGCGACAACCAGAAGTGGTGGCGCGCGGCGGCCTGACCGCCCCTCCCCACCTCCCGACCGGCGCGGGGCGGCCACCGTCCCTGACCGCCCCGCGCCCCCACCTCACCCGCACGCGCCGGCCACGGCCGCCGCACGTCACCGCATGCTCCGGCCCGGAGCGCGCGCACGTCACCGCACGTGCCGGCCCCGGCCGGCCCGCGTCACCCCTGCCTCCCGGTCCCGGCCGGGAGGCAGGGCGGTGGGCAGCGCACCCACCACCCGCCCGTCCCCCCTCGAAGGAGCAGGTCGTGTCCCCCACCCCCAACCGGCCGGCGTCGCCCCGGCCCCGGCTCTCCCGGAGCCTGGCCGCGCTGGGCGCCACCACGGTCCTCGCCGCGACGGCCCTCACCGCCGTGGGCCCCGGTTCCTCGCCGGCGAACGCCGTGGAGGCCCCCGCCGCGGCGCTGACCGTACGCCTCGATCCCAGCTACCAGCAGCCCTCGTTCCAGGGCTGGGGCACCGCCCTCGCCTGGTTCGCCAACGTCACGGGCGGGTGGCCCGACGCACAACGCGACGCGCTCGCGGACGCCCTCTACGGCGCCGACGGCCTCGGGTTCACCATCGCCCGCTACAACATCGGCGGCGGCGACAGCCCCGAGACCACCCCGTACATGCGGCCGGGCGCGGCCGTCCCCGGGTACTGGAACCGGCCCGGCGCGGAGACCCCCGACTGGTGGAACCCGGCCGATCCCACCCACTGGAACCCGAACGCCGACGCCAACCAGCGCTGGTGGCTCACGGCCGCCAAGGCCCGTGGCGCCACCACCTTCGAGGCGTTCTCCAACTCCGCCCCGTACTTCATGACCAACAGCGGCCTGGTCTCCGGGGCGGTCAACGGCTGGCAGGACAACCTCAGGTCCGACCAGTACGACCGCTTCGCCGCCTATCTCACCGGTGCGCTCCAGCGGGCCCAGACCGCCTCCGGGGTCACCTTCGACACCGTCTCGCCGATCAACGAGCCGGACACGGACTACTGGCACGCGGGCGGCCGCCAGGAGGGCTCGCACTGGGACCCGGCCTCCCAGGCCCGCATGATCAGCACCCTGCGCGCCGCGCTCGACGCGAAGGGCGTGACGACGCCGATCGCCGCCATGGACGAGACGAACCCGGGGAAGTTCCGCTCCGACTGGGAGGCGTACTCCCCCGCCGTCCGCGACGCGGTGGGCCGGCTCAACACGCACACCTACGGGACGAACGGCCGTACCGGCGTCCGTGACATCGCCAAGGGCGAGGCCACGCCGCTGTGGATGTCCGAGGTGGACCTCGGCGGCAGCGTCGGGCAGAGCTTCACCGACATGAGCCCCGCCCTCGACCTCGCCCAGCGCATCAACGACGACATCCGGGAGCTGGAGCCGCGCGCCTGGGTACTGTGGCAGGCCGTCGAGGACTACGAGAACATGACGCCGGGCCGCGAGAACTCCAACTGGGGTCTCATCCAGACCGACTTCACCCCCGCCGACGCGGCCACCGAGCCGCTGCGCAAGAACAAGAAGTACTGGGCGATGGGCAACTACAGCCGCTTCGTCCGTCCGGGCTCGCGCGTCCTCAACACCGACGACCCGCAGACCCTGGCGGCGATACGGCCGGGTGGGAACGGGCTGGTCGTCGTCCACACCAACCCGACCGGCGAGGCGCGCGAGGTCACGCTCAACCTCGACGGCTTCCAGACGGCCGCGGACGGGGCCGTCGAGCGGTGGACCACCGACGGGACCAGGAACCTCCAGCGCGAGGGCGACGCGGCCGTCACCGGCCGGACGTTCAAGGCGACCGTCGGCCCCGGCTCCGTCACCACGTTCGTCCTGCCCACGGTCAGCGGGGTGAACACGGCGGCGACGACCGCGCCCACCGGGGCCACGCGCCAGCTGCTCAACGACAACAGCGGCAAGGCGCTGGCCGTCGCCACCGTCGGCGGCAAGAGCACCGTCGTGCAGCGCACCTCCGCCCCCGCGGACACCGCGCAGCAGTGGACCTTCACCAAGCTGTCCGCAGGCGACTGGGGCAACACCGCCGCCTACCGGATCACCAGCACGAAGACCGGCAAGGCGCTCTCCGTGTCCAACGGCGCCCTCGGCTTCGCCTCGGCAGGCTCCGCCACCTCCCAGCAGTGGATCCGCTCCACCACGGGCGACGGACACCACACCCTGGTCAACGTGGCGAGCGGCAAGCTCTTGGACGTCACCGGCGCCTCGACCGCCGACGGCGCCCCGGTCGGCGTCCACCAGCCGACGACGGGCGGCAACCAGTCCTGGACCTTCCCGGGCACGGCCCCGGACACCTGGAAGAGCCTCTCCTTCCGCCACAGCGGCAAGTGCCTCGACGTCAGCGGCGCCGGATCGGCCGACGGCGCGGCCGTCGTCCAGTACGGCTGCAACACCGGGACCAACCAGCAGTGGTCGCTGCGCCCCGCGAGCAGCGGTTACGTGTCCGTGGTCGCCCGGCACAGCGGGAAGTGCCTCGACGTGAGCAACCTGTCCACGGCCGACGGCGCCGAGGTCTTCCAGTACGCCTGCAACGGCGGCCGCAACCAGGAGTGGGCCGTCCGCACCACCGGCGACGGGTACCTCACGCTGACCGCCCGGCACAGCGCCAAGTGCCTGGGGGTGGCCGGCGGCTCCACGGCGGACGGCACGGCCGTCGTCCAGCGGACCTGCGACGGCTCCGCCGCCCAGCAGCTGCGCCAGGGCTGACCGTCGGCCCGGGCCTGCTCGGCCGGGCCGACCGGGCCGGGATGACCGGCCTGACCGGCCCGGAATGACCACCCCGGCATGACCGGCCGCCTGGCTGGACAGGCCTTGCAAGACAGGTCTTGCACGACACCCGAAGAGCCGGGTCCGATCGGATGATCGGACCCGGCTCTCTCGCGTACCGCCGCGGACCGCTCGGGCTACTCCTCGGTGGGCCCGAGGTCGGCCGTGGCGCGGAGCTCGACCGTGCGGGCGCGGTGCGCCGCGTGGAGTTCCAGGACGACGATCTCGTTCGTACCGGCGCGCAGGACGGGGGCGGGGACGTACAGGGACCGCTGGGGGCCGCGGGACCAGAAGCGGCCGAGCGGGAAGCCGTTGACCCAGGCGTTGCCCTTGGTGAAGCCGTCGAGGTGGAGGAAGGCGTCGGCGGGGTCGGTCACCTCGAAGGTGCCCCGGTGGAAGGCGGGTCCGAGGGGCGTGGTGGTGGCGGGCGCGAAGGGGAGGCCGTCCAGGTCGGTCAGGGGCAGCGGGCGGCTGGTCCAGGCCGTCGGTTCGACGCCGTCGAGGAGGACCTTGCCGAGGAGGCCCTTGCGGTCGTGGATGCCCTGGCCGTAGTTCACCCGGCCCTGGTTCTCGACCAGGATCGAGAGCACGGCACCGGCGCGGGGGGCCGTGAAGGCGAGCGCGTGCTCGTGGTTCTCGCGCTCCAGGACGCCGGCGTGCAGGCCGTCGACGAAGACCTGGGCGCGGTCGCGGACCTGCTCGACCTCCAGGAGGGCCGGTCCCTTGAGGGGCAGGACGGTCTCGTAGAGGACGAAGCCGAAGTCCTGCTCCAGCTCCTCCATGGTGAGGGGCCGACGGGCCTCGACGGCCGTCCCGAGGGTCGCCGCGTGTGCCAGCAGTCCGGCGCTCTCGGTCAGGCGCACGGTCCGGGGGGCGAGCTTGGGTCCGGGCGGCGGGACGGGCCCGTCGGGCACGGGGGCGTACTTGGCGATGATGTCGCGGAAGGCGGTGAACTTGGCGGTGGGGTCGCCGGCTTCGTCGAGGGGGGCGTCGTAGTCGTAGGAGGTGACGGTGGGGCGGTAGGTGTGCTTGTCGTTGGCGCCGTTGGTGAAGCCGAAGTTGGTGCCGCCGTGGAACATGTAGAAGTTCACGGAGGCGCCGGTGGCGAGGAGTTCGTCGAGCTCGCGGGCGGCGTGGTCGGGGTCGCGGACGACGTGGTGGGCGCCCCAGCGGTCGAACCAGCCGATCCAGAACTCGGTGCACATCAGCGGGCCCTTCGGCTGCTGTTCCCGCAGCGCGGCCAGACCCTGGGCGGCGCGGCTGCCGAAGTTGGCGGTGGCGAGGACGCCGGGCAGGGCGCCGCGCTCCAGGTCGACCGGCTGGTCGCAGGTGAACAGGGGGACGTCGACGCCGCAGGCGCGCAGCGAGTCGGCGATGTGCTCCAGGTAGGCCGTGTCGTCGCCGTAGGCGCCGTACTCGTTCTCGACCTGCACGGCCAGGATCGGGCCGCCCCGCGAGGCGAGGTACGGCCGCAGCGGGGTCAGCAGCCGGGTGAAGTAGTCGTCGACGGCCGCGAGGAAGCGCGGGTCGCGGGAGCGCAGCCGTATGTCGGGCTCGGCGAGCAGCCAGGAGGGGATGCCGCCGCCCTCCCACTCGGCGCAGATGTAGGGGCCGGGGCGCAGGAGGACGTGGAGTCCTTCGGCGGCGGCGAGGTCGAGGAAGCGGGGGAGGTCGAGGCCGTCGTCCATGACGAAGTGGTCGGGGCGCGGCTGGTGGAGGTTCCACGGGACGTAGGTCTCGACGGTGTTGAGGCCCATGAGGCGGGCCTTGCGGAGCCGGTCCTGCCACTGGTCGGGGTGGACCCGGAAGTAGTGCAGCCCACCGGACAGGAGCCGAAACGATTCGCCATCGAGTGTGAAGCCGCCGTCGTCGATCTGGAGGAGAGGCATGTACGGGTGCTCCTGTGCTGGGGAGGCGCGCGCTGTCGCGGGGGCGGGAAGAGCCTGACGTCACCATGTTTGCGTGAACATTACATGCCTGGCAAGCCTTGGCGGAACAAGATCGTCCAGCGCTCCGCCCGGCGGCCCACCCGCCCGGGAGCGGGCGCTCATCCCCCTCCGGTCCGGACCTTCGTTGGTACCTTTCGCTTGTCGAGTGAAAGCAAACGGCTTCACTCAGGAGGAGAAGAGTGGTCGGGTGCTGACGGAAGAGCGGCGTGAGGCGATCCTGCGGATGGTGGAGCGCCGGGGGACGGTGACGGTCAAGGACGTGGCGGCGGAGCTCGGCGTGTCCGCCGTGACCGTGCGGCAGGACGTGCGGGACCTGGCCGGCCGGGGGCTCGTCGTGCGGGTGCACGGGGGCGCGATGTCGCCGTCCGCGGCGGAACAGGCGACGGCCCCGGGGGCGACGGGGCGGCCGGAGGCGCGGCGGGAGTGCGTGCTGGGACTGGTGGTGCCACCCGGGGACTACTACTACCCGGAGATCATCCGCGGCGTGCAGGACGCGGCGCGGACGCACGGGGTACGGGTCGTGCTCGCCGTGTCCGGGGAGACGCTCGCGGAGAACCGGGAGCAGGCGCGGCGGCTGGTGGCGGCGGGCGCGGACGGTCTGCTGCTCATGCCCCGCGCGGGTCTCGAACCCGCCGGGCCGGCGGAGGAGTGGCCGGCGGGCCTCGACGTGCCGGTCGTGCTCGTGGACCGGAGGGCCGGGGCGCGAGCGGGCCGGGTGGAGCAGGTGGCGTCCGACCACGCGCACGGCGCGGGCCTCGCGGTCCGGCACCTGGCGGAGCTGGGGCACGGGCGGATCGCCCTGGCCGCGCGGACGGAGAGCCCCAACACGCCGCTGATCAGGGAGGGTTACCTGGCGGCTTGCCGGGACCTGGGACTGGAGGCGGGGCCGGAGTACCGCATCGGCCCGGTGGAGGGGTCCGCGTCCGGCGAGTGGTTCGACGAGCTGGTGCGGGCGGTCGGGGCGGGTGACGTGCGGGCCGCCCTGGTGCACAACGACCTCGACGCCGTCACCCTGGTCGGCCTGCTGCAGGCGCGGGGCCTGCGCGTTCCCGAGGACCTGGCCGTCGTGACGTACGACGACGAGGTCGCCGAGCTGAGCGATGTGCCGCTGACCGCCGTGGCGCCGCCGAAGCGGGCCGTCGGCGCGTGGGCGGTGGACCTGATGCGGCGCCGCCTCGCCGAGCCGGAGGCTCCCCTGGCGGAGCTGCTGCTCCGCCCGGAGCTGCGGGTGCGGGCGTCCAGCGGGGGTGGTCCGGGGTCCGGTGGCCGCCCGTAGAGGGGGCGGGAACGCGGGGACACCGCTCCATGCTTTCACTTTCTTTCGTTTTAAATCGAATGAAACAGAAAGCATTGACGAAGCATGCTGACTGTCGAATGATTCCGTTCGACACCCCAGCGAACGATCGGTGTACAACATGCTTCGCAGAACAACGGCCGCCCTGGCCTGCTCCGTCGCCGCCCTCTCCCTCCTCGTCAGCGGCTGCGGAGGGGCCGGCCAGGACGCCGCCGCGACGGCGTCGAAGACCGGCAAGGTCACCTTCTGGTCCTTCCTCAAGGGCTCGGACCACGTGGCGGAGGCCTTCAACCGGAGCCACCCGGACATCGAGGTGACCTTCGAGACCGTGCCGTCGGGCCAGGAGTACTACTCCAAGCTCACCAACGCCGTGAAGGCCGGCACGGCACCGGACGTCGCGGTCGTCGAGTACCCGCACCTGCCCGAGTTCGCGTCCCAGGGCAAGCTGGAAGACCTGAGCGGACCGCTCGGACCGCTGGTCGGGGAGCGCTTCCCCGAACCGGTCCGCCAGCTCGTCGACCTCGGCGGCAGGACGTGGGCGGTCCCCCGCGACGCGGCCCCGCTGACCCTGATGTACCGCAAGGACTTCTTCACCCGGCACAAGATCGCCGTGCCCACCACGTGGGACGCGTACCGCACCATGACCGAGCAGGTGCGGAAGGCCGACCCGGACGCCCGCGGCGGAGTCCTCTACACCGACAACCCCGGCCTGCTGACCGCGCTCGCCTGGCAGGCCGGCGGACGGTGGTTCGAGACCGGGCAGGACGCCTGGAAGGTCACCCTCGACGACGCCCCGTCGCGAAAGGCCGCCGCCTACTGGGGCGACCTCGCCCGCGAGGGGCTCGTCGACTCGGTGAGCTCGCTCGACCCGTTCTGGACCGGCGTCCAGAAGAACAGGACCGTCGCCTACGTCTGCGCCAGCTGGTGCGCGGGCGCCCACCAGGCGACCGTCCCCGACCAGAAGGGCAAGTGGGCCGTGGCCCCGGTGCCCACCTGGGACGGCGAGCCCGCCTCGGCCATGTACGGAGGCTCGTCCTTCGTGATCCCGAAGGGGGCGGACAACAGCGGGGCCGCCGCCGAGTTCATCAAGTGGATCACCACCGATCCCGAGGGCATGAAGGCGTGGGTGTCCTCCGGTACCAGCAGCATGTTCCCCGCCGACCCGGCGCTCGTCCCCGTCACCAAGGCCGCGTTCGCCACCGGGTACTACGGCGGACAGGACGTCTACGCCGTCGCGGCGGCCTCGTACGCGGCCGTCCGGCCCGGCTGGACCTGGGGGCCCGTCACGGGGGCGACCAACACCGCGATCGTCGACGAACTCCCCAAGGTCGCCGACGGCACGGCGTCCCTGCCCGCGGTGCTCTCGCTCGCCGAGCGGACCACCGTCGCCCAGATGCGGCAGCGCGGCATGAAGGTCACCGCTCCGTAGCGGCCGAGGCCCCCACCGGAACCCGGAACCCCCGCCGCACATGGCGGGATCTCCCACCGGCGCCCCTGCCACGCACGGCGGGACCCCCCTCCGGTCCCGCCGCGCACGGCGCGCTCCCCCACCGGCACCCCGCCGCGCACGGCGGCGGATCCCGGTCCCGCCTCCGCCCGCACCTCGCCCCACCCCCGAAAGGCCGTCATGGCAAGCCCCTCCACCCGTGGCCAACGCGGGACCGCCGCACTGCTCCTGGCTCCGTTCCTCGGCCTGTTCGCGGCCGTCACCCTCGCCCCGATGCTGTACTCCGCCTGGCTGAGCCTGTTCACCACCCGCACGTCGGGCCTCGGCTTCGGCGGCACCGAGAGCGTCTTCGCCGGCTGGGACAACTACCTGCGGGCCCTGGCCGACCCGGAGTTCCGCGACGGCTTCCTCGTCATCGCCGCCTACTGCGCCGTCTACATCCCCGTGATGATCGGCGGGGCCCTGGCGCTCGCCCTGCTGCTCGACAGCGGCCTGGCCAAGGCCCGGTCCTTCTTCCAGCTGGCGCTGTTCCTCCCGCACGCCGTACCGGGGCTGATCGCCGCGCTGATCTGGGTGTACCTCTACACGCCCGGTCTCAGCCCGGTCGTCGACCTCCTCGAATCCGGGGGGATCGGGATCAGCTTCCTGTCGGCCGACAACGCCGTCCTCTCCGCCGCCAACATCGCCGTGTGGGAGTGGACCGGCTACAACATGGTCATCTTCTACGCCGCGCTGCAGGCGGTGCCCCGCGAGACGCTCGACGCCGCGCGGGTCGACGGCGCCGGAGCCGTACGGACCGCACTGTCCGTCAAGGTTCCGATGATCCGCCCCGCCGTGGCGCTCGCGGTGCTGTTCACCGTCATCGGCTCGATCCAGCTGTTCACCGAGCCGAAGGTCATCTACAACGCGTCCAGCGCCATCGGCAGCAGCTGGACCCCCAACATGTACGTCCAGACCGCCGCCTTCCAGAACAACGACTTCGGCCTGGCCGCGGCCGCCTCCCTGCTGATCGCGCTGTTCGCCGCGGTGCTGTCCTTCGCCGTCACCCGTCTCTCACGCCGCGGGAGCACCTCATGACCCCCACCTCCACCCCCGCCCGCGCCACCGCGGAGTCCCCGGCGGCGCCCCCGTCCCGGCCCGTCCCCCGTCCGGTCCCCCGCCGCCGGAAGCGGCCGACGCCTTCGGCGCTGCTGTCGCGCACCGGCGTCACCGCCCTCCTCGGCCTGGCCACCGTCTACACGCTGGCGCCCCTGACCTGGCTGCTGCTGTCCTCCACGAAGAGCCGCGACGACCTCTTCGGCACGAACGGCTTCGCGCTGGGCGACGAGGTCCGCCTGACGGAGAACCTGGGGCACCTGTTCACCGCCGACGGCGGGGTGTACCTGCGCTGGGTGGCCAACACCGTGGCGTACGCGGGTGTCGGCGCCCTGCTGGCCTCGGTGTTCGCCGTCGCGGCCGGCTACGCCTTCGACAAGCTCGCGTTCCCCGGTAAGGAACGGCTCTTCTCCCTGGTGCTGCTGGGCGTGATGGTGCCGGGCACCGCGCTGGCGATCCCGCTGTACCTGCTGGCCGCCGAAGCCGGTCTCGTGAACACCTTCTGGAGCGTGTTCACCCCCGGGCTCGTGTTCCCGTTCGGGGTGTACCTGGCACGGGTGTTCAGCGCGTCCTACGTGCCGGACGAGGTCCTCGAAGCGGCGCGGATGGACGGGGCGGGCGAGTTCCGGGCGTTCTGCCGCATCGCCTTCCCGATGCTGGCGCCGGGCTTCGTGACCATCTTCCTGTTCCAGTTCACCCAGATCTGGAACAGCTTCTTCCTGCCCCTGGTGATGCTGTCCGACCAGGACCTCTACCCGGTCAACCTCGGCCTGTACGTGTGGTATTCGTCCGCGCTCTCCCAGGGCCACCCCGAGGACTACCTGCTGGCCGTCGTCGGCTCGCTGGTGGCCGTGGCCCCGCTGATCGCCGTGTTCCTGATGCTGCAGCGGTTCTGGAAGTCCGGCATGACCGCCGGCGCCGTCAAGTAGACCGCCACCCACTGGAGTTACCCCATGAATCCGAACCCCGACACGACCCCGGTCGCGGCCCGGCGCCCCCGCGCCCTGTTCGCCATGGCCCGCCGGCACCGGGACGCCCTGTTCCCGCCCCCGGAGGTCGAGCGCCTCCTCTCGTACGTCGACATCGATCCGGACCGCGTCACGGAGGACTTCGCCCGCGAACCCGCCCTGGAGGAGGCCGAACTCCTCGTCACCTCCTGGGGCTGCCCCGTCGTCGACGCGGACGTGCTGGCGCGCGCGCCCGCCCTCAAGGCGATCGTCCACGCGGCCGGCAGCGTCAAGCACCACGTGACCCCGGCCTGCTGGGAGCGCGGCATCACGGTGTCGTCGGCCGCGGCGGCCAACGCCGTGCCCGTCGCCGAGTACACGGTCGCCGCGATCCTCTTCGCCAACAAGCGCGTCCTGGACATCGGCGCCCTCTACCGCGAACAGCGCACCCCGCTCGACTGGTCCCGCCGCTACCCCGGATTCGGCAACCACCGCCGCACCGTGGGCATCGTCGGAGCCTCGCTCGTCGGCCGCAAGGTGATCGAACTGCTGCGGCCCCACGACTTCGACGTCCTCCTCGCCGACCCCCACGTCGGCCCCGTCCGAGCCGCCGCGCTGGGCGTCGATCTCGTGGAGCTCGACGAGCTCCTCCCCGCCTCGGACGTGGTCTCGCTGCACGCCCCGGAGCTGCCCGAGACCCGCCGTCTGATCGACGCGCGCCGGCTGGGCCTGATGCGGGACGGCGCCACGCTCGTCAACACGGCGCGGGGGTCGCTCGTCGACACCGAGGCCCTCACCGCGCACGCCGCGGCCGGCCGCCTCCACGCGGTCCTGGACGTCACCGAACCGGAGGTGCTGCCCGCCGCGTCGCCGCTGTACTCCCTGCCGAACGTCCTCCTCACCCCGCACATCGCCGGCTCGCTGGGCGGCGAACTCCTCCGCATCACCGGAAGCGCCCTCGACGAGATCGCCCGCTACTGCTCCGGGCTGCCCTTCGCGCACCCGGTGCACCACGCCGCCCTCGCCACCTCGGCCTGACGTCCCGAGTCGTCCCACCGCGGGCACTCCCCCGCGCCCCCTCCCCCGCCCCACGACCCAAGGAGTCCCCCATGCCACAGCCTCCGTCGATGGACCGGCGCCAACTCCTGCGCGCCGGAGGCGCCTTCGGGATCGCCGCCGCCGCGGCTCCACTGCTCGCCGCACCGGCGCGGGCCGCGTCCGCCACCACCACCGTCACCGATCTCGGACCCGCCATCGAGCAGTTCGCGCTCATGAGCGGTCTGCTGGTCGGCGACACCGTGTACATCGGCTCCAGGAACCTCACCCCGACCCGGCTGATCGCCTTCCACCTGCCGACGCGCACGGTGGTGGCGCGGACCGACCTCGGGACGGGTCACTCGGTCCAGGCCCTCGCTGCCGACCCCACCGGCCGCTACCTGTACGCCGGCGTCCTGACCAAGGCCGACGAGGGCCTGCCGAACCTCTTCCGCTGGGACCTCACCGCACCCGACGGACCCGCCGTGCCCGTCGGCCGCACCGAGGACCGGGACATCCGGGAACTCGCCGTCGCCCCGGACGGCACCGTGTACGCCGTGGGCGGCGTGCCGGGGAAGGCGCCCGCGCTGTGGATGTACGACCCCGACACCGGGCGCGTCACCGAGCTCGGCGTCCCCGACCCGAACGCCACCCTGGCCAGGGCCGTCGCCGCCACGGACACCACCGTCTTCTTCGGCGCCGGCAGCGTCCTGGCCGGCGGCGACGGCACGAGCAAGGCGTCGCTCTACGCGTACGACCGGGCGGCGCGCACCTTCACCGACGTCACGCCGGCCGAGATGAAGCGGGACCCCGGCCTGCGCGAGATCGCCGTCTTCGGCGACCGTCTCGTCGTCGGCACCTCGGGGTCGACCGAGCGCGCCAAGCTCGCCGTGATGGACCTGGCCGACCTCTCCTCGTACACCGTGCGGACGACCGCGGGGACGGTGGTCAAGAACCTGGCGACGGACGGCGACCGGATCTACTTCGCCGGTGAGGGCGGCCTGCACTCCTTCACGCCGTCGACCGGAGCCCTGGCCCCCCTCGCGCACGACGGTCCCGACCTGGGCGAGATCTGGGGCCTGGACCACACGGGCGGCACCCTCGCCGTGGTCTCGGGCTACGGCTTCGTCGGCGAGATCGACACGGCCTCCGGCACCTGCGCCGTCACCGACCTCGCCGCGGCGGGCGCGCCCCTCAGCCCGCAGACCGCGATGGGGATCGCCGCCGACGGCTGCCACGTCTACGTCGGCGGGAACAACGTCGTCGCACGCCACGACCTGCGGACCGGAGCGGTGGTCAACCTCCGTGCGCCCGGCGAGGCGAAGGACGCCGAGGTGCTGGACGGCGTCCTGTACACCGGTCAGTACAGCGGGCAGGGCATGTGGACGTACGACCCGTCGGCCGACGAACAGCCCCACCAGCTGGCGAAGTTCCCGAGCGAGCAGAACCGGCCGCTCGACGTGTGCTTCGACCCCGTCAACCGGCTGCTGCTCGTCGGCGCGCAGTCGGACACGGAGGGCGGCGGCTCGCTGTGGACCTACGCACCGGGGAGCGGCGCCAAGGCGGTGTACGTCAACCCGGTGGACGCGGTCCAGCTGGTGCGCGCGGTCGCCGCGCGGGAGGGCGTCGCGTACCTCGGCGGCGACAACCCCACGACCCGGGGACCGCGCGGCACGCTCGTGGCGTTCGACCCGGTCGCCGGGCGCGAGTCGTGGCGCCTCGACCTCCCCTTCTCCACGGGTGTGGCCGCGCTGGCGGTGCACGGCCGACACCTGTACGGACTCGCCCGCAGAGGTGGCTTCTTCGTCGTCGACGTGCCGACCCGCCGGCTGGTCCACACGGCCGACGTACGCGCGATCTGTCCCGGCTTCGCGGCGATGACGACCAGCCGGGGCGTGGTCTACGGCGTCTCGGACACGACCCTCTTCCGCTTCCACCCGAAGACGTTCGCCGTGAGCACGGTCGTCCCCGACATCGACGGCGCCTGGTACAGCGGCCCGCACGTCAACACCGACGGCCTCGGCCGGCTGTACACCCTGCGCGGGCACCGGCTGGTCCGCGTCGACGACCGGCCGGCCCTCTGACCGGGGCGGTCGCCGGGCGGGTGGACGTCCCGCCCGGCGACCGCGCCCTGCCCTGCCCGGTGGCCGCCCGTCCGGCGGCCGCCCCCGTTCCCTCTGGACGCGGGTCGCCCCTCCCTCGTACCCTCGCCCCTGCATGCTCGAAATTGCTTGAAACCCGCACCTTACGAACACATTCACGCATCGAATCCCTCAATGCGCGCACCCTCTCCCCAAGGAGCCGCCCGGTATGCCCAGCACAGCGACGTCCGTCCCGCGTGACGAGCCCGGCGGGCCCGACTGCGTCATCGCGCTGGACGTGGGCGGGACCGGGATGAAGGGCGCGCTGCTCGACCGCGATCTGAACGCCCTGCACACCGTCCGCAGGGCGACGCCCAGGCGGGCCGGGCCGGACGCGGTGGTCGCCGAGATCGCCGCCGTGCTGCGCGGCCTCGACGAGAGCGCGGCCGCCCGGGAGCTGACCGTGCGGGGCGCCGGGATCGTGGTCCCCGGCATCGTCGACGAGGAGACGCGGACGGCGGTCCACTCGGTCAACCTCGGATGGCGCGACCTGCCGCTCGCCGCCGTGCTCGAAGACGCGTCGGGGCTGCCCGTCGCACTCGGGCACGACGTACGGGCCGGAGGCGCGGCCGAATGCCTCCTCGGCGCGGCGCGGGGGGTGCGGGACGCGTGGTTCGTACCCGTCGGGACCGGCATCTCCGCAGCCGTGTTCAGCGACGGGAGGGCGGTGCGCGCCGGGGGTTACGCGGGCGAGCTGGGCCACGTCGTGGTCGAGCCGGGCGGCGAACCGTGCGCCTGCGGCGGCCGCGGCTGCCTGGAGACGGTGGCCTCGGCGGCGGCGATCGGCGCGGCCTACGGGGCGCGCGTCGGGCGCGAGGTCGACGGCGCCGCCGAGGTGGCGGCGATGCTCGTGCGGGGCGACGCCGACGCCCGGGCCGTGTGGGACCGGGCCGTCGAGGCCCTCGCCGCGGCTCTGGCCACGGCGGCGACACTGCTCGCGCCCGAGGTCGTCGTGGTCGGGGGCGGTCTCGCCGAGTCCGGCGGGCTGCTGCTCGACCCGCTGCGCGCCGCCCTCGACCGGCGGCTGACGTTCCAGCGGCGGCCGGAGGTGGTCCGCGCGGCACTCGGGGACCGGGCGGGCTGCCTGGGGGCCGGACTGGCCGCCTGGTCCTCCGCCGCCGCCCGGCCGGTCGGCACGGCGCGTACGGCTCAGGCCCGGCCCACCGCACGCTGACCCGCCCACCCACCGTCCGGGTCCGGTGCCGTTCGGAGGAGTACGGCATGCCGAGGGACAGGCGGGCGGGCAGAGTGGTGGGGAGCGGCGGTCCCGGCCGCTGAAGCGCCGAACGGAGGGGGATTCCGATGATCCCCGGGAGCGACGACCCACTCGACGCGGGGCACTCCGCCGCCCTCGTGGTGAACGCCGAGGGGACGATCCTGAGGTCCACACCGGCCGCGGAGACCCTTCTGAAGCGCTCCGCCGCAGAACTCCACGGGCGGCGGGTGTGGGATCTGCTCGCCGTGCCCGCGAACCGGCGGAGCGTCCTCGAGCAGCGTGACGGGCTGGTCTGGGAGGGCCGGGCGGACCTCGCCCCGGACTCCGGCGGCGAGGTGGAGTTCCGGGTCCTGCCGCTCACCGACGGCGAGCGGGCGGGTCGGTCGAGCGAGTTCCTGGTGCTCGGTGCCCCGCGCGGGCTGGTCGCCCAGTGGCGCCAGAGCCACGCCTTCATGCGGGAGCTGTTCCTCCAGGACCGCATCGGTCTCGCCGTGCTGGACAACGAGCTGCGGCTGGTGCGCACGAACACCCACCTCCTCCCCTACTCGGGCGTGCCGGGCGAGCTGCACGGGGCGCGGCTCGGCGACTTCCTCCACGAGCAGGACGCCCGGGTGATCGACGAACGGCTGCGGGAGGTCCTGACGACCGGGGTCCCGCTGGTCGGGTTCGACGCGGAGGTCCGCACGGTGGTCGATCCGGGGGCGGGCAGGATCATGGCGCTGTCCGCGTTCCGCCTCCAGGGGGCGAAGGGACTCGTGATGGGCGTGACCGCCCTGTTCGTCGACGTGACGGAGCAGCGACTCTCGCGGCGCCGCCTCGACCTGCTGCACCGGGCGACGACGGTGCTCAGCACGAACCTCTCCGCCGAGGAGACCACCCGGGACCTGACGGACGTACTCGTGCCCGCGCTGGCCGACGTGGCCGTCGTCGACGTCGCCGAGGCCGTCTTCACGTACGAGGAACCCGCTCCCGAGAACCACCACGACCACGCGCTGCGGCGGACGGCCGTGGCCGGCGGCTCCCCCGGGGGATTCCCGACCGGGGCGCGGGTCGCGGTCGACACCGGAGGGGTGCTGTCGGGCCGGGTCTGGTCGAACCGGGCGTCGCACCACAGGTCGGCCCGCGCGGCGGAGGGCGCCGACGCACCCGACGCCCTCGGTCTCGCCCACGGGATGAGCGCGTGGCTGCGGGCACGGGGAACACTGCTCGGGCGGATCCGGATCGCCCGCGGCGGCGACCGTCCGCCCTTCACGGGCGAGGACCTCGCCCTCCTGGAGGAGATCGCCTCCCGTGCCGCCCTGGTCGTGGACAACGCGCGCCGGTACGCCCGCGAGCGGAACGCCGCGGTCGGCCTCCAGCACAGCCTGCTGCCCTCGTCGTCGACCGACACCCCCACGGTGCGCACCACGAGCGTCTACCTCCCGACCGACACGGCCACGGGCGTCAGCGGCGACTGGTTCGACGTCATCCCGCTGTCCTCCGCGCGGGTCGCGCTGGTCGTCGGCGACGTCGTCGGCCACGGCCTGCAGGCCACGGCGACGATGGCGCGGCTGCGCACCGCCGTACGGACCCTGGCCGACCTGGACCTCGAACCCGACGAGCTGCTGACCCACCTGGACGACCTGGTGTCCCAGTTCGCGATCGACGCCGACGGCGCCCAGGCGAGCCGGCCTCCCGGCACCGAGATCGCGTTCGGGTCGTTCGGCGCCACGTGCCTGTACCTGACGTACGACCCCGTGACCCGGCGCTGCCTCGTGGCCAGCGCGGGGCACCCGCCGCCCGCCCTGGCGGCCCCGGACGGCACCGTCGCGTACGTCGACCTCAGCCCCGGTCCGCCGCTCGGGGTCGGCGGCCTGCCGTTCGAGCCGGTCGAGGTGGAGGTGCCGGACGGCAGTGTCCTCGCGCTCTACACGGACGGCCTGATCGAACGCGGCCACGCGGACCTCGACGAGGGGATGGCCGCCTTCCGGCAGACCCTTTCGGCGTCGCTCGAAGCGGGGCGGCCCCTGGAGGAGATCGGTCCCGGGGTGGTGCGGGGGCTGGTGCCGGGTCCGCTGTCGGACGACGTGACGCTGCTGCTCGCGACGGTCCGCGGGGTCCCGCCGGAGGACAGCGTCCTGTGGACGTTCGCGGCCGACCCGTCGGTGGTGGCCGAGGCCCGCGCGCGCGTGCTCGCGCAGCTGTCCCGCTGGGACCTGGACGAACTGGCCTTCACCACCGAGCTGGTGGCAAGCGAGCTCGTCACCAACGCGATCCGGTACGCGGGCGGGCCCGTCGGGCTCCGGCTCATCCGCGCGGCGTCGCTGATCTGCGAGGTCTCCGACAGCAGCGGAACGCAGCCCAGGATGCGCCGGGCCCACGCCACGGAGGAGGGCGGACGCGGCCTCTTCCTCATCGCGCAGCTCACCGACCGGTGGGGAAGCCGGTACACGCGCTCGGGCAAGACCATCTGGACGGAGCAGGCCCTGCCGCCGCGCCGGTGACGCGGCGGCGGGCGCCGTCACCTCAGGCGATCGTCCACTGCCGCCGCGTCGAGCCGGTGTCCGGCTGCTGCGTCACCGCGGAGCCTTTGCCGGTCGAGGCCGTCGTGAGCAGCACGGGTCCCGCGGCCCAGGTCTTCGTCGGTGCGGCCGGGCGCGCGGGCGCGTCCGGGCTGTCCGGGGGCGCGGGCCCGTCCGGGGGCCATCACCTAGTGCTTTGACCGGTAAGGTTCGCCGGGTCGGCGGCCTGTTGGGTGACATGCGGTGACATGGTGGCGGCGATTCGCGCTATAGGATCTTGA
>NZ_JBIVPA010000031.1:0-19865 GCF_044754405.1 Streptomyces sp. NPDC093089
CCGATCGCCCAGTACCAGCCCTTCACCCCCGCCATCGAGACCCTCCGCGGCCTCCTCCTCGGCACCGAGATCGGCAACAACGGCTGGATCGCCGTAGCCTGGTGCCTCGCCCTCACCGCCCTCGGCTACGCCTGGTCCAAGTCGGTCTTCGGCCGCGACCCCAAGTGACCCGGAGCGCACCCCACCCCCACCTCGGGGCGGCGTACACCGACAACCGTCGGCCTACGCCGCCCCGGCGGCATTCGCCTCGTCGCTCCACGACATCAGCACGGCATCAGCACGGCGACGAAACCGGGCGGGCCCGGTCCAGTTCTCGGCGATTGGCCTTGGCCTACCGATTTCCGGCCCTTGTACGGTCGGTGGCATGCGCATCCGAATCGTCGACGCCTTCACCGACCGGCCCTTCTCCGGCAACCCCGCCGGAGTCCTGCTCCTGGACTCCTTCCCGGACGACACCTGGCTCCGGCAGGTCGCCGCGGAGGTCAACCTCTCCGAGACGGCCTTCGCCCACCCGCTGCCGGCCGGCGGGGACGCGGACTGGGCCCTGCGCTGGTTCACCCCCACCACCGAGGTCGACATGTGCGGCCACGCGACGCTGGCCACGGCCCACGTCCTGCACACCACCGGGAAGGCGAGCGGCACCGTCCGCTTCGCGACCCGCTCCGGTGTCCTCGGCGCCACCGCCGCGGCGGACGGCACGATCACCATGGACTTCCCGACGTCGTCCCTGACGCCCGTCCCCGTGCCCGACGGCCTGGCGAAGGCGCTCGGTGCCGAGGTCGTCGCCGTCCACGACACGGCCGCCCACATCGGCGACCTGGTCGTCGAACTGCGCGACGAGGCGACGGTCCGCTCCCTGACCCCGGACTTCGCCGCCCTCACGGCGCTCTCCTCGCGGGGCGTCATCGCCACCGCGGCCGCCGAACACCCGGACAGCGGCTACGACTTCGTCTCCCGCGGCTTCTTCCCCGCCGTCGGCATCGACGAGGACCCGGTGACCGGCAGCGCCCACACGGCCCTCGCCCCGTACTGGGCGGCCCGGTTCGGCCGCGAGGACCTCACCGGCTTCCAGGGCGGCGCCCGTACCGGCCTCGTCCGCACCCGCCTGCGCGGCGAGCGCACCCTGCTGACCGGCCGTGCCGTGACGGTCATCGACGGCGACCTGCACGCCTGACGTACGGAACCAGACGAGGGGCGTACGGCCGGACCGGCCGTACGCCCCTCGTCTCACGTCCCCCTGCCGAGGTCCCTCCCCCAGGTCCCTCTTCCGGCGCCCGCCCCGGTCACCCCGTGGGCAGCCACCCCACCTTCCCGGCCAGCAGCCCGTACCCGACGAAGGCCACGATGTCGAGCAGCGCGTGTGCCACGACCAGCGGTCCGACCCGGCCCCAGCGGCGGTAGAGGAGGACGAACACCACGCCCATCACCACGTTGCCGAGGAAGCCGCCGATGCCCTGGTAGAGGTGGTACGAGCCGCGCAGCACCGAGCTCGCCACCAGCGCGGCCATCGGGGTCCACCCCAACTGGCCGAGCCTGCGCAGCAGATACCCGACGACGATGACCTCCTCCAGGACGGAGTTCTGCACCGCCGAGAGGATCAGTACCGGGTACTTCCACCACACGTCGGGCAGCGACTCCGGCACCACGGTCAGGTTGAACCCGGAGGCCTGTGCGGCCAGGTAGAAGGCGAGGCCCGCGCTCCCGATCCCCGCGGCGACCAGGGTCCCGCGGCCGAGGTCGGGCCACGGCCGGGTCCGGTCGAAGCCGATCGCCCGCATGCCGGCCCCCTCGCGCATCAGCAGGTGGGCCACGAGGACGACCGGCACGAGCGCGGAGGCGATGCCGAAGAGCTGCCAGGACAGGTCCAGCCACGGCCGTCCCGGCGCGTACGAGCCGTTGAGCGTCGCCGCCTGCTCCTTCAGCGCACCGGGCCTGGTCAGCGAGCCGATGAAGCTGATGAGCGACGACAGCGCGCTCGCGCCGAGCGAGAGCGCCAGCACGATCAGGGTCTCGGAGCGCAGCACCTTGCGCGGCAGACCGCCCGGGGGCAGGGAAGCGTCCCTCACGTATTGCTCCGACACCACACCTGTCTCCACTTCCCGTCGCGGGCGCACGCCGATCCGGCGGCCTCGTCCGGACGGGTCGGCCCCGGTCCGGACGCGACCACCTTGACATGATCACCCATGGCCCGCCGGGAAGCCCGAGGGGGTGGACGGGTCTCGGGGAGGGGGAGGGCGCCCTCGGCGTCAGTCGATGCCCACGGGCCAGGTGTGCACGGGCTCGCCCTCCTGCATGAGCGTCCGGTAGCGCAGGGTGGTCGCCGCGAGCGCGGCCTCGCGGTCGAGGCCCGACTCCAGGGCCTGGTGGAAGGTGTCGGCCTGCCAGGAGGCGCCGTTCACCCGCCGCAGGCAGCGCTGTTCGATGATCCCGAGGTAGTGGTCGCGGTCCGCCGGCTCGATGTGCCAGGCGTCGAGCCCGGCGGCGGCCAGCGGCAGCAGCTCGTCGAGGACGAGCCGTACGGCGGGCACGGTGGCGATCCCGCCCGCGCGGCCGGACCGGGGCCAGCGCAGTTCCGCCTCGATGCCGTGGCGGCAGGCCGCGTCGAAGTTGGCCTCGGCGTCCTCGAAGGTCATCCGCTTCCACACCGGGCGGGGGTCGTCGGCGAGCGAGCGCACGAGGCCGTAGTAGAAGGCGGCGTTGGCGATCACGTCGGCGACGGTCGGGCCGGCCGGCAGGACGCGGTTCTCGACGCGCAGGTGCGGGACGCCGTCGACCCAGCCGTACACCGGCCGGTTCCAGCGGTAGATCGTGCCGTTGTGCAGGACGAGTTCCTGGAGGCGCGGCACCCCGCCGTCGTCGAGGACGAGGAGCGGGTCCTCGTCGTCGCACAGGGGCAGCAGGGCGGGGAAGTAGCGGACGTTCTCCTCGAAGAGGTCGTACACCGAGTCCACCCACCGCTCCCCGAACCAGGTGCGCGGCCGGACACCCTGGGACTGGAGCTCGGGCGGCCGGGTGTCGGTGGCCTGCAGGAACAGCGGCGGCCGGGACTCGCGCCACAGTTCGCGGCCGAAGACGAAGGGCGCGTTGGCGCCGAGCGCGATCTGGACGCCCGACACCGCCTGCGCCGCGTTCCACACGGCGGCGAACCGGGCGGGCGTCACCTGGAGGTGGAGCTGCACCGAGGTGCAGGCCGCCTCGGGCACGATCGACTCCGAGGTGCAGAGCAGCCGTTCGACGCCGTGGATGTCGAGCGTGAAGTCCTCGCCGCGGGCGGCGAGGATCTGGTCGTTGAGGAGCGTGTAGCGGTCGGCGGCCGACAGGTTCTCGAAGACCAGGTCGCTCTGCGCGAGCGTGGGCAGTATGCCGATCATGACGACGCCCGCGTCGAGTTCGGCGGCCTTGCGGTCGGCATATCCGAGGCCGGTGCCGATCTCTTCCGCGAGCCGGTCGAATACGCGCCCGTCCAGCTGGTGGGGGGCGATGTTCACTTCGAGGTTGAACAATCCGAGTTCGGTCTGGAAATCGGTGCTCGCGATCTTTTCGAGAACGGGCGCGTTCAGCATGCGGGGCAGTCCGTCGGGACCGGCGAGATTGAGTTCGATCTCCACGCCCATGAGATTGCGCGGCCGGTCGAACCTCTTCTCCGCCAGCAGTCTCGCGAGTCCCGCGAGGCACTGCTGGAGCTTTCTCCGGTACTGCTGCCGGTCGGACGGGCCGAACCCGTCGGCCACGACCTTCTCCCCCATCGAAGCGTCCCTCCCCGAGCGGGCAGCCGCCTTCGACGGCTGCGTATCAGGGACCATGATGCCCAGCCCGCTGATCCACAACGCCTGCGGATGCGGCTCTTCGGACGATAGGCTGGACGGAGTGCTCCACCGGCACGTTCCGAGGTCATGGAACAATCGACATATACCAATGTCCTATTTCCGGGGAACACGGGGTCGGGCGGGGTCGGAATTCGGCCGTCCGGCTCCGCGTGAGAATCGCAGGTGAGAGCGGCGGAAAGGTCACGATTCCGCTTCGACTCCCCTTGATTACGGCCTGATGACGCCTTGCCAGGAATATCGGCGACGTCTAGCGGAAACACTGTGTGAACACGTGTCGTATAAACTCCGCGGACGAGGCAGAGTGTTGGCGCCCGGCCATGGCCCCATGGCCCCTCTCTGGCCCCGCCGCCGACAGCGCCGTCGTACCTGCCCACGCATCACCGTGTCTCCTGAGTGAGAGGCGACCCACCATGCTCCGACCCTCCCCGGCCCCTGCGCCGGCCCTCCGCAGTGTCCTCGCGGCCCTCGGCTCGCCGACAGCCGTCCGCGAGGCCCGAACGCCCGCCCTCCGGGCCGCGCAGGGACCACTGAGCCCCGAACATCCGCTGCCCGTGCACGTCCTCGGCGTCGCCGGGGCACCGGGAATCGCCCCCCGCACCCGGCTCGCCGGCTGGCGTTTCCTGATCCGGCACGGGGACCGCGCGATCGCCGCCGCGGACACCATGCTCACCCCGGACGGCTGGACGTTCTCGCACTTCTTCGAGGGGCCGTACGTCACCGCCACGGAACGGGCCCTGCTCCAGGCGGAGGCGCTGCCCGTCGCGTACGAACCACGGCTGCTCTCCGTGCCGGAGCTCTACATGCTGACCCTCTGGCTGCACGTCGGCCCGGACTCCGAAGGCACCGCCGTCGCCCCGGCCGCGGCCGACCTGATGGTGCCGCTCGCCCCCGCGCCGCCGGGGATCGCGGCCCACCGGGCCTACCAGGTCGCCGACCTCCTGCCCGTCCTCAGTACGCGTCTCGCGCCGCCGCCCCTCCTGGGCTCGGCGGCGCCCGCCTGATCCACCGCACGCGCCGCCCCGCCCCGCGACCCGGCCGGGTCACGGGGCGCACTGCTGTCCGGACCGCATGCCCGAACGGAGCGCCCGAACACCCCTCCCGTACGGACTAGCCCGCTCGGACCCCCCCGAACCACCCGAAGAGACCGTGCAGTTGACCTGAACCGCCCCTGCGGGTGATGCGTCTTCCCCAGAGAGGACGAGCTGCCGCGAAATACCTGCGGATGACCGTCCGTGGGGCAACACTGGGACCGGAACCGAACCGACCGACGGGGGCGGCGATGAGCGCGAAGAGCCGCAGGACATCCACTACGACGCAGCGAGAGAACCCACCCATGTGCCAGCACCAGCCTGCCTGTCCTACCGCCGACTCCGCCGACAGGGAGGCGGCCCGACTCGTGGCGCACCACCCGGAACAGGGCTGGAGCCTGCTGTGCAACGGCGTCCTGCTCTTCGAGGACACCGGCGAACTGCTGCCGGACGGGCAGATCATCGCACCGCACCGGCCGCTGACCGCGGGCCAGGTGACCACCGCCGCCTGAGCGGGCGGCGCCACCGTTCGAGGGAAACGCCGAGGGCCGGCCCGGAGGAGATCCTCCGAACCGGCCCTCGGCTCGTGCTCAGTTGTCGTACTCGTCCATGGGCGGGCACGAGCAGACCAGGTTCCGGTCGCCGAAGGCGCCGTCGATGCGGCGCACCGGCGGCCAGTACTTGTCGGCGGCCGAGACACCGGCCGGGAAGACCGCCTCGTCACGCGTGTACGGGTGGTTCCACTCGCCGCCCAGCGCGGCCGCGGTGTGCGGCGCGTTGTGCAGCGGGTTGTCGTCGCCGGGCCACACGCCCGAGGCGACCTTCTCGATCTCGCCGCGGATCGCGATCATCGTGTCGCAGAAGCGGTCGAGCTCGGTCAGGTCCTCGGACTCGGTCGGCTCGATCATCAGCGTGCCGGCCACCGGGAAGGACATCGTCGGCGCGTGGAAGCCGTAGTCGATGAGGCGCTTGGCGATGTCGTCGACCGTCACCCCCGTCTCCTTCGAGAGCGGACGCAGGTCCACGATGCACTCGTGGGCGACCAGGCCGGCCGGGCCGGTGTAGAGCACCGGGAAGTGCGGCTCGAGGCGCTTGGCGATGTAGTTCGCCGCGAGGACGGCGACCTGGGTGGCGCGCTTGAGGCCCTCGCCGCCCATCAGGCGCACGTACGACCAGGAGATCGGCAGGATGCCGGCGGAGCCCCACGGGGCGGCCGAGATCGGGCCGACGCCGGTCTCCGGGCCCGCGGTGGGCTGGAGCGGGTGGTTCGGCAGGTACGGGGCGAGGTGGGCGCGGACGCCGACCGGGCCGACGCCGGGGCCGCCGCCGCCGTGCGGGATGCAGAAGGTCTTGTGCAGGTTCAGGTGCGAGACGTCGCCGCCGAACTTGCCCGGCTTGGCCAGACCGACCAGCGCGTTGAGGTTGGCGCCGTCGACGTACACCTGACCGCCGGCGTCGTGGACCTCGGCGCAGATGTCGGCGACGTGCTCCTCGAACACACCGTGCGTGGACGGGTAGGTGATCATCAGCACGGACAGCTCGTCGCGGTACTGCTCGATCTTGGCCCGCAGGTCCGCGACGTCGACCTCGCCGTCGTCGGCGGTCTTCACGACGACGACCTTCATGCCGGCCATCACCGCGGAGGCGGCGTTGGTGCCGTGCGCGGAGGACGGGATGAGGCAGACCGTGCGCTGGAGGTCGCCGTTGGCGCGGTGGTAGGCGCGGACGGCCAGCAGACCGGCCAGCTCGCCCTGCGAACCGGCGTTGGGCTGGATCGACACCTTGTCGTAGCCGGTGACCTCGGCGAGGCGCTCCTCCAGCTCGGTGATGAGCGTGACGTAGCCCTGCGCCTGCTCGACCGGGGCGAAGGGGTGGATCTGGCCGAACTCGGGCCAGGTCACCGGCTCCATCTCGGTCGTCGCGTTCAGCTTCATCGTGCAGGAGCCGAGCGGGATCATGCCGCGGTCCAGCGCGTAGTCGCGGTCCGCGAGCTTGCGCAGGTAGCGCAGCATCGAGGTCTCGGAGCGGTGCGCGTGGAAGACCGGGTGGGTCAGGTACGCGTCGGAGCGCAGCAGCGCGGCCGGCAGCGTGTCCTCGGTGACCGTGTCCAGGGCCTCGACGTCGGCGGTGACGCCGAAGGCGCCCCACACGGCGGCGAGCTGCTCGCGCCCAGTGGTCTCGTCGCACGAGATCGACACGAGGTCGGCGTCGACGCGGTGGAGGTTCACGCCGGCCTCGCGGGCGGCGGCCACGACCTCGTCGGCCTTGCCCGGGACGCGGGCGGTGAGGGTGTCGAAGAAGGCGCCCTGGGTGAGCTCGACGCCCCCGGCGGTCAGGCCCGCGGCGAGGATGGCGGCGTAGCGGTGCGTGCGCTGCGCGATCTGCTTCAGGCCGTCCGGGCCGTGGTAGACGGCGTACATGCCGGCCATGACGGCGAGCAGCACCTGGGCGGTGCAGATGTTGCTGGTGGCCTTCTCGCGGCGGATGTGCTGCTCGCGGGTCTGCAGGGCCAGGCGGTACGCGCGGTTCCCGTCGGCGTCGACGGACACGCCCACCAGACGGCCGGGCAGGGAGCGGGCGTGCTTGTCCTGGACGGCCATGTAGCCGGCGTGCGGACCGCCGAAGCCCATCGGCACGCCGAAGCGCTGCGTCGTGCCGACGGCGATGTCGGCGCCGAGCTCACCGGGCGAGGTGAGCAGCGTGAGCGCGAGCAGGTCGGCGGCGACGGTGACGATCGCACCCAGCTCGTGGGCGGCGTCGATCAGCGGCTTGATGTCGCGGACGGCACCGGAGGCACCCGGGTACTGGAGGAGCACGCCGAAGACGCCGCGCTCGGCGACCTCGGCGGGGATGCCCTCGCTCAGGTCGGCGACGACGACCTCGACACCGGTCGGCTCGGCGCGGGTCTCGATGACGGCGATCGTCTGCGGCAGGGCGTCGGCGTCGATGAGGAAGACGCCGTTCTTGACCTTGCCGACACGGCGGGAGAGCGCCATGGCCTCGGCGGCGGCGGTGCCCTCGTCGAGGAGGGAGGCGCCGGAGGTGGGCAGACCGGTCAGGTCGGCGACCATCGTCTGGAAGTTCAGCAGGGCCTCCAGGCGGCCCTGGGAGATCTCCGGCTGGTAGGGCGTGTACGCCGTGTACCAGGCCGGGTTCTCCATGACGTTGCGCAGGATGACCGGCGGGGTGAAGGTGCCGTAGTAGCCGAGGCCGATCATCGGGGCGAGGACCTGGTTGCGGTCGGCGAGCGTACGCAGCTCGGCGAGGACCTCGGCCTCGGTGCGGGCGGCGGGCAGACCCAGCGCCTCGGCGTTCTTGATCACGTCCGGCACCGCGGCGGCGGTGAGCTCGTCGAGCGAGCCGTAACCGACCTGGGCGAGCATCTTGGCGCGCGCCTCGGCGTCGGGCCCGATGTGCCGCTGCTCGAACGGGATGCCCTGCTCGAGCTCGGAGAGCGGAATGCGGTTGGCGGTCATGTACGGAGGCCTCCTGGTCGTCACGACCTGCGAGGGGCACCACGGCGCGGGTACCCGGACGGCCTCCCCCTCTGTCATCTCAACCTGAGAGTTTCACCGGCACGCCCTCGGGGCGGTCCGGCTTTCACCGTCGGTGAGAGCGCGTGCCGCCGGGGCACCGCTCTGCTTTCCAGAGTGACCTCGTCCGCGCGGTACAGGGGCCTGAGAGATTCCGGGGAGGATTTGCTCCTTCGGCGCCCCCCGGAAGGTTTCTCCGGGGGACTCTCCCGCACGGGGTCGACAGCCACAACCAGCCTACCAGCGCGGTTGTGGCTTCCTTCGCTCAAGTGGCCGACATCCCAGTTGTGCACTTTCGTAGGGGTGTAGAGCAGTTGCGACCAGTTGGAGGGACCGTGCAGACCGACATCGATCCGCGCAGCCTGATCGGCCGCAAGGCGTTCGACCGGAACGGACACAAGATCGGCACCGTGGACGAGGTGTACCTCGACGACGCGACCGGCATCCCGGAATGGGCCGCCGTCCGCACCGGCCTCTTCAGCAGGGACGCCTTCGTCCCCCTGGAGCCCAGCGATCTCCTCGCCGACGGCCTCCACATCCCCTACGAGCGCTCACTCATCAAGGACGCCCCCGACTTCGGCGTCGGCCGCCACCTGTCCCCGGAGCAGGAGCTCCAGCTCTATCGCCACTACAGCCTCACCCTGCCGCCGTCGCCCGCCGACTACCCCGACACCGACTTCGGCCGCCTCGCCGGCCAGGACGGCACCTGACCCCCGCGGCCCGCCCAGAAACCCCCGAACCGCACGGCACACACCCGCGCCGCCCCCACCCGCACGAGCACGCGGCAGGCGGCGCGGTCACCCCGGCACGCCCTCCCCCGCCAGGGAAGCCCCGCACGCAGCGCGCTCACGGGTCGCCCCATCCTCACCAGCCCGCGGCAGGCAGCCCGAGCGGCCCCGGCACACGCCCCCGCCCGGGAAGCCCCACGCGCAACGCACCCCCGCGCCGCACCAGCCCGCAGCAGGCGGCCCGTGGTCCCAGCGCGCACTCCACCGAGGCAGCCCACAGCCGCCCCAGGTCCAGACCCCGGCCCCCCGGCCGCTCTCACCCCACCAACGGCAGCGGCTCCCCCTCCTCCAGGTCCGGATCGTCGACGGCGAACGTCCGGACCCGCCCAGGCGCGGCCGACCCCGGCTCCTCGAACCGGACGGTGACCCGTCCCAGCCCGCTGCCCTGCACCCACCCGGCCCCGTGCACCGCGTGCCGTACGTCCCGCCCGGGCGCCCAGTGCCTCTCCACGGGCCCGGTGGCCCCTCCCCCGCCCTCGACGCCCTGCACGTCCTCCGTGTCCGCCACAGGGGCCCTGGAGGGGCCCCCAGCCCCTTCCGCCACGTCCCCCGCGTCCGAGCCCTCGCCCGATCCCAGGGACGCCCCCGG
Organism: Streptomyces sp. NPDC093089; assembly: GCF_044754405.1. Taxonomy (NCBI): domain Bacteria; kingdom Bacillati; phylum Actinomycetota; class Actinomycetes; order Kitasatosporales; family Streptomycetaceae; genus Streptomyces; species Streptomyces sp. NPDC093089. The sequence continues at coordinate 9,766 of NZ_JBIVPA010000031.1, forward strand.
CCCCACACCCGCACCCGCCTGCGCGAACAGGTCCTCCTGCGTGTAGTCGGCGAGCCCGCTCACCCCCACCCCGAGCAGCCGCACGCCCCCGGTCGTGTCCACGGCCTCCAGGAGGCGCCCCACCGCCTCCCGTACGACGCCGGGATCGTCCGTGGGTCCCCGCAGCGTCTCGGACCGGGTCAGCGTCGAGAAGTCGTACCGCCGCACCTTGAGGACGATGGTCCGACCCGAGTGCCCCGAGGCCCGCAGCCGCCCCACGCACCGCTCGGCGAGCCGCTCCACCTCGACCTTGATCCGCACCCGGTCGTGCAGGTCCACGTCGAACGTGTCCTCGACCGACACCGACTTCGCGTCCCGCTCGGCCACCACGGGCCGGTCGTCGTACCCCTGGGCCATCCGGTACAGCGAGGTCCCGTGCGCCCTCCCCAGGAGCCGTACGAGCTCGTCCTCGCCCGCCCCCGCGAGATCGGACACTGTGGTCATCCCGGCCCGCCGCAGGTGCTCACCGGTAGCGGGCCCGACCCCGGGCAGGATCCGCACGGACCTCGGCCCCAGCAGCTCCCTCTCGGTGCCGGGCTCGATGAGCACGAGCCCGTTCGGCTTGGCCTCCTCGGACGCGATCTTCGCGATCATCTTCGAGCCCGCGAGCCCCACGGACCCCGTCAGCCCCGTCGTCGCCAGGATGTCGGCCCGCAGCCGCTCCCCCGCGGCCCGCGCGCTCGCACTGCCGTCGGCGACACCCCCGGCCTCCAGGTCGACGAACGCCTCGTCCAGGCTGAGCGGCTCCACCAGCGGCGACAGCCGGCCCAGCAGCTCCATCACCTGCTCGCTGATCGACCGGTAGAACGCGAACCGCGGCACCAGATAGGCGGCGTTCGGCGCGAGCCGCCGGGCCTGCCCCATCGGCATCGCCGAGTGCACCCCGAAGCGCCGCGCCTCGTAGGAGGCCGTGGCGACCACACCCCGCGGCCCCAGGCCGCCGACCACGACGGGCTTTCCGCGCAGGCTGGGTTTCGCCGCCTGCTCTGCGGCGGCGAAGAACGCATCCATGTCGAGGTGCAGGATCGTCGGCGCGGCTCTCACGGTTCCGATGCTGCCTTACGCCACTGACAACGGCCCCGCACCGAGTCGGCGGGGCCGCGAAAGCCGGGGTTCCGTTCAGACGGCCTTGTCGCGCCGCCGCCTCGCGAGCTCGTCCCCCGGGTTGTGCCCGACGAGCGTCTCGCCCGTGTCGACGCGCTCCCCGTGCAGCTGCGACAGCGCCGCCTCGACGTCCCGCCACACGACCCCGACGGCGATCCCGAAGACGCCCTGCCCGCCCTGGAGCAGGTCGACGACCTCGTCCGGCGAGGAGCACTCGTAGACCGTGGCCCCGTCGCTCATGAGCGTCATCCGCTCCAGGTCGCGGAAGCCCCGGGCACGCAGGTGCTGCACCGCGGCCCTGATGTTCTGCAGCGCCACCCCGGTGTCGAGGAAGCGCTTGACGATCTTCAGTACGACGACGTCGCGGAAGCTGTACAGCCGCTGCGTCCCCGACCCGTACGCGGGCCGCACGCTCGGCTCCACGAGCCCGGTGCGCGCCCAGTAGTCCAGTTGGCGATAGGTGATCCCGGCGGCCGCGCAGGCCGTCGGTCCGCGGTAGCCGACCGCCTCGTCCGCCGCGCCCGCACTCGCGTCCGTCCCGAAGTCGCCCACACTGCCGTGAAGCGGATACGGGCCGCTCTCCCCGGACGCGCGTCCGAGCGAGCTTCCTGCCGTACCGTCCGCGCTGCTCATCACGCCGACCCTCCGTCCTTGACCTGCCCACACGAAGGTAGGCAGTCACTTGGGGTGCGTCAACGATCGCCACACTCGGCACGCCGAGTGATAATCACCCTGAGAGTGGTTTCCCTCATCTCTCGCCGGGGAAAGGCTACTCGAATGCTCTGACAGCACCCCGCGAACGGCCGTAGGCCGCGGCGTCGCGCCTCACTGGCTGTTGGTCCCGAAGTCCTCCGGTGAGATCTGGTCGAGGAACTCGCGGAACTTCTCCACCTCGTCCTCCTGCTCATCCGGAATCGCGATGCCGGCGTCGTCCAGCACACCGTCACTGCCGAAGATCGGCGTCCCGGTCCGCAGGGCCAGCGCTATCGCGTCGGACGGGCGCGCGCTCACCTCGACGCCGCTGGCGAACACCAGCTCGGCGTAGAAGACCCCGTCACGCAGATCCGTGATGCGGACTTCGGTGAGCTCCTGTCCCACGGCCTCCAGCACGTCCTTGAACAGGTCGTGCGTCAGCGGCCGCGGCGGCGCCATCCCCTGCTGGGCGAAGGCGATCGCGGTCGCCTCCCCCGGTCCGATCCAGATGGGGAGGTACCGATCGCCTCCCACTTCACGCAGGAGCACGATCGGCTGGTTGGAGGGCATTTCCACCCGGACACCCACAACGTCGAGCTCGTTCACACAGCAACCCTAGGACGTGCCCGACCGGTTTGGATAGTCGGGCCCTCCCCGCGTCACTGCAGCCGGATGCCCAGAGCCGTCTGCACCAGCGCCGCGTGCAGCCGTACGGACTGCGCGGCGAGCTCGTGCGCGGTGGCCTCCGCATGGGCCCTGGTCTGCGGGTTCCGGTGCCGGCGCAGCGGCGCGACCACCTGTTCGATGAGCCCGGCCTCCCGATCGGCGGCGGCCTTCACGGCCCGCAGGTGCCGGGGTTCCAGTCCGAATCTCCCCAGATCCGCTACGAGCCTGGCGACCGTCACGCTCTCCGCGTCGTAGCCCCCGCCCTCCGTCTCGGCGATCAGACCGTACGACTCCCACTCGGCGAGCTCGGCCTCGGTCACCTCGGCAGCGGCGATCAGCTCGGCCCGCCCGATCCGCACGGCGGTCGGCGGCTCCGCGTCCTGCTCCCAGGCGCCCTCGAGGAGGTCCCGCCGGCGCCCGGGCGCCGGGAGCTTGATCTCCTCCCCGCGGGCGAGCGCGTCGAGGTGCTCACGGATGACCTTCAGCGGAAGGTAGTGGTCCCGCTGCATCCGCAGGATCTGGGCGAGCCGCTCCACGTCCTGCGGGCTGAACTTCCGGTATCCGGAGGCCGTCCGCCGGGGCTCGACCAGCCCCTCGGCCTCCAGGAACCGGATCTTGGAGATCGTCACTTCGGGAAATTCGTCGCGCAGCTGGTTCAGCACCGTGCCGATGCTGACCAGTCGGTCGCCCGCGGTGGCGGTGCCGGATCCGGCACCGCCCGTCGGTGTTCGCAGCATGAACCTTCCCTGAAGGGCTTCTCCGAGGCGTCACACGCCTCGCTGGCTCGAGTAGAAGACCAGCCGGTACTTGCCGATCTGCACCTCGTCGCCGTTGGACAGAACGACCGAGTCGATCGGCTCACGGTTGACGTACGTGCCGTTGAGGCTGCCGACGTCGGCGACGGTGAAGCTGCCGTCCTGCGCCCGGCGGAACTCGACGTGGCGCCTGGAGACCGTGAAGTCGTCCAGGAAGATGTCGCTCTGCGGGTGACGGCCGGCCGTGGTCAGCTCGCCGTCGAGCAGGAACCGGCTGCCGGAGTTCGGTCCCCGGCGCACCACGAGGAGCGCGGAGCCCAGGGGCAGCGCCTCCACGGCCGCCAGCGCCTCGGGAGAGAGCGACGGCAGCTGCGTCTGGCCGGTGACCTCGGCGTCGTACGCCTCGAGGCCCGAGATGGAGATCGTCGACGTCGTCTCCGACGCGCGCTCGGCGGCGACCCCGCCCCGCAGCGGCGTGCCGCAGTGGGAGCAGAAGCGGCTGTCGGCCGTGTTGCGGTGACCGCACCTCGTACACACCGGCATGGACGCGTCCTCCTGTCGCGGCATCCCCGCGGAGGTCTGTGTCGCGTACGGATCGGGGGTAAACCCTCCACCCGTACTTGAGGTTGATGGTTCTCCGAAACCTATGCGGGCGGCCCCGGCGGGGTCAACAGCCGACGCGCCCTGAGTGCCCGGAATGTCACCGCCACCGACCTCATCGCGGAACAACGGGCGCTCGCCGCCCTGATCCTCCTCCTGGGCGTGGCGCGGCGCGCGGTGCCGGGCGTTGCCGCCGTCCTCGCGTCCGCTCTTGCCGAACAACTTCGCAAAAAAACTCACGGGCGATTCCCCTTGACCGAAACAGACCCGCCCGTGGGGCAGGACGAACCGAAATCCCTCACACCTGCCGACCCGGACACCTTCACAACGTCCGTATCCTCCGGACAGTTTCCACCACGCACCACCGTTGTGGTGCGCCGACCCCCCGCAACGCCGTGCCCATGTCGCGGGACCCTCTCGTCCCCTCTCACTGCGAGGACGACTGAGCGTAGTCAGGCCGCTTCGCGGGTCGCAAGGCGTCGACGACGATCTTCGCCGACCGCTCCACCGTGGCCGTGGCCTGCTCCTTCTCCAGGGTCTGCACGACACCGCCGGGAATGTTGAGCGCGGGCTCGAGATCCTCCGGCTTGCCGATGACCTTGAAGACGTACGGAGCACCCACCTTCGTTCCATCGATCTGCATGTCTTCACCGCTGCCGGTGAAATAACTGTCCGCGACCACGCGCACACCGTTGACCTGGATCGCCTCGGCACCCGCCGCGCGCAGCTCCTGGATGGCGTCGAGCAGCATGTCCGACTCGACGGCCCCGCTGGGATCGCCGATGGTCAGGGTGATGCCGGGCCCCTGGGCGGCGACCGTACCGGCCAGGATGCCGAGCTGCTGCTCCTTCTCCTGGGTCTGCTTGCGCGCCTCCTCGGCCTGGTCCGAGCTGGACTCCAGCTCGGAGCGCTGCTTCTCCAGCCGGGCCTGCTCGTCCTCCAGGCGCTGCGTGCGGTCGTCGAGCTCGTCGAGGATCCGCACCAGGTCCTCCTGGCGCGCGCCGCGCAGGGCGCTGTTCTCACTGGTCGAGGAGACCTGGATGGCCAGACCCAGACCGAGGACGAACAGCAGGAGCGCGACGATGAGTTGGGCCCGCGTCACCCGCGGCGGCCACAGCGCGGAGGCCAGCCTCCGCCGCCCGTTCGACTCGGCCGCGGGTTCCGCGGCCGGCGCCGCGGAACCCGGGACGTCCTCACGCACGGCATCGTCCTCCGCGGCACCTTCCGGCACCACGGGCCCGGCGTCCGGCTTCCCGGCGCCCTCGGCCTTCCGCGGCTCCTCCGGCACCCGCCGCTCAGACGTCCGCGGGCTCTCGGCACCGTCGGCACCCTCGGAGCCCACGGGCTTCTCGGCGGTCTCCGCGTTCTCGGAGACCTCCGCGTTCCCGGCGGTCTCCGGGTTCTCGGAGACCTCGGGCTTCCGGGGGTTCTCGGGCTTCCGGGGGTTCTCGGGGTTCTGGGGGTTCTCGCTCATCGGCCTCACGCCCGGAAGACGTGGCGCCGGATGGCGGCCGCGTTGGAGAAGATCCGGATGCCGAGCACGACGACCACACCGGTCGACAGCTGCGCGCCCACGCCCAGCTTGTCGCCGAGGAAGACGATCAGCGCGGCCACGACCACGTTCGACAGGAACGACACCACGAAGACCTTGTCGACGAAGATGCCGTCGAGCATGGCCCTGAAGCCGCCGAACACCGCGTCGAGGGCGGCGACCACGGCGATCGGAAGATAGGGCTCGACCACCGCCGGAACCTCGGGACGGACCAACAGTCCGACCACGACTCCGACGATCAGGCCCAGTACGGCGATCACGATGTGCCCTTCCCTGTGTCGGCCGTGGCCCGACCGGACGGCGTCGCCCCGGCCCCCCTCGGCTCTGCGGTACGTACGGTCAGACTCGGCGCGGCCGGCAGGCTCACATCGCCCTCGGCCGAGATGCCGCTCCTGATCCCGAAGTTCTCCACCAGCGCATGCAGGTACTGCCCGTCGGCGCTGTCCTGGAACGCGGTGCTCAGCCGCTGCCCGTCCCCGATCGCGAGGACGGTGTACGGCGGCACCAGCGGCCGGTTGTCGACCAGTATGGCGTCGCCCGCGGCCCTGATCGCGGACAGCGACGTCAGCCGCTGCCCGTTGATCGCGACGGCCTCGGCGCCCGACTCCCACAGCCCGTTGATCACGCGCTGCATGTCCCGGTCGCGCACCCGGCCCGTGTCGGAGAAGCCGCTGCTCTCCCTCGGCCCGCCGCCACCGGTGTCGGTGCCCTTGGCGTCGTCGATCACGAGCTTCACACCGGGCCCGTGGACCGCGGTCGCACCCGAGAGCAGTGCCACGAGCTCGGCCTGGTCGCCGCCGTGCTGCTGCAGCGCCTGCCGCTGGCGGCTCCCGACCTCGCTCCGGATCCGCTCGATGTCCTGCTCCAGCCGATCCGCGGTCGAGGTCTCCGCCTCGATCCGGTCGATCAGCTCCTGCCGCTCCTTGGCGACGACCGGCGCGGAGATCCGTGCCTCGGCCGCGCCGACGGTCACCACCGCGGCCGCGAGCAGGAGGCCGGCCGCGACGCCGAGCTTGGCGCGCAGGCTGCGGGGCAGCCCGGTGCCGTCGGCCGCGCGCCGGGCCGTCGCCTCGGCGTAGCCGTCGTCGAGCGCGTGGTCCATCACGTTGTTCAGCAGCGACATCGACGCGTCCGGGCGCGGCGGCGGTGATCCGGTGCTCCGAACGGGGGGCTGCTGCGACATGCCGCACATCGTCGCACGTCGTACGGCCTACCGCCGAATGCCCCCCGTCTCAGGCCGGGAGACACCCCGCGGGCGCCTCCCGGCCTGAGACTTCGATCCGTCAGCGACCTGCGCTGTCGACCACCTCGGCCCACTCGTCGAGCAGTGCCTGGGCGGAGGCGTCGTCGGGCCCTTCCGCCCACAGATGGGTGACGGCCTCGGCGGGGTCGGGCAGCACCATCACCCAGCGCCCGTCCGCCTCGACCACCCGTACCCCGTCGGTGGTGTCCACGGACCGGCTGCCCGCCGCCTCGACCACCCGGCGCATCACCAGCCCCTTCACGGCCCACGGGGTCGCGATGTCCTTCTTGAGGACGTGCGCCCGCGGGATCCGTGCGTCGATCTGGCTCAACGTGAGCTGTGTCCGCGCCACCAGCCCGATCAGCCGCACGAACGCGGCGGCCCCGTCGAAGACGCTGCTGAACTCGGGCACGATGAACCCGCCGCGCCCGTCACCGCCGAAGATCGTCGACTCCTCCCGTCCGACCCTCGTGAGGTCGTCCGGCGAGGTCGTCGTCCACTCCACCTGCGTGCCGTGGTACGCGGCGACCTGCTCCGCGATCCGCGTGGTCGTCACGGGCAGCGCGACCCGCCCCGATCGCCGCTCGGCCGCCACCAGGTCGAGCATCACCAGGAGCGCGCGGTCGTCCTCGATGATCCGCCCCCGCTCGTCCACGAGCGAGAGCCGCTCGCCGACCGGATCGAACCGCACCCCGAACGCGGCCCGCGCCGAAGCCACGATCTCCCCCAGCCGCACGAGCCCGGCCCGCCGGCTCTCGGCCGACTCGGTGGGCCGCGACTCGTCGAGCCCGGGGTTGATCGTCAGCGAGTCGACCTGGAGCCGCCCGAGCAGGCTGGGCAGCACGAGCCCCGCACTTCCGTTGGAGGCGTCCACGACGACCTTCAGTCCCGCCTCGGCGATCCCGGAGGTGTCGACGTTCCTCAGCAGCGAGCCGGTGTACGAGTCGAACACGCTCGCCGGGAACGACAGGTCACCGATCTCCCCGGGGAAGGCCCGCCGGTACTCCTGCCGCGCGAACACCCGGTCGAGCTTCCGCTGCCCGCCCTGCGAGAGGTCCGCCCCCCGTTCGTCGAAGAACATGATGTCCACGGAGTCCGGCACTCCGGGCGAGGTCCGCACCATGATCCCGCCGGCGCTTCCCCGCGCGGTCTGCTGCCGCGCCACCGGCAGCGGCACGTTCTCCAGGTCCCGTACGTCGATGGCACTGGCCTGCAGCGCCGAGATCACGGCTCTCTTCAGCGCCCGCGCACCCCTGGAGTGGTCACGCGCGGTGGTGACGGTCGCCCCCTTCTTCAGGGTCGTGGCGTACGCCCCCGCCAGCCGCACGGCCAGCTCGGGCGTGATCTCCACGTTCAGGATCCCGGAGACGCCCCGCGCCCCGAAGAGATGGGCCTGTCCCCGGGACTCCCAGATGACCGACGTGTTGACGAAGGCGCCGGCCTCGATCGTCTTGAACGGGTACACCCGGACGTTGCCCTGCACGATCGATTCCTCACCGATCAGGCACTCGTCCCCGATGACGGCCCCGTCCTCGATCCGGGCGGCCCGCATGATGTCGGTGTTCTTCCCGATCACGCAGCCGCGCAGATTGCTCTGCTGGCCGATGTACACGTTGTCGTGCACGACGGCCTTGTGCAGGAAGGCACCGCTCTTGACGACGACGTTCGAGCCGATGACCGTGTGCTCACGGACCTCGGCACCGGCCTCGACCTTGGCGTAGTCACCGATGTACAGCGGCCCGCGCAGCTCGGCGTCGGGATGCACCTCGGCACCCTCGGCGACCCAGACCCCCGGTGAGATCTCGAAGCCGTCGATGTCGACCTGGACCTTGCCCTCCAGGACGTCGGCCTGGGCCTTCACATAGCTCTCATGGGTGCCGACGTCCTCCCAGTAGCCCTCGGCGACATAGCCGTAGATCGGCTTGCCGTCCTTCATGAGCCGCGGAAAGACATCTCCCGACCAGTCCACCGGAACGTCCGCCTCGACGTAGTCGAAGACCTCGGGCTCCATCACGTAGATACCCGTGTTCACGGTGTCCGAGAAGACCTGCCCCCAGGTGGGTTTCTCCAGGAAGCGCTCGACCTTTCCCTCTTCGTCGACGATCGTGATCCCGAATTCCAGCGGATTCGGCACCCTGGTCAGGCAGACCGTGACGAGGGCGCCCTTCTCCTTGTGGAAAGAGATCAGATCGGTCAGGTCGAAGTCGGTGAGCGCGTCACCCGAGATGACGAGAAAAGCGTCGTCCTTCAACGCTTCCTCGGCGTTCTTCACACTTCCCGCTGTACCGAGTGGCTTCTCCTCGTTGGCATACGTGAGCTCCATACCGAGCTCCTCGCCGTCGCCGAAGTAGTTCCTGACGAGCGAGGCGAGAAACTGCACGGTGACGACGGTCTCGTTGAGACCGTGCCTCTTGAGCAGTCGTAGGACGTGCTCCATGATCGGCCGGTTCACCACCGGCAACAGAGGCTTGGGCATGCTCGAGGTCATCGGGCGAAGGCGTGTTCCTTCGCCACCGGCCATCACGACGGCCTTCATGTCGGAAGCGTCCTCCTTGAAGAGACGACGGTCCTGCCGACTTCACCTGTCCGCTAGTAGCCCTCGGATGTCCTCGTTGTTGCCGGCGACGCTGCTCGACACAGGACGGACGGGCTCAATCGGCCGATGTATCCGCCTTCACGAGTCGACGGACCTGGACCACGTAGAGGATCCCTGCCCACCAATACAGAGTTGTACCCCATCCGGCGAAGGCCCACCCGAAAACTTCAGCGAGTGACGAAAGCCAGCCCGTTCCGTCACTGAGAAGCAGCAACGGGAACGCGTACATCAGGTTGAAAGTCGCAGCTTTCCCGAGGAAGTTCACCTGCGGCGGCGGGTAGCCGTGCCTCCGGAGGATTCCCACCATGACCAGCAGCATGGCCTCGCGCGCCAGAAGCGCGGCGGTCAGCCACAGCGGCAGGATCTCCCGCCAGGTGAGTCCCACGAGCGTCGACAGGATGTACAGCCGGTCGGCGGCCGGATCGAGCAGCCGGCCGAGGTTGCTGATCTGGTTCCAGCGCCGGGCGAGCTTGCCGTCGAGATAGTCGCTGACACCGCTGAGCATCAGGACGAGGAGCGCCCACCCGTCGCTGTTGGGCCCGCCGAACTCCGGACGGAGAATCAGCCACAGAAACAGCGGCACGCCGGCGAGGCGCGCCATGCTGAGAATGTTGGGGATGGTGAGGACCCGGTCCGTCTGAACGCGAGTCTCCTGGACCTCCACCCGGGGGCCTCCTGCTGGGCTGGTGCCGACATTGCCCCCCGACCTTACCCTCAGCGACCCCCTCCCCCCGCACGGGGCCCCTTCCGCCACCCCAACGCAAAAATGCCTCAACCCCCGGACAATGTCCGGGGGTTGAGGCTAATGATTGTTCGGCGGCGTCCTACTCTCCCACAGGGTCCCCCCTGCAG
>NZ_JBIVPA010000032.1:0-17044 GCF_044754405.1 Streptomyces sp. NPDC093089
CCCCCAGCCCACCCAGGCCTCCTTCCGGAGACGGAAACGGGCTCGCCGGCGAGGCGGCGAAGCCGCCTGAGCTGACGTCGACAGGAGCGTCATGGCTGGGTCCTAGCGTCGGTGACCGAGAGGTCCGGACGGGGAGCGAAGCGGTGCGGCCTGTGGCCGGTAATCGCCCCTGCGTAAGGGCTGGTTGATGGATGATGTTTACGCAACCATCAGTAGTGTGATGGTGGCATTCCCGCTGGGGGGCGTCAAGCACGAACAGGTAGCGAATGAGAGGGGTGCGTGGGGTGTCCGAACAGAACGCGACCGGTCGGTCGACGGGCGTGAGCGACGGTCGACGGGGGGTACGTGCGAGGCCACGCCGGGTGTCCATGGCGGACGTCGCCCAGCGGGCGGGGGTCTCGTCCCAGACGGTGTCCCGCGTCTCCAACGGCGACGCGGCCGTCGTGGAGACGACCCGGAGGAAGGTCCTCGACGCGATGAAGGAGCTGGGATACCGCCCGAACAGTGCGGCTCGCGCCCTCAAGCGAGGTGACTTTCGAGCCATAGGTGTGATCATCGGCGGGCTCACCAGCACGGGCAACGTCCGGACCCTGGACGCCGTCACCGGCTCGGCCTCCCGCGCCGGCTACGCGGTCACCCTCATCCCGCTCGACGCGCCCACCCAGGACAACGTCAAGGGGGCTTTCACGCGGCTCGACGAGCTGGCGGTCGACGCCGTCGTGCTGATCATGGAGGTGCACCTGCTCGACGCCGTCGCCCTCACCCTGCCGCCGCACGTCAAGGTGGTCGTGGTGGACTCGGACGCCACCGGGCGCTTCCCGGTGGTGGACACCGATCAGCGCCAGGGCGCCCGCTCCGCGGTGCGGTACCTGCTCGGACTCGGCCACGACACGGTGTGGCACGTCGCAGGGCCCGAGGAGTCCTTCGCCGCGGGCCGCCGTGCCGAGGCGTGGGAGGCGGCTCTGCGGGAGGAAGGGTGCCCGGTGCCTCCCGTGCTGCGCGGGGACTGGACCCCCGAATCGGGTTACGAGGCGGGGCTGAGGCTCGCCGGTGAGGCGTCGTGCACGGCCGTGTTCGTGGCCAACGACCAGATGGCCCTCGGCGTGCTGCGGGCCTTCCACGAGCGCGGGGTGCGCGTCCCCGAGGACGTCAGCGTCGTCGGCTTCGACGACATCCCCGAGGCGGCCTCCTTCATCCCGCCCCTGACCACCGTCCACCAGGACTTCGCCCAGGTCGGAGCGCTGTGCGTGGACGCCGTCCTGCGGGAGCTCGAAGGCGAGACGGTGACGGGGGTGCGGCTCGTGGCGACCGCCCTGGTGGAGCGGGACAGCACGGCGCCTCCCGGCGCGCACCGTCGCCGGGAGTGACGCCCCGGGGGCGTCCCCGTCGTTCCGTATCGCGGGCCCATGCTTGCCAGGCGTGAATCGGGCAGGGCTAAATGGGGACTATGAGCGGAGAAACGGGTCATAAGGCACGTGACCCTCTGGAAGGCCCCGGCAAGGGCCCGCGACGCATCCGATCGTGGCTGACCACACGGAGCGTCGCCCGTCAGGTCTTCCTCCTCCAGCTGATCCTCGTGGTCCTCCTCGTCGCCGCCGCGGTCGTGGCGATCGTCGTACAGGCCCGGCGCGACACCATGACCGACGCCCGGCACCGGACCATCGCCGCCGCCCAGTCCTTCGCCCACGCCCCCGGCCTCGCGCGGGCGCTGGAGAGCGACTTCCCGACGGTCGAGCTCCAGCCCCTCGCCGAGGGCGCGCGCAAGGCCGCCGGCATCGACGCCCTGATCGTGTACGAACTCGACGGCATCACCCTCACGCACAGTGACCCCACCCAGCTCGGCAAGCACGTCATCGGTCCGTACGCCGAAGCGGCGGCCGGCCGGCCCTTCACCCGTACCTTCCAGGGCGCCCTCGGCCTCTCCGTGGTGTCGGCGGCCCCCGTCCGGGACGCGCAGGGGCACGTGGTCGGCATCGTGTCCGCGGCGGTGACCGTCGAGAAGGTCCAGGACTCGGTGGACCAGCAGCTGCCCGTCTTCCTGGCCAGCGCGGCCGGTGCCCTCGCTCTCGTCGCCCTCGGCACGGGCCTGGTGAGCCGACGGCTGCGCCGTCAGACCCATGGCCTGGGCCCGGCGGAGATGACGCGGATGTACGACCACCACGACGCCGTCCTGCACGCCGTCCGCGAGGGCGTGCTCATCACCGGGCGTGACCACCGGCTGCTGCTCGCCAACGACGAGGCCCGCCGGCTCCTGGACCTGCCGCCGGACGCGGAGGGCCGCCGTGTCGCCGACCTGGGTCTCGACTCCTCCCTCACGGCCCTCCTGGCGTCGGACCGGATCGCGACCGACGAGGTGCACCTGGCCGCGGACCGCCTCCTCGCCCTCAACAAGCGGGTGACGCTGCCGACCGGCGACCAGCACGGCAGCGTGGTGACCCTTCGGGACACCACCGAGCTCCGCTCCCTCTCCGGCCGGGCCGAGGTGGCGAGGGAGCGGCTGACGCTGCTCTACGACGCCGGAGTGCGCATCGGAACCACGCTGGACGTGGTGCGGACCGCCGAGGAACTGGCGGAGGTGGCGATCGCCGGGTTCGCGGACGTCGTCACCGTCGAACTCCTCGACCCCGTCCTGAGCGGCGAGGAGCCGGCCGGGGCCAGCACCGAACTGCGCCGGACGGCCACCGCCGGCCTCACCGAGGACCACCCCCTCTACCCCTCCGGGGAGCTGATCCGCTTCGTTCCCGGAACGCCGGTGGACACCAGCGTCGCCGAGGGCCGCTCCGTGGTGGTGGCCGACCTCGCCGCGTCGACCGGATGGCGCGCCCAGGACGAGGAGCGGGCCCAGCGCATCCTCCGCTACGGCATCCACTCGCTGGCGGTCGTACCGCTGCGGGCGCGGGGCGTGGTCCTGGGAGTGGCGAACTTCTGGCGGTCGGGGAAGTCCACGCCGTTCTCCGACGAGGACCTGTCCTTCGCCGAGGAGCTGACGAACCGGGCCGCGGTCTCCATCGACAACGCCCGCCGCTACACCCGTGAGCACTCGATGGCGGTCACCCTGCAGCGCAGCCTGATGCCGCGCAGCCTCCCCGACGACCAGGCGCTCGACGTGGCCTCCCGCTACCTGCCCGCGGAGTCCGGCGTGGGCGGCGACTGGTTCGACGTGATCCCGCTGCCCGGCGCCCGGGTGGCGCTGGTCGTGGGCGACGTCGTCGGGCACGGCCTGCACGCCGCGGCCACCATGGGCCGGCTGCGGATCGCCGTGCACAACTTCTCGGCCCTCGACCTCTCCCCGGACGAACTGATCTGGCGCCTGGACGAACTCGTGGCCCTCATCGACGTCCAGGACGAGTCCTCCGAGGGCTGGGAGGAGACGATCACCGGAGCCACCTGCCTGTGCGTCGTCTACGACTCCGTCTCCGGAGAGGTCGCCGTGGCCACGGCGGGACACCTGCCGCCCGCGGTCGTCCGACCCGACGGCAGCGTGGAGTTCCTGGAGTCCCCGGTCTCCCCGCCGCTCGGACTCGGCGCGGGCATGCCCGTCGAGACGACCAGGACGACCCTGCCGGAGGGCTCACGGCTCGTGCTCTACACCGACGGCCTCCTGGAGGACCGCAGCAGGGACCCCGACGAGAGCCTGGAAGCCCTCCGCGAGGCCCTCGCCGGGCCCGACCGCACGCCGGAGGAGACGTGCGCCGATGTCATCGACACGATGCTGCCCACGGGGTCGGGCGACGACGTCGCCCTCCTCGTGGCCCGCGTGAGCCGGATGGCTCCCGACCGGGTCGCCGAATGGGACGTGCCGCGCGACCCGGCGTCCGTGGGCCCGGTCCGCAACGCCTGCGCCCGCAAGCTGGCCGAGTGGGGCCTGGAGGACATCTCCTTCGGCAGCGAGCTCATCCTCAGCGAACTGATCACCAACGCCGTCCGCTACGGCCTCGAACCCGTCAAGGTGCGCCTCCTGCACGGCAGCTCGCTGGTCTGCGAGGTGTCCGACGGAAGCAGCACCGCCCCGTACATCCGGCGGGCCGCCGACACCGACGAGGGAGGTCGAGGCCTGTTCCTCGTCGCGCAGTACGCCGAGAAGTGGGGCACCCGCTATTCCCCCCGGGGCAAGACCATCTGGGCCTCCCAGGCGATCGGCGTCGACGCGGGGCCCGATCCGGACGCACTGGGGGAGGACGACATCCTCAGCCAGTGGGAGGACGTGGAGCTGTGAACGCGGGGGCCGACGGCGCGCAGGTCCTGCGCACACCGACCGTCGCCGCCTCAGGGCGGCCGTCCGTCCGGGCCCGGGCCCGTTCCGTGCGGACGCCACGGAGCGGCCCGAGTAGGCTGGAAAACCTCTTTGTCGTGCTTTTTGTCCTTGCGGAGACGCCGTGGTCGAACCTCCCCGGATACGAGCCGTAGCCCTCACCGCCCTTCTCTGCGCCGTGGCGCTCGGCCTCGGTGCCTGCGGCGAGGAGAAGGAGCCGGTCGAGGTGGTGCCGGTCGACGTGGCGAGCTCGGCCGAGGAAGCCGGCGGCATGGACGCCTTGATCAAGGAGGCGAAGAAGGAGGGCACGCTCCACACGACGACCCTGTTGCGCCACTGGGCGAACTACGGCGGCCTGATGGACGGCTTCGAGAAGAAGTACGGCATCAAGATCGTCAACAGCAACCCGTTCGGGTCGAGCCAGCAGGAGATCGACGACATCAAGAAGAGCCGCGGCAAGGCGAGCGCCCCCGACGTGCTCGACCTCGGTGACGCCTTCGCCCAGTCGGCCGCGCGCGAGGGCCTGCTGGCCCCGTACCGGGTCGAGAACTGGGACAAGATCCCGGCGAACCAGAAGGACCCCGGCGGCGCTTGGTTCAACAGCTACGGCGGCTACGTGTCCATCGGCTGCGACAAGAGCAGGGTCCCGGTCTGCCCCGCCTCCTTCGCCGACCTGCTCAAGCCCGAGTACCGCGGCAAGGTCGCGCTCAACGGCAACCCCACGACGGCCGGGTCCGCCTTCGCCGGCGTGTACGCGGCGGCCCTGGCCAACGGCGGCTCGTTCGACGACATCCAGCCGGGCATCGACTTCTTCGCGAAGCTCGACGACGTCGGCAACTACAACCGCGGCAACCCCAACCCGGAGGCCATCGCCCGGGGCGAGACCCCGATCAGCATCGAGTGGGACTTCCTCAACCTCCGCCACATCGACGAGCTGCGGGGCACCGACGTGAACTGGAAGGTGTCCATCCCCTTCGACGGAAGCTTCTCGCAGTACTACGCCCAGGCGATCAACAAGTACGCCCCGCACCCGGCCGCGGCACGCCTGTGGCAGGAGTACCTCGCCAGTACGGAGGGGCAGAACCTGCGGCTGTCGGGTGACGCCCGCCCCGTACTCATGGACGTCATGGCGAAGGACGGCACCCTCAACAAGGAGAAGGCGTCGAGGCTGCCGACGATCGAGGGCAACGCGCCGACCTTCCCCACCGACCCGCAGCTGAACAAGGCGCTGCAGGTGGTGAGGGAGAACTGGGAGAAGGCCATCAACGGGTGAGCGACGAAGGCCTCGACGGGCGAACGGCGAAGCCTTCGACGACTGGACGGCGGAGGAGCCGCCCGCCTCGGCGGGGCGTGCGGCCTGCCGGGCCGCACGCCCCGCAGGTGTCTCACTCGCCGGGGAACGACACGCCCAGGTCGCGGCGGATGCCGTCCAGGATGTGCATCATGCCCAGCGTTTCGGAGTGCGGCATCAGCGGGGACTCCAGCAGCCCGGCGCCGATGCAGCGGGCGGCTTCGGCGGCCTGGTAGCACAGGCCGCCGTCGAGGGGGTCGGGGACGAAGGTGTCGAGGAGCTCGTGGTCGCGGCCGATCAGGCGCACCTCGGCGGGGCCGTAGAAGTGGCCGTCGATCTCCAGGCGTGCGCGGGTTCCGCAGACCGACGCCGTGGTCGGCGTACGGGCGAAGATCGTCGTGTTCAGGACGCCGTGCGCCCCGGAGGGGCTGGTGACCACGATCGACGCCTGGCCGTCCACGCCGGTGAACGCCTTCGTGCCCACCGCGGTGACCGAGGCGAACGGCCCGAGGACCATCGACGCGAAGGAGACCGGGTAGATGCCGAGGTCCAGGAGCGCCCCGCCGGCCAGTTCGGGGGCGTAGTGGCGGTGTGCGGCGTCCGGCTCGACCGGGAGGCCGTGGTCGGCGATGACGGTCCGCACCTCGCCGAGCAGCCCCGACGCGACCACCTGCCGGATCACGTCGATGTGCGGCAGGAACCGCATCCACATGGCCTCCATGAGGAAGACCCCCCGCTCGCGGGCCGCCTCGATCAACTGCTCGGCCTCGCGGGCGTTGCGGGTGAACGCCTTCTCCACGAGGACGTGCCGACCCGCGTCGATCGCCTGCATCGCCTGCTCGAAGTGGCCCGAGTGCGGGGAGGCTATGTAGACGATGTCGACGTCGCGGTCCTCGACCAACTCGGCGTAACTGCCGTACGCCGTCGGGATCCCGAAGCGGTCGGCGAACGCGCGGGCGCGCTCGGCGTCCCGCGAGCCGACGGCCACCACCTTCTGGTCGGTGTACGTCCGCAGCGCCTCCACGAAGCGGGTGGCGACCCAACCCGGCGCGACCACGCCCCACTTGAGGACGGGTGCGTCGCGGGGTGAGGGCGTCCGGGGAGCGGGCAGCACCAGGGGGGCCGCGTCGTGGACGTGGGCGGTCCGGTCGTTGAGCATGAGGTTCCCATCGGTTGAGGAAGCCCGGCGTCGGGGCGTGGGGAAGGTGGTCTCGATCGCGGTGGACGGGGGTCGGCGATGGTCGGCCGACCGGCCCGACAGGGGTGCGCAATCGATTGCGCAACCGTAGTTCGAGGGCGCCGGGGGCTGTCAAGCCCGATGTCTCGCATCGTGGATCCGCGCCTCGGAGGTGACCGGCGGCGGCTGCCCGCGCCGAGGGGGCCGGCGGCGTGGCCCGGCGCTTCGCGGGCGGAGAGTGTCGTCCGGGCGGCGGTCAGGCGGATTCGCGCAGGACGAACTCGGTGCGCAGGGCGACCTGGACGGGGCTGACGCGACCGTCCAGGCGCTCCAGGAGCAGACGTCCGCAGGTGCCCCCCACCTCGTAGGCGGGATGGCGGATCGTCGAGAGCCGGGGGCGTACGAGAGAGGCGACCTCGATGTCGTCGTGGCCGATCACCGCCAGGTCGGACGGGACCTTCAGGCCCATCTCCTCGGCCGCTTCCAGTACGCCGATGGCGGAGCGGTCGTTGACGCAGGCGACGGCGGTCGGGGGGTGCGGGAGGGCCATCAGTCGGCGAAGGCCGGCGGCACCGGTTCCGCGGGTGTGCTTCCCCCGGACGACCATGTCGTCCGGGAGCTCCAGGCCGTGCCGGCGGGCGGCGGTGCGGAAGAGGTCGAGGCGGGGGTCGCCGTTGGGGGTGCCCGACGGCCCGGCGACCATGCCCAGGCGCCGGTGTCCCCGCTGCGCGAGATGCCCGACCGCCCGGTCGATCGCCTCGCGGGAATCGGCGCGTACGAGATCGAGGTCGAGGTCGCCCGATTCGCCGTCGGCGCTGACCACGACCGGGATCCCGGCGGCCCGGAGCGGGGCCAGGTCGTCCGGCACCAGCCATTGGGGAGTGATGACGACCCCGTCGAAACGGCGGTTGACCACCTCGTCGAGGTACGACAACTCCTCGGCGCGATCCGCGTTGGTGTTGCAGATGACGACGTGGAGCCGCTCCTGCCGCAACGTGTCCTGCAGTCCCCGGGCCAGCTCGGCGTAGAAGGGGTTGGCGATGTCGGGGATGATCAGTGCGGCCGTGCTGGAGCGGCCGGTGCGCAGGCTCTGGGCCACCGTGTTCAGACGGAAGCCGAGCTGCGCGACGGCCGCCTCGACCGCCTCCCTCGTGGCGGGCGCGACGGGCCGCTTGCCGCTGAGGACGTAGGAGACCGTGGTCACCGACACTCCGGCGACGCGAGCCACCTCGCTCATCGTCACCGGCTGCTGTTCCATCGCGCGTCTCCCTTTCGCTCCCGGTCGCGACCTTTCGCTCCCGGTCGCGACCGCCGTGCCGGAGGTGGCGCCGGGTGCTCCAGGTTACGGCGCGGCTCGCGCACGTCGTGGAGGCGGGCAGCGCCAAGTGGACCCCTGGTGCCCGTCTTATGGGGGTCTGCACGGATATTGACGCGTGACGACGGCGCGTGCTCCACTGGCCCGGCACGCCAGCAGTAGTGGTGTATCACGAAACGCATGTTTACGTTCCCATGACAGTGTGCGCCGATGTGGACGGGACGCCGCTCGGACCTGTCGCACCCACCGCTCCTTCTGTCGCGCCCCCACCTCCCTTCCCTTCTTTCATTGAAGGAGCTGCCATGTCTTCCCTTGGCGCGCCTCTCGGCCGCAGAGGTTTCATATCGGCGGCCGCACTGACCGCGGGTGCGGTCGTGGTCCCCGGCGGCGTCCTGTCGTCGATCGCGGCGGCGGCCGTGCCGCCCCAGGTCACCCTGCCGGAGCGGGGCATGTACGACACCGTGGCCGCGGGGTCCTGGACGGACGGCTTCGTCACCGGCAACGGCGAGTACGGCGCGGTGTTCCACGGCGCGCCGCAGCTGGAGAAGATCGTCCTCAACCACCACCGCTTCGTGCTGCCCAACGGGACGCGCGACGTGCTGCCGCCGGTGGTCGCGGACCGCTTGGACACGGTGCGGAACAGGGCCCTCGCCGGTGACTACTGGGGGGCCGCCGGGGAGTTCGCGGAGGACTGGTCCCTGCGCTGGACGCAGTCCTTCCACCCCGGCTACGAGCTGCAGTTGAGCACGCCCGGTGCGACGACCGCCAACAACTACGCCCGGGTCACGGACTTCCGCACGGGCGAGATCACGCACTCCTGGTCCGACAGCGCCGGCGTCTGGCGGCGGCGGGCCTTCGTCTCCAGGGCGGACAAGGTCCTCGTCCACGAGCTGCTGCCCGCGACCGGGCGGACCGTCGACACGACGCTCAAGGTCAGCACCGCACTCGAAGGCGTACCGAGCGACGTGGCCTTCACGATCCTCGCCGGCGTCTCCGGAGGGCAGGGCTACCTGAACCTGCGGGGGACGTACCCCTCCGGACAGGGGGCCTTCGGGTACGAGGGCGTCACCCGGGTCGTCGTCACGGGCAGCAAGGCCTCGGTGTCGGTCAGCGGCAACACCCTCGTCGTCAGCCGCGCCTCCCGCGTACTGCTCCTGACCAAGCTGGGCCGGTACGAGAACGCGGGGGAGTGGAACGCCAAGCCGCTGCACGCCGCCCTCGCCTCGCTCCCCACCGACTACGCCACCCTGCTCGGCCGCCACGCGCCCCTGCACCAGGCCATGTTCGACGGGTCCGGCCTGGACCTCGGTGTGTCCGCGGCGGACCGGAAGCTGTCCACGTCGGAGCTGACCGCGCGGCAGAACGGCGACCGGTGGACGGTCGACCTGGCACTGCTGGAGAAGATGTACGACTCCGGCCGGTACCTCTTCGTCAGCTCCAGCGGCGTCCTCCCGCCCCGGCTCACGGGACTCTGGGCGGGCAGCTGGAACGGTGCCTGGGCCGACGACTACACCACCGACGCCAACGTGAACCTGCAGGTCGCCGGCGGCAACATCCTCAGCCACGGTGACGCCATGCGAGGCTTCTTCGACCTGGTCCTCGGGCAGCTCGACGACTGGCGCACCAACGCCGCGAACCTGTACGGGGCACGAGGCTTCCTGGCGCCGTCCCGCACCGACGGCGAGCACGGCCACATGCTCCACTTCAACGGCGGCGACTTCCCCGGCCAGTGCTGGACCGGGGGCGCCGACTGGATGCTGTACCCGCTCCTGGAGTACTACCAGGTCACCGGCGACACGGCGTTCCTCCGGGACCGGCTCGGACCGGCCCTCATGGAACTCGCCCTGTTCTACGAGGACTTCCTCACCCGCACCGACGCCGACGGGAAGGTCGTCTTCGTCCCGTCGTTCTCGATGGAGAACTCCCCTTCCAACACCGGCCAGATGCTCTCCGTCAACGCCACCGGCGACATCATGGCGGGCCGCCACGCCCTCCAGGCCGCCATCGATGCCGCGAACGAACTGAACGTGGAGCAGGGCGCCGGCCAGGGCGTCGCGCGGTGGACGGCACTGCTGGGCAGGCTTCCCACGTACGCGGTCAACGGCGACGGCGCGCTCGCCGAGTGGTCCTGGCCCGGCCTGCACGACCGCTACAACCACCGGCACGTGCAGCACCTCTACGGCGCCTGGCCCCTGCACGAGATCAATCCGGAGGAGGAGCCGGACCTGGTGTTCACCGCGCGCAAGGCGCTCAGGATGCGCGGCGACGAGAACTACTCGGCCCACGGCAGCCTGCACCGGGCGCTCGCGTGGAGCCGGCTGAAGGACGGCCCGGGCGTATACGAAAACATCCGCAAGGTCCTCGGCAGCAACATGGTCCACCGCTCCCTGGTGACCTCGCACAACCCCGACCTGCACATCTACAACTGCGACGCGGCCAACGCGCTGCCGGCGATCGTCGCGGAATCGCTCCTCTGCACCCGGCCCGGACTCCTGGAGATCCTGCCGGCCCTTCCCGAGCAGTTCGCCCGGGGCGCGATCCGCGGCGTCCGCGGCCGCAACCGCGTCCTCGTCGAGAGCCTCACCTGGGACACCGCGACCCGCACGGCCACCGTCACCGTCGTGTCCGACGTCACCCAGACCCTGGACTTCGTCTGCCGGCGCGGCATCACCTCGCTGGCCACCACGGCGCCGGTGGCGCCCTCCCCGCTCGGCGGGCACGCCAGGAAGATCACGCTCACTGCCGGGGTCCGCATCCAGATCGCGGTCGGCCTGTTCTCCGGGACGTACCGACTGGTCAACCGCGCCAGCGGCAAGGTGCTCGACGTGGCGGACGAAGCGACCGGCAACGGTGCTCCGATCATCCAGTGGTCCTGGACGGGCGGCTCCAACCAGCAGTGGCGCCTGTGGCCGGACTACGACGGGTCCTTCCGCCTGTCCAACGTCCACAGCGGCAAGGTTCTCGACAACCCGGCGGCCTCCACGACCCCCGGGCAGCCGCTGGACCAGTGGACGGACACGGACAGCCCCAACCAGTGGTGGAAGCTGGTTCCTTCGGGGACGACCGGGCGCCACCACCTGGTCAACGTCTCCAGCGGCCTGCGCCTGGACGTCGCGAACGGCTCCACCGCCGACGGTGCGGCGATCGTCCAGGCGGCCGCCGCCGCGTCGGCGACTCAGGAGTGGGAGGTCATCGGCCTCTGATCGGTGCGAGACGGCCGGGCCGCGACGATCGCGGCCCGGCCGGCCGGCGGGCTTCGGCGGTCGCGGCCCGGCTGCCGGGCTTCGACGGTCGGGTCCCGATCACGGGGTGGTGAGGACCCGGCGCCGTGCTCGCCGCTGTGCTGCGCCCGCCCGGCGCGTTCCTGCGAGGGCGTGGGCTACGCCGCGTCCGAGGTCGCGATGGCCAGGTCGACGGCCGCCGGACTGAGGATGTGCTCGATGACCATGACGGCGGCCCCGATGACGCCGGCGCGGTCGCCGAGTTCGCGTCCCCGGATGGACAGGTGCTGGGTGGCCAGCGGGAGGGAGCGGCTGTAGATGACTTCGCGTACTCCGGCGAGCAGGTGCTCCCCGGCATCCGAGATGTCGCCGCCGATGATGATCACGCCAGGGTTGAAGAAGTTCACCAGCGCGGCCAGGACGTCCCCGATGTCCCGGCCCGCCTGGCGGATCAGCTGGATCGCGGCCGGGTTCCCGGCGCGGACCAGGGCGACGACGTCCCGGCCGTCCGTGGCGTCCGCTCCGGCGGCCCGGAGGCGTGCGGCGAGGGCGCCGCCGCCGGCGACGGCTTCGAGGCAGCCGGTGTTCCCGCAGCGGCAGGGTTCGTCCCCGGCGCGGGCCACCCGGATGTGGCCGATGTCGCCGGCGGAGCCCTGGGCGCCGCGGTGGAGGCGGTGCTCCGTGATGATGCCGCAGCCGATGCCGGTGCCGACCTTCACGAAGAGGAGGTGCTCGACCTCGGGACTGGCGGCCCAGTGTTCGCCGAGGGCCATGATGTTGACGTCGTTGTCGACCAGGACGGGGGCGCCGAGGCGGGGTTCGAGCCAGCCGGGCACGTCGAAGCCGTCCCAGCCGGGCATGATCGGGGGGTTCACGGGCCGGCCCGACGTGTGTTCTACGGGGCCGGGGAGGCCGATGCCGACGCCGCAGACGTCGGCGAGGGTGCGCCCGGCTTCGGCCAGCAGTTCCTCGAACTCGTCGACGAGCCAGCCCAGGACGTGTTCCGGGCCCTCGGTGATCCGGATGTCGCGGCTGCGCTCGGCGAGGACGCGGGTGGCCAGATCCGTGACGGCGATGCGCGCGTGGGTGGCCCCGAGGTCGGCGGCGAGGACCGTCCGCGCTTCGGAGTTGAAGGAGAAGGCCACGGCGGGCCTGCCGCCGGAGAAGATCGCGTCGTCCGTCGGCCGGATCCACTGCTGGTCCGCCAGTGCGTCGAGGCGCTGGGTCACGGTCGACCGGGCGAGGCCGGTGAGCTGCACCAGTTCGGTGCGGGTGCGGGCGCGGCCGTCGCGCAGGATCGCCAGTAGGGCGCCGGCGCCTGCCGGTTCGGTGGTCAACTCCCCGTCTCCATCCATGTCGGTGCTGCGGCTGTTCCAACGCCACTAATCATAACTCTCGGCGTACTTATGGTTGACGTCCGTAATAAGTCATCTCTAGGATCCGAAACATGCTCGATATACGACGACAATCGGCAGAAGTCAGGGTGGGTATCGTCGGAACTGGCTTCATCGGCCGGATCCACGCCCGAGCCGCACGACAGGCCGGGGCCCGCCTGGTGGGCGTCGCGGGAGCGGACCTGGCGAACGCCACGGAGGGCGCCCAGGCGCTCGGCGCCGAAAAGGCCTTCGAGTCGGTCACGGAACTGATCACGTCAGGTCTGATCGACGTCCTGCACGTCTGCACCCCCAACCACCTGCACGCCCCCATAGCGATGGAGGCCATGGACGCGGGCCTGGCCGTGATCTGCGAGAAGCCACTGGCCACCGACGCAGACACGGCACGGCTGATGGCCGAACGGGCCAAGGAGACCGAGGCGTTGGCCGCCGTCCCCTTCGTCTACCGCTTCCACCCGATGGTCAGGGAGGCCAGGGAACGCCTCACCGCACTGGGGCGCGTCAGCCTCATCCAGGGCAGCTACCTCCAGGACTGGCTGCTGGAATCCACCGACGACAACTGGCGGGTGGACCCCAAGCAGGGCGGCCCCGGACGCACCATCGGCGACATCGGCTCCCACTGGTTCGACCTCGTCGAGTTCGTGACGGGGGACCCGATCGCCAAGCTCTGCGCGCAGACCTCCGTGGTCGTGCCGCAGCGCGGGGGCGGCGGACCGGTCCTCACCGAGGACCTCGCCACCGTGCAGTTCGCCACCGCCTCCGGAGCCCTCGGCTCGGTGGCCGTCAGCCAGGTCGCCGCCGGTCGCAAGAACCGCCTCTTCCTGGAGATCTCCGCCGCCTCCGGAAGCCTCGCCTTCGACCAGGAGGACCCCGAGCGGCTGTGGCTCGGCGGCCGGAGCGGCTCCGAGGCCCTCGTACGCGACCCGCTGAGCCTGTCGGAGGCCGCCCGACGCTACTCACCGCTGCCGGCCGGGCATCCGCAGGGCTTCCACGACTGCTTCGACGCCTTCGTCGCGGACGCCTACGCCGCACTCGAAGGGGACGGCCGCGAGGGACTCCCCACCTTCGAGGACGGCGCCCGCGCCGCCCTGCTCACGGACGCCGCCCTCCGGTCCGCGCGCGACGGGGGGTGGGTCACGTGCTGACCATGACGGGCATCGGCAAGAGCTTCCCCGGCGCCCGGGTCCTGACGGACGTCGACCTCGACGTGGAGCGCGGCGAGGTGCACGCGCTCATCGGCGAGAACGGCGCCGGGAAGTCCACGCTGATGAAGATCCTCGCCGGCGTCCACACGCCCGACGAGGGGACGATCGCCCTCGACGGCCGCACCGTCTCCTTCAAGCACCCCACCGACGCCCAGCGCGCCGGCGTCGCGATCATCTACCAGGAACTCACCCTCCTCCCCGAGCGGACCGTCGCCGAGAACGTCTTCCTCGGCCGCGAGCCGAAGAAGCTCGGACTCGTCGACAGGGCCGCCATGGAGACGGCCACCGCCGCGCTCCTCGACGAGCTCGGTGAGGCCTCCTTCGGCCCGCGCGACCTGGTGCGCCGCCTGTCCGTGGCCCAGCAGCAGGTCGTCGAGATCGTCAAGGCGCTCTCGGTGGACGCCCGCATCGTCGTCATGGACGAGCCGACGGCCGCCCTGGCCGAGAGCGAGGTCGAGCTGCTGTACCGGCTGGTCCGCCGACTGAGCGAGCGCGGCGTCGCCGTCCTCTACATCTCGCACCGGCTGCGGGAGATCTTCGAGCTCGCCGACCGCGTCACCGTCCTCAAGGACGGCGCCAAGGTCACCACCCTCCCGATCGAGGAGCTCACCACCGCCGGACTCGTCCGGCTGATGGTCGGCCGCGAACTCACCGAGTACTACCCGGCCCGCGCCACGCGCCCCCCGGGGGACGTACTGCTCTCGGTACGCGGCGGCGGCAACGCCGTCCTCGACGGGATCGACCTGGAACTGCGGGCGGGCGAGATCGTCGGCCTGGCCGGACTGCAGGGCGCCGGCCGCACCGAACTCGCCAAGGCCCTCTTCGGCGCCGAGCCCTTCACCCGCGGCGAGATGACGCCGAAGCGCCCCGGCTCGGTCCGGGACGGCATCGCCGCGGGCATCGGGCTCGTCACCGAGGACCGCAAGTCCGAAGGCCTCGCCCTGCACCAGTCGGTGCGCGACAACGCCCTTCTCGTGGCCCGCGCCCGCGGCGGACGCGTCGGCACGAGCGTCCTCGACCTCCTGAAGCGGGTACGCCTCGCCCCGCCGAGCCCCGAGAAGGAGGTCAGGTACCTCTCCGGCGGCAACCAGCAGAAGGTCGTCCTCGCCAAGTGGCTGACGGTGGCTCCGAACGTCCTCCTGTTCGACGAGCCCACCCGCGGCGTCGACGTCGGCGCGAAGGCCGCCATCCACGAACTCGTACGGGAACTCGCCGAGGACGGCATGGCCGTCCTGATGATCTCCTCCGAGCTCCCCGAACTCATCGGCATGAGCGACCGTGTCGTCGTCCTGAGGGACGGGCGCATCGCCGGCCACCTGCCCGCAGACCCCTCGGAGGAAGCCGTGATGCACCTGGCGGCCGGATCATGACCCAGCAGCTCGGAACCGCCCTCCCCGCGAGGGGACCCGCCCTCCGCAGCTTCGCCGCGGACAGCCCCGCCAGACCCGTCTTCATGGCCCTGGGAGTCATGCTCATCCTCGGATGGGCCCTGTTCGCCTTCGACGGAGGCCAGTTCTTCGACGAGAGCAACATCGTCGGGATCCAGCAGCGTTCCGCCGCCCTCGGCATCGTCGCCGTCGGCCAGACCCTCGCGATCCTCGCCGGCTCGCTGGACCTGTCCGTCGCCTTCCTGATGAGCCTGAGCTCCCTCGTCGCCGCCGAGACCATGGCCCAGTACGGCGTACTGCCCGCGATCGGCGCCGTCCTCGTCGTCAGCGCACTGACCGGGCTCGTCAACGGGGTGGCCATCACCGTGCTGAAGGTGCACGCCTTCATCGCCACGCTCGGCGTCTCGCTCATCATCAAGGGCATCCTCGAATACCGCTACGACGGCCCCGCCGGCAAGGTGCCCCCGTCCTTCCAGCACCTCGGCTACGACCGCATCGGACCCGTGCCCGTCTCCGCGCTGCTCTGGCTGGCGATCGCGGCGGCGGCCTGGTTCCTGCTGCGGCGCACCCCGCTCGGCTACCGCATCTACGCCGTCGGCGGAGGCCCCGAGGTGGCCCGCCTCTCCGGCGTGCGGACCGACCGCGTCCTCGTCGCCACCCACGTCCTGTGCTCCCTGACCGCGGGCGCCGCCGGACTGCTGCTCGCCGCCCGGCTCGGCGCCGGCGCACCCACCGTCGGCACCGACGGAGGCTACGACCTGGAGTCCATCGCCGCCGTCGTCCTCGGCGGCACCGCCCTCGCGGGCGGCAAGGGCGGCGTCGCGGGAACCGTCGGCGGCGTCCTCCTCCTCGCCGTCCTGGACAGCGTCTTCAACCAACTGGAGATCGACTCCTTCGCCAAGGACGTGGTGCGCGGCGTCGTCCTCGTCGCCGCCCTGGCGATCTACGCCCGCCGGAGGCTCGCGCGATGAGACGCAACCTGCCCATCCTCGGCGTCCTGGCCGTCCTGCTCGTGGCGATCGCGATCGCCAACCCCTTCTTCCTCGAACCCGACGGCTTCCTGGCCTTCGTCAAGCGGGCCGCCCCGCTGGCCATCCTCGCCGCCGGCCAGTACTTCGTCATCGTGTCCGGCGAATTCGACCTCTCCGTCGGCTCGCTCGTCACCGCCGAAGTCGTCATCGCCGCCCGGCTCATCGACGGAGACCCCGGCGCCACCTGGCCGGTCGTCCTGCTCCTGCTCGCCTTCGGAGCCCTCATCGGCCTCGTCAACGGGCTGGTGACCACCCTCCTGAGGGTGCCGTCCTTCATCGTGACCCTGGGCATGCTCCTCATCCTGTCCGGAGCCGTCTTCCTGTGGACCGGCGGCTCCCCGCGCGGCGCGCTGTCCGAGGAGTTCCGGCAGTTCGGCCGCGGCAGCCTGGGCCCGGTGCCGTGGTCGGTGCTCGTCCTCGTCGCCGCCGTCGGCGGGGTCATCGCCCTCATGCGATCCGACTTCGGACGCACCCTGATGGCCGCGGGTGACAACCCGGTCGCCGCCCGCCTGTCCGGCGTGCGCGTCCTGCGCGTCAAGACGACGGCCTTCGTCCTGTCGGGCCTGTCGGCCGCGGTCTGCGCCGTCCTGCTCGGCGGATTCGCCGGCGTGTCCGCCAAGGTCGGCGAAGGCCTGGAGTTCCAGGCGATCACCGCGGTCGTCCTCGGCGGTGTCGCCCTCGGCGGCGGCCGCGGATCGGCCGTGGCGGCCATCGCCGGCGCCTTCACCCTGCAGGCCCTCTTCACCCTGCTCAACCTGTACGGGATCTCG
>NZ_JBIVPA010000033.1:0-6751 GCF_044754405.1 Streptomyces sp. NPDC093089
GGTAACTGAGTCCCGTTCATCCTGTGCTGGGCAGTGAAATCGGCTGGTCCGCAGCTGTGGTGACGAGACAGGGCCCCTCGTCGTTGGCGTGGTGATTCCACTCCGCACACCGGCGACCGACGGGGCCTTTATGGAACCCTCACTGGCCTCGGTGAGGGTGACCACGTCATTGTTGACGGCACCCTGACCCCCATCGACCGGATCCGCGCGGGCGATCCGCACCACTCGATGAACACCGCAAGTGCGCAGACGTGTCGGGCTACTCCTTCACTCAGTCACCCCGGTCGTCCAGGGGAGCTGCGGCGCAACCGGTGGAACCACACGGGTGCCGGCACGCCGACCACCTCCGGGTACGGAAGCAGCCTCTACAAGATGCGCATCTGCGGGTCCGTCCCGCCGGCGCTCGACCCCTGCTCCGGCTGGAAGTACCTGCAACACCCCACGACGGTGGCGGCCGACGGTCGCCACCGTTCGGTGATCTGCCCGCCCACCCGCAGAAGGCAATTCGGTGATCAACGACCCACCCCCTGCCCTCGATGTGCGCGCTCTGCGTTTTACGAGGCCCGTGATGCGCGTGGTGCCGCGCGCTCCCCCGCTGCTCCACGCGGCGAGAAACGGCACGCCATCGCCTTCCCTGCTGTGGAAGGAGACCGGCGACTATGTGCACGACCGGCAGTTCTCCGTCATCTTCATCGAGCCGCTCGTCGCCGATGCGCCGCTGCCCCCCGGTGTGCCGCGCTGGCCCGCACCGGGTGAGGCGCTGCTGTCGCCCGCGCTCCTGGCGGACGGCAGGGACGAGGGGATCGAGAGCCGGTACGGACGGCACGTCGGCGCGATCGGCCCCGAAGGGCTTGCCGACCCCGGAGAACGGCTCGCCTACGTCCGCCCCGCCCAAGGACTGTTCGTGCGGGACAACGCCTGTCCCCTTCACGGCTTCGGGATGTCGTCCATCTGGGCGCTCGGCGACGCGGCATCCGTCAAACCCCTGACCGTCTTCCTCAGCCTGGTCATCGGCGTGCTGCTCGTCCCGGCCGGCCTGCTCACCGTGGTGGCCGCCCGGCTGGGTGCCGCCGGCCGAGACCGGCGCGTCGCGCTGATCGGCGCGCTCGGCGGTTCACGGTGGCAGGTGTCGCTGCTCGGCGTCGGTGAGGCGGCGGGACCGATCCTGCTCGGCACCGGGCTGATCGCGCCCCTCGCCGTGACCGCGCTCTTCGTCGACATCCGTGTGCCGTGGACGGGTTGCCTCCTCGGCGCCGCCGACCTGCGCGCTCATGCCGCCGTCCTGGCCGGCGCGGTACTCGCCGCGCCCCTGCTCGTCGCCGTCACCGTCGTACTGCTCCACCCGCCCGCCGTGTCGAGCCGCGGCACCCGTCCACAAGGGCGCCCCCGCTCCCGCGCGGTGAAGGTGATGGCGTGCCTGTGCCCGCTGTTCCTTCTGATCCTCAGCTGGTATCCGACGGCGGCCACCGACTCGGGAGCCACCCCGGAACTGGCCGTGGTCCTCATGGCCGGCTCGATCGGCACCCTCGCCACCCTGCCCGCCGTCGCCGCGCTCCTGATCTCGGCCGCCGGACGGGCCTTGACCGCGATCGGCCGACGACGCGGCGCGCCCGGCACCCTCCTGGCAGGGCGCTGGATCCAGGGCCGGCCCGGATATCTCACCCGTCTCGTGGCCGGGGTCGTGATGGCCGTCGGCCTGCTCTGCCTGGTGCAGGTCTATCCGAGCGTCGTCGCTCCGTACATCCGCGAGGCCCGCTAGGCAAACGCCCAGCTCGGTTTGAGCATGCTGGTGGTCGAGGTTCCCAAGGGGACGCCGCCGTCGCGTACCGAGTCGTGGCTGCGCACCCTTCCCCGTGACGCCCGGGCAGTCGCCTACGGCGGCTCGATGAGCGGTGAAGGTACGGACGGAGAGACGGGTCCGGGGCCGAGCGGCGAGGTACGCGCGGACGTCATGGTGCGCGGCGAGTGCCCGGCACTCTCGGCACTGGGGCTCACCTGCCCCGAACGGGTGGGGACCGGCTACACCGTGGACCCGGCCGAGGGGGCCCCGGCACTGCGCCGGCTGGTGTCCGACCTCGGCGTGGACCGGATCGGCGTCGAACGCGGATCGTCCGTCGTCGCAGGCGGTCAGCTCGTCGTCTTCGATCCGGACGGCACGGACCTGCAGCTCCACGACCTCAAGCGCACCGCCTACGCGACGATCGGCCCGCCCGTCACCGTGGAACCGCTCGCCCAGAGGTGGACCGGCGGCACCCAGCTGCTCTCGGACCAGCTGCGCTGGATCCCCTTGGCCGGGCCCCTCGGCGTGCTGCTCGTCGCCCTCGCCGCCACGCTCAACAACCTCGCCGAGGTCATGCGGTTCACCCGCGCCATCGCCCCGGTGAGTGTCCTCGCGGGCAGCAGAAGGGTCTACGCGGCCGTCGCGGCCTGGACACTGATGGCCCCGCTGTGCGTGGCGGCCGCGATGGGCGTGGCGGGTGGCGTGTGGATCACCCGGCCGCTGACCGCACCGCCCCGCAAGGGCGAGCTGCCGGACTCGACACTCGCCCTGGTGGCGGGCGTGCTCGTCGCGCTGTCCGCGGTGATGGCGGTGTTCGCCGCGCGGAGCGCCGTACGCGAGTCGGAGCGCTGGCGGCCCCATCACGACTGAACCAGCCGGGCCGGTCGGCCACGCGTCGGCGGTCTCTTCCGGATCGGCGCCCCGCCGCCGGTTCTCCGCCGGCACGGGACCGGCCATGGATGGACGACCTGTGTGCGATGCGTGAAACCGGGCTTTGTGTCGATGAGATCCGGCGTCCACCGGCCCGGTGGTCGGAGCAGAGCGGGGGCTGGTGTACGCCGTAGCCGGGGACGACTGCCGGGCAAAGCATGCTCGGGCCGAGTTCCCGTGGTGAGCAGCCCAGATCCGCCGCGGTGACGGCGCGGTCGTTGGGGGGAGAGACTCAGCTGTGCGGGACTGCTGGGGGGAGCGCGGTACGGGGCGCCGGCTGCCTGGTCGAAGGTGCGCAGGGCCGTGGCGGAGATCCCTCGGACATGAGCGACACGGAGTGGGCGGTCGTCCGGGAGGCAATGCCGATCGGCCCCGGTTGGAGGGCCGGGGCGGGCAGCCGGAGGGCTACTTCCACCAGCAGATACTGGACGCTGTGCGCTGCCTGGTCGCGGGCGCCGTCATGCGGCGAGCGACGCCGGGCGCCTTCCCCGTGTGAGACCGCGGCTGCACCTTCGCGCGACGATGGGACGCGAAGGGCCTGCCGGCCGAGCTGCACTGTCGGGCGTCATCCGTTCCTTCGGCAGATGGGTGGCTTGACCGAGGCGCTGAACTTTCCGCAGGGCACCGTCGCGATGGTTCGTCTCACGCAATGCTTCAGCATGCAAGTGGGTCTTGGGTATCGACAGCGGGCTAGCGATGCGGTGCCTGCATCTGGAGTTGTTGGGCTGGAGGGAGGCCACCTGGTGCGCTGTGGATCTGGGCTATGAAGCCGCATCTCGATCTCAACCGAACATGATCGCTTTTTCTGCTGGTCAGGCATGGTTTCGGTCGGGGTGAGGGAAACAGCCGGCGTTCTGCTTCCACTCGTTCGTCAAGGGGTGCGCGATGGCGCCGATGCGAGGGTTGCTGGAAGCACGGGATGCGTCTGCCCGCGAGCGGGTGGAAGGCCCTGCGGGAGGAGGCGGCCCGTGGGGCTGTGGCCTTGGAGGCCGGTGAGGCCGACGGCCGCCTCGCGGTCCCCGGTATTCGCGACGATCACGGCCACGACCAGCAGCAGGCCCAGGCAGCCAGGCACAGCCCTCGCAGTTGACGGCCCCTGATGAGCGCAGCACGCCGGCCTTACGAGCTCGTGCATGGTTGGCGGTGAGACGTCGAGGATTCCGGCAGGGACGGTCTTCACTTCTGCTGTGCGGGGATCAGGTCCGCGGTCTGCTGGTGGGACAGCAGACCGGCGACGGCCTGAACGGTGTCGCTCATGTGCTCGCGGCGGCCGAGGTGGCGGGCCAGGGCCCGCCAGTTCTTCAGATGGACGATGCCATGCTCGACCCGGATGCGGCGCGAGGAGTGCGCCGTGTGCCACCGCCCGTACATCTCCTCGTACCGGTCGGGGGCGTCCTTCTTGAACTTGCGGTGCGGCGGTGTCACCACCCGTCCGCCGCTCTGGGCACCGAGGCCCTGGTAGTCGGCATCGACAAGGACCTCGACCGCAGGTCCGTCAGCCAGGAGCTTGACCAGCCCTGACTGACGGCCGTGTGTGATGTCCGCGCAGCTTCCGGGCTCGGTCGTGCTGCACCACAGCACACGGCCTTCGCCGTCCGTGACCACCATGGATTTGACGGCATTCTGCTTGTTCTTGCCGGAGATGAACCTGCCCCGGTCCTTGCGTCCGGCAACGGGCCGCCGGACCCGGACCTCCGTGCCGTCGACGATGCCGGTCTTCCCGCTCGCGCCGAGGTACTCGACGACCTCGGCCGGGCTCCGCAGCCGCACGCCGGGACTGACAGTGCAGCCCGCTCGGCGAGCAGCGGCCACACCTCGCCGATGACGCAGGTGATGATGGAACGGCCCACGTCGGCCGACAGGCCCGTGATCCGACGGCTGCTGACAATCGCCGGAGGAGCAGAATGATTTCCGCACCCTTCTCCACCGGCGGCGGCCCGAGAGCGGACTCCCGATCGCACTTGGCCAGCCAGTCGCCGCTGCCCAAGAAGTAACGCGGGGAAAGGCTTGGGAACGCAGCGAACCCTTTCCGATCTGACGGCGGCTTCGTCGAGGCGGGCTGCTGTACAACGCGAAGAAACTCCTGGTGGACGGGTTCACGACCAAGATCACCCGTGCCGCGCCAGGAGCTTCGCGTGCTCGCCTGCCCGACGCGCTCGCCGATGCCGGGCTGGTGTGCCGGGCGGACAAGGCCTGCCAGGGCGCCGGCCGTCACGTCCGCGTGCCGTTCCGCGGCCGCCGGCCCAAGCGATGGAAGCGACGCCACAACAGCAGCCACGCCAAGAGACTTCCCCGAGCTCTCGGCTTCACTCAAGCAGGGAAGGCCCCATCCTCGTCGAGCAGGTCATGGCCGTCCTCAAGGGCCGGCGCCTGCTCCGGAAGCTCCGCTGCAGCACCAACCGCATCACCGCGATCGTCCAAGCCGTACTCGTCCTTCAACTCGCCTCAACCTGAGGCTGGAAAAACCTCACTGGAGCACTGAGCGAGGCCCGACATGCACGACCGGTTCCGGGGCCTGGTCCGCGAGCACGCCGACCACGAGCCGGCACAGACTGCCGCCACCGTCGACTCGCAGTCGGTGCGGGCCGCAGACCGTGACGACCTCTTCACGGGATACGACGCAGGCAAGAAGGCCCCGGGCGCAAGCGCCACATCGTTGTGGACTGCCTCGGCCTTCTCCTGACAGTCATGGTGACCACCGCGAGTGTCGCAAGGCCGCCACGCGGCAGCGTCCCTGACGAAGCGCATGCGGAACCGCTACAAGAAGGTCGTCATGCCAGCACCGGCCACAGCACTGAGGCCGCGATAGCGCCTCCGACACGGTCGCTGGAACGACTCCCACAGTGCGTCGGGCGCCAGCCGTTCAACGATTCCACCCCGGCTCACAGCCTACCGAACCAATTGAGATGACGTCTCAAGAGCGATGTACTCGGAACCTGGAAGCGTACGAGCATGACTGTCCGAAGCCGCCCCGTCGGAAGCTTGGGTGGGTTGCGGTGCCTGCCGTCCCATGCCGATGCCGAACCTTCCCTGTCGTCGTCGCAGTTCCTTGATGCGGAGCCGTTCCAGCTTGTCCTTCTCACGTTTGAGCTCGCGGCCGCGCACCGTTCTCTGTCGCTCCTCGCGCACCTCTTCGACGGCCTCGTCCAGCGTGCGCACTCCCTCCAGCAGCATCAGTGACCAAGCTCGGAAAGTCTCCCGGGGAGCGCGCAACCAGCGCACCGCACGGATCTGGGGAAGAGGGCGGGGGACCAGACCTTGTTCTCGCAGTGCGGCTCGCCGGGTTTGCTTCAGTGCTCGATCGAAGAGGACTGCGGCCGACAGCGACATACCGGCGAAGAACTGGGGGGCACCGAGATGGCCCAGTCCGTTGGGCGCGTGTACCCAGTTGAACCAGGCGGCAGCGCCCGCGAAGGTCCACACCAGCAGGCGTGACCCGAAGGCCGCGTCACCATGGCTTGCCTCACGGACCGCTAGCACGGAGCAGAACATGGCAGCTCCGTCGAGCCCGAAGGGGACGAGATACTCCCATCCCCCCGAGAGTTGAAGGTTCTCCCTGCCGAAGCCGACGAGGCCATGGAAGGAAAGCGCGGCAGCCACCGCAGCACAGCAGAACAGCAGAATGTAGGAGGCCACTCCGTACATGGCTTCCTTGCGCCGACGGCGCTCTTCGCTGCGCTCCCAACTGTCCTCAGCGGGGGGTGGTGTCGCGTTGCGCTTGTACCGGACGACGAGGCCGACCCCTGCGAGGGTGGCGACGGCCAGGGCCACCGTGATAGCCACAAGCCAAAGCGGTGATACTTCGCGTAGTTCCATTTCGCCTCCTGCACGTGTCATCGACGGATGTGTCCTGCCGACACGTGCGATTCGTGGGTAAAGCTCGATGCGCGCCGTGGGAGATCTTTGGGCAGGTGAAGGTCGGATGCCGCGCCGCTCGGAGTCGGTCGGTGTCCTGAAGGGGCCGGAAAGCCGCCGGGGTCTGCTCTGGGGTTTGCGGGGCGGAGCCGCGATATGGCTCCGCCCCGCTGCCGTAGGACTACT
>NZ_JBIVPA010000034.1:0-3319 GCF_044754405.1 Streptomyces sp. NPDC093089
TTGCTTCAGAACTAACACAGTGGACGCGAGCAACTGAGGACAAGCCCTCGGCCTATTAGTACCGGTCAGCTCCACCCCTTACGGGGCTTCCACATCCGGCCTATCAACCCAGTCGTCTACTGGGAGCCTTACCCTCTCAAGGAGGTGGGAATACTCATCTCGAAGCAGGCTTCCCGCTTAGATGCTTTCAGCGGTTATCCCTCCCGAACGTAGCCAACCAGCCATGCCCTTGGCAGGACAACTGGCACACCAGAGGTTCGTCCGTCCCGGTCCTCTCGTACTAGGGACAGCCCTTCTCAATATTCCTACGCGCACAGCGGATAGGGACCGAACTGTCTCACGACGTTCTAAACCCAGCTCGCGTACCGCTTTAATGGGCGAACAGCCCAACCCTTGGGACCGACTCCAGCCCCAGGATGCGACGAGCCGACATCGAGGTGCCAAACCATCCCGTCGATATGGACTCTTGGGGAAGATCAGCCTGTTATCCCCGGGGTACCTTTTATCCGTTGAGCGACGGCGCTTCCACAAGCCACCGCCGGATCACTAGTCCCGACTTTCGTCCCTGCTCGACCCGTCGGTCTCACAGTCAAGCTCCCTTGTGCACTTACACTCAACACCTGATTGCCAACCAGGCTGAGGGAACCTTTGGGCGCCTCCGTTACCCTTTGGGAGGCAACCGCCCCAGTTAAACTACCCATCAGACACTGTCCCTGATCCGGATCACGGACCGAGGTTAGACATCCAGCACGACCAGAGTGGTATTTCAACGGCGACTCCACCATGACTGGCGTCACGGTTTCACAGTCTCCCACCTATCCTACACAAGCCGAACCGAACACCAATATCAAACTGTAGTAAAGGTCCCGGGGTCTTTCCGTCCTGCTGCGCGAAACGAGCATCTTTACTCGTAGTGCAATTTCACCGGGCCTATGGTTGAGACAGTCGAGAAGTCGTTACGCCATTCGTGCAGGTCGGAACTTACCCGACAAGGAATTTCGCTACCTTAGGATGGTTATAGTTACCACCGCCGTTTACTGGCGCTTAAGTTCTCAGCTTCGCCAGGACGAATCCTGACTAACCGGTCCCCTTAACGTTCCAGCACCGGGCAGGCGTCAGTCCGTATACATCGCCTTACGGCTTCGCACGGACCTGTGTTTTTAGTAAACAGTCGCTTCTCGCTGGTCTCTGCGGCCACCCCCAGCTCACGGAGTAAATCCGATCACCAGGCGTGGCCCCCCTTCTCCCGAAGTTACGGGGGCATTTTGCCGAGTTCCTTAACCATAGTTCACCCGAACGCCTCGGTATTCTCTACCTGACCACCTGAGTCGGTTTAGGGTACGGGCCGCCATGAAACTCGCTAGAGGCTTTTCTCGACAGCATAGGATCATCCACTTCACCACAATCGGCTCGGCATCAGGTCTCAGGCTATGTGCTGTCCGGATTTGCCTAGACAGCGCCCTACACCCTTACCCCGGGACTACCACCGCCCGGGCTGGACTACCTTCCTGCGTCACCCCATCGCTTACCTACTACCACCTTGGGTCGACGGCTCCACCACTTTCCTTTCCCCGAAGGGTCCGGAACGGCTTCACGGCCTTAGCATTAATGGGCTCGATATTGGGCGTTTCAAAGCGGGTACCGGAATATCAACCGGTTGTCCATCGACTACGCCTGTCGGCCTCGCCTTAGGTCCCGACTTACCCTGGGCAGATCAGCTTGACCCAGGAACCCTTAGTCAATCGGCGCACACGTTTCTCACGTGTGTATCGCTACTCATGCCTGCATTCTCACTCGTGAACCGTCCACAACTCGCTTCCGCGGCTGCTTCACCCGGCACACGACGCTCCCCTACCCATCACAGCACCCGTTGGGGCTATACGCTGCAATGACACGACTTCGGCGGTACGCTTGAGCCCCGCTACATTGTCGGCGCGGAATCACTTGACCAGTGAGCTATTACGCACTCTTTCAAGGGTGGCTGCTTCTAAGCCAACCTCCTGGTTGTCTCTGCGACTCCACATCCTTTCCCACTTAGCGTACGCTTAGGGGCCTTAGTCGATGCTCTGGGCTGTTTCCCTCTCGACCATGGAGCTTATCCCCCACAGTCTCACTGCCGTGCTCTCACTTACCGGCATTCGGAGTTTGGCTAAGGTCAGTAACCCGGTAGGGCCCATCGCCTATCCAGTGCTCTACCTCCGGCAAGAAACACACGACGCTGCACCTAAATGCATTTCGGGGAGAACCAGCTATCACGGAGTTTGATTGGCCTTTCACCCCTAACCACAGGTCATCCCCCAGGTTTTCAACCCTGGTGGGTTCGGTCCTCCACGAAGTCTTACCTCCGCTTCAACCTGCCCATGGCTAGATCACTCCGCTTCGGGTCTTGAGCGTGCTACTGAAGCGCCCTGTTCGGACTCGCTTTCGCTACGGCTTCCCCACACGGGTTAACCTCGCAACACACCGCAAACTCGCAGGCTCATTCTTCAAAAGGCACGCAGTCACGACCCATTGGGTAAACCCAATGAGCGACGCTCCCACGGCTTGTAGGCACACGGTTTCAGGTACTATTTCACTCCGCTCCCGCGGTACTTTTCACCATTCCCTCACGGTACTATCCGCTATCGGTCACCAGGGAATATTTAGGCTTAGCGGGTGGTCCCGCCAGATTCACACGGGATTTCTCGGGCCCCGTGCTACTTGGGTGTCTCTCAAACGAGCCGCATGAATTTCAGCTACGGGGGTCTTACCCTCTACGCCGGACCTTTCGCATGTCCTTCGCCTATCCATACGGTTTCTGACTCGTCCCGTCGCCGGCAGACGACGGAAGAGAGATCCCACAACCCCGCATGCGCAACCCCTGCCGGGTATCACACGCATACGGTTTGGCCTCATCCGGTTTCGCTCGCCACTACTCCCGGAATCACGGTTGTTTTCTCTTCCTGAGGGTACTGAGATGTTTCACTTCCCCTCGTTCCCTCCACATGCCCTATGTGTTCAGGCATGGGTGACAGCCCATGACGACTGCCGGGTTTCCCCATTCGGAAACCCCCGGATCAAAGCCTGGTTGACGGCTCCCCGGGGACTATCGTGGCCTCCCACGTCCTTCATCGGTTCCTGGTGCCAAGGCATCCACCGTGCGCCCTTAAAAACTTGGCCACAGATGCTCGCGTCCACTGTGTAGTTCTCAAACAACGACCAGCCACCCACCACCCCACCGGACAAGCCGACGAGTTCACTGGGGCCGGAATCATGAAGATACAAGCCATACGGCCGTACCCTCAGACACCCAACAACGTGCCAGGCACAGCCCGTTCCT
>NZ_JBIVPA010000035.1:0-3600 GCF_044754405.1 Streptomyces sp. NPDC093089
GCGCCGACGTCGACGCCGCGGGTGGGCTCGTCGAACAGGAGGACGTTCGGAGCCACCGTCAGCCACTTGGCGAGGACGACCTTCTGCTGGTTGCCTCCGGAAAGGAGACGGACCTCCTTCTCTGGGGCGGGCGGGGCGAGGCGCACGCGCTTGAGGAGATCCAGGACGGAGGCTCCGACACGTCCGCCGTGGGCCCGTGCCACCAGGAGGGCGTTGTCACGGACCGACTGGTGCAGGGCGAGGCCTTCGGCCTTGCGGTCCTCGGTGACGAGCCCGATGCCCGCGGCGATGCCGTCCCGGACCGAGCCGGGGCTCTTCGGCGTCATCTCGCCCCTGGTGAAGGGCTCGGCACCGAACAAAACCTTGGCAAGCTCGGTACGGCCCGCACCTTGCAGCCCGGCCACTCCGACGATCTCACCGGCGCGCAGTTCCAGGTCGATCCCGTCGAGGGTGGCGTTGCCGCCGCCCCGCACGGAAAGAAGGATGTCTCCGGCGGGACGCGTCGCCCGCGGGGGGCAGTAGTCGGTGATCTCCCGTCCGACCATCAGCCGGACGAGTCCGGCGGTGGTGAGCTCCTCGATCGGGGGAGTGGCGACCTTCGCGCGGTCCTTGAGGACGGTGACGCGGTCGGCGAGCTCGAAGATCTCCCGCAGCCGGTGCGAGATGTAGAGGACGGCGACGCCGCGCTCGCTCAGCCGGCGGACCAGCCGGTACAGCAGCTCGACCTCGCTCTCGGCCAGGGCGGCCGTCGGCTCGTCCATGACGACGATGCGGGCGTCCACCGAGAGCGCCTTGACGATCTCGACGACCTGCTGCTGGGCGACGGACAGGCGGCGCACCAGGTCGCGCGGGCCGAAGGAGGCCTCACCGAGCTCGTCGAGGAGCGCGGCGGTGGCCGTCTCCATCGCCGCCCTGTCCACCAGCCCGAGACGCTTCGGCTCGCGGCCGAGGAAGACGTTCTCGGCGACGGTCCGCTCGGGGAGGAGGGTGAGTTCCTGGTAGATGATCGCGACGCCGGCGCGCTGGGCGTCGGTGGGGTGCTTGAAGGAGACGGTGCGGCCGTCGAGGGCGATCGTCCCCTCGTCGGGCGTGTGGACGCCGGCGAGGATCTTCATCAGCGTGGACTTCCCGGCGCCGTTCTCGCCGATGAGGGCGTGCACCTCGCCGCGCTCCACGTCGAGGTCGACGTCCGTCAGGACCCGGGCGCCGGGGAAGCTCTTGCCGATGCCCGTCATGGTCAGCACGTGACCCACCCCCCGTCGCGCGCGGACCGGAGGGCGGCGTCCGTGAGCAGGGCGGCGCGGGCGCCGTCCTCGAAGGTGGGGAGTCCCTCGCGGCCGTCCCCTTCGAGTGCGGCGTAGGCGTCCGCGACGAAGGCGTCGAAGCAGTCGTGGAAGCCCTGCGGATGCCCGGCCGGCAGCGGTGAGTAGCGTCGGGCGGCCTCCGACAGGGTCTGGGGGTCGCGGACGAGCGCTTGGGAGCCGCTCCGGCTGCCGAGCCACAGCCGCTCGGGGTCCTCCTGATCGAACGCGAGGCTTCCGGAGGCGGCCGAGATCTCCAGGAAGAGGCGGTTCTTGCGGCCCGCCGCGACCTGATGGATCCGGCCGATGAAGCCAGTTCCGACGATATCTGCCCGTACTTTTGGTGACTCTCGTCGCATGTCGAGCATGTTTCGGATACTAGAGACGACTTATGACGAACGTCAACCATAAGTACGAGGGGAGATATGGTTAGTGGGTCTAGACCAAATTCGCAGCACCGACATGGATGGAGACGGGGAGTTGGCCACCGAACCGGCAGGCGCCGGCGCCCTTCTGGCGATCCTGCGCGACGGCCGCGCCCGCACCCGCACCGAACTGGTGCAGCTCACCGGCCTCGCCCGGTCGACCGTGTCCCAGCGCCTCGACGCGCTGGCGGAGCAGCGGTGGATCCGGCCGACGGACGACGCGATCTTCTCCGGCGGCAGGCCCGCCGTGGCCTTCTCCTTCAACTCCGAAGCGCGGACGGTCCTCGCCGCCGACCTCGGGGCCACCCACGCGCGCATCGCCGTCACGGATCTGGCCACCCGCGTCCTCGCCGAGCGCAGCCGCGACATCCGGATCACCGAGGGCCCGGAACACGTCCTGGGCTGGCTCGTCGACGAGTTCGAGGAACTGCTGGCCGAGGCCGGGCGCACCCTCGCCGACGTGTGCGGCGTCGGCATCGGCCTCCCCGGCCCCGTCGAGCACACGTCGGGCCGGCCCGTGAACCCCCCGATCATGCCCGGCTGGGACGGCTTCGACGTGCCCGGCTGGCTCGAACCCCGCCTCGGCGCCCCCGTCCTGGTCGACAACGACGTCAACATCATGGCCCTCGGCGAACACTGGGCCGCCAGCCCTGAGGTCGAGCACCTCCTCTTCGTGAAGGTCGGCACCGGCATCGGCTGCGGCATCATCACGGAGCACCGCCTCCACCGCGGCGCCCAGGGCTCGGCCGGCGACATCGGCCACATCCGGGTGGCCAGGGCCCCCGACGCGCCCTGTCGCTGCGGCAACACCGGCTGCCTCGAAGCCGTCGCCGGCGGCGGCGCCCTCGCCGCACGCCTGCGCGAGTCGGGTGCGGACGCCGCGGACGGCCGGGACGTGGTAAGGCTGGTCCGCGCCGGAAACCCGGCCGCAATACAGCTGATCCGCCAGGCGGGCCGGGACGTCGGCGACGTCCTCGCCACGCTGGTGAACTTCTTCAACCCTGGCGTGATCATCATCGGCGGCGACGTCTCGGAGGCCGGGGAGTACCTGCTCGCCGGAGTACGCGAAGTCATCTACAGCCGCTCCCTCCCGCTGGCCACCCAGCACCTCGCGATCCGGAGGGGGGAACTCGGCGACCGCGCCGGCGCCATCGGCGCCGCCGCCATGGTCATCGAACACACTCTCAGCCCGGTGGCGGTCGACCGGGCCATCGCGGCTCCGGAGAGCCACATGCCCGCGTCCGCTTGAGGCGCGTGGCTGGTCACACCACGCGAAAGAGTCACGTCTGACCGACCGCTGAACCCCTCCGGCCACCGACAGCCCCGGGTTCAGCGCGGCGTCGCCGCCGATCGGCCCCCTCCGTAAGATCTGATGCGCCCAGTCTGTGATGTTCTCGCAAACATGGCGTGTCCGGCAGTGTGGGGCGGATGTGCGGATCTGTCAAGGGCGTGGATAGAACGGGGTGTTGTGTCATCTCCCCGTCTTTATCTCCGCGTGTCGGCCGAGGTTTCGTAAGGTCTCCCCTTCCTCGCGAACCGGCGGCGAGAAGGGGTGTTCGCGTCCCCTTCTGAGGCCAGGGTGGCCGGAGCGTGTAGTGCGCCCGTCCATGCGCCGCCCCGCTCGCGTGAGATCTGCCCGCTGCCCCGAATCCCACGGCCGACCGGAGCTGTGCCTCCACCCGATCGGCACGGCGACGTCGGGACTCGCGTCGGAGCGGGTGGTTTCTCCCATCCTCCGCGCCCTCTGGTCTCCGTCACCGGAACCTTTGTTTCCCCTTTAATCCGGACTGTTCGCTCTTGACGCCCGTTGCACACCGGTGCAACCATCGCGCCACCGATGATCGCGCAAACATCGCCGCATCGTCCTCTTTTCT
>NZ_JBIVPA010000036.1:0-2686 GCF_044754405.1 Streptomyces sp. NPDC093089
CGATCCACGGCCGGGAGTTCCTCTTCGCCACGAACGGCCCAACGAGCAACCAAACCGACAGTCACATGATCAACGGCTTCTGTTAGGACCTCTTATGCCCAGTCCCTGGGTAGCTGAGGACGCCCTTCTGCTTGCCGCAGCGTGGCCCGGCGTGACCGAGTGCATGGGCGATGGCGGCCTCCTGATCGCGGCGGGCGGCGCGCCCTGCGGTGAGGAAGGCGGCTGCGGCGGGCCGTACGTGGGCGCTCCTGCTCGGACGGACTCGGACGGGTCGGGTGCGGAGACGAGCGCATACACCTGTGTCCGGCAACGGTTCCCCGGTGTGCGGAACCGTTGCCGGAGGGTGAGGCCGACGGAGGGATGGAGACGGAGGGATGGAGACGGAGGCTCCGGATCAGCTCATGGTGGTGATGGTGTTCCAGCCGCTGGCGCCCACCACCGTGCTCTGGCCGTCGACCGGGGTCGTACCGGACGTCCCGCCCTCGTAGAACCGCAGGGTGCCGGTGCCGTCGGCGGTGGTCGTCCACATGTCGGCGGTGCCGTCGCGGTCGGCGTCGGCGCCGCCCGCGATCAGCGGACGGTTGGCGGTCGTGTAGTTGGTGCCGTAGGTGGTGCGGCTGCCGAACGTGCCGTCGGCGCGGCCGCGGTAGAGGTACAGGACGCCGTCCCGGGTGTCCCGCGCGAGGAGGTCGGGGAGGTTGTCGCGGGTGACGTCGCCGGGGGCGGTGAGGGTCATCGGGTCCCAGCCGCCGTTGCCGATCTCACGGGCGGCCTTCACGGCGGGGGCTCCGGTCGCGGCCAGGTCGTTCTCGTACAGCCACAGCTTGTTCTCCGCCGCGACGACCAGGTCCGTACGGCCGTCGCCGGTCATGTCGCCGACGCTGACCACCTGTGCGTCGGCCGCCACCGTCCCCAGGACGGCCGGGGGCCTCAGCCGTCCGTCCATGCCGCCGGGGTACACGCGCAGCTGGGTGCCGATCCGGGCGACGAGGTCCTCGTGGCCGTCGCCGGTCCAGTCGCCCCGGTGGCTGACCGAGGCGCCGAGCCAGCCGCCGTTGCCGAGCTGGTGGCGCGAGGTGACCCCGCCCCGGCCGTCGCCCGGGTAGACGTAGAGGGCACCCGTGGTGTCGACGGCGACCAGGTCCGGCATGCCGCCGGAGCTGCGCAGGTCCCCGGGGACGTGGACGGGGGCGGGCTGGTCCCCGGCGCGGACGACGACGGGGGCGTGGTCCGAGAAGCCGTTGGGCGTCACGCCCTCGACGTTCGCGGTCGTGTCCATGCGGTCCTCGTCGATGTCGCAGGAGGCGATGGCCCGGCTGGCCCCCGGCGCGCTCACGAAGACGTGGTCGAACTCGTGCCAGGTGTGGCTCGTGCCCGTCCAGCCGTGGTGGGTGGTGCCGGTGACGCAGTGCTCGTACGCCCCGGTCAGCGGCGCCATCAGTGCGTTGTCCGCCTCGCGGTTGAAGTCGCCGCCGACCGCGCTCCGCCCCAGGCCGTGCCGGGTGGTGAAGCCGTCCACGAAGTCCTTCACGTTCGTGATCTGCTGCGCGATCCGGGGATCGGTGGAGCCGGGGATGATGTGCGTGTTGCAGACGGCCGTGGACCTGCCGGTCACGGCGACGCACTGCACGGGCAGCGAGCGGTAATCACTGACGGACGCCGACTTCGGCACCGCGTTCACGTGGTCCCGCCCGCTGATCCCGCCCTTGACCGCGATCAGGTTGCCGAGCCTGCCGCCCTGGAGGACGCCGCGGCAGGGGCTGCCGTAGGCGGCGGAGTCCACCGAGCCGTCGTCCCAGCGCCGGACGGGGGCGAAGTCGAAGCTCCAGCCCGCCGGGCCGAGGATCTCCTTCAGCCGCCGCTGGTGGTACCCCTCCACCTGTGTGACGCCGTCGACGACCGCCGGGACGCCGTCCGGGGCGCCGCACACCTCCTGCATCACGATCGCGTCGGCCCGCTGCTCCTGGAGCAGCTCGACGATCTCCTGGACCTTGGCCTCGTTGTCCGCCGTCGTCAGCCGGGAGGGGCAGAAGCCTTCGGAGCCCCTGCTGCCGCCGGCCTCGCCGCAGATGTTCCACGACACGATGGTCATGGGGGAGGTCACGGCCGTCGTGGTGGCGGCCTGGGCCCCCGGGGCGGCCAGACCGAGGAGGGTCATGCCACCGGCGAGGAGCGCGGTCGGGATGCGGGTGAGTTTCATCGTGTGTCCTACGGGTCCTGTGGGCGGGTTCTGGTGTGGGCGGGTTCTGGTGGGCGCGGGGCGAGGAGGCTCAGGCGAGGTCACTGGAGATCCAGTTCCAGCTGCCGGAGCTCGCGCTGTCCCAGGTCATGGCCGGGTTGGCGAAGTCGGCGCCGGTGGAGGTGAACTTCCACAGGCCGGTGCGGTTCGTGCCGTCGGTCTGGCGGCCGTAGTGGTAAAGGACGCTGACGTCGGCCTTGCCGTCACGTTGAAGTCACCGGTGGTCCGGGCGGTGGTGGCCCGGTTCGCGGTGAGGAAGGCGACCCCGTCCGACAGCGGGCCGGTCTGTCCGGCGTCGTTGGCGGCGCGTACGGTCACCGTGTGCGAGCCGTCGGTGAGCGTCGTCGTGTCCAGGGAGACGGAGTAGGCGGGGCCCGCGCCGGTGTCGGTGCCGACCGCGACGCCGTCGACGTAGAAGGTCGCCTTGGTCGGGGTGCCGACGGCGTC
>NZ_JBIVPA010000037.1:0-2059 GCF_044754405.1 Streptomyces sp. NPDC093089
GAGCGCATGATGCGCGACGCCAAGATCACCCAGATCTACGAGGGCACCAACCAGGTTCAGCGCATCGTGATGGCCCGCAACCTCCCGTAACCACCAGCCCGTTGAAAGGAGACAGGCCGTGACCCTGAAGATCGCAGTCTGTGTGAAGTACGTCCCCGACGCGACCGGCGACCGCGGTTTCGCCGACGACCTGACGACCGACCGCGAGGCCGTCGACGGCCTGCTCTCCGAGCTGGACGAGTACGCGGTCGAGCAGGCCCTCCGCATCTCGGAGGAGTCCGACGACGCCGAGGTCACCGTCGTGACCGTGGGCCCGGACGACGCCAAGGACGCGCTGCGCAAGGCGCTGTCCATGGGCGCCGACAAGGCCGTCCACGTCAACGACGACGACATCCACGGCTCCGACGTCATC
Source organism: Streptomyces sp. NPDC093089 (assembly GCF_044754405.1). Lineage (NCBI taxonomy): Bacteria > Bacillati > Actinomycetota > Actinomycetes > Kitasatosporales > Streptomycetaceae > Streptomyces > Streptomyces sp. NPDC093089. The sequence goes on from NZ_JBIVPA010000037.1 coordinate 413, forward strand.
GCCACCTCCGCGATCCTGGCCAAGGCGCTGGAGAAGACCGGCTTCGACCTGGTCGTCTGCGGCATGGCCTCGACCGACGGCACGATGGGCGTGCTGCCCGCGCTGCTCGCCGAGCGCCTGAGCCTGCCGCAGGTCACCCTGCTCTCGGAGCTCTCCGTCGAGGACGGCCTGGTGAAGGGCCGCCGCGACGGCGACGCCGCCACCGAGCTCCTGGAGGCCCCGCTGCCGGCCGTCGTGTCGGTCACCGACCAGTCCGGCGAGGCCCGTTACCCCTCCTTCAAGGGGATCATGGCCGCCAAGAAGAAGCCGGTCGAGGAGCTGGACCTCGACGACCTGGACATCGACGCCGACGAGGTGGGCCTGGCCGGGGCGTGGACCCTGGTCGACTCGGCCACCGCACGTCCGGCCCGCACCCAGGGCACGATCGTCACGGACGAGGGCGACGGCGGCAAGCAGCTGGCCGCCTTCCTCGCCACCCAGAAGTTCATCTGACCCGCCGTCGGTCACTCACCCACACAGGAGCTACGAATCATGGCTGAGATCCTGGTTCTCGTGGACCACGCCGACGGTGCGGTCCGCAAGCCGGCCCTCGAACTGCTGACGCTGGCCCGCCGCATCGGCGAGCCCACGGCGGTCGTCCTGGGCGCCGGCGACGCCGCCGCCTCGATCGCCGCCACGGCGGGCGAGTACGGCGCGGCCACCGTGTACGTCGCGGACGGCGCCGAGTTCACCGAGCAGCTCGTCGTCCCGAAGGTCGACGCGCTCACCCAGCTGGCCAAGGAGAAGGAGGTGGCCGCCGTCCTGGTGACCTCCTCCGGCGAGGGCAAGGAGATCGCGGCCCGCGTCGCGCTGCGCCTCGGCTCCGGCCTGATCACCGACGCGGTGGAGCTGGAGGCCGGCGAGAACGGCCCGGTCGCCACCCAGTCCGTCTTCGCCGCCTCGTACCAGGTGAAGTCGACGGTCACGCGCGGCGTCCCGGTCATCACGGTCAAGCCGAACTCCGCCGCCCCGGAGGCCGCTCCGGCCGCCGGCACGGTCGAGAACGTGACCGTCGCGTTCACCGGCAACGCCGCGAAGGTCGTCTCGCGCACCCCGCGCGTCTCCACCGGCCGCCCCGAGCTGACCGAGTCCGCGATCGTGGTCTCCGGCGGCCGCGGTGTCGGCGCGGCCGAGGGCTTCGCCGTCGTCGAGAAGCTGGCCGACTCGCTCGGCGCGGCCGTCGGCGCCTCCCGCGCCGCCGTGGACGCCGGCTGGTACCCGCACTCCAACCAGGTCGGCCAGACCGGCAAGCAGGTCTCGCCGCAGCTGTACGTCGCGGCGGGCATCTCCGGTGCGATCCAGCACCGGGCCGGCATGCAGACGTCGAAGACGATCGTCGCGGTCAACAAGGACCCCGAGGCCCCGATCTTCGACCTGGTCGACTACGGCGTGGTCGGCGACCTCTTCGAGGTGCTGCCGCAGCTGACGGACGAGATCGGCGCCCGCTGACCGTCGGGTCCCGCACGGAGAAGGGGGGGGGGGGGGGGGGGGGGGGGGGCCCCCCCCCCCCCCCCCCCGGGGGGGGGCCCCCCGCCGCCGGGGGGGGGCCCCCCCCCGCCGCGGGGGGGGGCCCCCCGCGGGGGGGGGGCCCCCCCCCGGGGGGCCCGG
>NZ_JBIVPA010000038.1:0-1915 GCF_044754405.1 Streptomyces sp. NPDC093089
ATTCCTTGACGCTGCCTGCGGCGAGGCCGGATTGCCAGAACCGTTGGAGGAGGAGGAAGACGGCGACGATCGGGATGATCGTGAGGAGGGAGCCGGTGATGATGAGGTCGAAGACGGCTTCGCCGCCGGCGGTCTGGGCCTGGGCGTTCCAGGCGTTGAGGCCCAGGGTCAGCGGGTACCAGTCGGGGTCCTTGATCATGATCAGTGGCAGGAAGTAGTTGTTCCAGGTCGCCACCATGGAGAAGAGCAGGACGGTGACGGTGCCGGGCATCAGCAGGGGCAGTGCGATGGTGAAGAAGGTGCGCAGTTCGCCCGAGCCGTCGATGCGGGCGGCTTCGAGGAGTTCGGTGGGGACGGCCTCGGCGGCGAAGACCCACATGAGGTAGAGGCCGAAGGGGGAGATGAGGGAGGGGATGATCACCGCCCAGGGGGTGTTGGTGAGTCCCATGTTGCTGAACATGAGGAAGGTGGGGACGGCCAGTGCGGTGCCGGGCACGGCGACGGCTCCGATGACGGTGGCGAAGACGGCCTTGCGTCCGGGGAAGTCGTACTTGGCCAGGGCGTAGCCGCCCAGGACGGCCAGGATCGTGGCGCCGCCGGCGCCGGCCAGGACGTAGAGGAGGGTGTTGAGGAGCCAGCGGACGAAGACGCCGTCGTCGTAGGCCAGGGTGCGGGTGATGTTGTCCCAGAAGTGGCTCTCGTCGGCGAACCAGAGTCCGAAGGAGTCCAGCAGGCCCTTTTGGTCCTTGGTCGCGTTGATGACGAGCCAGGCCAGCGGGGCGAGGGTGTAGAGCAGGACCAGGCCGGTGATGAGGGTCAGCGGGATGCTGGGGCGGGGCCGCAGCGGGGTGTGGGGCGGCTTCCTGCGACTTCTTGCCGTGGCGATCCTGTGCTTGCTCGTACCGGTGCCGTGGGTGGTGGAAGGTCCGGCGGGGGAGCTGGAGTCGGTGGTGGCGGCAGCGGTGGTGGGGGAGGTGGTCATCGGGTCAGCCCTTCCGCATGCCGCGCAGCTGGACGGTGTAGGCGATGATCGCGGTGATCACGCCCATCACGATCGCGACGGTCGCCGCGTAGTTGTGCTGCTGGCCGGAGAAGGACAGCGAGTAGGTGTAGACGTTGGGGGTGAAGTCGCTGGTGATCGCGTTGGGGGCGAGTTTTTGCAGGATGCTGGGCTCGTTGAACAGCTGGAAGCTGCCGATGATCGAGAAGATGGTGGCGATGACCAGGGCGCTGCGGATCGCGGGCAGTTTCACCGAGGCGATCACCCGCCATTCCCCGGCGCCGTCGATGGCCGCCGCCTCGTAGAGCGAGCGGGGCACGACCTTGAGCGCGGAGTAGAAGATCAGCATGTTGTAGCCGACGAACTCCCAGGTCACGATGTTGCCGATGGACGCCAGGACCAGTGAGGGCGAGAGCGGGTCGGGCAGCGTGACGCCCAGGGCGTCGTTGACGTTGCCGACCAGGCCGAACTGGGTGCCGTACATGAAGCCCCAGATCAGGCTGGCGACCACGGCGGGCACCGCGTAGGGCAGGAAGATCGAGACGCGGAAGAAGGTCCTGCCGTACAGCCGGCCGCTGTCGATCGCCAGCGCGACCAGCAGGGCGATGCCGAGCATCACCGGCACCTGCACCAGCAGGAACAGTCCCACCCGCAGCAGGCCCTGCCAGAAACGCTCGTCACCCAGCGCGTCGGCGTAGTTGTCCAGGCCGACGAACGAGGTGCCGCCGATCAGCCGGTCCTGGAACAGGCTCAGGTACAGGGCGTAGCCGATCGGCGCGAGGAAGACGAGTGCGAAGACCGCGACGAACGGGCCGGCGAACCCCCAGCCCACCCAGGCCTCCTTCCGGAGACGGAAACGGGCTCGCCGGCGAGGCGGCGAAGCCGCCTGAGCTGACGTCGACAGGAGCGTCATGG
>NZ_JBIVPA010000039.1:0-1748 GCF_044754405.1 Streptomyces sp. NPDC093089
CTAGTGCTGTGACCGCATAGGTTCACCGGGTTGCTCGTTGTGCTGGTTGGAAGTGATGACGCTTCCAACCAGCAGGGGAGGTGGGATGGCACCACCGGTCAGGGTCCGGAGGCTGACGGAGCAGGAGGGGCAGAAGCTCCAGCACATCGTGCGGCGGGGCAGCACGAGCTCGGTGAGGTTTCGGCGGGCGATGATGGTGCTGGCCTCGGCCGGCGGCAGCACGGTCCCGGTGATCGCGCGTCTGGTCCAGGCGGACGAGGACACCGTCCGTGACGTGATCCACCGCTTCAACGAGATCGGGCTCGCATGCCTCAACCCTCAGTGGGCGGGAGGCCGTCCCCGCCTGCTGAGCAGTGATGACGAGGACTTCGTCGTCCAGACGGCCACCACCCGCCCGACCTTGTTGGGTAAACCCTTCACCCGCTGGTCGGTCCGCAAACTGGTCGATCACCTGCGCCGGAACATCGCCCGGCCCGTTCGGATCGGCCGGGAGGCCCTGCGGTGCTTACTGGCCCGCCGCGGGATCACCTTCCAGCGGACGAAGACCTGGAAGGAATCGCCGGACCCGGACTTCGACGCCAAGCTGGAGCGAATCGAGTACGCGGTCAACGAGCGTCCGGACCGCACGTTCGCCTTCGACGAGTTCGGTCCGCTGGGCATCCGCCCCACCGCAGGCTCCTGCTGGCAGAAGCAGAGCAGCCCCGACCGACTGCCTGCCACCTACCGCCGCACCCACGGCATCACCTATTTCCACGGCTGCTACTCGGTCGGCGACGACAAGCTGTGGGGGATCAACCGGCGCCGCAAGGGCATCGACCCCACCTGGGCCGCCCTGCGGTCCATCCGCGCCGCCCGTCCGGACGGCGCCCCGATCTACGTGATCCTCGACAACCTCTCCGCCCACCTGAACTGGAAGATCCGCAGGTGGGCGACGATGAACAAGGTCGAGCTGTGCTTCACCCCGACCTACGCGTCCTGGGCCAACCCCATCGAGGCCCACTTCGGGCCGCTGCGGCAGTTCACGCTGGCCAACTCGAACCATCCGAACCACACCGTCCAGACCCGGGCCCTGCACGCCTACCTGCGCTGGCGCAACAACAACGCCCGCCATCCCGATGTTCTGGCAGCCCAACGACGCGAACGAGCACGCATCCGCAGTGAGAGAGGCATCCGGTGGGGTGGGCGTCCACTCCACACGGCGGCCTCACCAGGCAGCTCTCCAGACTGTCAGGTCACCAGCGCCGCGCGGAGCGCGTCGAACATCTCGCGCAGGTCCGGAGCGGCGATCGGATTGAGTTCCATCTGAAGGTGGCACACGGTGTCGTCCCCGTTGGGAGTCAGCCGCACGAAGAAGGAAAAACCGTCCCCGACGGGCTCGGCCTTCAGTGACAGGGGATTGTTGCGGCCAGGGGTCACCACGGCCGAGAACCCCGCATTTGACGCCTCATCCAGACGCGAGAGCATCTGCCCCGCGAAGTCCGCGACCTCAGCATCGCTGAGGTCCACGGTGAAGTCGGCTGTCAGCAGGGAGCACCAGTCGGCACTGACCCGCCAGGTGTCGCCACCGGTCCGAGTCAGGTCCAGCCACGCATCATCGGTGCCGAGGCGCATCCGCGGCTCTTCCATCCCAGCCCTCCGGCATCCAGTTCTGGGCTCAAGATCCTATAGCGCGAATCGCCGCCACCATGTCACCGCATGTCACCCAACAGGCCGCCGACCCGGCGAACCTTACCGGTCAAAGCACTAGG
>NZ_JBIVPA010000040.1:0-1129 GCF_044754405.1 Streptomyces sp. NPDC093089
CCCTTGGTCCACTGGGGCAGGGGGGCGACGCGCCAGTCGCCGGAGGCGGAGGCGACGCCGGAGGTGAGGTTGGCGGGCATCCAGGCGCCGATGGACAGGGTGGCGATGGAGCCGTCGGCCAGGCCCTTGTACCAGGCGTCGCTCCAGGAGCTGACCGGGGCCAGGAGCTTGTCGTCGAGGAGCTTCTGCCAGGTGGCGGTGTAGGTCTGGGTGCCCTCGTCCGCGAAGTTGATGGTGACGTCGGTGCCGTCGGTCTTGTAGGGGCGGCCGCCGGCCTGCCAGATGAGGCTGGTGGTGGCGCCGGCGTCGCCGGTGTCGTTGGTGATGAAGATCTTGGGGTCGGCCTTGTGGAGGGCGCGGGCGGCTTCCACGTACTCGTCCCAGGTGGTGGGGACCTTGATGCCGTGCTTGTCGAAGACCTTCTTGTTGTAGAAGAAGGCCATCGGGCCGGAGTCCATCGGCAGGGCGTAGATGGCCTTGTCCTCCGTGACCGCGTCCCACGGGCCCGGGGTGAAGCTGGTGCCGTATCTGGCGGCTCCGTAGGGGGAGAGGTCTTCCACGGACTTGCCGATGGCGAACTGGCCGAGGGCGTAGTACTCGATCTGGGCGACGTCGGGGGCACCGTTGCCGGCCGCGATCGCGTTCTGCAGGGCGGTGTACTGCTTGTCGCCCGTGCCGGCGTTGACCAGTTCGACGTCGACGTTGGGGTACTTCTTCTCGAAGTCCTCCGCCACCTTCTTGAGCGTGGGTTCCCAGGCCCACACCGTGACCTTTCCGCCCTTCTCCAGCGCGGCGCTGACGTCGTTCGGAGTGCTTTCGCTCGGCCCAGCGTCCGAGGCGTCGGAGCCGCAGGCCGTGGCGGTCAGCGTGAGGGTGGCGAGTACAGCGAGGGCGCCGAGCAGTCTGCGGGTGCTGTGCGTACGCATAGGAGGTACTCCTGGTCGGGTGCGGGTGCGGGTGCGGGTGCGGGTGCGGGTAGTGGTGGTGGGGTGACTTTCGGGGAGGGACGGATCCGGGTGGGTGGATGGGTGGCTATTCCTTGACGCTGCCTGCGGCGAGGCCGGATTGCCAGAACCGTTGGAGGAGGAGGAAGACGGCGACGATCGGGATGATCGTGAGGAGGGAGCCG
>NZ_JBIVPA010000041.1:0-1127 GCF_044754405.1 Streptomyces sp. NPDC093089
TGCCACCAGCCTCCTCTGCGATGCGGATGCTGGTAGGCGAACGGGTCAGGGAGAGTCCTACGCCGTAGTTCGTCGTCCATCGGCGCCAGTAGGGCCTCCAGATCCCGACGTGGATGTGGAGAAAGCCTGTGGACAACCAGGTCGAGCAGGTCCCGGGCGAACGCGACGTTTTCCTCACGTTCGCACATGTCACAGGGGCAGTAGGGACGACGCAGATACACGTACCGCCCGGGCAGGGAGAGGAACCTGCGATAGGCATCGAGAGCCGATCGAGTGGCGCCGGGCCACAGTCCCTCGTCGTACGGGCGCCTGCACTCCTCACGGTGAATCGCGGAGACCGTCCGGGGGGAAAGCCCCGCGATTCGAGTGGGCCTGGGTTCGGGGAGCCGGACGTCCCACCAAGGCCTGATACCTGCACACAGCGGTCGCAGTCCCGCTCCTTGGGTGCGCAGCACGCCGGGCCGTCTACGCGGCATGGGCCTTTCGGATGGTAGTCATTGAGACTGATCATGCCACCGAGGCGAGGAGGCGGTCCAGGTCCTGCTCTGCAAGAGGTCCTAGCAAAGGCGTTGGACGTGTCGGTGGGTGATGAGGCAGGTGGCGAGGCCGAGGAAGGCTTCGTGGATGTCGTCGCGTCTTTCCCAGCGGATCCGAAGGCGGCGGAAGCCGTGAAACCAGGCGATGGTCCGCTCGACCACCCAGCGGTGGACGCCGAGTCCGGAGCCATGTGGAACGCCACGGCGGGCGATCATCGGTTTGATGCCCATCGCCCAGACCAGGCGGCGGTACTTGTCGTGGTCGTAGCCCCGGTCGGCCAGCAGCATGTCCGGTCGTCGCCTCGGCCGGCCGACCAGGCCCGCAACAGACGGGATCTTCGCGAGCAGGGGCATCAGCTGGGTGACGTCGTTGCGGTTTCCGCCGGTCAGCGACACGGCGAGCGGGATGCCCTGCCCGTCGACGAGGACATGATGCTTGCTGCCCGGACGCGCTCGGTCGACCGGGCTGGGCCCGCTTTTGGGCCGCGTCGGGCGGCCCGGACATGGGTGGAGTCGATCACCGCCCGGGACCAGTCCAGCTGCTTCGCCGACCGCAGCTTCGTCAGCAGGACGGCATGGAGCCGGTCCCAC
>NZ_JBIVPA010000042.1:0-1068 GCF_044754405.1 Streptomyces sp. NPDC093089
GGTGGTTACGGGAGGTTGCGGGCCATCACGATGCGCTGAACCTGGTTGGTGCCCTCGTAGATCTGGGTGATCTTGGCGTCGCGCATCATGCGCTCCACGGGGTAGTCGCGGGTGTAGCCGTAGCCGCCCAGGAGCTGGACGGCGTCGGTGGTGACCTCCATGGCGACGTCGGAGGCGAAGCACTTGGCCGCGGCGCCGAAGAAGGTGAGGTCGCCGTCGACGCGCTCGGACTTCGCGGCGGCCGCGTAGGTCAGCTGGCGGGCGGCTTCGAGCTTCATGGCCATGTCGGCGAGCATGAACTGGACGCCCTGGAAGTCGGCGATGGGCTTGCCGAACTGCTTGCGCTCCTGGACGTAGCCCTTGGCGTAGTCCAGGGCGCCCTGGGCGATGCCGATGGCCTGCGCGGCGATCGTGATGCGGGTGTGGTCCAGGGTCTTCATCGCGGTGGCGAAGCCGGTGCCCTCGGCGCCGATCATGCGGTCCGCGGGGATGCGGACGTTGTCGAGGTAGACCTCGCGGGTCGGGGAGCCCTTGATGCCCAGCTTCTTCTCCGGGGCGCCGAAGGACACGCCCTCGTCGGACTTCTCCACCACGAACGCGCTGATGCCCTTGGACCGCTTGTCGGGGTCCGTGACGGCCATCACCGTGTAGTACTCCGAGACGCCCGCGTTGGTGATCCACCGCTTCACGCCGTTGAGGACCCAGAAGTCCCCGTCGCGCACCGCGCGGGTCTTCATCCCCGCCGCGTCCGAACCCGCGTCCGGCTCCGACAGCGCGTAGGAGAACATCGCGTCGCCCTTGGCCAGCGGCCCCAGGTACTTGCGCTTGAGCTCCTCCGAACCGGACAGGATCACCGGCAGCGAGCCCAGCTTGTTGACCGCCGGGATCAGCGAGGAGCTGCCGCACGCACGCGCGACCTCCTCGATCACGATCACCGTGGCCAGCGCGTCCGCGCCCGCACCGCCGTACTCCTCGGGCACGTGCACCGCGTGCAGGTCGTTCGCCACCAGCGCGTCCAGCGCCTCCTGCGGGAACCGGCCCTCCTCGTCCACCGCCGCCGCGAACGGA